>NZ_JAXCLC010000049.1:0-67409 GCF_034043715.1 Kitasatospora purpeofusca | reverse complement strand
GGCTTTCACACCGGCCCTCCGGGCGCTTCGTTCTTTCGTGTTCCCAGCTTATCAGATGTTTTCCGTGCCGTTCCCGGCGCTTCCTTCATCCAACTCGCTGGCGTCTTCTGCGGCTTGACGCCCTGTCCGACGTTTCAAACTCTAGCCGATCCCCGCTCCGAAAAGCGAATCCGGCCGCAATCCCTGAAAGCAGGCACACCGAATAGACCCTGAGCCGGAACGTATCGAAAGAAATAACGACACGCCTCGGCCCGAAATGGGATGAGGTGGTGTTTCAGAGGATTGGCTACCCCGGGACCGTCCGCGCCAATGCGTGTCCGGTGCTCCCAGCCAGGCAGCTCGAAGAACACTAGACCTCTTGGGAGACCACGTCAAGCGCCGGTGTCCGCCCGGGGGACTCCTCCTCGGCCGGCAGCTGGAAGGCGAGGATCGCGACGTCGTCGTCGTGGTCGGAGCTGACGCCCATGGCGCGGAGCAGCCGGGAGCAGACCACGTCGGGGGCGCCGACCGCGCCGGCGAGGGTGCGGGCGAGCAGGTCGAGGCCCTGGTCGATGTCCTCGTCCCGGCGTTCGACCAGGCCGTCCGTATAGAGGACCCCGGTGGTGCCGGGCAGCAGGCGGAGGGTGTGCGAGAGGTGGACGCCGCCGCCGGTGCCCAGGGGCGGGCCGTTCTGCTCCTCGCTGCGCAGGACGGTGCCGTCGGGGCAGCGCAGCAGCATCGGGAGGTGGCCGGCGGAGGCGTAGCCGAGGGTCCGGCGCTGCGGGTCCCAGACGGCGTAGGTGCAGGTGGCGATCTGGTTGGCGTCGATCTCCATGGCGAGCCCGTCGAGCAGGCTCATCACCTTGTGCGGCGGGAGGTCGAGGCGGGCGTAGGCGCGGACGGCGGTGCGCAGCTGTCCCATCACGGCGGCGGCCCGCAGGCCGCGGCCCATGACGTCGCCGATGACGAGTGCGGTGCGGCCGCCGTCGATGGCGATGACGTCGTACCAGTCGCCGCCGACCGCGGCCTCGGCGCCGCCCGGTTGGTAGGTGGCGGCGACCCGGAGGTCGGCGGGCTGGTCGAGCTTCTGCGGGAGGAGGCTGCGCTGGAGGGTGACGGCGGCCTCGCGCTGGCGGCGTTCGGACTCCCGCAGCCGGGCGGCGGCGAGGACCTGGTCGGTGACCTCGGCGGCGAAGATGAGGACGCCGGAGGTGGGGTCGTCACCCGTGGGAGTGGTGTCGACGGCGGTGGGGGCCGTGCCGGGGGCACTCGTGGGGGTGGATCCGGCCCGGGCGGGCGGAGGGGCGGGGGCCGGGTCGCCGGGGTCGCGGGTGAGCGGCACGCAGGACACGTTGTAGTAGCGGTTGCCGGTGAGGCCGAGGATGCAGCGGGCCTTGACGCTGCGCGGGCTGCCGCCGCGGATCACCTGGTCCATGAGGGGCAGCACGCCGAGGGTGCCGAGCTCCGGCAGGGCGTCGCAGGCGGGCAGGCCGGTGGGGCGTTCGCCGAAGAGTTCGCGGTAGGCGCGGTTGGCGTAGCCGAGCTGGTGCAGCGGCCCGTAGGTGACGGCGACGGGGGCGGGGATGCGGTTGAGGACCTCGCGCAGGTCCTGGGGCCGGTGCGGGTCGAGCACGCCGGTGGGGTCGAGGGCGTTCGGGATGCCGACCGGGGTGGTGGGGCTGGTGGGGTCGCGGGGGCCGGGCACCACGACGGCGTCGCCGGACGGCGTGCCGCGGTCGGTGCCCGCCCCGGACTGCGGGGCGGCACGCCACGGGACTCCGGTGAGCCGGGCGCTCCAGCGCATGAGGTTCAAACGACGGCCGCTTCCTCGGGTTCCAGGCATATCATCACTTTTTGTGCACTCGTCAGCACACGCGGTAATGACTCGGTCGGGCAGATCCTGTCAGGCGGAGGCCCGATTCCGGAAGTCGTCCGCGCCCGGCGCGGTCGGCGGGTCGGCCTCGGAGCCGTGCCGGTACTCCGAGCGGGCGGCGGCGCCGGGGCCACCGGCCCGGGCTCACACCGGCCGTCCGTCGGCCGGCTCCGGTCGGTCCGGCTGCTCGGGCCGGCCGAGCGGGACGACCTCGCGGGAGAACAGCCCGGTCAGCGCCCAGTCCATGAGGATCCGGACCCGGCGCTCCCCGCTCGGCAGCCGGCGCAGATGGCGGGCCCGGTGCAGCCACCAGGCCCGGCGGCCGGTGAGCCGCCCGCCGCGCCGGGTGTGGGCGACCGCGCGGCCCAGGCCCAGCGAGGTGGAACAGGCCGGGGGGCCCGGCAGGTACTCGGCGATGCCGGACGCATGCGGGCCGCCGTCCAGCGCGACCAGCACATTGGCGGCCAGCAGCTCGGCCTGGGCGAAGGCGTGCTGGGCGTTCGGCGCGCACGGCGCCCCGTCCGCGTGCGGGTCGGGCACGGCCGCGCCGTCCCCGGCCGCCCACGCCCCGGGCAGCGCGCGGCCGTCCGGGCCGAGCACCTGGAGGGTGGGCAGGCAGCGGACCCGGCCGGTGGTGTCCAGCGGGAGGTCGGTGTCGCGCAGCAGCGGGTTGGGGCGGACTCCGGCCGTCCAGACCAGGGTGCGGGCCGCGAACCGGCTGCCGTCGGAGAGCGCCATCACCCCGCCGGCGGCCGACTCCAGGGTGGTGCGCAGCCGGACGTCCACATTGCGCTCGCGCAGCTGGGCCAGGGTGTGTCCGGCGAGTTCGGGCGACTCCTCGGTGAGGATCCGGTCGGTGGCCTCGACCAGGACCCAGCGCAGGTCCTCGGGGGTGGTGTGGTGGTGGCCCCGGACCGCGTACCTGGCCATGTCCTCCAGTTCGGCCAGCGCGCCGACGCCCGCGTAGCCGGCGCCGACGAAGACGAAGGTGAGCGCGGCCTGGCGGAGTGCCGGGTCGCGGGTGGTGGTGGCGAGGTCGAGCTGTTCCAGGACGTGGTTGCGCAGGCCGACGGCCTCGCCGACGGTGGAGAAGCCCCGGCCGTGCTCGGCCAGTCCTGGCACCGGGGCGGTGCGGGAGACCGATCCGGGGGCGAGCACCAGGACGTCGTAGTGGAGTTCGACCGGCGCGGGCGGTTCGCCCCGGCCGGCCGCGTCGGCCCAGGCCCGGCGGGAGGCGTGCTCGATCCGGGTGATCCGGGCGGTGAGCACCTTGCACTCGGTGAGTTCGCGACGGAGCGGGACGACCACGTGGCGGGGGTCGATGGTGCCGGCCGCGACCTCGGCGAGCAGGGGGTGGTAGGTGAGGTAGGCCTGCGGCTCGACCAGGGTGAGGTGGACCTCGCCGCGGCGCAGCCGCTCGCGCAGGCCGCGCTGGAGGTGCAGCGCGGCCGACATGCCCGCGCACCCGCCGCCGACGATCAGGATCCTGATGGCGCACCTCCTGTCGATGGGCTCCGTGGCCCGCCTTCGACCGGGCATGCCCCCATCACGCCCACCAATAAAGGGCCGCCGAAGCCCTCTTGTCCACCGTCCGTGCTGTGGCGGACGGGTCCGGTGGGGCCGGAGGTGGACAGAAGTACTGGCGGGGTGAGTTTCTGACGCACTTTCGGCCTCGAACGGCGGTGAACTATGGTCGGATTGTGTGGCGGCGCGGCCACTGCCATGTCAACTGGTGGCGACGCACCGTGGATCGGTCATTACGGCCAGTTCTAGTGTTGGCGGGGGAACCCGACTGCGGGACCGTGATCCGGGGAAGGGTAGTTCCCGGACAGGGCCCAGAACGGGCGCCGACGCGCCGGCCCGATCGCATCGATCGGCCCGGCGGCGCCCTCCGGAGCGGGGTCCGGGTGGATCTGCGCGCGGCCGCACCCGCGGCCGGGCGGCACCCGGGCGGCACCAACGGCACGAGCGATGGGTCATCGGTCATTTCTTTCAGGCGTAGCTGCACCGGGGGGTGCAGGGGCGGGCGACGACAGGGTCCGGAACCGGACGCCTGCGGGGGAGAGTTGGGATGATGGAACAGGAGCGACTGTTGGGGCGATCGGGTGCGGCACACCCCGGCCAGGGCGTGGTGCCGGAGCAACGCGGTCCGGCCGAGGCCTCCGGCCTCGCGGGGGCGGCGTACGCGGCCGTCCCGTACCGGGGTGGCGAGGTGACACAGAGCGGCGGGCCGTCCCCGGGCACCCGGCTGCGGGTCGACGCGCGGCGGAATCTGGAGAGCGTGCTGCGCGCGGCCCGCGAGGTGTTCGGCGAGTTCGGCTACGGCGCGCCGATGGAGGAGGTGGCGCGGCGGGCCGGGGTCGGTGTGGGCACGGTGTACCGGCGCTTCCCGAGCAAGGAGGTGCTGGTCCAGCGGATCGCGGCGGAGGAGGTCGCCTGGCTGACCGCCCAGGCCCGCGACTCGCTCTACGGTGGCGCGGGTGCCTGGGAGGCGCTGGCCGGCTACCTGGCGCGCGCGGTGTCGACCGGGGCCGGGCGGCTGCTGCCGCCGGAGGCGTTCCGGTACGCCGAGGAGCTGGGGCGGGTGCCCGAGCAGCGTTCGCCGGACCCGGCCGGGGCGGGCGGCGCGTTCGGCTCGGCCCGGTACGAGCCGAGGGCGACCGGGCTGCCCGGTGCGGCGTACGGTTCGGCGCCCGGGCCGCTCGGCGGTCCGGTGCCGGGTCAGGTGCCGGGTCAGCCGTCCGGCCAGGTGCCGGGTCAGCTGCCCGGCGAGGCGGCCGGTGGGCCTGTCCGGGCCGGTGCCGGTGCCGGTACCGGTGCCGGGCCGACGGCCGAGGGCGAGACGGCGGCGCTGGTGGCCGACGCGGATCCGCGGCTGCTGCTGCAACTGCTCGCGGCCCTGGTGGCCCGCGCGGGTGCGGCCGGCGAGCTGCGGCCCGGAGTGACCGTCGCGGACGTGGTGCTGGTGCTGACGGCGTCGGTGCCGGTGCACGCCTGGCGCGGCGGGCCGCCGGTCGGCCCGGTCGTGGCGGGTACGGCGGGCGCGGCGTCCGGCTCGGAGCCCGCGGGCTCCGCGGAGGCGCCGCAGCCGACCGGCGGCCCGCAGGCGGACGGTCGATCCGCCGAAGGACCGTCCGACCGGCTGCTCCAGATCCTGCTCGACGGCCTGCGGGCCCGCTGAGCCTGCCCGCACCGGACCCCACCGTCCGGCGCGGGCAGGAAGGTCGGTGAGCGGGGCCGGACGGCTCCGGGCCGTTCGCCCCGGGCGGGCGACGCCGCCCGGGGGCGCCGTGCGCGGGGCGAACACATCCGCGACGGCCCCACGGAAGAGTGGGTCACGGCCGGTCCGGCTACCGCCCAACTCTGCGCTATGCCATCCTTTGCCCGTGGTTGGAGCCAATGTCCCGATGCGCGCCGTTCGCGCGCCCTCGGCGCCGTGCGGCGGAGAATCGTGCGCCCACGCACTCCCGTGCGCCCTGCCACACTACGGGGGTTGTCGTGGAGTCTGGGGTCCGTTGTGAGCGCCGAGGAACAGAACGACTACGGCTACGGCCTCGACTTCGGGCGGTCCGCCGGGGGCGGGCCCGACCGGGCTCCTGACGGGCCGGCCGCCGACCCGGGCGCACCCGGCGGCGGGCCGGGGGCGCCCCCCGGGCCGGTGCCGGCCGGCCAGGTGCCGGACCAGGCCGGGATGCCGGGCCGCGAGACCCTCTCCGCCTCCGCCGCGGCGCTCCCCCAGGGCCGGGTCCCCGGGCAGGCCGGCGCCGGGCGCGGCGGCGTCATCCCGGAGGCCTTCGTCGGCACCGGGGCACCGGTGCGCCCAACCGTGCCGGCGCCGGCCGATCCCGTCGACGGTGAACGACCGCCCTCCGACGCGGAGTTGACCGCGCTCGTCCGGGCCGGCGATGACACCGCCTACGAGGAGATCTACCGCCGCCATGTGGATTCGGTGCGCCGCTACGCCCGGACCTGCTGCCGGGACAGCTTCACCGCCGAGGACCTCGCGGGCGAGGTGTTCGCCCGCACCCTCCAGGCGCTGCGCGCGGGCAAGGGACCGGAGTTCGCCGTCCGCGCGTATCTGCTGACCGCGGTCCGGAACGTCGCGGCGGCCTGGACCCGCAGCGAGCGGCGCGAGCAACTCGTCGACGACTTCAGCGTGTTCGCGCAGAGTTCGGCCGCCGTGGTCGACCTCGACCTGGCCGACCCCGGCGCCGACGCCTGGGCGATGGCGCTGGCCGACCAGCGCATGGTGATGCAGGCGTACGCCGAACTCCCCGAGGACGACCGGGTGGTGCTCTGGCACACCGAGGTCGAACGGGAGTCCCCCAAGACCGTCGCGGTGATGCTCGGCAAGACCGCCAACGCGACCGCCGTCCAGGCCCACCGGGCCCGCGACCGGCTCGCCGCGGGCTTCCTGCAAGCGCATGTCTCGGGCAGCCAGGACCGGGACTGCGAGGCGTACGCCAACCGGCTCGGCGCGTACGCGCGCGGCTCCCTGCGCAAGCGCGCCTCGGCGGAGGTCGGCCGGCACCTCAAGGAGTGCGACCGGTGCACGGCCGCGTGCCTGGAGCTGTCCGAGATCAACCACGGGCTGCGCGCGCTGCTGCCCGGCGGGGTGCTGGTCTGGATCGGCGTGGGCGGCTTCGGCGCCGCCGCGGCCGCCGTCGGCGGAGTGGCGGCGGTGGGCGGCGCGGCCGCCGGGACCGCGGCCGCCGCGGCGGGCGGCACGACCGGTGGCACGGCCGGGGCCACGGCCGGCGCCACGACCGGAACGACGGCGGGCGCCGGGGCCGCGGGCGGTGCGGGAGCCGGGGCCTCCGGCGGGGGCGGGGGCGCCGCGAGCGGCGCCGCGGAGGGCCTGGGCACCGCCGCGAAGGCCGGGATCGCCGCCGCCGTCGCGGTGGCGGCGGCCGCCGTCGCCGCGTACGCGCTCACCGGCGCGCCCGAGCCCAAGCCTCCGGTGGCCGCTGCCCCGGTCTCGGCGCCGGCCGTTCCCGCGCCGCCGGCGGCCGAGCCCGAGCCGCCCGCCCCGGAACCGGCTCCGCCGCCCGCGCCGGAGAGCCCGGCTCCGGCACCGGTGGAGCAGCCGGCCCCCGCGCCGTCCCCGCCCCCGCCGCCCGCCGCCGCGCCCAGACCGGTGCCGGTGACGCCGAGCAGCCCGCCGGCGACCACGGCGGCCCCCTCGCCGACGCCCGCGCCCCCGAAGCCCACGCCGACCCCGACGCCCGCCCCGACCCCGCCCGCGACCGTCCCGGCCGTGCCGGCGCCGACCCCGCCACCGGTGCCGACGCCCGAGGTGCCGCTGCCGCCCGTGCCCGAGGTGGTGGTACCGACGCCCACTGTGACGCCGAGCCTGCCGACCACGCCGCCCACGGCCGTCCCGACCCCGCCCGCGCCGACCGACTTCTGGGCCGACGACCTGCCGGTGGTCAAGTCGTCCCACAACCGGGTGCCGCCGCCGCGGCCGAGCATCCGGGAGAACGGCAGCGGCTGGTTCTGGCAGCGGGAGAGGGTCTCCGTCGCCGGCGCCGAGCACCGGCACGGCATCAGCGTGCACGCGCCCGCGGCCACGCTGATCGACCTCAACCGGAGCTGCACGTCCTTCGACGCGGTCGCCGGGATGGACGACCTGACCCTCGCCGTCGGCGGGGTGGTCTTCTCGGTCCAGGGCGGCGACGGGCGGACGCTGTGGAGTTCGCGCACCCTGCGGGCCGGCGACCCGGCGGTGCCGGTGCACGTGCCGCTCGGCGGGCAGACCTCGATCCGGCTGGTGGTGGCGCCGGCGGACGGCATCCGGTCGGCGCTGAACGTCGCCGACTGGGCCGAGGCCCGCTTCAGGTGCGTCTGAAGCGGGCCTCGGGGGCGGTGTCCGCCCGGTGCGGTGCGGGCCGCCGGGTCAGACGGCGCAGGAGCCGTCCGCGCACGCCTCGCCGGCCGGGTCCGCCTGCACCGGGGCGGGCCGGCGCTCGCCGATCTCGCCGGCGACCTGCTCCAGCACCTGGCGGAAGGTCTCGGCCTCCTGGCCGCCCTGGACGGCCCACTTGCCCTCGAAGACGAAGGTCGGCACGGCGGTGATGCCGATCTCGCGGGCCTCGGCCAGCTGGGCGCGCACCTCGGCGGCGCCCTCCTCGCCGGCGAGGTAGGCCGTCACCCGGTCGCGGTCCAGGCCCGCGCCGACGGCGACCTCGGTGAGGGCGGTGCGGTCACCGACGTCCACGCCGTCGCTGAAGTGCGCCTTGAGCAGGGCCTCCTTGACCCGGCCCTGGGCGGCCGCGCCGTACTCGGTCTCCGCGAGGTGCAGCAGCCGGTGGCCGAGGAAGGTGTTGGCGTGCAGGGCGGCGTCGAAGTCGTAGCCGATGCCCTCGGCCCGGCCCAGCTCGGCGACCCGGGCGTCCATCGCGACGGACTGCGGCCCGTAGCGCTCGGCCAGCCACTCCCGGTGCGGGCTCGCCGTGGCCGGGGCGTCCGGCACCAGCTGGTACGGCCGGTAGACCACCTCGACGTTCTCCTTGCCCGCGAAGCCGTCGAGCGCCTGCTCGAAGCGGCGCTTGCCGATATAGCACCAGGGACAGGCGATGTCGGAGTAGATCTCGACCTTCATGACGGGGGCTCCAGAGGGGGTGGGGGCGGGGTCCGAGGTAGGTGAACGATGAACCATCTCGGGACATTCCCGGCGTCCGCTCAGGTCTCCGGAGGGGCGGGGACGATCAGGACCGAGCAGGCCGCGTGGTGCACCAGGGCGCCGCTGACCGAACCCAGCAGGAGCCGGGCGAAGCCGCCGTTGCCCCGGGTGCCGGCCACCACGGTGTGCTGCCGGGCCGAGGAGGCGAGCAGGACCTCGATCACGTTGCCGAGCACCACGTGCAGGGACATCTCGGCGCTGCACGGGTGGGCGCGGGCCCGCTGGACGGCGTCCACCGCACGGCGCAGGCCGTCCGCCATCGACTCGACCAGGGTCTCCACGCTCTCCTGGACCAGTTCGGCCATCCCCGGGGGGTAGCCGGTGGGCGCCGGGTTGACGACGGCGAGCACGTACAGCGGCAGGTCGTGGGCCTCGGCCTCGGTCATCGCCCGGTCCAGGGCCCAGAGCGAGCCGTCCGAGCCGTCGCAGGCCGCGAGCACCCCGGGGGGCCGGTTCGTCGGGAGCCGCCCGAGCACCGAGAGCACGACGGGGACGGACGGGTCGGGACCGGCACTGGTCACCACGGCCTCCGGGCGGGGTGAAGGGGACGGGATGCTCGCCATGATCGCCGCCCGGCGCGGCGCCGGGCCCGAGCCGCGCCGGGAAGCGCGGGAGCGCCGGGAGCGGGGCCGGACGAGCGCGCGGGGCGGAGCGGCCGGCCGGCGGGCGGGGGCGGGTGCGGGTGGCCGCGCGGGGCGGGGAGAGACGGGGTCAGGAGAGGCGGGGCGGGGGCAGCGCGGGGTGCACGGGCCGTGGGAGGCCGGTCCAGCAGGCGCCGTGGCGGCGGGCGCGGACGCGGCGCAGCCAGAGCTCGGTGGCGACCAGGTCGGCGAGACCGGCCAGGGCGGCGGGCGGCAGCAGGGCCGCCGGGTCGGCCGCGCGGTCGAGCGCGGCCCGGACGGCGGGGAGGTCGATCAGCCCGGCCTCGGCGAGCAGCGGCGCGTCGAAGAGTTCGGCCAGGCCGTCGGCGGCGAGCCGCAGGCCCGCCCGGACGGTGGTGGCGCGGTCGGGGCGCGGGCCGCGGCCCCAGTCGGGCGGCAGGTCGGTGCGGCCGGCACCGGCCAGGACGGCGTGCAGCAGCGCGTGCCGGGCGCCGGGCTGGAGCCGGACCTCGTCCGGGAGCAGCCGGGCGGCCCGTACCACCTGGTTGTCGAGGAACGGCGCGTGCAGCCGCTGGCCCGGCTGTTCGGTGGCGTGCACCAGCGTGCGGAAGCCGCGCGCGTGCCGGTGCAGGGCGTGCCGGGCCCGGTACGCGCCGGGATTGTCCCCGGGCGCCGGTTCGCGCGCCGCCAGGCGCAGCCGCAGCGCGACCGCGGAGAGCGCCTCGTCGGACAGCCAGCGGGCGGCGGGCCCCGGGACCACCCAGGCGAGGTCCTCCACCGAGCGCGCCCCGGCCGTGCCGGCGCCGTCGGGCGCCCGGCGGAGGGTCAGCCGCACGGCGGCGTCGTCGAGCGCGTCCGGGTAGCGGATCCGGGCCAGCCGGTGGGCGGCGCGCAGCACGGTGAGCGGGGTCCGCAGCGCGCCGGTCAGGACGCCGGCGGCGGCCCGGTCGGCGCCCGCCAGCGCGGCCACCGGGGAGAGGAGTTCGCGGGAGCGGCCGGCCCGGACCAGGTCGGCCAGCCGGGCCGGGTGCCCGTCCAGGACCTGCCGGGCGCCGTAGCCGGTGAGGTGGTCGGTGCCGCCCGCCCCGAACCGGGCCTCGGCCCAGGCCGCGGTGACCAGTTCGGGCCCGGGCTCGTCGGTGAGCGGACCGGCGGTCGGGTCGGCGCGCAGGTCCGCGTACGGGAGGGTGTCGGGGCCGGGGGCGAGCACGGTGCGGCGCAGTCGCGGGACGTCCGGGGCGAGCACCGGGGCGGCGGGGGCGGTCCCGGTCCCGGTGGTCTCGCCGAAGGTGATGGCGGCGACGGGTTCGGAAGCGGTGCGCGGCCGGGCGGCGGTGCGGGCCCAGGAGCCCTTCACCGCCCCGGTCCGGGCCGGGCGGGCGGGTCCGGGGGGTCCGGGGGGTCCGGCGGCTGACCGGGAGGCGGGCGGGGTTACGGACGCGGGCGGGATCACGGGCCCGGACTCCTCGGGCGGCGGTCCGGTCTGCGCCGGCACGGCCCGGTACGGCCCGGCCGGGTAGGGCGCCGCCGGTCCGGACGGGAAAGGCACCGCCGGTCCGGCGGCGGGCGGGACGGCGGCGGCGAGCAGCGCGACGGTGGCGGAGGCCGTCCCGTAGGAGAGGTCGACCCCGAGCCTGGGCCGCCCGGACGGACCGGCCGGCAGCGGGGCCGGACCGGCCGGGCTGGTGCGGACCCGGAACCGGACCGATTCCAGCAGCGCCCGGGTCAGCTCCCGGACCGCCGGCGCCTCGCCCCGCTCGGGCACCCCCTCGGCGCCCGGCCCGTCGTACCCCGTGAGGTACGGCCGCCCGCCCCGGACCGCGAGCGCGTGCCCGGGCGGCACCCGTCGCACCCCGAGGTACGGGGTGCCGGTGCCGAGCGCCTCGGGCGCCTCGGGGCAGGCGAGCCGGGCGGCCAGGTGGCCGGTGTCCAGCGGGGCCCCGACCAGGTCGGCCAGCGGCAGGGCCGCCGTGGCGTACGCGGTGCCGTCGCCCCACGGGGTGTGGAACACCGGCCGGGCCCCGGCCAGGTCGGTGAGCAGCACGGTGGAACGAGTGCCGCTGCGCAGCACCACGGTGTAGCTGCCGGGCCAGCCGGTGAGGTGGCGGACGGCGCCGCCGCGGGCGGCGGCCAGGCCGGCGGCGAGTTCGGCGTCGGTGGCGCCGCAGTGGCCGAGCACGGCGAGCCGGAGGGTGGCGGGGTTCGCCTCGAAGGGGTCGGGCGCGGTCGGTCCGGTGGTGACCGCGGCGGCGGCCCCGGGCCGTAGGACGGCCAGGCGGATCTCCTCGGGCCGCCAGTCGCCGACCGCCCAGAGCGGGTCGGGACCGGTCCACAGCGGGCGCGCGGCGATCGGGGCCACGGCGCCGGGCGGCTCGTGCGCCGGTGCGCCCCGCCGGGGCGCGCCCGTGCACCAGCCCGTCAGCCACCGCATCGCGCCTCCACCGGACGAGGATCTGCACCGCTCGGCGGGCCCGGATCCGCAGCCCGCGTCCGGCGCGCCGTCAGAGGACATGGTGCCACCGGTTGTGCGTCCGGTGACCGGAGTTGTCGTTTCCGGTGCGCGCGCGGGGCTGTTGCCGTAGGGGCCGGTCCTTCGGTCCGCCTCGGGCGGGGTCGGCGGTCGGCGGTCGGCGGTGACGGTACGGGGTTTCGAACGCCCGGACGAGCTTCTCCACCGGAGCGGCCCGGGCCTTCCCCTCCTCGGCCCGGACCGCCCCGCGGGTCGCCCTGTCATGGCCATCGCGAGATGGCCGAAAGGCGTCGCTCGGCCCGGGAGGGCATCCGCATGCCCTCCCGGACGTCGCCACCGCCCGCGGGGATGAAGGCGGCGGCATCCCCCGGCCCGCCGGGTCCTCGACGGCGGGCCGACCCACGACCACCAGCGAATCGCCGACCAGCCGGTCGGGCCAGGGGGCACGGCCGGGCGCACATCGACACGGGACCGGAGCACGACGCTCCGGCGCGCGGCCGGGAGACCGCCGGGCGGCCGGATCCCGGCGGTCCTGGCCAACTTCGCGACCCGCCCGCCGTCCGGCGCCGGGCGCGCGATCCCGCCATCCGGAATGCGGCCTCTTAACCCTCGGAACGCGTCCGACTACTCTAGGTACAGCAGCTTCGGCCCGGTGCCGCCCGGGCCCCGCGCACAAGGCCGCAGGAGGTGCCGCCGCCACCATGACCGTCAGCCCACGAGGACCGAACGAACGGCTCGGCACGCTCCTGACCCTGGCGCAGATCAGCAACGCGGGTCTGGCCCGCCGGGTCAACGACCTCGGCGCCCAACGCGGGTTGACGCTCCGCTACGACAAGACCTCGGTGGCCCGCTGGGTCAGCAAGGGCATGGTGCCGCAGGGCCCCGTGCCGCACCTGATCGCCACCGCGATCGGCGGCAAGCTCGGCCGGCCCGTCCCGCTGGAGGAGATCGGCCTCGGCGACACCGACCCGGCGCCCGAACTCGGCCTGGCCTTCCCGCGCGAGGTCCCCGACGCGGTCCGGTCCGCCACCGACCTCTGGCGGGTCGACCTCGACCTGCGCCGCGGCCCCGGCGGCGGGCGCTGGAGCGACAGCCTGGCCGGCACCTTCTCGGTCGCCGCGTACGCGACCCCGGTCTCGCGCTGGCTGATCAACCCCGCCGACGGCTCGGTGGCGCGTGAACCGCCGCGCGCCCCGGCCGAGTCGGGCTCGTACCGGGTCGGCCACTCGGACGCCGCCAAACTCCGCGAGGCCGCCCAGGAGGCCCGCCGCTGGGACTCCAAGTACGGCGGCGGGGACTGGCGTTCGTCGATGGTGCCGGAGTGCCTGCGGGTCGAGGCGGCGCCGCTGCTGCTCGCCTCGTACAGCGACGCGGTGGGCCGGGCGCTGTTCGGCGCGACGGCCGAACTCACCCGGCTGGCCGGGTGGATGGCCTTCGACACCGGCCAGCACGAGGCCGCCCAGCGCTACTACATCCAGGCCCTGCGGCTCGCCCGGGCCGCCGCGGACGTCCCGCTCGGGGGCTATGTGCTGGCCTCGATGAGCCTGCAGGCCGGCTACCGGGGCTTCGCCGAGGAGGCCGTGGACCTCGCCCAGGCCGCGCTGGAGCGCAACCGGGGCCTGGCCACCGCCCGGACGATGAGCTTCTTCCACCTGGTCGAGGCCCGGGCCCAGGCCAAGGCCCGGAACGCGGCAGCGTGCGCGACGGCGCTCGGGGCGGCGGAGAGCGCGCTCGAGCGGGCGCGCGCCGGGGATCCCGATCCGGCGTGGATCGACTTCTACGCCTACGACCGGCTCGCCGCGGACGCCGCCGAGTGCTTCCGCGACCTCGGGGTGCCCGCCAAGGTCCGCCAGTTCACCCGCGAGGCGCTGGCCCGCCCCACCGAGGGGTTCGTGCGCTCCCACGGCCTGCGGCTGGTGGTCTCCGCGATGGCCGAGGCCGAGGCGGGCAACCTGGACGCGGCGGTCGCGGCCGGCGAGCGCGCCGTCGACGTGGCCGGGCGGATCTCCTCCCAGCGCAGCCGCGAGTACGTGGTGGAGATGCTGCGCCGGCTGGAGCCCTTCCAGGGCGAGCGCCGGGTCCGCGACCTCACCGAACGCGCCCGCGCGGTGATCGTCGCCCCGGCCTGACCGGCGGCGCCCCGCGGGACCTTGCGCGGGTGCCGCCCGGGCCCGGCCGAAACGCCCCCGGGCCCCCTCGACCGGCCCCCGCCGCCGTGGCAGCATCGCGGACGGACGGGGGCGGTCGGACGAGGCGAGGAGCGGGCCGTGCGGTACGACGTCGACGTGCTGGTGGTGGGGGGCGGGATCGTCGGGCTGGCCACGGCCCACGCGCTGACCGGGGCCCGCCCCGGACTCCGGCTCACCGTGCTCGAGAAGGAACCCGGCCTGGCCGCCCACCAGACCGGCCGCAACAGCGGGGTGATCCACAGCGGCGTCTACTACCGGCCGGGTTCGCTCAAGGCCAGGTACGCGGTGGCCGGCGCCGCCGAGATGGTGGAGTTCTGCCGCGCCCACGGCATCCCGCACGAGATCACCGGCAAGCTGATCGTCGCCACCGGACCGGCCGAACTCGACCGGCTGCGCACCCTGGCCGAGCGCGGCCGGGCCAACGGCATCCCGGTCACCGAACTGGACCGCCGGGGCATCGCCGAGTACGAGCCGCAGGTCACCGGTGTCGCCGGCCTGCACATCGGGAGCACCGGCATCTGCGACTTCCCCGCCGTCGCCGCCGCCTACGCGCGCCTCGCCCGCGAGGCCGGGGCGGAGATCCGCACCGGCACCGAGCTGCGCGCGGTCGCCCGACGGGCCGACGGCGTCACCGTGCAGACCTCGGCCGGGGAGCTCCGCTGCCAGGTCCTGGTGAACTGCGCCGGCCTGCACAGCGACCGGATCGCCCGGCTGGCGGGCGACGACCCGGACCTGCGGATCGTGCCCTTCCGCGGCGAGTACTACGAACTGGTCAAGGAGCGCCGGGACCTGGTCCGCGGACTGGTCTACCCCGTGCCCGACCCGGCGTTCCCGTTCCTGGGCGTCCATCTGACCCGGGGCGTGCACGGCGACGTGCACGTCGGCCCGAACGCGGTGCCCGCGCTGGCCCGCGAGGGCTACGACTGGCGCACCGTCCGCGCCCGCGACCTGGCCGGCACCGCGGCCTTCCCCGGCACCTGGCGGATCGCCCGCCGGCACTGGCGCTACGAGGTGGGCGAGTTGCACCGCTCGCTGTCCAAGCGGGCGTTCACCTCGGCCGTCCAACGACTGCTGCCGGCCGTCGCCCCGGCCGACCTGGTCCGCGCCACCGCCGGGGTGCGCGCCCAGGCGGTCGCCCGGGACGGCTCGCTGCTGGACGACTTCGCCTTCGCCGGGTTCGACCCCGACGACCCGCGCTCCACCCGCCGCCTGGTACACGTGCTGAACGCGCCCTCCCCGGCGGCGACGGCCTCGCTGCCGATCGGCCGGGAGGTGGCCCGCCGGGCGCTCGCCGCGCTGGAGGCGGGCGGGCGGTGAGAGCGGGCGCGGGCGGGCGGTGAGAGCGGGCGCGGCCGGTCGCGGTGGCGGACGCGGGGCCCGTCACAGCGCCCTCGGCCCCCGCCCGGCGGCCCCGTAGACTCGGTTGATTGTGACTGCCACCGCCCCGATCCCCCAGCCCTCGCCCTCCGCCCGGCTCTCCGCGGCCCCCGCCGCCTACCCGGCGCCGATGTACCCGCACAAGGCCACCGAGGCCCAGCACAGCGAGCGGCGCATCCGCAGCTTCCAGCCGCGCCGGGGCCGGATGACCAACGCCCAGGCGGGCGCGCTGGACCGGAGCTGGGAGACCTACGGCATCGCGATCGACGGCACCCCGCTCGACCTGCCCGCGCTCTTCGACGGCCTGCCGGTCACCCTGGAGATCGGCTTCGGCATGGGCGAGACCACCGCCGCGATGGCCGCCGCCGACCCCGCCATGGGCATCCTGGCCGCCGACGTCCACACCCCCGGCCACGGCAACCTGCTCGGACTGCTGGAACGCGACGGCAGCACCAACGTCCGGCCCGCCGCCGGTGACGCCGTGATCCTGCTGCGCGACATGCTCCAGGACGCCTCGCTGGCCGGTCTGCGGGTCTACTTCGCCGACCCGTGGCCCAAGCCGAAGCACCACAAGCGGCGGCTGGTCCAGCCGTCCTTCCTGGAGCTGGTCCTCCCCCGGCTGGCACCCGGCGCGCTGGTGCACTGCGCCACCGACTGGGAGCCCTACGCCGAGCAGATGCTCGCCGTGCTGTCCGCCTCCCCGGAGCTGGAGAACCTCCACCCCGAGGGTGACGGCACCGGCTGGACGGAACCGGCGGACCACCCGGACGGCTCCGTCCCGGGTTACGCGCCGCGACCGGACTGGCGGCCGGTCACCAAGTTCGAACGGGCCGGCATCGCCAAGGGCCACGTGGTGCACGACCTGCTGTTCCGCCGGCGCTGACGCCGCGCCGGGCGTTCGACCCGGCGCGCCCGCGCGGGCCCCGACACCGCCGGCGGGCGCGTCCGGGGCGGACGGTTCCCCCCGACTCCGCCCGGCCGCCCGGCGGCTTGGCCTACCCTGTGCCGGGTGAGCACCCCGTCCGGCGATGGGTACCACCTCACCGTGCGGGCCGCCGACGACCGAGAGACGCCCACGCCCACCGCCGACACCCGGACCATCCCGGGGCCGCGGGGGCGCCGGGCCCAGCGGCTCGTGCCCCGGCCGGGCCGCACCGACCCGCAGGACCCCGGCACGCGCCCGGACGGCCCGACGGCGCCCGGACCGGCCCCCGGCAGCCGCCGCCCACTGCGCCCGGCCGCCTTCTCCGCGGTCACCGCGACGGCCGTACTGGCCCTGGCCGGCTGCGGGGTGCTGATCCTCCAGCTGGTCCGCCGCCAGACCGGCACCGCCGGACTGCTGGTCGGCCTCGGGCTGGCGACGGTCCCGCTGCCCTTCGTGCTCGGCGGGCTCGCCTGGCTCAACCGGACCGCCCGGGTGCCGCTGCGGCACACCGTGTTCTGCCTCGGCTGGGGCGCCTGCGCCGCCACCACCGTGGCCATCCTCGCCAACGGCTGGACCAGCACCTACCTGAGCGCCCACCAGGGCAGCCTCGGCGAGGCACTGGCCGCCGACCTGATCACCCCGGTGATCGAGGAGAGCGCCAAGGGCGCCGCCCTGCTCGTCCTGCTGCTGCCGATCGGCCGGCGGCCGCGCTGCGCGGCCGGGCCCGGCGGCCGCCCCCGCGCCGACGTGCCGCACCGGCTGCCGGGCCCCCGGCAGCCGCGCGGGTACGAGCGCCGGCTCACCGGGCCGCACGCGCGCGGCCGGCTGCGGCTGCGCCCCTACCCGCGCCCGCTGCCGCACCCGCCGGCCGCACCGGCCGCACCCGCCCTGGTGGCCGGTGGGCGGCCGTCGCCCACCGGCCACCGGCGGGCCCGGTCCCGGCCGCGCACCCTGGCGGCCGGGGTGGTCCTCGGCGGGATCACCGCCTGCGGCTTCGCCTTCACCGAGAACGCGCTCTACCTGGGGCGGGCGTTCACCGACGACCAGCAGCAGCGGCTGGACAGCATCGGCCTCGGCGAGTCGCCCAGCCTGCGGGACTTCGACAGCACCGTGCAGACCTTCGTCCTGCGCGGGCTGCTCTCGCCGTTCGCCCATCCGCTGTTCACCGCGCTGACCGGGCTCGGCCTGGCGGTCACCCTCACCACCGGGCGCCGCCTGCTGGCCCGGCTGGCGGCGCCGACCGGGCTGGTCCTGGCGATGACCCTGCACGGGACCTGGAACGCCGCCGCCGACCTCGGCACCCACGGCTTCCTGCTGGTGTACGCGGTGCTGATGGTGCCCTGCTTCGCGGCGCTGGTCTGCTTCTCCGCCTGGGCCCGATCACGGGCCGCCCGGCACCCCGGGCGGGCCGGGCCGCCGGCGCCGCGGGCCCGGGCCGGCGTGCGGACCGCCGCCCGCCTCGGACGGCGGTTCGCCGCCCGGCTCGAAGGGTGGCTCGGGGGGCCGGCCGGGGGCCCGTGAGGAACGGATTTCCCATCCGGGCGATCTCCCCGTATTGTTGGGTTCACCGACGCGGGGTGGAGCAGCTCGGTAGCTCGCTGGGCTCATAACCCAGAGGTCGCAGGTTCAAATCCTGTCCCCGCTACTCAGTAGCAACGAAGGCCCGGAGGATCCGTCCTCCGGGCCTTCGTCGTTCCCCGGCGGGCGTCCGCTCCGCGCCACGGTCCTGCCACGGAGCGGTAACAGCACCCCGGGTCAAGATCGACCCGCCGAGGTCGACGATCATACTGAGTGAAAAGACGACTCCTTTGGACGCGGACCGTCGCGCCGAGTTAGGACACACACTCATGCTGTCGAAGCGCCTTGCCAGCACCACCGCGATCGGCCTGCTGCTCGTGGCCGGGGCGACCGCCTGCGGCGACAACGACAAGCCCGCCGCCGCCGACAAGCCCGCTGCCGCCGGCAAGGCCGCCGCCGCGCCGGGGCTGGACACCGAGAAGCTCACTGCCGAGGAGATCCAGAAGCAGGCCAAGGACGCCCTGGCCGGCGCCACCTCGGTCAAGGTCGTGGGCAACGTCAACAAGGACACCGACGAGATCGCCGTGGACCTGGCGGTGGACACCAAGGGCCAGTGCAAGGGCACCCTGACCCTGCCGGGGGCCGGCAAGTTCGAGCTCCTCGGCGACGGCAAGCAGGTCTACCTGAAGCCCGACGCGGCGTTCCTGACCAGCGTCACCGAGGGGAAGAACCCCCAGGCCGTCGAACTCCTCAAGGGCCGCTGGATCGGCGGCGCGCAGGACGACCCGGACATGAAGGAAATCACCACCGCCTGCAACCTGAAGGAACTCACCAAGACCTTCGGCACCGGTGACGAGAGCAAGGCCACCAACATCACCAAGGGCTCGGCCGGCACCGTCAACGGCGCGAAGACCTTCAGCGTCAAGTCGAAGGACAGCTCCGGCGGCGAGGCCACCCTGCACGTGGCCACCGAGGGCAAGCCGTACCCGCTGCGGATCGAGAAGAGCGGCAAGGGCGGCGGCCAGATGGACTTCACCGACATCGACAAGGCGCTGACCGTCCAGGCCCCGCCGGCCGATCAGGTGATCGACTACTCGCTGTTCAAGGACAAGGTGCAGGCCGCCTGATCCGACGGCGATAAATCCGTTGCCCTCCCTCCGGGACGCTGCCTACAGTGGCGGCACACTGAAAGGAGGTGATCCTGAGTTGAGTTCCATCAGGATGTGTGAGGTGGCTGCTCGCTAGAGCCGCCCTTGCCTGCGCAGGGTGGGGCCCATGGTCCCCGGCAGGCGAATTCCCAGCAGTCACCCGGCCCGCGGGCTCACCGGTACATCCACGGTGCCTCGGCGCCCGGCCCCTCGCGGGTCCGGCCCCGAGGAGCAGCCCGCGGGCCGTCTGCGTTCCCGGGCGGGTTTCCACGACCGCCCGGGGGGCATCCCGGCTACGAGTCGGCTGGCCCCGGCAAGGAGCCGGCGCCCAGGTCGTCTCTTTCGGATCACGTCGGATCAGCGGGCGGCGTTGGAGTGCGTGCATCGGCGGTGCGGAGGACGGAGTCCATGCGGTGGGGGCACCTCCCGGCCGAAGGCCGGGGGCCATCGGCGACCGACGACAAGCCGGCGAGGGGGTACCTCCCGGCCGAAGGCTGGGGGCGTATGTGCTCCGGCGGCGACCGCCTGGCGTGATCCGAAAGAGACGGCCTAGAGTCGGCGCGCGCTCCGCAGGGGCGGGGTGCGGGCACTGGGGGTGTGGGCGATGGCGACACGGCGGACCGGCGGTACGGCGGCGGGGCGGACGGCTCGACGGGCGGCGGCGGGAGCGCTGCCGGGGGTGGGCCTGCTGGGGCTGGCGCTGTTCGCGCTGGGCCGGCCGCACCCGTGGCAGGCGCTGGGCGGCGGACTGGTGGTGGCCTGCGCGGCGGCCCTGGTCGGCGGGGCGCTGGGGTTCCTGTTCGGGGTGCCCCGGGTGCGCGGCGGCGCGGCGGGCGCCGAACCGCACGGCTCCTACGTGCCCAACACCAATCTCGAACAGGTCTCGGACTGGCTCACCAAGGTGCTGCTGGGCGTGGGCCTGACCCAGCTCGGCTCGATCGGCGAACGGCTCGACCGGCTCGGCTCGACCCTCGCCCCGGTCCTGGGCGGGGGCGCGGACGCCTCGCCGTTCGCCGCCGCGCTCGTCCTCTACTTCGTGCTGCTCGGCTTCCTGACCGGCTGGCTGCTGACCCGGCTGACGCTGCCCCGGGTGCTCTCGGACGCGGACCGGGCGCTGGACCTCTTCCTGGCCGGACAGGACCGGGACCGCAAGGGCGACCGGGTCGGCGCGGACGACCTGCGGATGCGGGCGATGCAGCGCCTGGGCCTGGTGGGCACCAGCACCGGCAAGCCTGGCGACCTGCCCGGGTCGATGCTGCCGGCCGACCCCGCGGGCGGGTCGGAGGGGCTGGTGGCCGAGGTCCGGTCGACGGCCCGGCGTTCGGCTCTGACGGCCGCGCAGGTGCGGGACCTGTTCGCGGACGGCTCGGAGGGGCGGCGGGTCCAGGCGCTGGCGCTGATGCAGGGCGATCCGGCGCTGGGCGACCTGCCGAGCGTGCTGGAGGCGATCGAGCACCCGCGCTCCGGGTTCGAGCAGTACCACGCGCTGCTGGCGGCGCGCGGGCTGCTGTCCCGGCTGCCGGCCGAGGAGACCCAGCGGCTGCGGGAGGCGGTGGCGGGCCGGCTGATGGCGCCGGACGGGATCCCCTACGGCTCGGACCGCAGCTGGCTGGCGGAGAAGATCCTCTCGCGGCTGGAGCCGGTGGTGTTCCTGCCGCAGCAGCAGGGCGGGCCGACGGTCGGCACGGGCGCACCGGCCTCGCCCGGGGTCGGCACCGACGCCGGTGCCGGTGCTGGTGCCGGTGCTGGTACTGGTGCCGGTGCTCCGGGGCCGGGCGCCGGATAGCCACGGGCCCGGTGGTCACCGGCGCGGACGACGCCCCGCGGTGGGCGGCGCGGGGGTGGAACGGGGGCAGCGCTCCCGGTGGTCCGCCCGGCGCAGCACGAGCATCCGGCGGGGGCGGCCGCCCTCGGTGGCCGGCGGGAGGATCCGGATCTCGCTGGCGATCCGGCGCTCGCCGAGCAGGTGCCGGACGGGGTCGAGGTGGTCGGCCCGGCGGCCCGTGCCGTCGAACAGCGGATGGACCCGGACCTCGCCGGCGGGCGCGGTGACCCGGACCAGCTCGGTCAGCGCGGCCAGTTGCCGCTCGGGCCCGAAGAGCGCGGGATAGGCGAACACCAGGTAGCCGCTGAGGGTGAGGGCGAAGGTGCCGTCCGCGAACGGGAGCCGGGGCAGCGCGGCGGCGACGTACTGCCCGGGGTGGGCCACGCGGTCGGCCGCGAAGAGCCGGCGGGCCCGGTCCCAGCTGCGCAGGTAGCGCTCGGGCGGGCGGTGGCGGCAGGACGGGTAGAGCTCGGGACGGGCGTCCATCGCGGCGGCCATGGCCGCCCGGGCGGCCAGCGCGCGGGCGGCGATCTCCTCGGGGGGCCGGGCGTACACCGGGTCGGTGGCGATGACCCGGCAGCCGAGCGGACGGGCCTCGGCGGCCAGGGCGGCGGCGCCGCCGGGGCAGTCGAGCAGCGGGCCCCGGAGGGCGGCGAGCGCGGCCCGGGTGAGGCCGAAGAGGCCGCAGTACTCGTCCAGTGGACGGGAGGTCACCAGGGCGGCGGCCGGGGCGGGGGAGGTTCGGTCGGCCATCGCGGCCATCCGAACACGGAGCGGCGGGGGCCGCATCCGCAGACGGCCGGCCGAGGATCGGCCGGCCGTGGACGGGGCGGGGACGGGCAGTGGGACCGGTTCAGCGGGTCGGCGGTTCAGCGGCCGAGCAGGCCGCGGGCGGCGAGGCGGCTGACGTTGGTCAGACCGCGCACCAGCTGCGGGGTGACGAAGACGAACAGCAGGCCGACCAGGCAGACGCCCGCGATCTGCAGCGGCGACTCGATGTAGTAGACGTGGTGGCCGGAGCCGTTGGTGTAGTCGAAGAGCCGGTAGCCGGGCCAGTCCGTCCAGCGCGGGAACACCCAGTGGTAGACGGGGTAGAGCGCGAGCGTCCAGCCGACGCAGAGGAAGACCAGCGACAGCGTCATGCTGAGGATCGCCCACGGGAACATCACCACCTGGTACAGCACGGCCTTCCAGCCGGCCGCGTCCGTCAGCCGGGCGGTGATGCCGCCCCAGAAGCCGGGCCGGGGCCGGACCGGCGCCGGACCGGGAACGTCCAGGGCCAGCAGGCCGCGGACCCGGGCCCGCTCCAGCCGGCCGAGGCCCCGGGCCACGGTGGTCAGACCGGCCAGGACCGGCAGGCCGAGCACCGTCACGAAGGTGCCGAGGCCCAGGGAGAACAGCGTCACGGCGGTGACGAAGCCGACGATCGCCACCGGCAGACCGGTCAGCGCGTAACCGACCTCGCGGTAGAAGTAGGAGCTGAACGGGGCCCGCCAGGCGTACGGCGGCTCCTCGGTGCGGTGGGCGGCGCCGGACCGGCGGTCGTCGGTGTCGTCCTTGGCGTACCCGGTGCGGCCGTCGTACGCCTCGTACTCGCTGCGCTGCATGGTGTGGGTGCTCATGGCCGGGTCACGGTCCCTCGGGTCGGTCCTGGTTCGGGCTCGTCGGGCGTCTCCTGCCGACCTCTGAAGCCTGTCAGAGCGCCCGTCCGCCGGACATCCGGTTCCCCGGCGAACCCGGGGTGGGGTTATCCCCCCTGCCCGGCGCCCCCGGCCGGCGGGTCGTCGGCGAGCAGGGCGTACTGCTGGGCGTCGCGCCAGCCGTCCGGGCCCCGGTAGTCGTGCCGGACCCGCCCCTCCAGCCGGAACCCCGCCCGCTCCAGCACCCGGATCGAGGCGGCGTTGTCGACGTCCACCCGGGCCTCCAGCCGGTGCACGCCGAGCGGGCCGAAGGCGAAGTCGCGCAGCAGGGCGACCAGCTCGCCCGCGTAGCCGGAACCCCACAGGTCGCGGCGCAGCGCGTAGCCGATCGTGGCGGCGCCGTAGGGGACGAGGCCGAGCGCGGCGGTGCCGATCGGGTCGGCGCGGGCCGGGTCGTCGGCGTCGGCACGGCGGGTGACGGCGAGCCGGTAGACCTCTCGGTGCTCCTTCTCGGCCTCCTCGACGAACTGGGCGACCTGGTCGGCGCAGGTGTCCAGGTCGCGCGGGGCGAACGGGAGGTAGCGGGTGGCCTCCGGGTCGCCGAACACGGCGTGCAGGGCGGCCACGTCCTCGGGGGTGTGGTGGAACTCGCGAACGGCAAGCCGGGGGCCGGTGAGTCGGACGGGGACCATGGCTCCCGACCCTACCCGCGACCAGCGGTTACGGTTCGTGGTTATGGAAGACGAAGACCTGCGGCTCGCCCCGCGCACCAAGGCCGCCGAGCTGCTCGCATGGGCGGAGGCGGAGGGCCGCGAGCCGGTCGCCGAGGGCCCGCTGCGAGCGGTGCTGGCGCTGTTGGAGCTGGGCGAGGGCAGGATGCACGACGGCTGGCCCGAACTCACCTCCGCCGCGGTGGAGCACCTGCTGTACGAGCGCCTGTACCTGTACGTCCAGCCGGAGCCGGAGCAGGACCCGCTGGCGTACGGCGCGGCGGTGCGGCTGCTCATCGACCACCGGCGGGCGGCGAAGCGGCTGAACGCCAAGCGGCAGGAGCGGCTGCACGCGGAGGCCGAGTGGCAGGGCGAGGTGGCGGCCGGGCTGCTGCGCCGGGCGGACCTGGTGACCTGGCCCCGGCTGTACACGCTGCTGCTGCGCGCGGCCGGGGTGGACACCGCGGACAGGGAGGCGGTACGGACCTGGCTGGAGGGGTTCCGGGAGCTGCCGGAGGAGGAGCGGTCGGCGGCGTTCGCGGCGCTGGAGGCGGACGGCGTGCTGGACCCGGTGGACGACGGGGGCTGGGAGGCCGGCGGCCGGATGCTGGCGGTCGGGATGGCCACGGACGGCGCGCGGCGGCTGCTGGAGCAGGGGCTGATGCGGCGCAGCTACCGGAACCTGGCCGAGCTGACGGCGCTGGGCCGGCCGATGCCGGAGGAGCTGGCCGGGGACTTCGGGGCGTTCGAGGAGGCGGCGGCGCTGGCGGCGCTGGAGCTGGCCGGCAGCTGGACGGTGCCGGGGCTGCCGGAGCTGCTGGTGACGGAGTTCCCGGAGCTGGCGCCGGAGCCGGGGCCGGCGGAGATCGAGACCTATCTGGCCGGGCTGGAGGCCGCGGACGGCGACGTACCGGCGGACGATCACGTACCGGCGGACGGGGACGCACCGGCGGACGGGAACGAGTGGGCGGACGGGGACGAGCGGGCGCCGGAGTAGGCGCGGAGGACGGCGAGGGACCCCGGCCGGTGCGGCCGGGGTCCCTCGTCCTGCTCGGGGGGAGGCGGGGTCAGGGGCTGACGCCGCGCTGCTCGAACCAGGTCTCCGGGTCGACCGGGGCGCCGCCGCCGGGGCGGACCTCGACGTGCAGGTGGGCGCCGGTGACGTTGCCGGTCGCGCCGACCTTGCCGATCTGCTGGCCGGGCAGGACCTTGCCGGAGCCCTTGATGATCGAGGAGAGGTGGCAGTACCAGATCTCGGTGCCGTCGGGCAGGGTCTCGACGATCCGGTAGCCGTAGGCGCCGGCCCAGCCGGCCGAGGTGATGGTGCCCTGGCCGACCGCGTAGACGGCTTCGCCCTGGTCGGCCGCGAAGTCGAGGCCGGTGTGCAGGTGGGCCCAGTAACGCGCGCTCTGGCCGTAGTGGGCGGAGAGCCGGTAGTCGCGCACCGGCAGCTTGATGGCCGCGAGCTTGGCCTTCTCGGCCTCCTCGGCGGTGCGCCTGGCCTGCTCCTGCTGGGCGACCTGGGCGGCGCGCTTGGCCTCGGCCTCCTGGGCGGCCTGGACCCGGGCGGTCTCCTCGGCCGCGGTGCGCTGGCTGTCGGCCTGCTGCTGGATCCGGGCGGCGAGCGCGAGGCCGGGGTCGGCGGAGAGCGCGACCGGGGTCTCGTCGGGGGTCTCCACGGCGGGCGCGGCGGCCGGGGTGGCGGAGGCGAAGCCGGTCGCGCCCAGGGTGGCGGCGACGGCGGTGACGCCGAGCAGCGGCGCCGTGCCGCGGGTCTGACGGGGCATCCGGTGCCGGCTGGTGTCGGCGGCCGGCGGGGCGCTCTCGTCGGCGGGGCCGCCGTAGGGGCCGTGGCCGGCGAACGGGCCCGGATGGTCGAGCAGCTGGGTGCCGGTGGAGGACCCGGCCGGGTGTGCCTGGGTGTGCGTCGACGCCACGGAGGCGCGCTCCTTTCCTTCCTTCGCGCCTACCGGGTTAGCTGACGGGTTCGGAGCAGGAAGGTCTCCTACGGCTGAGCCTGGGCGGTGCCCTGGCCCGGCCGATTCACCCCAGAGGAACGTGGTTCCCCGGCTCCCTGGCCTGCCCGAAGGCCGGCCGGCGGGATTAGGCGACGGCGCACGGTGCCGTCTGGGTACGGCGTTGCGGACCGCGCTGCGTTATCAAACGTTAATCCGAGAGTCTCCCGATTCCAAGCCATCCGTGGGTGACGACCGGACACGGACCGGACGCTACGGGGCCGGATGGGCGTTTTGTGACGTTTGATGACAACTGACACTACCGAACGTGAGAGGACGTCAACGAACGGCCTCCCATCTGAGTACGACTACTCATGTGCGGCCGGAGCCGCGCGGCCATTCTGGGCGCCATGAGCGCACCGATGCAGTCACGCACCACGGCCGCCTACTACATCCAGGCCGTCCTGTCCTTCGCCCTCTCCGGCACCGCCCTCGGCGCCGGGATCGCCTACCTCCCGGTCGAACCGTGGACCAGGGCCTTCCTCGCCGTCGGGCTGCTCTGGACGGTCACCTCCGCGTTCACCCTGGCCAAGGTGGTCCGGGACCGGCAGGAGACCACCGACCTCGTCGGCCGGGTCGACCAGGCCCGGCTGGACAAGCTGCTGACCGAGCACGATCCGTTCCGGGTGGAGGGGGTCTGACCGGCCCGGGCACGGCGCGTCGGCCATGGCGCGTCGGGGCACGGCGCGTCGGGGCACGGCGCGTCGGTCATGGCGGTCGGTCATGGCGGTCGTCATGGCGGGTCGCTCGGGAGGGCTTGACGGCTAAGGCTATTAGCCTTAGCTTTATGGCTATCGGCACTCGCCGACGACCCGCCCCGAGGAGGCACCCATGAACGGCACCATCGCCCCCGCCACCCGCTACCTCGACCTCCCCGGTGGCCGGATCGCCTTCGACGACACCGGGCACGGCGAGGGCGCCCCCGTCGTCCTGCTCCCCGGGATGCTCGACAGCCGGGCCGCGTACCGGCACCTGCGCCCGCTGCTGACCGCCGCCGGCCGCCGGGTGATCACCATGGACCTGCGCGGCTTCGGCGAGTCCTCGATCCTCTGGGAGGACTACTCCCCCGCCGCGATCGCCGGCGACGTCCTCGCCCTGCTGGACCACCTGGGCATCGACCGGGCCGTGCTGGCGGGCAGCTCCTACACCGGCGCCAGCGTGGTCAGGGCCGCCGCGGACGCCCCCGGCCGGGTCGCCGGGATCGTCCTGCTGGACGCCTTCGTCGAGAACGTGCCGCCCACCGCCCTGCAGCGGGCGATGGTCCGCGCGATGGGCGCGCTGCTGGTGCGCTCGCCCGGGTTCTGGGGGCTCTACCTGCGCAAGGCCGCCTTCCCCGGCCCCAAGCCCGCCGACCACGAGGAGTACGTGGCCGGACTGGTCTCCGCGCTGCGCACCCCGGGCCGGCGGGCCGCCACCCGCGGCTATGTGCGCGGGGACTCCTCGCCCGTCGGCTGGACCTCGGCCGTGCGCTGCCCGGCGCTGGTGGTGATGGGCTCCAAGGACCCCGACTTCGGCGACCCGGAGCTGGTCGCCGACCGGCAGGCCGCCGCGCTCGGGGCGCGCAAGGTGATGGTCGAGGGCGCCGGGCACTACCCGATGGCCGACCACCCGGAGGCCACCGCGGACGCCCTGCTGGGCTTCCTCGCCGAGCTGGCCTGACGCCGCGCGCGCCGTCCGCGCCGTCCCGCCCGGCACCCGCCGCTCGCCCGGCCGCCGCTCCCCCGCCCGCCGATCCGCCACACCCCCCAGGAGACCCACGATGCCCCGAGTCGGACTCACGCCCGAGCAGGTCGTGGACCACGCGCTCGCCCTCATCGACGAGCAGGGGCCCGAGGCCCTCACCCTGGCCGCCGTCGCCGCCCGCGCCAAGGTCGCCACCCCCTCGCTCTACAAGCACGTCAGCGGCGGACTGGCCGAACTGCGCCGGCTGATCGCCGTCCGGGTCACCGAGGAGCTGGCCGACCGGCTCGCCGGGGCGGCGCTCGGCCGGAGCGGGGACGAGGCGGTCGCCGCCGTCCTGCGGGCCTACCACGCGTACGCCACCGAGCACCCGTACCGGTACGCCGCGCTGCCGCAGGCCCCGCGGCCGGAGGACGACCTGGCGACCGCGGCCGCCCGGCTGGTCGGGGTGATCGTCGCGGTGCTCCGCGGGTACGGGCTGGAGGGCTCCGAGGCGATCCACGCGGCCCGCACCTTCCGCTCGCTGGCCCACGGCTTCGCCGCGCTGTCGACGGCCGGCGCCTTCCAGCTCGCCGTGAACCTCGGGGAGACCCAGGAGCGGATGATCACCGTACTGACCGCCGGGCTGCGCGGCTGGCCCCGCTGAGCCCGGACGGACACGGACGGGGCGGCGGGGCTCGGAGGGAGCGACAGCGGCGGGGCGGCAGCGGCAGGGCCCGACGAGCGGGAGGGCGCGGGGCGGCGGGAACGCCGAAGGGCCCGGAGCGTGCTGCTCCGGGCCCTTCGGACTGGTGTGGGGCTAACAGGACTTGAACCTGTGGCCTCTTCCTTATCAGGGAAGCGCTCTAACCGTCTGAGCTATAGCCCCGCGCCGTCACGACCCGCCACCGCGGGGGCGGCATGTCGTACGGAGAAGGGTACCGGACCCCGCGGGGACTCACACACATCAGGCGGCCCGGCCGCCCCGGGGCACACCGTTCGACTCTCCCCTCACCGGATTAAGAAATAAGGTATTAAGAATTAACTGCCCCATAAGGCGCCCGAGAGGCCGGCCACCCCATGGACCCGCGCAGCAGCCCCTCCGCGCGTAGTGCCATGCGCTGCGTCCGCTTACTGCTGGGCTGCGCCGGCGCCGCCGAACTGCTCGGTACCGTCCTCGCCGAGGGCCCGAGCTGGATCACCGGTGAGGGCTCGGCGCTGTACCTGCTGGACTCCACCGGCATGCTCCGGCTCACGGCCTCCCACGGCCTGCCCGACTGGGCCCACGAGCGCTACAGCGTGGTCGATCCGGCCGGGGACCTGCCCGCCGCGATGGCCCTGCGACTGCGCCGCCCCTATCTGCTGAGCCCCGAACGCACCAGCACCGACTACCCGAACCGGAACGCCGGGATGGGCACCGGGATGGTCGCCGTCGCCACCCTGCCGATGGTCGTCGACACCCGGCCGCTGGGCGTCCTCGCCCTCGCGCTCGCCCACCGGGGGACCGTCCCCCGGCGCGACCTGGACGTGCTGGAGACCCTCGCGGACGCCTGCGGGCACCGTCTCGGATACCTGTTGGAGCACGCCAGAGCCGGCACCGGGGCACTCGGCGGACCGGACGGGACCGGGGAGCGCTCGGGGCACGAGGGGCGCTCCGACCGGGGTGCGGCGAACGGGGTGCGCCCCGGCCCGTGCGCCGGTGCCGGTGCCGGTGCCGGTGATCCGGCCACCGCGACGGCCCACTCGATGCTCTCGCTCGCCGTCCGGGCCTCCGGGCACGGGGCCTTCGAGCGCGACCTGGTCACCGGCGAGACCCACTGGGACGCCCAGGCGCTGCGGCTGGTCGGCCGGTCGGCGCCGGAGGGCGGCGGCACCTCCCCCGCGCCCAGCCTGGACCTCGTGGTGCACCCCGAGGACCTCCCGGACGTCCAGGCCGCCATGGCCGAGGCGCTCGCCAACGGCGGCCCGTACCGGCTCCGCTACCGGGTGCCGCGCCGGGGCGGCGGGGTGATCCGGATCGAGGAGACCGGCGAGGTGATGCTGGACGTGCACCGTCGGCCGGTGCGGATCGCCGGCCTGATCGCGGACCTCGACCACGGCCGGACCCCCGGCGAACGCCCGCCCGGGGAAGGACCGCCCGGCGGGCGGGCCGCCGCCCCGTCCGGGACGGGCGAGGGGCCCGGCGGCACCACCGAGGGCGCCTCCGCCGCCGGGGCCCGGTCGGCGCTGCTGCTGGCGCTCACCCGGGCGCTGTCCCGGGCGGTCACCGTCCGGGACGTCACCACGGCCGTCACCGACATCTGCCGGCCGGCCTTCGGGGCGGCCGGCATCGTGCTGGACCTGGTCGACGAGGGCCGGCTGCTGCCCGTCTCGCACACCGTCTACGGGGGCGAGCGGCGCACCGAGCTGACCCGGCTGGCCGACCTCTCGGAGGGCGTGATGCAGCGCGCCCTGGCCCGGTCGGCCCCGCTGTTCAGCGAGCCGGCCCGGCGCGGGCGCGGGCGCGGGCCAGAGCGGCCGGTCGCCGCCGCCGCCGGGGAGGGCGACGGGACCGGCGGCCCGCTCGCCCCCGCCGCGTGGGCGGTGCTGCCGCTGATCGCCTCCGGCCGCCAGGTCGGCTCCTGTCTGATCACCTTCTCCACCGAGCGCGCGTTCGGGCGTGAGGACCGCACCCTCTACTCCTCGTTCGCGGGCATCCTGGCGCAGTCCCTGGAGCGGGCCCGGCTCTACGACACCCACCACCACCGGGCGACCGAGCTGCAGCGCGCGATGCTGCCGCGCACCCTGCCCCGGTTGCCGGGGATCACCAGCGCCGCCCGCTACCTGCCGAGCACCGAGGGCATGCAGATCGGCGGCGACTGGTACGACCTGCTGCAACTGCCGGACGGCCGGATCGGGCTGGTGATCGGGGACGTCCAGGGCCACAACGCCGAGGCCACGGCGGTGATGGGGCAGCTGCGCAGCGGACTGCGCGCGTACGCGACCGACGGGCACGACCCGGCCGCCACGCTCACCCGGACCAGCCGGCTGCTGACCGAGCTGGACACCGAGCTGTTCGCCACCTGCCTGTACCTGACCCTCGACCCGGCCGACGGCAGGCTGCGGGCGGCCCGCGCCGGGCACCCGCCGCCGGTCCGGGTCACCGCGGACGCCCGGGCGGTGGAGCTGGAGCTGCCCGGCGGCCCGCCGCTGGGCGTGGCCCCCGAGCGGCCGTACCCGCTGACGGTCGAGTACCTGCCGCCCGGCGAGACGCTGCTCGCCTACACCGACGGCCTGGTGGAGGACCGCGAGGAGGACTACGACGAGTCGGTGCACCGGATGCTCGGCGGGCTGGAGGTGTGGGCGCGCAACGCCGGGCCGGTCCGGGCCGAGCCGGGACCGGACCTGGAAAAGCTGGCCGATCTGCTCACCCTGAACGTGACCGAGCGGCGTTCGCGTCCGGACGACGTCGCGTTGCTCCTGTTGCACCGCTTGTCGGCTGTGCACCAGCGGGGCTGACGGGACACCGGTCGACTGCCCACGGACAGTCCGATCGTGCTCGAACCAGTGCGGATCGGCGCGGTATTGACGGGATATCGATGAGATCCGGTCAGCTGGCGAGATCCGGTCGCACCTTCGTAGGATCATCGCCCTAGAATTCGCCGCGTGACGATGACTCAGTGGTGCGCAACGGCAACAGGCGTGCTCGCCGCTCTCGCCCTGGTGGCCGCCGCCCGCTACCGCGCGGTCTCCACCACCCAGCGCCGCCGGGTCGCCCAGCAGCAGCACGAGATCACCCGCCTGAAGGAACAGCTCGCGGCCGAACTCTCCCGCCGCGGCACCGAACTGGCCGCCGCCCAGCAGGACCAGGAACTCAACGCCTCCACCCAGCGGGCCTTCCTCAGCGTGGCCCGCCGGATCCTCGTCATGGCGCACGACCAGCAGGCCCTGCTGGACGAGATGGAGCGCACCCACGACGACCCGACCCTGCTGGAGGGCCTGCTCAAGGCCGACCACGCGGCCGCCCAACAGGCCCGCCTCGCCCAGACCCTGGCCGTGCTCTGCGGGGCCCGGGCCGGCCGCCACTGGCCCGAGCCGGTCTCGCTGGAGGACGTCGTGCGCGGTGCCCAGTCGCGGATCCTGCCGTTCCAGCGGGTGATGGTCCGCAGCCGGATCGAGACCGCCGTCGTCGGCGCGGCCGCCGAGGCACTGATCCACGCCGTGGCCGAGCTGCTGGACAACGCCACCCGCTACTCCCCGCCCAGCACCCAGGTGTTCGTCACCCTGATGCCGGTGCACAACGGGGCCGTGATCGAGATCGACGACGGCGGTGTCGGGATGCCCGAACTCGCCGTCGGGAAAGCCGCCGACGCCCTGGCCGGCGGGTCCACGCTGGAGGTCTCCCGCCTCGGCGAGGTGCCCCAGCTCGGCCTGGCGGCGGTCGGCCGGCTCGCCGAGCAGTACGGGTTCCGGGTCACGATCGGCTCCGTGCCCTCGCCGTACGGCGGCGTGCGGGTCGTGGTGCTGCTGCCGAACGCGCTGCTCACCGAGCCGCTGCCGCCGACCGTTCCCGGCCTGGGCCGGGGCGACGCGGTGTTCGGGGGACCGGCCGCGCCCGCGCGGTCCGGGCCCCGGGGGAAGGCCGTCCCCCCGGCCCGCCCCGACCTGCCCGGTCCGGACGCGTACCCGGACGCGTACCCGGACGCCGCGGGGGCGTTCCCGGACGTCCCGGTGGACCGCCGGCACGCGCCCTACGAGCCGCACACGCCGTACGAGCCCTATCAGCCCTATCAGCCGTACGAGCCCCATCGGCCGCACTCGCCGCACTCCCCGTACGCGCCGCACTCCCCGTACCTGCCGCAGGAACCGCGCCCGCCGCAGGAGCGGACCCCGTACGACCTGGACGACCCCGCGCCGTACGACCCCGCGACGGCCACCGGATACCCGCCCCTGTACCCGCCGGTCGCCGGCTACCCGCCGTCCGGCGACGAACCGGACGCCGCCCCGCCGCCGCTGCCCCGCCGGAGCCACCGCCGCGGTCGCGCCGCCACCCGGCACGCCGCCAACGCCGCCCCCACCCCGCCGCCGGCCCCGCCGTACCGCTCGGCGCAGCAGGCCCAGGCGTTCATGTCGATGTTCCAGGCCGGCACCGCCGGCGGCCGCTCGGCCGCCCGGACCGGCTCCCAGGACCCGTACGACCCTTCCCTTCCCCCTTCCCCCCAGCTTCCCCAGCGCTCCGGAGAATTCCATGACCACCACCCCTGACCTCGGCTGGCTGCTCGCCGACATCGTCAACGTCCCGCAGGTCCAGCACGCCGTCGTGGTGTCCAACGACGGCCTGGAGATCGGGCGCAGCGAGGGCATCGTGCGCGAGGACGCGGAGCGGCTCGCCGCGGCCTGCTCCGGCCTCCAGTCGCTGGCCCGCGGTGTCGCCCAGGGCTTCGGCGGCCCCGGCAGCGCGACCCGGCAGATCGTCATCGAGTACGGCGGCGGCTACCTCTTCGTGGTCGCCGCCGGGGCCGGGGCGCATCTGGCGGTGGTGACCGGCGACAGCGTCGACGCCGGCCTGGTGGCCTACCAGATGCAGGTCCTGGTCGAGCGGATCGGCACCCACCTGACAAGCCCGCCGCGCGCCGATCTCGCGGCGGGGGGCCAGCGGTGAGCGGCGGTCCGGTCCGCCCCTACGTCATCACCGGCGGCCGCAGCCGGCCCACCCGCACCGAGCTGGCCTTCGAGAGCCTGGTCGTCGCGTTACCGGACCGGCCAGAACTCCCCGACCACGCCCTGCTCAACCGTGAGCACCGGCGGATCCTGGACCTCTGCCACAGCCTGCTGTCGATCGCCGAGGTGTCGGCCCACCTGGGGCTGCCGCTCGGTGTCGTCAAGGTCCTGGTCGGCGACCTCTGGGACCTCGGCACCGTCCAGGTGCTCCCGCCCGTTCCGCAGGCCGAACGCCTGCCCACCACTCTTCTGGAAGAGGTACTCGTTGGCCTCCGCCAACTCCGCTGACCCGGTCGCCGGCCCGCCCGCCGCACCGCAGTACCTGCCGCCGTCCGTCCAGGGCGCGGTGAAGATCCTCGTCACCGGCCCGTTCGGGGTCGGCAAGACCACCCTGGTCGGCTCCCTGAGCGAGATCTCCCCGCTGCGCACCGAGGAGACCATGACGGCCGCGAGCACCGGCGTGGACGACCTCACCGGGCGTGGCGGCAAGTCCACCACCACGGTGGCGCTGGACTTCGGCCGGATCACACTCAACCCCCGGCTCGCGCTGTACCTGTTCGGCACGCCCGGCCAGCAGCGGTTCTGGCCGCTCTGGGACGACCTGTCGCGCGGCGCGCTCGGCGCGATCGCCATGGTCGACCTGCGGCGTCCGGACGAGAGCTTCGACGTGCTCGGGCGGCTGGAGGAGCAGCAGATCCCGTTCGCGGTGGCCGTCAACACCTTCCCGGACACCCCGAGCTACCCGGAGGAGGAGTTGCGGTCGGCACTGGACCTGCTGCCCGGGGCGCCGATCCTGTACTGCGACGCCCGGGACCGGCGGGCCGCGTACGACCTGCTGATCGACTTCGTCGACCACCTGTACCGCACCGCCGTCCTGGAGCCGCAGCGATGACCGTTCCCGAACCCGGTACGACGGCCGTCCCGCCGCCCGGGTGCCCCGCGCACGCGGCCGGCGGCGCCCCCCCGGCCACCGCCCACGGCGGCACCGTGCCCGGCGGGCTGCCGGTCGGAGTGCCGCTCACCCCGCTCTACGGCTCCGCCGTCGCCGACGACCCGCACGGCCTGTACGCCCGGCTGCGCGCCCAGTACGGCCCGGTGGCACCGATCGAACTGGAACCCGGGGTCGAGTCCTGGCTCGTCCTCGGCTACCCCGAGCTGCTCGAACTCACCCGCAACGAGGCGCTGTTCTCCAAGGACTCGCGCCGTTGGCGGGTCCCCGCCGAGGGCCGGCTGGCCGCCGACTCGCGGCTCCAGCCGATGACCTCCTGGCGCCCCACCCTGCTCAACCTGGACGGCGCCGAGCACCAGCGGCTGCGCGCCGCCGTCGCCGACACCCTCGCCCGGGTCGACCACCGGCAGCTGCGCGAGACCACCGAGGCCGCCGCCGACGCGCTGATCGACAGCTGGGGCCCCGACGGCACCGCCGACCTGGTCGCCCAGTACGCGCGCCGGCTGCCGCTGCTGGTCTTCACCCAACTGCTCGGGCTGCCCGACGAGGCGGGTGCGCACCTCATCCGGCTGATCAGCCACATCGCCGACAGCGGTCCCGAATCGGTGCGCGCCAACCAGGAGTTCCAGACCCTCCTGGTCGACCTGGTGCGGCGGCGCCGGACCGCGCCCGGCGCCGACCTCACCTCCTGGCTGCTCGCCCACCCGGCCGCGCTGACCGACGAGGAGGCGGTGCACCACCTGGTGGTCCTGATGATCGCCGGGAACGAGACCACCATCTGCTGGACCGGCAACACCCTGCGGCTGCTGCTCACCGACCGGCGCTTCCGGGCCACCCTCACCGGCGGCCGGCTGACCGTCGCCGACGCGCTGGAGGAGGTGCTCTGGCGCGACCCGCCGACGCAGAACTTCCCGGGCCGGTGGGCTACTTCGGACACCGTGCTCGGCGGCCAGTTCATCGCCCGCGGCGACATGCTCGTCCTCGGTCTGGCCGCGGCCAACGCCGACCCGGCCGCCCAGGGCCCCGGCGCGCTCGGGCACGCGTCGATCGGGCACGCGTCGATCGGCGGCAACCGGGCCCACCTGGCCTGGGGTGCGGGCACGCACGTCTGCCCGGCCCAGCACCCGGCCCGGATCATCGTCGAGACCGCCGTCGAGACCCTGCTGCACCGCCTGCCGGACCTCCAACTCGCCGTCCCCCCGCACGAGCTGGCCTGGCGCCCGTCCCCCTGGTCGCGCGCCCTGATCAGCCTGCCGGTGCTCTACAGCGCCTTCACCCCGCCCCGCCCGCCAGCCCCCGAGAGGCCCTTCGCATGGACACCGCCGCAGATACCGCAGACTCCGGGGGCCTCCTCGGGGGCGGAGGAGTCGAGCCCGTCGCCCTCGACGTCTTCGGACGCGACCAGCACGGGGAGAACGCCCGGCTCCGGGGAGCCGGGCCGGCGGTCCTGGTGGAACTCCCTGGCGGGGTGGTGGTCTGGGCGATAACCCACCACGACACCCTCCAGGACCTCCTCGCCGACCCCCGCGTCGGCAAGGACCCCCGGCTGTGGACGGTGTTCCGGGAGGGGCGGCTCCCCGAGGGCTGGCCGCTGATCAACTTCGTCACCGTCCCCGGCATGATCACCGTCGACGGCGAGGACCACCGGCGGCTGCGCGGACTCGTCACCCAGGCCTTCACCCCGCGCCGGGTGGCCGCCCTGCAGCCCGCCGTCGAGGCCAGGACCACCGCCCTGCTCGACCGGATCGGCGAGCTGGACGGCGCGTTCGACCTGCGCGAGCACTTCGCCTACCCGCTGCCGATGCAGGTGATCGGCGAACTGCTCGGCCTGCCGGCCAAGCAGCAGGACGAGCTGCACGAGCTGTCCAACACCCTGGTCTCCAGCTCCGCCACCCCCGGGGCCGCCGCCGCCGCGCAGCAGTCGCTGTTCGCCCTGCTCGCCTCGGTGGTCGCCGCCAAGCGGGCCGAACCCGGTGACGACCTCACCACCGACCTCATCGCCGCCCGCGCGGAGGACGACCGGCTCGGCGAGCCGGAGCTCGTCGGCACCCTGCTGCTGATGCTGGTGGCCGGGCACGAGACCACGCTCAACCTGATCACCAACGCGGTGCGCGCCCTGCTCGCCCACCCCGAGCAGCTGCGGACGGTGCTGGACGGCACGGTGCCGTGGTCGGCCGTGGTCGAGGAGACGCTGCGGTACGACTCGCCGGTCGGCCAGTTCCCGCTCCGCTACGCCGTCGAGGACATCCGGGTCGGTGACGTGGTGATCCGGCGCGGCGAGGCGCTGCTCGCCTCGTACGCGGCCGCCGGGCGGGACGGGGCCCACTACCCCGACGCCGACCGCTTCGACCTCGGCCGGCAGCCGAACCGGCACCTGTCCTTCGGGCACGGCCCGCACTTCTGCCTGGGCTCGGGGCTGGCCCGGCTGGAGGCGGAGACGGCGCTGCGGTTCCTGTTCGAGCGCTACCCCGGGCTCGCGCTCGCGGACGGGCCGGAGCCGGAGCCGATCGCCTCGTTCGTCAGCAACAGCGTGCGCACGCTGCGGGTCACGGTCTGACCCGCCGGTCGCCGCGCGCGCCGCGGTGACCTCGGGGCGGCCGGGTCGTTGGGGGGTTCATGAAGAAACTCGCCGCCCTGGCCGCCCTCACCGTGGCCGGTCTCGCCGCCGCCGTGCCGTCCGCGTCCGCCGCCACCTCCACCGCGGCCTCCCCGGACGCGCTCGGCGGCCTGTCCAACGGGATGACCCTCTCCCCCGCCGACCTCCTGCTGCACGAGGCCAAGGACCTGCCGGTGGTCGGCGGTACGGCGAGCGAGATCGAGGCCATCGGCACCAACCAGATGAGCCACCCGGGTCTCAGCGGCGAGATCGGGCACGGCCTGTGAGCGGCGCGCGGCGGCCCGTCGCGCTCCTGCTGGCCGCGCTGGCGCTGGCCGCCGCGCCGACCGCCGCGTCCGCCGCGTCCGCCGCGTCCGCCGCAGGCGAGGAGGGCGCCGCACCGGGCTCGGGCACGGGCGCCGCATCGGGCCCCGGTTCCGGTTCCGGCGGGGCCGGCGGTGGCGCGGCGACCGGGCCGGACTTCGCGTCCGCCGCGGCCTGTCTGCAGGAGTTCGCCACCGTCCCGGCGCTCGGCAGCCACGGCGCCGGGCCCACCACCTGTTCCGACGGCGATGTCGTCAACCACGCCGTGGGCGCGGTCGGCGCACTCGGCGCGCTCACCGGCTGACGAACAGCCCCTGCAACTCCCCGTAGTCGAGCCCGCCGTCGAGCGCGGAGTACGTTCCGTCCCCGTACACCTCCTCGGCGGCGCGGCGCACCGCCGCGTACGCCGCCTTCGCCAGGCCGGGCCCCAGGCTGATCCGGGCCACGCCGAGCGCCGCCAGCTCCGGCACGGACCGCGAGCCCGGTCCGGCGAGCACGTTCAGCGGCGCCGGGACGGCCCCGACCAGTGCGGCGATCACCGCCGGATCGGACACCCCCGGGGCGAACACGCCGTCCGCGCCCGCCTCCGCGTAGGCCCGCAGCCTGGTCACCGCCTCGTCCAGCAGCTCCGCCCCGGCGGCACTCCCGGCGTGCAGGAAGACATCGGTGCGGCCGTTGACGAACAGCGGCACCCCGGCCGCGTCCGCGGCCGCCCGGGCCGCCGCGATCCGCTCGGCCGCCTCGGCGACCGGTCGGCCCCCGTCCTCCAGATTGACGCCGACCGCGCCGGTGGCGAGCAGTGCCTCGACCGTCCCGCCGACGCCCGCGGCGGTCTCGGCGAACCCGCTCTCCAGATCCGCCGTGACCGGCAGCGGGCCGGCCGCGCGGACGATCAGCTCCGTCTGTGCCAGCACCCGCGAGCGGTCGGCGCCCTCGCCGTCGGCGCTGCCGAGCGCCCAGCTGACGCTCGCGCTGGCCGTGGCGAGGGCGCGCGCCCCGGCCGCCGCGACCAGTCGGGCGCTCGTCGCGTCCCAGACGTTGGCGAGCACCAACGGCTCGCCCGGGCGGTGGAGTTCACGCAGGACGCGGGCCTTCTCCCGCTGCTCGACCGTCATCGTCCGCCGTCCCACTACTTCGCGGCCGGGCTGAGCCGGGTGCCGACGCCGATCCGGTTCCAGGCGTTGATGGTGATGATCAGCGCGATCAGCTGCGCCAGCTCGGCCTCCTCGAAGTGCGCGGCCGCCTCGTTGTAGACGGCGTCCGGCACATGGCCCTGGGTGAGCAGGGTGAAGGACTCGGTCAGCGCGAGGGCGGCGCGCTCCTTGGCGGTGAACCACGGGGTCTCGCGCCAGGCCGGGAGGGAGAGCAGGCGGTGGTTCTGCTCGCCGTTCCCGAGGGCGTCGGTGCTGTGCATGTCGATGCAGAAGGCGCAGCCGTTGATCATCGAGGCGTGCACCTTGACCAGCTCGGCGAGGACCGGGTCCACGCCCTGGCGGGCCCTGCGGTCCAGGCCGACCATCGCCTTGTAGAAGTCGGGGGCGAGGTCGGGGAGCGAGATGCGCTGGGCGGGCGCGGGGACCGGGGTGTCGGCGGGGGTGTCGGCGGGGGTGACGGGGGCGTTGTGCGTGGTCGTCATAGGGGCCAGCCTAGGGGCGTGGTGGCCTGGCGCTTCGGTACGTTCGCGCGCGGAAATCGTGGGCCACTCCGGCGGCGGGCAGCCCATTGCCGCGGGGGACGCGCGGGCGGATGCGCCGAGTGTGGCACGGCGGGGCGGCCGCGTCCCGCTCGTGCCCCGTGCCCCGTGCCCGTGCCCCGCCCCCTCCCGGGTGGCGAACGGGCGTGCGAGGATCGCGGGAGAGGGCGAGGTCAGGGGGACGGGACGTGTGTACGGCGTTCGTGAGCATCGAGCCGTCCGCGGCAGTGCCGGTACTGCTGCTGTCGGTGCGGGACGAATACCTGGGACGGCGCTGGTCGCCGCCCGGCCACCACTGGCCGGCGCAGCCCTCGGCAGTCGGCGGGCTGGACCTGGTCGCGGGCGGGACGTGGCTCGCGGTCGAGCCGGGCGGCACGGGCCCCCGGGGCTCCGCCGGTGCCGGACCGGTCGCGGCCTGCCTGCTCAACGGCTTCGGGACCTCGGCGCCGGAGGCCGCCCGGCTCTCGCGCGGCGAACTGCCGTTGCTCGCCGTCCGGGGCGGCCGGATCGACACCCTGGACCTCGACCGCTACGACCCGTTCCACCTGGTCGTCGTCCGGCCCGACGGCGCCCGGGTGCTGAGCTGGGGCGGCGGGCCCGGCGGCCGGCTCGTCGAGCTGGACCTGCCGACCGGGCTGAGCGTGGTCCTCAACGACGGGCCCGAGGGCCTGGCCGAGAGCCGCACCGCCTCCGAGCGGATCCGCGGGCTGATGGCCGCCCGCGCCGACCACTTCCGGGCCCGGTTCGGAGCCGTGCCCCGTCCGCTGCCGCTGCCCGGCGACCAGGGCACCGAGCGGGCCTGGGGCGCCTGGCTGCCGATCGTCACCGGGGACGGGCTGCCCCTCGACGCGCCCGCCGCCCTGGTCCAGCGACGCGACTTCGGGGACGGCCGGATCTGGGGCTCCTCCTCGATCTCCCTGCTCGCCCTCGGGCCGGCGGGCGTCCGCTACGACTTCGCCCCGGCCCCGGTGGGACAGGGCGGCAACGGCTGGCGGCGGGTGGAGCTGTGAGCGGCATCCGCCGCGCGCGCGGTGAGCGGTGCCCGGGCCGGTGGCAGGCGGACGGCGGGCTCCGAGGGGCGTTGACCGCCGCTCGGAGCCTTTAACAGCCGCTCACGCCTCGGCGCGGGCCTCGCGCCAGCGCCTCGCGACGACCTCGCTGACGTAGTACACGAATTCGCTGCCCCGCCCCTCGCCCGCGGGCACCTCGGTCCACCACATCGGCCAGAACTCCCGCTCGTAGTGGGCCTTCAGGACTCGGGTGAAGCCGGACAGCGCACCGCGCAGCCGGGTGCGGTCGAGCTGCAGCGCCCCGGCCAGGTCGCCGTAGCCGACCCGGGTGCCGGGCTGCTCGGCGAGGATGTCGAGGATGGCCACGACCACCTGGACGGAGTCGCGGCGGTCGCTGATCAGTGTGCGGAGGTCCGCGACGGTCCACTCGTCGCGGCGGCGCTGCTGCTCGCCCTGCGGGGACCTGATCGCGAGGTCCGCGGCGGTGCTCTCGGCGGCGGCGCCTGCGGTGATGCCGCTGCGCTCGGCGATGAAGGCGTACACGGCCGGGACGAGATGAGCCGGCACCGGCACCGACACGTACTCCGGGTTCTCCTGGGACATGACTGGGTCCTCCCCTCCTGCGACCGCCCCCTGCGGTCGGCCGCAGGACGATCCTGGCACAGCGTCAGCGCCGACGTCCAGCCCTTAACGGCCATTAATGGCTACTAGCGGGCCGCTAGGGGATGCGGAACTCCTGCGACTTGTTGCCGGGGGTGCAGGCGGTCATGGTGAGCTGGGCGCCGACTCCGTTGTCGGTCAGGCAGTTCTGACCCATGTAGTCCTTCAGGTAGAAGGCCCCCGGGGTGGTCGCGGCCGTGACCGTCCAGTTGGTGAGGAAGCTGAAGCCGCTGGACAGCGCCACCCGGCCGTCCATCTCCTGCACCAGGACGGGAGCGCTCAGCTTGCAGGGGTTGAACTGGTGCCAGCTGCTGGGGACGGTGTGCACCCAGCCGTAGGAGGTCGCACCGCCCATGACCACGGCCTGGCCACCGGCGAGGCCGTCCTGCGAGAGGCCCATCCGAAGGCCGTCGCCGACGTTGGTGATGTAGCCCCAGTTGGTGCCGCCGCAGCCGCTCGCCGGGGCCGCGCCGGGGGCGGTGGTCGCCGTGGGCGCGGGGGCCGGAGGTGCGGTGGTCGCGGCGGCGGACGGGGCCGCCGGGGTGGGCTGTTGGGCCTGGGCGGGTGACTGCTGGGGCGGCTGCGGAGCGTTCGGGGCGGCGGACGGGGGCCCGCCCGGCCGGGACGCGGAGGCCGGCGGCGGAGTCGTGGGCGGCGACGCGGTCGGGCTCGTGGGCTTCGCGGTCGGCGCGGTCGGAGCGCCGGGGGAGGCCGAACCGGACGGGGCGCCCGGCACGGTCGGGGCGGCGGACGGCGTCGGGGGCGGTCCCCCGGTCGGCGACGCGCCCGCCGGCCAGGCCGTCATGGTCACCGTGACCGCGGGCGGCGAACCCGGCTCCTGCGCCTGCGAGGTGAACGGCCCCCGGTCGACGAGCAGCACGGTGGCCGTACCGACCGAGATCACGATCGGCAGGACCACCGGCACCAGGAAGCCCCGCCTGCGCGTCCGCCTGGCCGGTTCCGTGCTCGCGACGGGCACAACGGCGGCGACGGCGGCGTCCGGCTCCGCGCCCTCAGGTTCCACGCCCTCAGGTTCCTCGGCCTCAGGCTTCCCGGGGGAAGGCTGCGCGACGGCGGGCACCGGAAGCGCCGGCGGCCCTTCGCCGTCCACCGCCGCCCGGGCCGCCGCCGCCATCACGGCCGCGTCGGCGAACCGCTCGCCCGGGTCCTTCGCCAGCGCCGTCGCGACGAACGCGCGCACCGCCGGCGGGATGTCCCCCGGCAGCTCCGGCGCGGGCTCGCGCAGATGCTTGAGCGCCACCTCCAGCATGCCCCCGCCGGTGAACGGCGGCCTGCCGACGAGCAGTTCGTAGCAGACCACGCCGATCGCATAGAGATCGACGGCCGGGGTGACGGCCTTGCCCTCGGCCTGTTCCGGTGCCATGTAGAGCGCGGTGCCGATCACCGCGTGCGAGGCCGTCAGCCTGGTCCCGGCCATGGACCGGGCGATGCCGAAGTCCGTGACCGTCACCCGGCCGTCGGCCCGGAGCATGAGGTTGGACGGCTTGACGTCGCGGTGCACGATGCCGCGCCGGTGGGCGGCGTGCAGGGCGTCCAACGCCTCGGCGAGCAGTCCGAGCGCCCGGGCGGGCGGGAAGGCGCCGTCCGCGGCGAGGACCCGGTCCAGCGGCCGGCCGTCGACCAGCTCCATCACCAGGTACGCGAGGCGGTCGCTGTCCGCGTCCGGCGGCTCCTCCTCGCCGTAGTCGTGCACATCGACGATGCCCGGGTGGTCCAGCAGGGCGAGCAGGCGGGCCTCGCGGCGGAAGCGTTCGGCGAAGGTCACGTCCGCCAGCAGCGCCGGGTGGAGGATCTTCACCGCCACCGGCCGCCCGAGCACCGAGTCCTCGGCCCGCCAGACGGCGCCCATCCCGCCGCCGCCGATGCGCGCGGTCAGCGTGTAGCGCCCGCCGAGCACGGCCCCCCGACCGCTCATGCCCGCCCCCGTGTCCTACTCGAACGAACTGCCCGTCGGCCGCCCAGTCTGCCACGCGCCCCTCGGGCACCGGCACCCCCATCGCCCTCCGGTGCCATGACTGCTGACCAGGCGTCGGTCCGACTTGCGGATACGATCCACCGATGAACGACACCGTGGTCCTGCACGTCGACGCCGCCCCGTCCGGCCCCGCTCTGGTGCTCCGGCCCTGGCGGCGCGAGGACGCCCCCGCACTGGTCGAGGCGTACCGGGACCCGGTGCTGCGCCGCTGGACGACCTCGGTCGTCGACGACGAGGCCGACGCGCTCCGCTGGGTCGGCGCCCAGCAGGAGGCCTGGACGGCGGGGCACCGGTTCGCCTTCGCCGTCCTGGAGGCGCGGCCGGACGCGGAACCGGGGCCGCCGCTGGGCAACCTCGTGCTCAAGCGGGTCTCGCCCGGCGGGCCCGTCGCCGAGGTCGGCTACTGGACGGCCGCCCCCGCCCGCGGCCGGGGCGTCGCGCCGCGCGCGCTGGAGGCGCTCACCGGCTGGGCCTTCGACACCCTGGGCCCGGGCGGGCTCCAGCGGCTCGAACTGCTGCACCAGGTGGACAACCCCGCCTCCTGCCGGGTCGCGGAGAAGAGCCGGTACGCCTTCGACCGCGTCCTCCCCGCGTCCCCGCCCGCCTACCCCGTCGACGGCCATCTGCACACCCGGCTGCGCACGGCGCCGCAACCGATCCGGTAGGGGCACGACGGGCCGGTGTCCGCTGCACAGGAAGTCGACGCCGCCGACTTCCCACGCGGCCCCACGGCACCGCACCCTCGCCTCCGCACCGCACGGCGGCCACCCGAAGCGAAATGGCGGGCTACCGGTGGGCGGCTCCGGCGGCGCAGAAGGCTTCGAGCAACTCCGCCAGGGCCTCCGGGCGTTCGAGGTGGAGGTCGTGGGTGGTGCCGGGGATGCCGACCAGGACGCTGTCGGGCCGGTCGCGGCGCATGCGGTCGAGTTGCTCGTCGTCGATGATGGTGGACTGCGCGAGGACGACCAGGGTGGGGCAGGCGATCCGGCCCCACTCGGGCCACCAGGGGCGGTGGGTGTTGTCGGTGAGGGCCGCGACCATGACGTCCGGGTCGAAGCGCGGGTGCCGGCCGTCGGCACGTTCTTCGAGCCCGGCCGCCCAGACCTCGCCGACCGGTCCGCCGCCCAGGAACTCGACGGCGGCCGACACCGAGGCGAACGGGGTGGGCCAGGAGTCGAACCAGGCGCCGATGTCGGCGACGGTCTCGGGAGTAGTACAGGCCGGTCCGGCCTCGACCATCACCAGGCGCTCGACGAGCCCCGGGTGCGCGGCCGCGACCAGCATCGCGGCGTGTCCGCCGTAGGACTGGCCGAGCAGGGTCACCGGACCGAGGTCCAGTTGTTCGATCACGGCGACCACATCGGCGACGTGGGCCGCCCGGGAGACGTCCGCCGGACGCCGGGTGCTCGCGCCGTGGCCGCGCTGGTCGACGGTGACCACCCGGAACCGCGACCCGAGCTGCCGGGCGAACGCGTCCCACTCGCCGCCGTACCCGGCCAGGCCGTGCAGCAGGAGCAGCGGCGGGCCGTCACCGCCCCGGTCGTGGCAGGCGAGGGTGACGTCGTCGCGGGTCACGGTGCGTTCGGTCATCGGCGGTCGGTCTCCGGTCGGTGGTCGGCCCCCGAGAGCTGGTCGGCCCCCGAAGACCGGTCGGCCCCCGAGAGCTGGTCGGTCTCCGAGGGCCGGTCGGCCTCCGACAGCTGGTCGGTCCCCGGAGGCCGGCCGGCCTCCAGTCGGCGGGCCCGCTCGGTGAGGTGGCGGCGTTCGGGGGCGCTGGTGGCGCGGCGGGCGGCCTCGCGGTAGACGGTGGCGGCCGTCGGGTCGCCGAGCAGCTCCAGCAGGTGGGCCCGGGTGGCGAAGAGGCGGTGGTGGCGCGCGAACCTCCGGTCCTCCTCCAGCGGGGCGAGCGCGGCCAGGCCGGCCGCCGGGCCGTCCACCAGGGCGAGGGCGACGGCGCGGTTGAGGGTGACGAAGGGATTCGCGCCGAAGCCCTCGAGCACGTCGTAGAGGGCCAGGATCTGCGGCCAGTCCGTCGACTCCGCGTCCGGCGCCTCGTCGTGGACGGCGGCGATCGCGGCCTGGACCTGGTACGGCCCGACCGGGCCGCGCGGCAGGGTGCGGCCGATCAGGGCCACGCCCTCCTCCAGCAGTGGTCGGCTCCACCGCGAACGGTCCTGCTCCGCCAGCGGCACCAGGACCCCGCCCGGGCCGGTGCGGGCGGGCCGGCGGGCGTCGGTGAGCAGCATGAGGGCGAGCAGTCCGGCGGTCTCGGGGTCTTCCGGGGCCAGCCGGAGCAGGAGCCGGGCCAGCCGGATCGCCTCGGTGGACAGTTCGGGGGTGGTCAGGTCCTCGCCGCCACTGGTGGTGTAGCCCTCGTTGAAGATCAGGTAGAGGACCTGGCGGACCTCGGCGAGGCGCTCGGCCGGCTGCCGGGCGGGCAGGCCGGAGGAGCGGACGGTCTGCTTCGCCCGGCTGATCCGCTGCGCCATCGTCGGCTCCGGCACCAGGAACGCGGCCGCGATCTGCGCCGTGGTGAGACCGCCGACGGCGCGCAGGGTGAGGGCGATCCGGCTGGGCGCGGACAGTTCGGGGTGGCAGCAGAGGAACAGCAGGTGCAGGGAGTCGTCCCGGTCGGCGTCGGACGCCGCGTCGGGGGCGGGGCCGAGCAGGGCCGACTGCGGGGTGGCGAGCGCGAGGGCGTCCTCGCGGCGGCGCCGGGCCGCCTCGCTGCGGACGGTGTCGACCAGCCGCCGGGTGGCGACCGTCACCAGCCAGCCGCGCGGGTTCTCCGGCAGGCCGTCGGCGGGCCACTGGGTGGCGGCGGCCAGCAGGGCCTCCTGCACGGCGTCCTCGCAGGCGTCGAACAGGCCCCGGCCGTAGCGGCGCACCAGCGCCCCGAGGGCCTGCGGCGCGAGTTCGCGCAGCAGGCCCTCGAAGCCGCCCGGTTCGGGGCGGAGCCCGCCGCCCGGTTCGGCGGGTGGGCCGCCCGGTTCGGGACGGAGGCCGCCCGGCTCGGCGGGTGGGCCGCCGCTCACACGTCCGCCGCGTCGGGGGACGGGGACTCGTGCAGGACCGGCCACAGCTCCACCGGGTCGACGTCCGCGTACGGCATGTCGGCGGCGATCCGCTGGGCGCGCTCCAGGCTCTCGCAGTCGAGGAGGTAGAAGCTGGCGAGGTACTCCTTGGTCTCCAGGTACGGACCGTCGGTGACGACCGGCAGCCCCTCGGCGCGGCGGACCAGTTGGGCGGCGGCCGCGTCGGCGAGGCCGTAGGCGCCGAGGAGTTCGCCGGTCTCGCGGTACCTGGTGTTGAAGGCCTCCTGCTTGGCGATCGCCGCCGGCCACTCCTCGGCCGGGAACGCGTCCCACTTGGCCTGGTTGCCGTAGATCATCGCGATGTACTTCATCTCGGGTGTCCTCCCGGTCCGTGCGCCCCGTTCGGCGCGCTCTCACCCTTCGGTCGGAGCGGGGCGCGAGCCCTCGACATCCCTGGACAAGATCTTTTCCGACATCCTGCCGCACGGGGACGACGGGGGGCAGGGGTGGCCGCCGACCGGGTCGTGGGGCGCCCCCACGACCCGGCCGGCGGCGGGCACGGCGTCAGCCGGCCGACCGTCGGCCGGCCGTCAGTCGGCCGACAGCCCGAGCCGCTCCAGCCGCTCCGGGTCGGTGAAGATGTCCAGCCCGACGACCCTGCCGCCGCGCACGGTGAACGCCGCGAGCGAGACCGGGCGGCCGTCGACGAAGCTGGCCACGGCCGGCTCCCCGTTGACCAGCACCATCCGGGCCTCGCCGGTGAACTGCGACCCGAACAGGCTCGCCCCGGCCGCCACCTCGGTCGCGCCGCGCCGGAACGTGGCGGGGCGCAGGACGCCGCCGTCGGAGCGGGCCACCACGTCGGGGTCGAGGACGGCGAGCAGCGCCTCGAAGTCCCCGCCCCGGGCGGCGGTCAGGAACGCGCGCACCACCTCGCGGCGCAGCGCCAGGTCGGCGTCCGGCGCGGGTGCGGCGCCCTGGACCCGTCGTCGGGCGCGGCTGGCGAGCTGGCGGGTGGAGGCGGAGGTGCGGCCGAGGATCGGGGCGATCTCGTCGAACGGCACCGAGAACATGTCGTGCAGGACGAAGGAGAGCCGCTCGGCCGGTGCCAGCGTCTCCAGGACGATCATCAGTGCGATGCCGACCGAGTCGGCCGTGAGTATCTCCTGTTCGGGGTCGAGGGCCCGGACTCCGCCGATGATCGGGTCGGGCAGCCGGACCTCCTGGCCGTCCTGGGGCTCCAGCGGGTCCTCGCGCCGGGCCACCCGCGAGCGCAGCAGGTCCAGGCAGACCCGTCCGACCACGGTGGTCAGCCAGCCGGCCAGGTTGGCCACCTCGCTCACGTCGGAGCGGCTCAGCTTGAACCAGGCTTCCTGCACCGCGTCCTCGGCCTCGCTCAGCGAGCCGAGCATCCGGTAGGCGACCGCCCGGAGATGGGGCCGGTGCTCCTCGAAGCGGGCCGCCAGAAAGTCTTCCCCGTCCACCTGTCACATCCTCGCGTCGGCATCCGTCAGTTCTTTGACGGACGTTAACCGCTCCGCGTGACGCGGACACGGACGACCCAGGCCCGGACACCGGGCCGGACCCAGACCCGGAGGATCCACCGATGACCAGCCACACCGCCCGTATGAAGAACCCCGCCATGGTCCTGCCGGACGCCATGAAGGGCATCCAGAGCATCTACAAGGCGATGCACCAGGGCGGGGTCCCGCCGCGGATCCTGGAGCTGGTGCACCTGCGGGCCAGCCAGATCAACGGGTGCAGCGCCTGCGTGTTCGCCGGCGTCACCGGGGCCAAGAAGGCCGGCGAGACGGACGAGCGGCTGCACGCCGTCGCCGCCTGGCGGGAGGCCCCGTTCTTCGACGAGGAGGAGCGGGCCGCGCTCGAACTCACCGAGGTGGCGACCCGGATCGCCGACCGTTCCGGCCAGGCGGTGCCGGACGCGGTCTGGAACGCGGCGGCGGACCACTTCGACGAGGAGCAGCTCTCGGCGATCATCCTGATGATCGGGCTGACGAACTTCTTCAACCGGATCAACGCGACCGTCCAGGAGCCGGCTGGCACGACCTGGAGCTGAGCCGGATCAGGGCCGGCGGCCGCGGGCGGAGGTCGGGGGGCGGCGCGGGCCGCGGGCGGACGGGGCCGGGCCGCCGACTGGGCGCGGAGGCGGTGTCCGGGCGGCGCCGAGGGCGGCCTGGCGGCGCTGGATCTCCCGCCAGATCCGCGGCGGGCACGGGCCCTGCGGGTGGTCGGAGAGGAAGCTCTCGTACGGCACCCGGCGCGGGGTCGTCCCGATCTCGACCCAGGAGGCCTTGCCGGTGCGGTCCCAGCCCTCGTTCTCCATCCGGATGTGGTCGTCCCGGTGGTCCTTGTCCTTGCTGGTGATCTGCAGCACCTCGGCGTAGCCGGACCGGGTGCCGACCACGACGCAGTAGTGCCGGGCGGCCTCCGCCCGGTCCCGGAACGGCACCATCGCCACCCAGACCTCCCCCGCCGACGGCCGGGAGACGGTGGTGGTGCGCGCGGAGGAGCGTCCGGCGCCGGTGCGGGCCGGGCGGACCGGCGGCCGCTCCAGCAGGTCGCCGGACCAGGCGCGGACCGAGGTCCGCCACCCCCAGGCGAAGGCGCCGACCGCGAGGCACTGCAGGGCGTAGCCGTTCGCCGAGGCCGGGTCCTGGGTGCCGAGGAGCTTCGGCGCCGCGTACGCGCCGACCAGGTGGGCGAGCAGCGAGCAGGCGCCGGCCAGTACGGCCGCCCGGGCGGGCACCACCCAGGGTGCGACCCGGCGGCGGCGCCGGGCCGCCTGCCCGTCCAGCAGCAGGGCGACCGCGTACGAGACGGCGGCCAGGGCCGCGACCTGCCCCGGGGTGATGTGCTGGGGCGGGCTCTGGGCCCTCATCAGGGCCGGCAGCAGTACCGGCAGGGCCAGCGGGTAGCCGAGCGCTCCGCAGCACAGCAGCATCAGGAAGGCCCCGAGGCAGCCCCCGCCACCGGGTCGCCTTCGTCGCCGCGGAACCGCCGAACTCCCGTACCGGTAAGCCATGTTCGCCACCCCCACCGCGGTCGTGCGTCCGGCGCAATGTACCGGAGATCCGCGGGCCGCGGGGGGTGCGGAGATAATCCCGCCATGAGCCGCCCCCGAACGACCCCCGGCCCCGTGCCGAGCGCCCCCCGGAACGCTCCCGGCACTCCCGGGAGCGCCCCCCGGGACGCCTCCGACAGCTCCCGCGACGCCTCCGACGGCGCCTCCCAGAACGCGACGCGTGACGCCCGCGGCGCCTCCCACGACGCGACGCGTGACGCCCGCGGCGGCCGGGCCCGCGACAACGCCCCCTGGACGGCGTTCGGCGGCGATCTGCATCTCGACCTCACCGAACGTCGCGCCGCCGGGGCCGGACTGCGTGCCGCCCTGGAGGACGCGCTGCGCGAGGCAGTCCAGGACGGGCGGCTCGCCCCGGGCACCCGGCTGCCCTCCTCCCGGGCGCTCGGCGAGGACCTCGGCATCGCCCGCAACACCGTCGTCGAGGCCTACGGGCAGCTCACCGCCGAGGGCTGGCTCGGCTCGCGGCCGGGTTCCGGCACCACGGTCGCCGGTCGCGCCGCGCCCCGGCCCGCCGCACGCCCTGCCCCCGTCGGCGCCGACCGCCGCCCCACCGGGCGGCACGACCTGCTCGCCGGGCGGCCCGACCTCTCGCTGTTCCCACGCAGCGCCTGGCTGGCCAGCGCCCGCCGGGCACTGGCCGTCGCCCCGCACGACGCCTTCGACTACGGCTCGCCCCTCGGCCGGATCGAGTTGCGGCGGGCGCTCAGCGACTACCTGGCCCGGGTCCGGGGCGTGCGCACCGACCCGGACCGGCTGCTGGTGTGCGCCGGCTTCGGCCAGGGCCTCGGCCTGCTGGCCGCCGCGCTGCGCGGGCGCGGGGCGGGCCGGATCGCGGTCGAGGGCTACGGACTGCCGCCGCAGCGCGAGGTCCTGCGGGCGGCCGGGCTCGACCCGGTCCCGCTGCCGCTGGACACCGACGGGGCCCGCACCGACCTGCTGGACGGCCTGGGCGGGGCCGGCGGGCCCGCGGACCGTCCCGGGGCGGTGCTGCTCACCCCGGCCCACCAGTTCCCCACCGGCGCCGCGCTGGCCGCCGACCGCCGGGCGGCGGCCGTCCGCTGGGCCCGCGAGCGGGACGGGTACGTGATCGAGGACGACTACGACGGCGAGTTCCGCTACGACCGGCAGCCGCTCGGGGCGATGCAGGCGCTCGACCCGGACCGCGTGGTGTACGGCGGCACCGCCGCCAAGAGCCTGGCCCCCGGTCTGCGGCTGGCCTGGCTGGCCCTCCCGGACGAGCTGGTCGAACCGGTCGCCCGGCTCAAGGCCCTGGCGGACACCATGAGTCCGGTGACCGACCAGCTCACCTTCGCCGAGCTGATCACCTCGGGCCGCTACGACCGGCATGTGCGGCGCTGCCGGCTGCACTACCGGCGCCGCCGGGACCTGCTGGTCGCGGCGCTCGCCGAGCGGGCCCCGCGGGTCCGGGTCACCGGTATCGCCGCCGGACTGCACGCCGTCCTGCAGCTGCCGGCGGGTTCCCGTCCGGAGGCGGAGCTGATGGAGCGGGCGCGCGCGGCCGGCCTGGTGCTCACCGGGCTCGACTGGTACCGGGCCGGGCCGGACGCCGAACGGGCCCTGGGCCTGCCCGCCGCGGCGGACGCCCGGCCGGACAACGAGCCGGCCACTGCACCGGACGCCGCACCGGACGCCCGGCCGGACAACGAGCCGGCCACTGCACCGAACACCGCACCGGACACCGCACCGGCCCTGGTCGTCGGCTACGCGACCCCGTCCGACCACGCCTTCCCGGCCGCCCTGGACGCCCTCTGCGGAATCCTCCGCGAGAGCTGAACCACCCCGGGCGGCGGGCTACTTGTTGCGGTTGCCCAGCTCGAAGAGGAGCAGGATGAAGCCGGCGAAGGCATGGGTGGCGACGGTGTAGATCACCAGGCGGACGCCGATGCGGCGGTTGGCCTGCTTGCCGGCGTCGATGGTCTTGGCCGGCTTCGCGCGTACGGGGGCGGGCACGGCGGCGGTCTCGGTCTCGGTCGCGGTAGTGGTGGGATCGGCCATGGGGATCTCCTCCGGATGTCCTGACGTCGGGTCAGTGATGCGGGGCGGCGGGGCCGCCGCCGAGGCAGAGTTCGCCACCGGGGCTCTGCAGCAGGGTGTGCATGAAGAGCAGCTCGACCCCGGAAGAGGAGTCGGCGGCGATGCAGTGCGGGGTGAGCGAGTCGAAGTGCGCCGAGTCGCCCTCGTCGAGCACGTGGACCCGCTCGCCGAGGGTCAGCCGGAGCCGGCCGCGGAGCACGTACAGCCACTCCTCGCCCGGGTGGACCCGGACCACCGCGTCCTGCACGCCCGGGGGGACGTGCACGCGCAGCGCCTGCATCGCCCGGCCGGGCGCGCCGGCCCTGCGGTAGCCCCAGCCGCCGGCCCGGCCCGGTTCGATCGCACCGCCGCGCACCACCGGGTCGGGCTCGGTGAACGCCTCGCCGAGCAGTCCGGAGACGGAGGTGCCGTAGGCGCGGGCGAGGCCGAGCAGGACGGGCAGGGAGGGCTGTCGGCGCCCGGTCTCCAGCCGGGACAAGTAGGCTGGGGAGAGGCCGACCCGGGCGGCGGCGACCTCCAGGGTGAGGCGGCTGCCGAGCCGGTGCTCGCGCAGCCGCACGGCGAGGCCGGCCACCTCCGGCGCCCCGGGGTCGTCCACGGGGGCGGCCGGAACGGCGGCGGGAACGCCGGGGTCGGCGGGCGGAGCGCCGAGGTCGGCGGGAACGCCGGGGTCGGCGGGCGGACCGGCTGGGCTGGTGGTCATGTGCCCAGTGGACACTCCTCCGTGCCGCCCGGGCAAACTTTTTGCCCACGAGGCAAACCGCCCGGAGGGGCAGGATCCCCGACGGCTACGGCCGGGGGATGTTCCGCAGATTGGACCGGGCCAGGTCGATCATGCGCCCGACCCCGCCCGACAGCACCGTACGGCCCGCGGCCAGCGCGAAGCCCTTCAGCTGGGCCGCCGTGATGTGCGGCGGGACGGACAGCGCGTTCGGGTCGGTGACCACGTCCACCAGGGCCGGGCCGGGCCGTTCCAGCGCCTCCGCCAGGACCTCCCGCACCCGCGCGGGCTCGGTGACCCGCTTGGCCGGGATGCCCATCGCCCGGGCGATCCCGGCGTAGTCGACGTCCCCGTTGTCGACCTCCGACTCCGGGTAGCCGGAGACCAGCATCTCCAGCTTGATCATGCCGAGCGCGCCGTTGTTGAAGACCACGGTCTTCACCGGCAGCCGGTGCCTGGCCACCGTGAGCAGCTCGCCGAGCAGCATCGACAGCCCGCCGTCGCCCGACATCGCCACCACCTGGCGCCCGGGGAAGGCGAGTTGGGCGCCGATCGCGTGCGGGAGGGCGTTGGCCATCGAACCGTGCAGGAAGGAGCCGATCACCCGGCGGCGCCCGTTGGGCCGCAGGTAGCGGGCGGCCCAGACGTTGTTCATACCGGTGTCGACGGTGAAGACCGCGTCCTCGGCGGCCACCTCGTCCAGCACCGAGGCCACGTACTCGGGATGGACGGGCAGATGCTTCCCGATGTCCCGGGTGTAGGCGCCGACGACGTCCTCCAGCGCCCGGCAGTGGCGGCGCAGCATGTCGTCGAGGAAGGACCGGTCGGTCTTCCGCTCCAGCAGCGGCAGGACCGCCCGCAGGGTGGCCGGGACGTCGCCGTGCACGGCCAGGTCCAGCGCGGTCCTGCGGCCGAGCCGGGTGGCGTCGTGGTCCACCTGGACGGTCCGGGCCTGGGGCAGGAAGGAGTCGTAGGGGAAGTCGGTGCCGAGCAGCAGGACGAGGTCGGCGGAGTGCAGGGCCTCGTGGCAGGCGCCGTAGCCGAGCAGTCCGCTCATCCCGACGTCGTACGGGTTGTCGTACTGGATCCACTCCTTGCCGCGCAGGGAGTGCCCGACCGGCGCGCACAGGGTGGCCGCGAGTTCCATCACCTCGGCGTGCGCCTCGCGGACGCCCGCGCCGCAGAACAGCGCCACCTTGGGCGCGGCGTTGAGCACCCGGGCCAGCTCCTGCACCTGGGACCAGGGCGGGGCGGCGACGGCCCGTTCGGTGAGGAAGTGGCTGGTGCCGGTCGGGGCGGCGGCGGAGAGCGCCGCCACGTCGCCGGGGAAGGCCAGCACCGAGACGTCCCGGGCCCCGAGGGCGTGCTGGATCGCGATCCGCAGCAGCCGGGGCATCTGGGCGGCGGTGGAGAGCATCTCGCACCAGCCGCTGCAGTCGGTGAACACCCGCTCGGGGTGGGTCTCCTGGAAGAAGCCGGTGCCGATCTGGCCGGACGGGATGTGCGAGGCCAGCGCGAGCACCGGGACGCCGCTGCGCTGCGCGTCGTAGAGGCCCTGGACGAGGTGGGTGTTGCCGGGGCCGCAGGAGCCCGCGCAGACCGCCAGCCGGCCGGTCAGCTCGGCCTCGGCGGCGGCCGCGAAGGCGCCGGCCTCCTCGTTGCGGACGTGCACCCAGCTGATGCCGTCCGTCCGGCGGATGGCGTCCACCACGGGGTTGAGGCTGTCGCCGACCACGCCGTAGACCCGCTCCACGCCGGCCTGCCGGAGCACCGCCACCATCTGTTCGGCCACACTCACCACGGGGATCTCCTGCTGCCGGGGACGCACGACACCAGCACCCTGCGCCGCCGCGCGTCCGCCCGCACCCGGGGTGGCCCGTCGGGGTGAGGGGCCGGCCCCGGGGCGGCGGACGCGCCGGGCCTACTCGGCGGGGCGGCGGACGCGCCGGGCCTACTCGGCGGGGAGGTGGTCCGGGCCGGAGGAGATGCGGCCGCCGGGGACGCCCGCCTGCGGCTGGCGGCTGGCCGGTTCGCGGCCGGGAGGCTGGCTGCAGCGCTCCTGGGCGGGCGGCGCGGTGGTCGGCAGCGAGACCGGCTCGCCGGCCTTCACCTGCACCTGCTCCCCGTCGTGCCGCAGGTGGATCACCTCGCCCCGGCGCAGCGTGTACGTGGTCTCGTCGTGGTCGATCCGCACCGCGAGCAGCTTCCCCCGGATCCGCAGCGAGAAGCCGATCCGGGTCAGCCCGGCCGGGAGCCTGGGCCGGAACCACAGCGTCTCGCCGTGGTCCCGCAGTCCGCCGAAGCCCGCCACCAGCGCGATGCAGGCCCCGGCGAGCGAGGCCATGTGCAGGCCGTCCCGGGTGTTGCCGCCGAGGTCGTGGAGGTCCATCAGGGCGGCCTCGGCGGTGTAGTCGTACGCGAGGTCGAGCTGCCCGACCTCGGCGGCGATCACCGCCTGGGTGCACGCGGACAGCGAGGAGTCGCGGACGGTCAGCCGCTCGTAGTAGGCGAAGTTGCGGGCCTTCTGCTCGTCGGTGAACGCGTCGCCGCGGACCTGCATGGCGAGCACCAGGTCGGCCTGCTTGACGACCTGCTTCCGGTACAGGTCGAAGTACGGGTAGTGCAGCAGCAGCGGGTAGTTCTCCGCCGGGGTGTGCTCGAAGTCCCAGACCTGGTGGTCGGTGAAGCCGTCGGCCTGCGGGTGGACGCCGAGGTCGGCGTCGTACGGGACGAACATCGCCGCGGCGGCGTCCCGCCAGGCCGCCGTCTCCTCGGTGTCGACGCCGAGCGCGGCGGCCTCGCGCGGGTGCCGGGCGGCGGACTCGGCGGCGGCGCGCAGGTTCGTCTGCGCCATCAGGTTGGTGTAGACGTTGTTGTCGGCGACGGCGCTGTACTCGTCGGGACCGGTCACGCCCTCGATCCGGAACCGGCCGGCGGCGTCGTGGTGGCCGAGCGAGCGCCACATCCGGGCCGTCTCGACCAGGAGTTCGAGCCCGTAGTCGCGCTCGAACGCGAGGTCCCCGCTGGTCCGGACGTAGCGGGCGACGGCGGACGCGATGTCCGCGCCGATGTGGAACGCGGCGGTGCCGGCCGGCCAGTAGCCGGAGCACTCCTCGCCGTGGATCGTCCGCCAGGGGAACACCGCCCCGGCGAGGCCGAGCTGGACCGCGCGCTCGCGGGCCATCGGCAGGGTGGTGTGCCGCCAGCGCAGGGCCTGGGCGACGGCGGACGGCAGGCAGTAGGTGAGCACCGGCAGGACGAACGCCTCGGTGTCCCAGAAGCTGTGCCCGTCGTAGCCGGGGCCGGTCAGCCCCTTGGCCGGGATGGCTCGCTCCTCGCTCCGGGCCCCGGCCTGGAGGACGTGGAAGAGGGCGAACCGGACGGCCTGCTGGAGTTCGACGTCGCCCTCGATCTCGACATCGCTGGTCTCCCAGAACTCCCGCAGGTATTCGGCCTGTTCGGCGACCAGGGCGTCCCAGCCGGTGTACCGGGCGGCGGTCAGCGCGGCCTCCACCTGGTCCCGGACGGCGGGCAGCGAGCGGGTCGCGGACCAGCCGTAGGCCATGAACTTCACCAGCCGCAGCCGCTCGCCGGGGCGGAGCACGGTGGTGACGCTGATCCGGCAGTGGTCGTCCTCCGCCTCGGCGACGGTGTCCAGCCGGTCCGGCCCCTCGATCACATGGTCCATGCCGGCGGCGACCCGGATGCCGCTGTAGCGGGTGCGGTGGACCAGCACCGCCTTCGTCCCACCGGCGTGGCTGGCCTCGGCGATCAGCGGGGCCTCCAGCACGGCGGCGGCCCTCGGGTCGCCCTCGGCGCCGCCGGGCAGCTGTTCGTTGGCCACGAGTTCGCTCTGCAGCACGATCCGGACCGGGCCGTCCACCGCCTCCAGGGTGTACTCGACCGCGGCGACCGCCCGCTGGGTGAGCGAGACCAGCCGGGTGGAGTCGACCCGGACGGTCCGCCCGGCCGGGGAGGTCCACTCGGCGGACCGCCGCAGCAGGCCGTCGCGGAAGTCCAACCAGCGTCGGTGGCTGACCAGTTCGCCGTAGCGGAGGTCGAACGGCTCGTCGTCGACCAGCAGTCGGACGATCTTGCCGTTGGTCACGTTGATGACGCTCTGGCTGGACTCCGGGTAGCCGTAGCCGCCCTCGCCGTAGGGCATCGGGCGCAGCTCGAAGACACCGTTGAGATAGGTGCCGGGCAGGCCGTGCGGCTCGCCCTCGTCGAGGTTGGCGCGCAGGCCGATGTGGCCGTTGGAGAGCGCGAACACGGATTCGGCGCGGGCCATCGAGGTGAGGTCGAGGCCCGGTTCGACGACCTGCCACGGGTCGACGACGAAGGGCTGCTCCTGGCCGGTCATGCCGGTGTCTCCTCGGACTTGCCGGGGGCCTGCGGGCCGTCGCCGGGGATCAGTTCGGCGAGGTCCCGGACCACCACGGTGGCGCCGTCGCGGCGCAGTTCGGCGGCCTGGCCGACCCGGTCCACCCCGACCACCGCGCCGAAGCCGCCGGCCCGGCCGGAGGCGACCCCGGCCAGCGCGTCCTCGAACACGGCGGCGTGCGGGGGCTCGACGCCCAGCGCCCGGGCGGCGGCCAGGTAGGTGTCCGGCGCGGGCTTGCCCGGCAGTCCGTCCCGGGTGGCGACGAGGCCGTCCACGATCACGTCGAAGTACCCCTCGATGCCCGCGGACCGCAGCACGTCACGGCAGTTGGCGCTGGACGAGACCACGGCGGTGGGCAGGCCGAGCGCGCGCAGCCGGCGCACGTAGTCGACCGAGCCCGGGTACGGGGCGACGCCCTGCTCGCGGATCATCCGCAGCACGGTGTCGTTCTTGGCCCGGCTGATGCCCTGCACGGTGAGGGCGCCCGGTGGGTCGGCGTCGGTGCCCTCGGGCAGCTCGATGCCCCGGCCGGCGAGGAAGGCGCGGGTGCCGTCGAGTCTGGGCCGCCCGTCCACGAAGGCGTCGTAGTCGGCGACGGCGTCGAAGGGGGTGAACGGCCCGCCGGTGCGGGCGGCTTCGGCGCGCAGGAAGGCGTCGAAGGTGTCCTTCCAGGCCGCGGCGTGCACCGTGGCGGTCTGGGTGAGCACCCCGTCGAGGTCGAACAGGAAAGCGCGGATGTCTTCCGGTAGCCCCAGCATGGGTGCAGTCTTACCCGCCGGAGCGGGTCCGGCCGCCCATTCCCGGCGGCGCGTCGCGGGAACGGGCGGCCCGGCCGTCACGGGCGGGCCGCCCGGGGCCCGGGGGGAGTCCGGGCCGTACGGGGATCGGGGGGACTGCGGGACTCAGGGGGAGTCCGGGGTGGCGGTCAGCGCGAAGACCGCGCCCTGCGGGTCCCGCACCACCGCCATCCGCCCGGCCTGCATGTCGAACGGCGGCTGGACCACCGAGCCGCCGGCCTTCACCAGCGCGTCCACCGTGGAGTCGGTGTCGTCCACCGAGAAGTAGGTCATCCAGTGCGAGGGGGTGCCCGGCGGCAGGTACCCGGCGACCGGCTGCATGCCGCCCACCGTGTGGTCGCCCACGTTGAGCGAGTAGAAGCCGTCCATGCCCTGCACGGTGGCGGGGCGCAGGCCGAGTGCCTGCTGGTAGAACCGGCCGGCCGCCGCGGTGTCCGTGGTGTTGAGCTCGTTCCAGACCAGCGCGCCGGGTTCGTTGACGACGCCCGCGCCGACGAACTCCAGCTTCTGCCAGACGCCGAAGACCGCGCCGGTCGGGTCCGCCGCGACCAGCATCCGGCCGGTGTCGCCCACGTCCGTCACCGGGTACACGATGGTGCCGCCGGCGCCGGAGATGGCCTGCCCGGCCGCGTCGGCGTCGTCGGCGGCGAGGTAGGTGGTCCAGGAGACCGGGGGCAGCGGCTGCCCCTCCGGGCCGGAGCGGGCCATGATCCCGGCGACCGGCCTGCCGTTGAGCGAGCACACGGCGTAGCCGCCGAACTCGGGCGGGCCGACTTCGCCCTGCCAGCCGAACAGGTCGCGGTAGAAGTCGAGCGCGGCCTGCTGGTCGCTCGCCATCAGGTCCACCCAGCACGGGGTGCCGGGCTTGTACGGTGCGGTGACTACGGGCATTCCTGGGCCTCCAAGCGATGGTCCTCCGCCGGACGGGCCACCGGGCGCCGGCCGCCTCGGGCCGCGCGGCCGGACGGCCGTACACCGCCCACGATCGCCGTGCCTCCGCGATCCCGCCACCGGACGGCGTCCCGGCGGGCCTCCGGCCGGCGCGGGGGCGGTGGAGCCCGGCGCGAGGGCGGTGGAGCCCGCCGCGAGGGCGGTGGAGCCCGCCGCGAGGGCGGTGGAGCCCGCCGCGGCCCCCGGCCGGGACCGGGGCGGGTCAGCCGCCGGAGCCGTAGGTGGTGTTGTCGCAGATGTTGTCGTCCGCCGAGCGGGCGTCGGCGACGAGGCTGCTGGGCAGCGGCTGGGGCACGGCGGGCGCGGACGGGCCCCCCGCCGGGGCGCCGGCGGAGGCGCCCGGGGTGGTGGCGCCGGCGGAGGCGCCGTTGGCCGCCGCGAAGTCCTTGCCGACGATCACGGTGATACCGGCCGAGGTGCCTGGCTCGACCACCGCGCCGGGGAACACCGCGGCGACCTTCTCCGCGTTCGCCTTCTGCCCCGAGCCGTACTGGACCATCGTGGTCGTGTACTTGAGGTTGTCGGCCCGGCCGACGGCGGTGGCGGTGAACTTGGCCGCCTTCAACTGCTCGGCCGCCTTGCCGGCCATGCCGGTGGCACTGGTGCCGGTGTAGACCGCCACCTTGATGCTCCTGGTGTCGGCGAGCGGGGAGCCGGCCGCGGCGGCGTGCGCCGTGGCCGCCGGGGTGGTCGCGGTGGTCGCCGCCACGGCCGGCGGGGCGGTCGGGGAGGGGGCCTCCGCCGGCTGCTCGCCGGTGGCGTTCTGGCCGTCGATGGTCTGGTCGGCCTTGAGGGTGTCCCAGAGCTTCTTGGCGTCCGCCTCGACGATGTCGATGTTCTTGTCCACGGTGCGGTAGCGCCAGGGCAGGGTGACGAACTTGAGGTCGTGCAGGTCGATGTTGCGCAGCGAGAGGCCGAAGGACATCAGCTTGTCGGCGCTGTCGAGGCCGGGGTCGACGGTGAGCGAGCTGGTGGCGGCGTTGGCGAGCGGCAGCAGGGTGGTCGGGTTGAGCCCCTGCTTCTTGATCTTGCTCGCCAGCGAGCTGATGAACGCCTGCTGGCGCTTCATCCGGCCGATGTCAGAGCCGTCGCCGATGCCGTGCCGCAGCCGCACGTAGTCGAGCGCCTGCTGGCCCTCCACCTTCTGCGGGCCCTTCTTCAGGACCACGGCGCCCTTCGCGGGCAGCTTGTCGTTGAGGTCCTTCTCGTGGATGTCCTCGGGCAGGCAGATGTCGACGCCGTCGACCGCCTTGGTCATCGCCGCGAAGCCCTGGAAGTCCACCACCATGGTGTGGTCGACCCGGATCCCGGTGAGCTTCTCCACGGTGTTCTGGGTGCAGGCGGGGTTGCCCTCGTCGGTGCCGCCGGTGGAGAAGGCCGCGTTGAACAGCTCGCTGTTCGTCCCCTTGGTCCACTTGCCGTTGGGCAGCTTGCAGGACGGTATGGCCACCATCGCGTTGCGCGGTATGGAGATGCCCACGGCGTGCTTGTGGTCGGCGTAGACGTGCAGCAGGATCGTGGTGTCCGAGCGGGCGCCGCCGTCCTCGCCACCGCCGAGGTCGGAGTTGTTCTTGCCCCGGCTGTCGGAGCCGATCAGCAGGAGGTTGACGGGCTTGTTGCCGTCCGCGTCGGCCTGCGCCTCCGGCGGGCGGTCCTTGGCTATCGCGTCCGCGTCGAAGGACTTGATGTTGCCGTTGAGCTGGTAGTAGATCAGCCCGCCGGCGGCCGCCAGCAGCACGAGTACCCCGGCGGCGGACCAGGCGACGACCTTCTTGACGTCCCGCTTCGGCTTACGGGCGGCGGCCCGGGCCGCGGCCCGTCCGCCGCCACCACCGGCCGGGGGCGGCCCGGGCTGGGGCGGCCCCACCTTGGCCTGGCCCGGCCTGCCCTGGGCGGCCCGACGGGCCTCGGCGCGGCCGCCGGGCCGGGGCCCGGGCACCGGGGCGCCGGGTGTGCCGTCGGCGGCACCGTCGGCCGTGAGCGCACCGGGCGCGTCGTCACCGCGAGCCGGACCCTCGCCCCACTGACCTGACATGCCTGAACCTTTCACCGGCGGACGCCGCGCCCACAACGGCCGGACGCACTGCACACAGAGAGACGGTCGAGACCGCCCCCGGGTTGCACGTACGACGGTCGCAATAACCGACGAACACCCCCGGCCGCGCCGTCCGCAGCCCTCCGTGCGGGTCCGATGTCCCCCAACGGACCCGCCTTGGATCATACAAACCGATCGTCAGAGTGCATCGTTCGCATACTCGGCGCCGCCGGCCGCGGGACACGGCCACAGCGCCGGTGCCGGTGCCGGTGCCGATCTGCGGACCGGCCGGGAACGGGGCCCGGAACGGCGAAGGCCCGGGTCGGAGGTGGTCCGGCCCGGGCCTTTCGCGTCGGTGGGGCGCCAGGGGCTCGAACCCTGAACCTACGGATTAAAAGTCCGCTGCTCTACCCATTGAGCTAGCACCCCGACACCGTGGACATCATGCCAGACCGGGCCGCCCGGTGCCGCCGAATACCGCCCCGCGTCCGGGGCCCCGGGGCGACCGGGGGAGGCGTGACCCAGGTCACTTTCGGGGGGGCTTGGCCCCCGGGCCGGGCGCGTGTCACTATTTCTGCACGCCCACCCTGCCCAAAACCCGTTCAGGGGGCGGGTGTTGAGTGCCAGAACCGCCGGTCCGCGCAGGTCGGACCAGGTCTTCGGTCGGCACAGTACTGGTTCCCCCTCGGTTCGTCCGTCATCCGCGTGCGCCTCGGCGTACGCACCCGCCCGGGGTCCGGCGCGGGTGCGCGGCCCGCGGCTGACGGCTGTGCGACGTCGCGGCGTGTACGACCCGCGACGAACCCCAGATCCAACCCCCGATCCACACAGACGCCACGATTGGACAGGTGGAAGAAGAATGTCGGAAAGCGCCTTCCTGGAGAACTTCTACGCGGCCGTCGAGGGAACCGCCCGCGTGGTGGACGTGCCCTTCGAGCGCGAGACGGTGTGGCCGATCCTGACCGCCTACCAGGACGTGCTGCCGGAGTCGGTGATCTCCTTCCGGGTGCAGAACAGCCCGCTCGGTGCCGATGACCTCGACTGCCGGTTCACCATGCTCCCCCGGGGCCTCGACCCCTACGCCGTCGCGCTGGCGAACGGCCTGGCCGAGAAGACCGACCACCCCGTCGGCAAGCTGCTGGCCGAGGTCCACGGCGAGCTCCCGATCGACAGCTGCGGCGTCGACTTCGGGGTCCGGGCCGGGTTCACCAAGACCTGGTCCTTCCCCACCATCGAGCGGCTGCTGACGGTCCGCGAGGTCGCCGCGCTGCCGTCGGCACCCGAGGGCATCACCGCCAACCTCGAGCTCTTCGACCGCTACGGCCTGTCGGACATCGTCAGCACCGTCGGCATCGACTACGGCAGCCGGACCGTCAACCTCTACTTCGGCGGCGGCGCCTCCGGCCGGGTGCCGCGGGAGACCTTCGCACCCGAGGGCGTCCGCTCGCTGCTCGCCGAACTGGGCCTGCCGGCCCCGAGCGAGGAGTTGCTGACGTTCAACGAGAAGGCGTTCGTCATGTACGCCACGCTGAGCTGGGACTCCCCGAAGATCTCGCGGATCACCTACTCCGTCATGACGCCCGAGCCGCTGGCGCTGCCGGTGACCGTGGCCCCGCAGATCACCCGGCTGGTCCAGGACGCCCCGTACAGCACCGAGGGCCGCAACTTCGTCTACGGCGTGACGGTCACGCCCAAGGGCGAGTACCACAAGATCCAGTCGTACTACCAGTGGCGGCGGCCGGTCGAGAAGATGCTCGTCGCCGAGTCGTAGCACGCGGCACCGCACCACCCGGGTCTGCCGGGGACCGAACACGGTCCCCGGCGGGCCCTTTTCCGTCCCGGCCCGGCCCGCGCGCCGCGTCCGCCGCCGCGCGCGGGCCCGGCCGGGGATTCCCGCCCGCCACCGGATTCCTTCCTTCCGAGAACTCTGGATGAGCGATCTCCATGCAGAAACGAAACGGGGAGCTGAGTTCGTTGTCCCTACCCGCCGCACCCGAGGGGTTGTCGGAGAGCCGCGGCGCCCGGCCGGTCGGCACCGGCCGGGCCCGGGCCAAGGCGATCGTGCTGGGTGAGCACGCGGTCGTCTACGGAGCCCCGGCGCTCGCCCTCCCGCTCCCGCAGCTGGGCGTCACCGCCACCGCCGGCTGCTCCGCGCAGTCCCCGGACGACCCGGACGACTTCTCCCTCACCATGACCGGCTCCGAGTCCCGGCCGAAGGCCGCCCAGGCCTCCGGCGGACTGCACCGGCTGACCACCGAGTTCCGGGCCGCCATGGGCGTGCCCGACAGCCTGCACCTCGACGTGATCATCGACTGCGCGATCCCGGTCGGCCGCGGCCTCGGCTCCAGCGCCGCCTGCGCGCTGGCCGTGGTGCACGCGCTGGCCGACCTGTTCGGGCGCGAGGTCACCCCGCGGCTGGCGTTCGACCTGGTGCAGACCGCCGAGAACGTGGCGCACGGGCGGGCCAGCGGCGTCGACGCGATGGCCGTCGGCGCGACCGCCCCGCTGCTGTTCCGGGCCGGCCGGGCGGAGGAGCTGCCGATCGGCTGCGACGGCCTGTTCATCCTCGCCGACAGCGGCGTGGCGGGCCGGACCAAGGACGCCGTCGAGCTGCTCCGCGAGGGCTTCCGGCAGCGGCCGGGCACCCAGGAGGCCTTCCTGCGCCGGGCCTCCGAACTGACCGGGACCGCCCGGCTGGCACTCGCCGAGGGCCGGCCCGAGCAGCTCGGCGCCCAGCTCACCGACTACCACGAGCTGCTCCGCGCGGGCGGCCTGAGCACCGACCGGATCGACGGGATGGTCTCGGCCGCGCTGGCCGCCGGCGGCCTCGGCGCCAAGATCACCGGCGGCGGCATGGGCGGCTGCGTGATCGCGCTGGCGTCCGAGGAGCGGGCCGCGGAGGTCACCCGCGCGCTGCTCGCCGCCGGAGCCGTCCAGACCTGGTCCGTACCGCTGAGGGAGTACCCCGGCCATGGCCGCTGAGCAGCCGACCGCCACCCCCCGCCCGCGCCCCGGCACCGGGAGCGCCACCGGGGACGCCACCGCCGTCGCCCATCCGAACATCGCGCTGGTCAAGTACTGGGGCAAGCGGGACGAGCGGCTCGTCCTCCCCTGGACCGACAGCCTCTCGATGACCCTGGACGTGTTCCCGACCACCACCCGGGTCCGGCTCGACCCCGGGGCCGGCGAGGACACGGTGGCGCTCGACGGCACGCCCCTGGAGGGCGAGCCGCGCCGCCGGGTGACCGCCTTCCTCGACCTGGTCAGGGAACGCGCCGGGAGCCCGCTGCGGGCCGTCGTGGACACCCGCAACACCGTCCCCACCGGCGCCGGCCTCGCCTCCTCCGCGAGCGGTTTCGCCGCGCTGGCCACCGCCGCCGGCGCCGCGTACGGGCTCGGCCTGGACGCCACCGGGCTGTCCCGGCTGGCCCGGCGCGGCTCCGGCTCGGCCTCGCGCTCCGTCTTCGGCGGCTTCGCGATCTGGCACGCCGGACAGCCGGACCGCGGCGGCGACCCCGACCTCGGCTCCTACGCCGAGCCGGTCCCGGTGCCGGTGACCGCGCTGGACCCGGCGCTGGTGGTCGCGGTGGTCGACGCCGGCCCGAAGGCGGTGTCCAGCCGCGAGGCGATGCGGCGCACCGTCGCCACCTCGCCGCTGTACCGGCCCTGGGCCGCCTCCAGCCAGGCCGACCTGGCCGAGATGCGGGAGGCGCTGCACCGGGCCGACCTGGACGCGGTGGGCGAGGTCGCGGAGCGCAACGCGCTCGGGATGCACGCCACCATGCTGGCGGCCCGCCCGGCGGTGCGCTACCTCTCGGCGGCCACCCTGACCGTGCTGGACGCGGTGCTGGAGCTGCGCCGCGCCGGGGTGTCGGCCTGGGCGACCATGGACGCCGGCCCCAACGTCAAGGTGCTCTGCCGGCGGTCCGAGGCGGACCGGGTGGCCGGGGTGGTCCGCGAGGCCGTCCACGGCGGTTCGGTGCACATCGCCGGCCCCGGACCGGGCGCCCGGCTGCTGGACGCGGACGCGTGACCACCGGCCGCCCGCCGGTGGTCCGGCGCGCGCCGGGCAAGCTGTTCGTCGTCGGCGAGTACGCGGTGGTGGAGCCGGGCAACCAGGCGGTCCTGGTGGCGGTCGACCGCCGGGTCACCGCCACCGTCACCGAGCCGGCCGGGGCCGGGACGGTGGTCTCCTCCGACCTCCTCGCGGCGCCGGTGCGCTGGCTCCGCCGGGGTGACCGGCTCGACCCGGTCGGGGTCGAGGACGCCGACCGGGCCCGCCGGGAGCTGGCCCACGTCCTCGCCGCGCTCCGGTCCGTCACCCGACTGCTGGCCGAACACGGGCGCCCGGCACCGGAGTTGGACATCTCGATCAGCAGCGAGCTGCACCAGGGCGGGGTCAAGTTCGGCCTCGGGTCGAGCGGTGCGGTGACGGTGGCGACCGTCGCGGCGGTGGCCGCCCACTGCGGTCTGACGCTGTCGGCCGAGGAGCGGTACCGGCTGGCGCTGCTGGCCTGCGCCGAACTCGACCCCAAGGGTTCCGGCGGTGACCTGGCCGCCAGCACCTGGGGCGGCTGGATCGCCTACCGGGCGCCCGACCGGGCCGCCGTGCTCGACCTGGTCCGCCGGCGGGGGGTGGCCGAGGCGCTGGCGGAGCCCTGGCCGGGCTTCGAGGTGCGCCGGCTGCCGCCGCCCCCGGGGGTGGCGCTGGAGGTCGGCTGGACCGGCACCCCCGCCTCCACCACGGAGCTGGTGTCCGGGCTGCACCGCAGGGCCTGGCGCGGCACCCCGCCCCACCGCCGGTTCGTGGCCGCCAGCGCCGACCTGGTGCGGGCCGCCGCCGACGCGCTCGACCACGGCGACCGGCCCGCGCTGCTGGACAGCGTCCGGCGCGCCCGCCGGGAGCTGTCCCGGCTCGACGAGGAGGCCGGACTCGGCGTCTTCACGCCCGCCCTGACGGCGCTGTGCGACACCGCCGAGGCCGTCGGCGGCGCGGCCAAGCCCTCCGGCGCGGGGGGCGGTGACTGCGGCATCGCCCTGCTGGAGGTGCCGCCCGCACCGGAAGCCCCGCCCGCACCGGAAGGCCCGCGCGCCCCGGAAGGCCACGCCACCCGGACCGCCCCGGCCGCCGCCGGGTCCCCCAACTCCCACGCCGGGGCCACCGCAGCCTCGCCGGACATCGACCACCTACGGCAACGGTGGGCCGCGGCCGGGGTGCGACCCCTGGACCTGCGTCCCGCCACGGAAGGGAACGAGGAATGATCTCTCAACGCAAGGACGACCACGTCCGGCTCGCGGTCGAGCAGCAGCACGGCCACGTCGGGCGCAACCAGTTCGACGAGGTGTCGTTCGTCCACCACGCCCTGGCCGGGATCGACCGGCCGGCCGTGTCGCTGGCCACGGAGTTCGCCGGCTTCTCCTGGCCGGTCCCGCTGTACATCAACGCGATGACCGGCGGCAGCGAGATGACCGGCAGAATCAACCGGGACCTCGCGATCGCCGCCCGGGAGACCGGGGTGCCGATCGCGTCCGGCTCGATGAGCGCCTACTTCAAGGACGAGTCCTGCGCCGGCACCTTCAGCGTGCTGCGCGAGGAGAACCCGGACGGCTTCGTCCTGGCCAACGTCAACGCCACCGCCTCGGTCGACAAGGCGCGCCGCGCCGTCGACCTGCTGAAGGCCGACGCGCTGCAGATCCACATCAACACCGTCCAGGAGACGGTGATGCCGGAGGGCGACCGCTCCTTCTCCGCCTGGGTGCCGCAGATCGGCCGGATCGTGGAGGGCGTGGATGTCCCGGTCATCGTCAAGGAGGTCGGCTTCGGCCTCAGCCGGGAGACCGTCCTGGTCCTGCGCGACCTGGGCGTACGGGTGGCCGACCTCGGCGGCCGGGGCGGCACCGACTTCGCCCGGATCGAGAACGGCCGGCGCGACCTGCGCGACTACACCTTCCTGGAGGGCTGGGGCCTGTCCACCGCCGCCTGTCTGCTGGACAGCCGGGACGTGGGCCTGCCGGTGCTGGCCTCCGGCGGCGTGCGCCACCCGCTGGACGTGGCCCGCGCCCTCGCGCTCGGCGCCAACGGCGTCGGGGCGTCGGGCACCTTCCTGCGCACCCTGATGGACGAGGGCGTGGAGGCGCTGGTCACCCAGCTGTCCAGCTGGCTGGACCAGTTGGCGGCGCTGATGACCATGCTCGGCGCGGCCACCCCGGCCGCGCTGACCGGCCGGGACCTGCTGATCCAGGGCACCCTGCGCGAGTTCTGCGCCGACCGCGGCATCGACACCGCGCAGTTCGCCCGGCGTTCCGCCGCCGGGACCACCACCACCGGAGGCATCCGATGACCGAGGACCACGCCATCGCCGGCGTCCCGATGCGCTGGGTGGGCCCGGTGCGCATCTCGGGCAACGTCACCACCACCGAGACCCATGTCCCGCTGGCCACCTACGAGTCGCCGCTGTGGCCGTCGGTGGGCCGGGGCGCCAAGGTCTCGATGCTCACCGAGCACGGCATCGTCGCGACCCTGGTCGACGAGCGGATGACCCGCTCGGTGCTGGTCGAGGCGACCGACGCGGGGACGGCGCTGGCCGCCGCCCGGAGCATCCAGGCCCGCTTCGAGGAGCTGAAGGAGGTGGTGCGCGGCTGCAGCCGGTTCGCCGAACTCATCGGCGTCCGGCACGAGATCAACGCCAACCTGCTGTTCGTCCGGTTCGAGTTCAGCACCGGCGACGCCTCCGGGCACAACATGGCCACCCTGGCCTCCGACGTCCTGCTGCAGCACCTGCTGCGGACCGTCCCCGGCATCTCCTACGGGTCGATCTCGGGCAACTACTGCACCGACAAGAAGGCCACCGCGGTCAACGGCATCCTGGGCCGGGGCAAGAACGTGGTGACCGAGCTGCTGGTGCCGCGGGAGGTCGTCACCGGGGTGCTGCACACCACCGCGGCGAAGATCGTCCAGCTGAACATCCGCAAGAACATGCTCGGCACCCTGCTCGCCGGCGGCATCCGCTCGGCGAACGCCCACTTCGCGAACATGCTGCTCGGCTTCTACCTGGCCACCGGCCAGGACGCGGCCAACATCGTCGAGGGCTCGCAGGGCGTCGTGATGGCCGAGGACCGCGACGGCGACCTGTACTTCGCCTGCACCCTGCCCAACCTGATCGTCGGCACGGTCGGCAACGGCAAGGGGCTCGCCTTCGTGGAGACCAACCTGGCCCGGCTGGGCTGCCGGGCCGACCGCGAGCCCGGCGAGAACGCCCGCCGGCTCGCCGTGATCGCGGCGGCGACCGTGCTGTGCGGCGAGCTGTCGCTGCTCGCGGCGCAGACCAACCCGGGCGAGCTGATGCGCGCCCACGTCCACCTGGAACGCGGCAACACGGAGAAGGTCGGGGTGTAGTGATGGCCACCGGTACCACTGTCGGAATCCACGATCTGTCGTTCGCGACCACCGAGTTCGTGCTGCCGCACACCGCGCTGGCGGAGTACAACGGCACTCCGGTCGGCAAGTACCACACCGGTATCGGCCAGCGGTCGATGAGCGTGCCGGCCGCCGACGAGGACATCGTCACCCTGGGCGCCGCGGCCGCCGCGCCGATCGTCGCCCGGCACGGCACGGACGGGATCCGGACCCTGGTGTTCGCCACCGAGTCCTCGATCGACCAGGCGAAGGCCGCGGGCGTGTACGTCCACTCGCTGCTCGGCCTGCCGTCGGCGACCCGGGTGGTCGAGCTCAAGCAGGCCTGCTACGGGGCCACCGCCGCCCTGCAGTTCGCCCTCGGCCTGATCCACCGCGACCCGTCCCAGAAGGTCCTGGTGGTGGCGAGCGACGTCTCCAAGTACGAGCTGGACAGCCCCGGCGAGGCGACCCAGGGCGCCGCCGCCGTGGCGATGCTGGTCACCGCGGACCCGGCGCTGGTGCGGATCGAGGACCCCTCGGGCCTGTTCACCGCGGACGTGATGGACTTCTGGCGGCCGAACTACCGCGACGCGGCACTGGTCGACGGCCAGGAGTCCATCGGCGCCTACCTCCAGGCGGTGCAGGGCACCTGGAAGGACTACTCCGAGCAGGGCGGCCGGCCGCTGGAGGACTTCAACGCCTTCTGCTACCACCAGCCGTTCACGAAGATGGCCTACAAGGCGCACCGGCACCTGCTGAACTCCGCCGGGCACGACACCGACGAGGCGCTGGTCGAGCGGGCCCTCGGGCGCACCACCGGGTACAACGCGGTGATCGGCAACAGCTACACCGCGTCGGTGTACCTGGGCCTGGCCGCGCTGCTCGACGGGGCGGAGGACCTCGACGGGCAGGCGGTGGGCTTCCTCAGCTACGGCTCGGGCAGCGTCGCGGAGTTCTTCGCCGGGACGGTGGTGCCCGGCTACCGGGAACACCTGCGGACGGAGGCGCACCGGGCGGCGGTCGAGCGGCGGCAGCCGATCGGCTACGACCGCTACCGCGAGCTGCACGAGTGGGGCTTCCCGACCGACGGCGGCGACCACCCGACCCCGGCCGGCACCACCGGGCCGTTCCGGCTGGCGGGCATCAGCGGGCACAAGCGGATCTACGAGAAGCGCTGACGGCAAGGGGTTGTCCGACAATTCGCGTCGCATCAGCGCGCGGCGTTGGGCGCCCGGCTGGGCGTGCCGCCGGAGCGTCCTCGTACTGGACGTACTTGGACGATTCGGCGGTGCGTTCAGGCGGGATGCCCGGCGTCGCGCGCGCGGCGGGAATTGTCGGACAACCCCTTGGGCCCGGGGGGGCGGCCCCCCCGGGGAGCCACCCCCCCACGGC
>NZ_JAXCLC010000048.1:0-70040 GCF_034043715.1 Kitasatospora purpeofusca | reverse complement strand
GACTAGCGTCTTTCGCGAGCGAACCCTTCCGCCCCTGACGCCCGGGGCGGAGGATCGGGGGGGGGGGGCGCCCGCCCCCCGCGGGGGGGGGGGGGGGGGGGCGGCCCGGCGCGCGCGGGCGGCGGGGCCGGCGCGGCGGGGGGGGGGCCCCCCCGGGGGCCCCGGCCGCGCGCGCCCCCCCCCCCGGCCCGGAGGCAGCGGTGGTGCGGGGACGTCAGCGGAGCCAGGCGTTGTCGCGGACCACCGGGAGCTCCGCCCAGCGGCGGCCGAGGCCCCAGGTGGCGCCGGAGCCGGTCACCGCCAGGACGACGAGGACCAAGGCGTACAGGACGTGGTAGTCGAGCAGGGGATTGGTGGAGCCGCTCGCGGCGCCGTCGGCCAGGTGGCGGGCGGGCGGCCACTCGGCGGCCCACATCATGGCGAGCAGCGCGGTGCCGCCCACCGCGGCGATCCGCAGGCCGACACCACCGATCAGTGCGAGCCCGAGACCGAGGAGGCTCAGCATGAACATCCAGTCCACCCAGGCCTGGCCGGCCATGGCGTGGAACGTCCCCCGCAACGGCCCGGCCGCGACGTGGCTCAGGAAGCCCTTGGCGGGTGACGCCCCGTCGGTCCAGGCCCGGCCGTCGGCGGTGGCGTAACCGAGGCCGAAGGTCTTGTCGAGGAAGGCCCAGAGGAACAGCGCCCCGAGTGCGATGCGGACGGTGGCGAGGGCGGCGGCCGTGGCCGACACGGTGCGGGCTGCGGCCTGTCCGTCGACGGTGCGGCGGAAGGCGGTGCGGCGCGGCGTCAGGGGCGTGTGGGCGTGCTGGGCGTGCTGAGCGGCCATGATCGGTTCTCCTCTGCTGAGGTGGTTCGGCGGTGACGGTCCGTTCGAGCCGGTACGCCGGCGCTCCCGGTACCGACTCGGGTCGAGCGGAATCCCCGGGCTGTCCGGGCCGAGTGCCCGAGGCAGCGCCTCCCGCGACGGGGAGGACGGGGAGGACGGTGCGGACGGTGCGGACGGTGCGGACGGTGCGGACGATCGTGGCGATCGCAGTCCCGGCGTCTGCTCGAAGCCTGCACCGTCGGCGACTCGCCGGTCTGCGGGCCGTTGGTCCCGACTGCCGGAACGAGGGTCCCGGTGCGGCAGGCACTCCCCGGGAGCACCGGCCGCACCGGGACCTTCGGTACCGAGGTGGGGCTGCTCGGCCCCTGTGGACGGGCCGCGGGCCGGCGGGACGCTGGTCGCCGGACGGACCGTGCGCACCAGCGCCACGGCCGGCCGGGGACGAGGGAGGTCGCAGTCATGTCGCACGGTGTGGTGGTGGGGATCGACGGTTCGGCGCAGAGCGCGGCGGCGGCCGGATGGGCCGCCAGGGAGGCCGGCCGCAGGGGGCTCGGACTGCGCATGGTCCACGTCGCGGGAACGGAGTTCGACGCCCTGGAGCGCGACCTCGGCGGTGACACCGTGGTCCCGGAGCCGGTGGCCGCGATCCGCGACCGCGTCACGGCGGCGCTGCCGGGGCTGGAGGTGTCCTTCGAGATCTGCCCCGGCTACCCGGCGCAGACCCTCGCCGCCGTCGGGGGGCGGGCGGAGTTGCTGGTCCTCGGATCGCGCGGTCTCGGCGGCTTCACCGGTCTGCTGGTCGGCTCGGTGGGGCTGCGGGCCGCGGCCCGTGCCGCCTGCCCGGTGGTGCTGGTCCGGGCCGGGGAGGACGGACTGGGGGAACCGTCCGCCGATGTCGTCGTGGGCGTGGCCGGTGACCGGCCGTGCGACGCCGTGCTCGAATTCGCCTTCCGGCACGCGGCCGGCACCGGTTCCGCGCTGCGGGTGGTGGAGAGCCGGACCACCTCGCACGGCCCGTACGCGACCGAGGCCCCCGTCGACCAACGGCAGATCAGGGAGTCGCTGGCGGCCGCCGAGCAGTTGCACCTGCGGGACGCGCTGTCCCGTTGGCGGGAGAAGTACCCCGCCGTCCGCGCGGAGGCGGAGGTCTGCGCCTGGAGTCCGGCCAGGGCCCTGGTGGAGGCCTCCCGCAGCGCTTCCCTGGTCGTGCTCGGACGGCGCACCCCCGAGCGCCGGGTGACGGCGCCCCGGCTGGGGACGGTGACGCAGTCGGTGCTCCACCACGCGCACGGCCCCGTCGCCGTCGTGCCGCACGACTGAGCGCAGGGACCAACTGCTGTCCGTAGCAGGGACCTTCGGACCGAATCCGGGTCCCGAAGGACCGGTCCTCCCCCCGCCCCGCACGAGCAACCCTTGAACAGAAGGCGCCCGCGGTCCCGCCGGCGCCCGGCAGTCGGACGACGCCCCGGAGAGGTAGTCCACCATGTCCCCTCGCCCCACGAACGAGGCCGAAAAGGTCCCCGCGGGCAATCCGCCCACCCGTCCCGGCGCAGTCGGGCCGCTGGTCGCGGACGCCCTCACGGCCCTGCGGGAGTACGGCCCCTTCACCCAGGAGCAGGTCGACCACATCGTCAAGAAGGCCTCACTGGCCGCGCTGGCCCGGCACACGGCGCTGGCGGTCCTGGCCGTGGAGGAGACCGGGCGCGGGATCTTCGAGGACAAGGCGGTCAAGAACGTCTTCGCCTGCGAGAACGTCACCCATGTGATGGCCCGGACGAAGACGGTCGGGGTGGTGTACCGGGACGAGATCGACGGCATCGTGGAGATCGCCGAACCGGTCGGCGTCGTCGCGGGCATCACGCCTGTCACCAACCCGACCTCGACCGTGATCTTCAAGTGCCTGCTGGCGCTGAAGACCCGCAACCCGATCGTCTTCGCCTTCCACCCCTCGGCGCAGCGCTGCTCCGCCGAGGCGGCCCGGACGGTCCGGGACGCGGCGGTCGCGGCGGGGGCTCCGGCGCACTGCATCCAGTGGATCGAGAAGCCGTCGATGGCGGCCACCGCGGAACTGATGAACCATCCGGACGTCGCCACCATCCTGGCCACCGGCGGCAACGCGATGGTCCGGGCCGCGTACTCCTGCGGGAAGCCGGCCCTGGGCGTCGGTGCGGGCAACGTCCCCGCGTACGTCGAACGGAGCGCGGACCTCCAGCAGGCGGTGAACGACATCGTGCTGTCGAAGACCTTCGACAACGGCATGATCTGTGCCTCCGAGCAGGCGGTGGTCCTGGACGCGGAGATCCGCGACGCGGCGCTCGCCGAGTTCCACAAGCTCAAGGCACACCATGCGAGCACCGAGGAGAAGGCGCTGCTGGAGCGGTACCTGTTCGGCGGCGCCGGTGGCGGCGCGGCCCGCTCCGGCGGCCGGCTGAACGCGGCGGTGGTGGGCCGTTCGGCCGCGCAGATCGCGGAGGCGGCGGGTTTCGGCGTGCCGGCCGACACCTCGGTGATCCTGGCCGACTGCGAGCGGGTCGGGCCCTCCGAGCCCCTGACCCGGGAGAAGCTCTGCCCCGTGCTGGCCGTCCTGACCGCGGGCTCACGCCGGGAGGGTGTCGAACTCGCCGCCTCGATGGTGGAGTTCGACGGGCTCGGCCACTCCGCCGCGGTGCACACCCGGGACGCGGCGTTCGTCGAGGAGTTCGGGCACGCGGTCAAGGCCTGCCGGATCATCTGGAACGCGCCCAGCTCGCAGGGCGGCATCGGCGACGTCTACAACGCCTTCACCCCTTCGCTGACGCTGGGCTGCGGCAGCTACGGGCACAACTCCGTCGCCGGGAACGTCTCGGCGCTGAACCTCCTCAACATCAAGCGGGTCGGGCGGCGCAACACCAACATGCAGTGGTTCAAGGTCCCGCCGAAGATCTACTTCGAGCGCAACTCCGTCAAGTACCTGGCGAGCATGCCGAACGCGCACCGGATCGTCGTCGTCACCGACCACACCATGGTGGCGATCGGCCACCTGGAGCGGATCCGGGGCGTGCTCGACCGCCGTCGGGAGCCGGTCGAGGTCCGGGTGGTCGACTACGTCGAGCCCAACCCGAGTATCGACACGGTGCGCAAGGGCGCCGAACTGATGCGGGAGTTCGAGCCGGACACCATCATCGCGCTGGGCGGCGGGTCGCCGATGGACGCCGCCAAGGTGATGTGGCTGATGTACGAGCACCCGGAGGTCGAGTTCGCCGACCTGAAGGAGAAGTTCTTCGACATCCGCAAGCGCGCCTTCACCTTCCCCGACCTGGGCGAGAAGGCGAAGCTGGTCTGCATCCCCACCACGTCGGGCACCGGCAGCGAGGTCACCCCGTTCGCGGTGATCACCGACACCGCCACCGGCCAGAAGTACCCGCTGGCGGACTACGCGCTCACCCCGAGCGTGGCCATCGTCGACCCCGCGCTCACCACCCGACTGCCGAAGGACGTGACCGCCGACACCGGCTTCGACGCCCTGACGCACTGCATCGAGACCTACGTCTCGGTCTACGCCAACGACTTCACCGACGGACTGGCCCTCCAGGGCATCCGGCTGATCTTCGAGAACCTGGAGCGGGCCGTCACCGACGGCCCGGACGACCCGGAGGCCAGGGAGAAGATGCACAACGCCGGGACCATCGCCGGCATGGCCTTCGGCTCGGCGTTCCTCGGCGCCGTCCACGCCATGGCGCACACCCTGGGCGCCACCTTCCACGTCGCCCACGGCCGCACCAACGCGCTGTTGCTCCCGCATGTCATCCGCTGGAACGGCTCCGCGCCGACCAAGGTCACCGGCTGGCCGAAGTACCGCAGCTACGTGGCCCCCGAGCGCTACCGGGCGATCGCCCGGATGCTCGGCCTGCCGGCCGCGACCCCGGAGCAGGGCGTCGAGTCGCTCGCGGCGGCCGTCGAGGACCTGCGCGACCGGGTCGGTGTCCCCCGCTCGTTCAAGACGGCCGGCGTCGACGAGGCCGACTTCCTGGCCGCCCTGCCGCAGCAGGCGATGAACGCCTACGAGGACCAGTGCGCCCCCGCCAACCCCCGGATGCCGATGCTCGCCGACATGCAGCGGCTGATGCGCCAGGCCTACTACGGCGACCAGGCTTGAGAAGGGAAACCGAGATGACCACCGCACCGCACACGGAGCCGGCCCCCGCCCCGGCCTGGGAGGGCTTCCGCGGTGAAGCCTGGCGGGACACGATCGACGTCCGCGACTTCATCCAGCACAACTACACCCCCTACGAGGGCGACGCCGGCTTCCTGACCGGCCCCACCGAGCGGACCACCGAGGTATGGCGGCGGATCACCGACCGCTTCCCCGAGGAGCGCGCCAAGGGCGTGTACGACGTCGCGCACGACATCCCGTCCACCATCACCGCACACGCCCCGGGCTGGATCGACCGGGAGCGGGAGCTGATCGTCGGGCTCCAGACCGACGCGCCGCTCAAGCGCGCGATCATGCCCAACGGCGGCTGGCGGATGGTCGCGGGAGCGCTGAGGACGTACGGCTATCCGGTCGACCCGCAGTTGGAGAAGACCTTCACGGAGTACCGCAAGACCCACAACGCCGGGGTCTTCGACGCCTACACCCCGGACATCCGGGCCGCCCGCCGGGCCGGCGTCATCACCGGCCTGCCCGACTCCTACGGCCGCGGCCGGATCATCGGCGACTACCGCCGGGTCGCCCTGTACGGCGTGGACCGGCTGATCGGGGCCAAGCTCGCCGAGAAGTCGGGCCTGGACGACGCTCCGCGCGATCCGGCGCGGCTGGAGGAGACGATCCGCGAGCGCGAGGAACTCGCCGAGCAGATCCGGGCCCTGGGCGAGCTCAAGGAGATGGCCTCGGCCTACGGGTACGACCTCTCCGGTCCGGCCCGCACCGGCCGGGAGGCGGTCCAGTGGCTGTACTTCGCCTACCTGGCGGCCGTCAAGGAGCAGAACGGCGCGGCCATGTCCCTCGGCCGCACCTCGACCTTCCTGGACGTCTACCTCCAGCGCGACCTGGACGCCGGGCTCCTGACCGAACAGCAGGCCCAGGAACTGGTGGACGACTTCGTCATCAAGCTGCGGATCGTCCGCTTCCTGCGCACCCCCGAGTACGACGAACTGTTCTCCGGGGACCCGACCTGGGTCACCGAGTCGATCGGCGGCATGGGCACGGACGGCCGCACCCTGGTCACCCGGACGTCGTTCCGCTATCTGCGAACCCTCGGCAACCTCGGCCCGGCCCCCGAGCCGAACATGACCGTCCTCTGGTCCGCGCGACTTCCGCAGGGGTTCAAGGAGTTCTGCGCCCGGGTGTCGATCGACACCTCCTCGGTGCAGTACGAGTCGGACGAGCTGTTGCGCCCGCGCTTCGGCGACGACACCGCGATCGCCTGCTGCGTCTCCGCCATGGAGGTCGGCAAGCAGATGCAGTTCTTCGGCGCCCGGGTCAATCTCGCCAAGACCCTGCTCTACGCGATCAACGGCGGCCGGGACGAGAAGTCCGGCGAACAGGTCGGCCCGGCCACCGCCCCGGTCGGCGGGGACGTGCTCGACCACGAGGAGGTGCTGGCCCGCTTCGACGAGCAGTTGGACTGGCTCGCCGAGACGTACGTCCACGCGTTGAACGTCATCCACTACATGCACGACAGGTACGCCTACGAGCGGCTCGAAATGGCCCTGCACGACCGGGACGTCAGGCGAACGATGGCCTGCGGCATCGCCGGACTCGCGGTGGCCGCCGACTCGCTCGCCGCGATCAAGTACGCGAAAGTGACCCCGGTGCGGGACTCCACCGGGCTGGTCACCGACTACCTGGTCGAGGGCGACCACCCGGCGTACGGCAACAACGACGACCGCGCGGACGCGATCGCGGTCGGGCTGGTCGAGACGTTCATGGGCAAGGTCCGCAAGCACCCCACCTACCGCGGCGCCGAGCACACCCAGTCCGTGCTGACCATCACCTCCAACGTGGTCTACGGCCGGAAGACCGGCAACACCCCGGACGGGCGCAGGGCGGGCGAACCGTTCTCCCCCGGTGCCAACCCGATGAACGGGCGCGACCGCCACGGCTATGTGGCCAGCGCGCTGTCCGTCGCCAAGCTGCCGTACGAGCACGCCGAGGACGGCATCTCGCTCACCAACACCGTCGCCCCGGACGCCCTGGGCCGCACCGGGGCGGAGCGGATCACCAACCTGGTCGGCGTGCTGGACGGCTACGTCGCCTGCCACGGCTTCCACATGAACGTCAACGTCCTGAACCGGGACACCCTCGTGGACGCCATGGCCCACCCGGAGAAGTACCCGCAGCTGACGATCCGGGTCAGCGGCTACGCGGTCAACTTCGTCCGTCTCACCCGCGAACAGCAGCTCGACGTGATCGGCCGCACCTTCCACGACGCGCTGTAGCCCGGACCACCCCTCGCGGTGCCGACGCCTCCCCGACCGGGGCGCCGGCACCGCGTCCTGCCTCGCCTCGCCGAAGGAGTACACCCCATGGCCGAGCCCACCCCGGCCGGCCGGACCGCCACCAGGCGCCCGGTGACCGGCACACTGCACTCCTGGGACCTGTCGACGGGCGTCGACGGCCCCGGCACCCGCTTCGTCGCCTTCCTCGCCGGCTGCCCGCTGCGCTGCCTGTACTGCCACAACCCCGACACCCGCCACATGCGCGACGGACAGCCCTCCTCCGCCGACGGGATCGTCCAGGAGGCCGCCAAGTACACCGCGTTCATCCGCGCCTCCGGCGGCGGCGCGACCGTCAGCGGCGGCGAGCCGCTCCTCCAGCCCGAGCTCACCGGCGAGCTGCTGCACCGCTTCAAGCGCGAACTCGGCCTGCACACCGCGCTGGACACCTCCGGCTTCCTCGGCTCCCGCGCCACCGACGCGCTGCTCGCCGACACCGACCTCGTCCTGCTCGACATCAAGTCGTGGGACAAGGCGCTCCACCGGCACCTGACCGGGCAGGAACTCGCCCCCACCCTGGACTTCGCCCGCCGCCTGGCCGGCCTCGGCACCGAGGTCTGGGTCCGCTTCGTCCTCGTCCCGCACCTGACGGACGCCCCGGGGAACATCGAGGGCGTCGCCGCCTTCACCGCCTCGCTCGGCAACGTCACCCGGGTCGACGTGCTGCCCTTCCACAAGCTCGGCGCCGCCAAGTGGCGCGCCCTCGGCCTCGACTTCCCCCTCGCCGGCACCCCGGTGCCCACACCCGGCCGGACCGCCGAAGCCCGCGCCGTCTTCGAGGCACACGGCCTGCACACCGTCTGACCGGGACCACACCGCTGGCGGCGGTACCGCGGACCGGTTCGCGTGCCCGCCGGTCGGGTCGCTCGTTATGATCACGGCCTCGCTGAGCCGAACAGGAGGCCTTACGACGAGGAAAGGCCCTGCGCCACCATGACCCACCCCTTGCGAGAGCCGTATCCGCCCCGGTTCGGCGAAACCTTACTGCCGCGGGAGCAGCTGCCACCCGCCGTCCACCCGAAGGTGCTGCGGGACGAACTCGTCGCCGCGGCGGAGTGGGTGTCCGGCTACCTGAACGAGCTGCCCGAGGGCCCGGTGGTCCGTCCGATGCCGCCACGGCGGCGGGCGGAGCTGCTCGAAGGAAGGCTGGGCGGACCGGCCGGAGACCTGGGCGCGGTACTCGACTTCGTGCGGGACGGGATCGCACCCTTCCCCACCGGGAACGGGCACCCGGCCTTCTTCGCCTGGGTCAACTCACCGCCCGCACCGGCCGGAGTCGTCGCCGAACTGCTGGCCAGCGCCGTCAACGCGACCTGCGGCATGGGCGAGAACGCCCTCATGGACCTCGAACGCGGCACCGTGCGCATGCTCGCCGGCCTCGCCGGACTCCCCGACGGCACGGGCGGGGTGCTGACCAGCGGCGGCTCCATGGCCAACCTGCTCGCCCTCGCCACCGCCCGCACCTGGTTCCTCGCCCGCCGCGGCTCCTCCGACGGCCCCGCCTACGACCGCGACCACTCCCGGCTCACCCTCTACCACAGCGCCCAGGCCCACATGTCCGTCGCCAGGGCCGCGAACTGCATCGGCCTGCCCGCCCACCGGCTGCGCCCCGTCGCCACCGACGCGCACGACCGCCTGGACCCGACCGCCCTGCGCGCCGCGGTCACCGCGGACCTGGACGCGGGCCTGCTGCCGTTCTGCGTCGTCAGCACCCTGGGCACCACCGCGACCGGGGCCGTCGACCCGCTCCGACCCGTCACACGGCTGTGCCGGAGCGTCGGCATGTGGCACCACGCGGACGGCGCCTGGGGCGGACTGGGGGCCGCGGTCCCGGCCCTGGCACACCTCTACCGGGGCGTCGACGAGCTCGACTCGATGACCGTCGACCCGCACAAGACGCTCAGCGTGCCGGTGGGTTGCGGCGCCCTGCTGGTCCCGGACCCCGGGCACCTGCACACCGCCTTCGCGCACCGGGCCTCCTACCTCGCCAGCGACGAGCCGGACGCGCTGCCCTGGCTCTCCCACGCCACGATCGAGTTGACCCGCCCCGGCACCCGGGCCCTGGCCCTGTGGGCCACGCTGCAGCACCTGGGCCGCGACGGCGTCACCGGTCTCGTCGAGCACTACCTGCGCCTCGCCGAGCAGTTGCGCGACCGGATCACGGCCGAACCCCGGCTGGAACTGCTGGCAGGCGGCCCGTGGCCGGTCGCCTGCTTCCGCGTGACCGACCCGGGAAGCGGCGACCCGGGAAGCCGCGACCAGGACGCCTTCCACACCCGCGTGGCCCGCCGCGTCCAGGACAGCGGACGCGCCTACCTCGCCACCGTCGCCGTTCACGGCCGCACCGTCCTGCGCGCCTGCCTGTGCAACTACCGCACCACCGAGGACGATCTCGACCTGCTGATCAGCGAAGTCCTCCGCGCCGCCGAAACCGACGACCACCCGTCCACCACCCCGACCGGCCGGCCGCCGGAGCAGCGGTGACCCCTCGCGGAGTGCCCCCACCCGGCTGAGCCGGAGCGCCCGGGAACGACCGCCGCTCATCCCGCACCGATACGGCGACCGGTGATCTCGTTCGGAACGATGCGAACCCACAAGGGGCGGCTGCCGCCCGCCCACGGTGTCACCCCTGGAACCCGGAGGAGCCGCTGCTGCTCGTCGACGTCCTCGACGTGGTGCGCGGTACCGACCATCAGCACGCTCCACCCCGCGCTCAGCCGGTCGTCCAGGTGGTCGATCTGGAACGACACCGGCGAGTCCTCCGGGGGCGCGGCCGCACCGCGGGGCGAGGTGCGGTAGACGATCGTCTGCCGGTCGACGGCGTAGTTCACCGGGTAGACCGACGGGCCGGCATCGGCGGGCAGGCCCACCCGGCCCAGGCCGTGGGTGCCGACCAGCTCCCAGCACTCGGGCTCGGTGAGGTGCCGCAGCAGCGGCCTCACCCCGGCCGCGGGCTCCGACTGCCCCGGCGGGGCGTCCGGCCGGTCCTCCAGGAGCTCCGTCCAGGTCATGCGGAGCACGGCCGCCACCCGGACGAACCCGGCGGCGTCGAACCCGGGCCCGGCCTCCAGCAGGTGCCGCAGGTAGGAGGGCGCCATGGCGGCCTCGCGGGCGAGGGCCGCCTCGTCGACACCGAGTCGGCGCCGCCGTTCGTCGATCCGGCGCGCCACGTCGACGGCGTTCGCCCGCCGGACGGCATCGAGATCGGGCATGCGGGTCACGGTGGGCTCCTCGGCTCGTGGTGCGTGCGGGTCGTGTCCGGTAGGGCGCGCCCCGGAGGGCGTCGTTGCCGCCCGCATCGGCGAAGAGGTCGTACGCCTCCCGCGTCTCGTCGGGGCCGACGCGGTGGGTGCGGGTTCGGTCGGGTCCGTCGCGGCTCCCTGGGCAGCCGGGCCGGTCACGTCACCGATTCTCCGCGTCCGGGCCGCCCGGCGCACCGGCGGCCGGGCGCACCAGGGCCGGGCGGACCAGCCGGTGGTACGCAGACTGGGCGACGACCGCTCGGCCGGGGCGGTTCGGGATACTGCCGGGATGACAGACGAACTGACGGCCCGGCCGGAGACTGTGGCGGGCGGGGACGGGGAGCGTCGGGCGCTGCGGCGTGATGTGTCGGGGCCCGCCCTGCTGGCGGGCCTGGTGTGCGTCGCGGTGTCGTTCTCCGGTCCCCTGGTGGTGGTGCTCGCGGCGGCCGCCGCCGGGCGGCTGGACACGGCGCAGACGGCCTCCTGGATCTGGGCGGTGGCGATCGGCAGCGGGGTGAGCGGCTTCGCGCTGAGCTGGTGGACGCGGACACCGGTGGTCACCGCCTGGTCGACGCCCGGGGCCGCGCTGCTGGTGACCAGCCTGGGCGACTACCCGTACCGGGAGGCGGTCGGGGCGTTCCTGGTGAGCGCGGTGACGGTGACGCTGTTCGGGGTGACCGGGTGGTTCGGGCGGCTCATCGCGGCGGTGCCGGTGGCGATCGTGAACGCGATGCTGGCGGGCATCCTGTTCTCCTTCGGCGCCGGGATCTTCGGCGCCGTGCACGGCGCGCCGGTGCTGGTGGTCGGCGCGTTCGCGGCGTTCCTGGCGGCCAAGCGGTTCGCGCCCCGTTACGCCGTGCCGGTGGCGCTGCTGGCCGGCGGGGTGCTGGCGGCGCTGACCGTCGGGCTGCCGCTGCGCCTGGGCCCGGGCGGGCCGACGGTGCCGGTGCTGACGGCGCCGGCGTTCTCCTGGTCGGCCCTGGTGGGTCTGGCGCTGCCGCTGACGATCGTGACCCTGGCCTCGCAGAACGCGCCCGGCCTCGGGGTGATGCGGGCCTTCGGCTACCGGGCGGACGACCGGCTGCTGATCGGTTCGACGGGCGCGATATCGGTGCTGATGGCGCCGTTCGGCTCGCCCGGGGTCAATCTGGCCGCGATCACGGCGGCGATCTGCTCGGGCCCGGAGGCGCACCCGGATCCGCGCCGCCGGTATGTGGCGGGGATGTCGTCGGGTGCGCTGTACGTGCTCGTGGGCAGTTTCGGCGGGGTGCTGGTGAGCCTGTTCACCGGGCTGCCGAAGGAGCTGATCGCGGTGATCGCCGGGGTCGCGCTGCTGGCCTCGCTCCAGGGCAGCCTGGCGGCGGCGGTCGCCGAGGAGCGCGGGCGGGACGCGGCGGTGGTGACGTTCCTGGCGAGCGCCTCCGGGATGAGCCTGTTCGGCATCGGCTCGGCCTTCTGGGGGCTGGTGTTCGGGCTCGGCACCCACCTGGTCCTGGACGCCCGGCGGGGCGGCGGACGGTAGCGGCGGGCGCTGGGGCGGCGGCAAGCAGCAGTGGCGGCGGAGTGCGCAGCACGGGAGGGGCGTGCACGCATCGTTCCACTCCCCGGGAGGCGCCCCGGCCGGGGCCGGTCCGAGGTGCCACGGCCGTCCGCCGAGGTCCCGCCAGGCCCGTCACGACGGGCACGGGCCGGTCGAAACCGGCGCGCGAGAGCGCGGACACGGACCGTGCGCGACACCGGGCGCCACCCGTCCGGCCTTGGCAGGGATCACCGCGACGGCGGACGCTCTGTGCACAGCCGATCATCGGCTGATCCCATTCTCCCGTCAGCCCCTGGAGGGCACCCATGTCGTTCTCGCGCACCCGCCTCGCCGCCGTCGCCCTGCTCGTCGCCGGCGCCACCGCCCTGGCCGCCCCGGCCCAGGCCGCGGGCGGCAACCGGGCGCTCAGCCGGTTCGACGACGGCAGCTTCGAGACGCCCAAGGCCCCCGCCAACTCCTTCACCCCGCTGGCCGCCGGCCAGACCATCGGTCCGTGGAGCGTCGCGAGCGGCAGCGTCGACCTGATCGGCGCCGGCTTCTGGCAGGCCGCCGAGGGCGACCAGTCGGTGGACCTCAACGGCTCCAACGCCGGCACCGTCACCCAGAGGTTCACCACCGTCCCGGGCACCACCTACTCGGTCACCTACTCCCTGGCCGGCAACCCGGCGGGCGCCCCGGCCCTGAAGACCGGCCGGGCGCTGATCGACGGCCAGAACTTCCAGGACTTCTCCTTCGACGTCACCGGCCGGACGTTCGCCGCCATGGGCTACGTGGGTCGTCAGTTCACCTTCGTCGCCCAGGGCACGTCCACCACCCTGGGCTTCACCAGCACCATCGCCGGGGCGTACGGGCCGGTCGTCGACAACGTGCAGGTCAAGGAGTGCAAGCCCTGTTGCGCCTGACCGGCCCGGGGCCCCGACACGGGGGTCCAGCGGCCGGCCACCCTGCCGGCACGCTGCGGAGGCCCGGCGGCCCCGCGCGCTCAGGGGGCGGCGAACAGCCCGGGGAAGGAGGCGGCCAGCCACGGCCGACGGCCCCAGGCGAGCACCCTGCCCCGGCGGAGGGCGTCGGTGGCGGTGAACCGGCCCAGCGCGATGAGGAGGAACGCCACCGGTCCGGTGAGGATGGTGCAGTCCGGACGGCGCGGCGGCTCCTGGCTCACCACGGCCGCACCGTCCGCGAAGGTCACCGCGAAGCCGTCCAGGCCCCGCACCCGCAGGCGGTAGCAGGCGCTGTGACCGGCCGCCGCGCGGGCGTCCACCACCAGCGGCACGGCCGTCCGCAGGAAGGGCATCGTCAGCCCGACCCGCCGCCGGTCGATCGGGTGCGGCCGCCCCAGCGCGACGGCGATGTCGTAGAGGTGGCCCAGCATGTGGGTCAGCAGATAGGCGCCGAGGGTGTCCAGGTCCATGCCGCCCAGCGGCGTCAGGACCGGCTCCTCACCACCGCGCGGGCCGGCCGCCGCGGTGAACCGCCGGGCCTGCCGGGCGATCTCCGCACCGAGCACGGCCGGGTCCCGCTCCGGCCGCTCGGCCAGCGAGGCCGCGTTGGCCGCCGCCAGCGAGCCGGGGGTGCCGTCCCCGTACGGCCGGTCCGCGCCGGCCGCGAGTTCCGCCATCAGCTCGTTGGCCATCGCCAGGTGCGCGGCCGCCTCGGCGACCGTCCACTCCGCACCGGGGATCGGGGTGGCGCGACGACAGCCGGCGAGCAGGGCGACCGCCGCGTCACCGACCTCGGTGACCGCGTCGAACAGCGCGCCACGCCCGGCGCCGGGCCCCTGCGCGGGGATCGGGAGAGTCATGAGGGTGAACCCTGGCCGACTCGCCCGTCCCTGTCCAGACCCGTGCCTGTCCAGACCCGTGCCGCAGGCCGGACCGCGCCACAGGTCGGGCCGGGCCGCGAGCCGGGCGGGCGCGGGGGCGCCACCGCGTCACTCCCCCGGCGGGCGGCGGTCCAGGACGCGCAGGCGCAGGCGGTGCGGCCGCAGGACGGTGGTCAGGCGCATCGGACGGTCGTCGGAGCGGCGGCCGGACACCGCGACGGGTCGCCGGCGCACCAGCAGGGTGGCCAGCGCGATGGCGGCCTCGGTGCGGGCGAAGTCCGCGCCCAGGCACTGGCGCGGGCCGTTGGCGAAGCCGGCGAACGCCCAGCGCGGCAGCGCGGCGGCCCGGTCGGGAAGCCAGCGGTCCGGGTCGAAGCGGGCCGGGTCGGCGAAGATCCCGGGATGGTGGTGGGCGACGTAGGGGCTCAGCACCACCTGGGTACCGCGCGGCAGGGTACGGCCGCCGAGTTCGGTGGCCCGGGTGCAGGTGCGCAGCAGGACCCAGCCCGGCGGGTGGAGCCGCAGGGCCTCGGTCAGCACGCGGCCGGTGTACGGCAGTCGGGGCAGGTCGCTCCACCGGGCGGGCCGTCCGTCCGGCAGGGCCTCGTCGAGTTCGCGGTGGAGGGCGGCGAGGACGTCCGGGTGGGCCGTCAGCAGGCGCAGGGTCCAGGACAGCTGGGAGGCAGTGGTCTCGGTGCCCGCCAGCAGCATGGCGACGACCTGGTCGTGCAGTTCGGCGTCGGACAGCGCGGTGCCGTCCTCGTCGCGGGCGGCGACCAGGCCCGCCAGCAGGCCGGTGCGGTCGTCGCCGTGCGCCCGGTGGTCGCGCACCAGTTCGGTGACGGTGCTCCGCAGGGTGCGCACGGCCGCGCGGTACCGGGGGCCGGCGGGGAGCCGGACCACCCGTCGCAGTGCTCCGGCGAACGCGGTCTCGAACGCCCGCTGGAGCCGGCCGGCCAGCGCGTCCGGCACCTCGGTGCCGAGCAGGGTGCGCGTCAGCACCCGCAGGGTGAAGCGGTAGCAGGAGGGGAAGACGTCCACCACCTCGCCGGGCCGCCAGGAGTCGGTGAGCAGCGCGGCCTCGCGGGTCATCACCTCCGCGTACGCGACGACCCGGTCGGGCCGGAACTCCGGTTGCAGCAGCCGGCGTTGGCGCCGGTGGTCGGCGTGGGCGCAGGTCGCCACCCCGTTGCCGAGGATCTCCCGGAAGCGTCCGTAGATCGGGCCGCCCTTGTCGAAGGTGCGGTCGTCGGCGTAGACCTGCCGCAGCAGCTCCGGGTGGCAGGGCACCACCAGCCGGTTGGGCCCCAGCCGCAGGTCCACCAGGTCGCCGTGGCGGTGCAGCCCGGCCAGCAGGGCGGCCGGATCGCGCACCAGTGCGGGCAGGTGCCCGAGCAGCGGCACCGCCCCGGGCAGGCTCGCGTGGACGTAGGCGGGGGGCGCGGCATCCCGCGCGGACGAGGACACGTACAGCAGCGTAGACACGGCCGGGGGCAGCCGGCAGTACCCGGGCGTCCGCCGCGCCCGGGTACCGCCCGGCCTCGACCGCGAGGGCGGGGCGGGACCGGACGGGGCGGGGTGGGGCGGCGCGACGCGGGGGACCTTCGCCGTCTCGGGGTCGGCCGGGGCGAGGAAGTAGGTCTCGTCGACGCAGATCGGCGGGATGGTGTCGCGGCCGACGAGCCTGTCGGGCCCCGCCGGCGGACGTGGTCGACGTCCGCCGCGCGCGTTCCGGGCCGCCTTTCGCCCACGGGCCGGGCGCAGCCGGGGACCGCCGTCGGAGGCGGGGCGGTCCGGACGGTTTCGCCGGTGCTGGGCGGGTACGCGCCGGGACGCGGGCCCGGGGCCGCCGGGGCCGCGAGGAGGAATCGTGGAGGACGTTCCGCAGGGCGGCGAGCAGCCGAGAGCACGGCCGCCGCGCACGCGGCAGTGCGGAGACGACGGACGAGGTGTGGCGACATGGGTGACGAGGGCATGGGTGACGACGTCTACCAGCCGACCGGGGACATGGAGGAGCAGGCGGACGCGGCGCCCCTGGACCTGGAGGACGCGGTCGACGGACGCGACTACGACGACCTGCTCGACGAGGGCTACTCGCCGCCGGAGCGGCCGCTGGGCACAGGCAAGGTCGGGGTGACGGCCGCCGAGCAGCGGGAGGGCGAGACGCTGGACGAACGCCTCGCCCAGGAGGAGCCCGACCTCCGACCCGAGGAGGGTGACGGGATCGGCGACCTTCCCGACGGCGAGGGGGAGCCGGTCGACCCCCGGACCGCGGGTGCCCGCCGCGCCGGGCGGCTGGTGGCCCCCGACGAGGGCGCCCGGTCCGCCACGGAGAAGGGCCCCTTCGCGTCCGACGTCGGCATCGACGGCGGTGCCTCAGGTGCGGAGGAGGCCGCCGTGCACGTCGTTCCGGCGCGGCCGGACGACAGCGACAGCGACACCGGCGGCTAGCGCCGCTGCCGTCGGGATCGCGGCACCGTCACCGGTAGGGCCCACGGCCGACATGGCCCTGGCCGCCGCCACGCGCGCCCTCGCCGGCGGCGGCCCCACCCTCCCGTCCGGCACGACCGTCTCCTTCGTACCGGGCCGGAGCCGGGACGGCGGGACAGCGACGTGCCGCCTGCCGTCGGACTGCGAGGCGAACGCGCGGAAGCGGCGATCGCTCGCTCGAGGTCGCGACGTTCCTCCGGCACCCGGGCCAGAAACTGGGCGGTGCTGCGCCCCGGTGGCCGCCCCACCGCCTCCCCACTGGCCCGCCCGGGCAACTTGGTCGCCGGCCGGCAACGGGGGGCGGCCGGTGGTCGGGGGTCGCGGTCGGTGGTCGGGGACGGCCTCTGGTCCCGATGGGCGCATCCCGCAGGCGCAGGGGGGTGGGGCTGGCCAGGCTGAGGCGAGGCCGCACGGGGCGATCGCGCTCCGAGGGTCGATCCATCAGCCGGAGAAAGGCCTGCACCGTGCCGGAAGCCGAGATCGAATCCAGCACCACGAGACTGCTGCGGCCACGTCCGTGGCCCGCGATACGCGCCGTGGGCGCGGCGAGTGCCCTGGCCGTCGGCTGGGCGACGTTCGCGGTGCCCGTACCTGCCGCCGCGGCGGCCACGGTCCGGGCTCCGGGGGCCGTGGCCGATGTGCGGGCTTCGGGTTCCGTCCTCTACGACCAGCCGGGATCGGTCCAGGAGCTCACCGTTCCGGAGGGGGTGGAGCAGGTGACCATCTCCCTGTGGGGAGCGGGCGGTCCGGGCGGCGGTGGAGGGGGCGGTGGTGGCGGTGCGGGCGGGGGCGCGGGTGAGAGCGGCTCGTCGGGCGCGGGCGGAGGAGGGGGCGGCAGCGGAGGTGGCGGCGGCGGAGGCCAGGGCGGCCAGGCGGGAGCCTTCGTCACATGCACAGTTCCTGTCTTCCGGATTCCCGATGTGCCGGCCGTTCTCGTCATCGCCGTCGGTAGCCCCGTGGAGGAGCGCGGGGGCGGAGCCGGCGGCTCAGGTGGCCGCGGAGGCGTGGGCAACAACTCCGACGGCACCAACGGGAGCAGCGGCTCCAGGGGCGGCCAGGACCGACCGCCGGGGATTCTGGCGGCAACCCGCGTCACCTTGGAGGGCGACCTCCTCGGCGGCTTCGGCCCGGTCGCCGTCGCGGCGGGCGGGGGCGGCGGGACGGCGGGCGGAGCAGGCTCCGGCGGTACCGGAGGGGACGGCGCCGGCGCGTTCCTGGAGGGCCCGGGCACGGGCGAGCCCGGGGGCGGCGGAGGCAGCGCGGGCAGTGGCACGCCCGAAGGGCCCGGACCCCTGAACGAGTCCATCTGCGGTGGGGGCGACAACCGGATTGTTTCCGGCACTGCGGGCGGAGACGGTCAGGCGGGCACCGCCGGACAGCGTGGGGTCAACGGGAACGGCGCGATCATCAATGTCGGCCCCGGCACGGGCGGCGGCGGGAGGCTCGGAGGCGCCGCAGGCAGCGGAGGCGCGGGCGGCGCGGCCACGGCGTCGGGCGGCCGTGCCTTCGGTGCGGGCGGCGCGGGTGGATCCGGCGGCTACGGCGGGAACAGCGGCTACGGCGGCAACGGCGGGCCGCCGGAGAGCGGAGGCGCGGGCCAGACCGGCGCAGGGGGTTCCGTGGGCACGGCGGGCAGCCCCGGAGCGGTACTCGTCGAGTGGTGAGCCTCTGAAGCACGCCGGCCGAGATCTTGTGCCGGGCGTGGGACGGGGGCCGGTCGGTGACCGTCTCCCGCACGGTTCCGCCCGGCCGGACCGATCCCGATGTGCACGCCGCGTCCCGGCCGGGCCCTGCGCCCCGGCCGGGACGGTATGCGTCATCAGCGACAAGGCGTGCGCCCGCAGCGGCTGCTCCAGGCACAACGACCCGGCAGCCGTTGGACGCGAGGGCCCAGGACGGTCGGTCGCCCGAAGGGCGCGACGGGCTTCGTCGTGACCCTGGCCCAGGCTGGCGAACCTTGCCGCCGGCTTGAGAACAAGGGCCGGCGACCGGGTACGGATGCCTTGACCCACAGCAGCGGTCACCATCGGATTCTCAGTTGAATGGAGCCTGACCATGGCGAACGTCCCCGCCGACCGCCGTTATGCCCGCACCGGAGAGTGGGCCCGCTGGGAGGCCGACGGCTCCGTCGCAGTCGGCTTCTCCGCTCCCCTGGCGAAGGAGGACTCGAGGGACGACATGCTCGTGCTCGGGCTCCCGGAGGTGGGCCGCACCATCAGCGCCGGGGAGGAGGTCGAGTCCTGGGAGTCGGTCCTACGTGCCGGGTACTACTACAACCCGGTCGGCGGCCAGGTCACGGCAGTCAACGAGCAGGTTTCGGACGACCCCGGCGACGTCAGCTTCGACCCGTACGGGACATGGATCTTCAAACTCAAGCCGTCCAGCCGCACCGACTTCGACGATCTCTATGACGCCGCCGCGTATACGGCTTCCATCGCCGAGTAACCGCGGTGCGGAGCCCGGCCCGGGTAGCCGATGGCGAAACTCCATGACATCCGCACGGAGGTGGCTGCGTCGCTCGCCGCGGGGGAAGACCACCTCTCGATCGGAAAGAAGTCAGAGCGGGCGGACCGGGCCGACCGGGCCGACCGGGCGGGCGGCGAGCAGGTCGTCGAGGCCGACGATCCGGTAACCGCGCCGACGCAGGCCGGTGATCACCTCGGGCAGGGCCGCGACGGTCTGCGAACGGTCGCCCCCGCCGTCGTGCATCAGCACCACCGAACCCGGCCCGGCCCCGCGCAGCACCCGCTCCGCGACGACCCCGGAGCCGGGCCGCGACCAGTCCCTCGCGTCGACGTCCCAGAGCACCGTGGTGAGGCCCGACCCGGCCACCGCCGTGAGGAGTTCCGGGCTGCGGCCACCGTACGGGGGGCGCAGCCAGCGTGGCGGGCGGGCGGTGGTCCCGCAGGCGCGGGCGAGGGTGTCGCCGGTGAAGCCGAGCTGCTCGCGGAGCCCGATCGGGCCGAGGTCCGGCAGGTAGGCGTGGGACCAGCTGTGGTTGCCCAGGGTGTGGCCCTCGGCGGCGATCCGGCGGACGACCCCGGGGTGGGCGAGGGCGTGCAGGCCGATGCAGAAGAACGCGGCGGGGGCGTCGTACCGGGCGAGCACGTCCAGCACCTGCGGGGTGTACTCCGGGTGCGGGCCGTCGTCGAAGGTCAGCGCCACCAGCGGGGCGGCTCCCCCGCCTCCCGCCAACAGCAGCCCCCGTCCGGCGAGTTCACGCTCGACCGGACCGCTGGCCGCCTCCGCGGCGGCGATCCCGTCCTCGCGGCCGGCCATGGTCCAGCCGTCCGGCGGCAGCGCCGTCAGCGCCTCGGGGCGGGAGCGGCCGAGCGCGGCCAGGGAGCGCGCCGTCGTCCGACCGTCGGTCAGCAGCGGCGGGTCGGCCCGGAGGACGGGTATGCCGAGGGCGGCGAGCGGGGCGTCCATGATGCCGTTGGCGCTGTCGAGGACCACCGCGAAGCCGTCCGGCGACTCCCCCGCCAGCTCGGCCAACCGCGCCAACGGGCCTTCCAGGCCACAGAGTTCGTACACCTCGTCCACCCCGGACGGCCCCTCCTCGACGCCCGCCACGGCGATCCGGTAGCCGTCACGCGTCAGACCCACACCTGCGAACCGCACTGTGCTGCGCCTCCCTTGGTCCGTTCAGGGCCGGCGGGACGGCCGCGGCCCGCTGCGGACGGCCGCCGACGACGGCGGGCCGCCACGGACCGCTGCGGGCATCCTCGGCATCCACCCGGCGCGCACCCCGATCGGCGGGCTGCCCAGATCATACGGACGCGGGGCCTCCGCGACGACGGGTACGGCAGGCAGCTTCCGGCCGAGGGGGCGGGGGCCGGGAGCGGAAGGCCCGGTACCGGTTAGGGTCGGGGCCATGCCTGCTCCTGCCTCCGCCCCCACCCTGCGCCCCGCCACCCGCGCCGACCTGCCCACCGTCCTGGCCCTGCTGGCGGACGAGGACCGGGCGGTGGACCCGGCGACCGTCGTCGTGACGGAGGCGTACGAGCGCGCCTTCCACGCGATCGACACCGACCCGCGCAACGAGATGCTCGTCCTGGCGGACGCGGACGGCACCGTGGTCGGCTGTCTCCAGGCGACCTACATTCCGGGCCTCGGCAAAGGGGGTGCCGAGCGGGCACTGCTCGAAGCGGTGCGGATCCGCGCGGACCGGCGCGGGGACGGCCTCGGCCGCGTCCTGATGGAACTCGCGATCGCCAGGGCCCGTTCGCGCGGCTGCGCGCTGGTCCAGCTGACCAGCAACAAGCAGCGCGGGGCCGCGCACCGCTTCTACGCCGGGCTGGGCTTCACCCGCAGCCACGACGGGTTCAAGCTCGCGCTCTGAGGCCGGTGCGCAGTGCGCGGGAGTCCGTCCGGCGTGCCGGGGGAAGGCCGGCCGCCGGGGAAACGGCAGCGGAGCGGCCGGTTCCGGCCAGGCCGGGGCGGGGCGCAGCGGGCGCGGTGGGGCGGCCGGTACCGGTGCGGGGGCGGGCGTGGCGGGGCGGGCCGCCGGGGGCGGGTGGGGCGGCGGACGGCCGTCGCGCGAACGGCCGACGGCGGACCGGGCGGCCCGTGCCGGGGGCCTGTGCCACCGCCCGGCGCGCCCCTACGATGTGAGCGCCGTCGGGCCTGACCCCCGACCCCGTCACTGCCGGCCGGACTCCGGGCCGCGCCGGTCCTCCCTGAGGGGCCGTCGCCCCGTCGGCCGCCGCGCGTAGGCCCCGCCGGGGCCACGGGCGGAGCAGCAGTGCGGGCAGCACCGCGCAGGCCACCCGTGATCTCCTCACCGTCCAAGGGGTATGCCCATGCACGCCGGTACCTTCGCGCCACCGGTCAGACCCGTCGGCGGCGCCCGCGCCGTCCGCGCCCTGCTCCTCGTCCTCGCCGTGCTGGCGGCCCTGGTGGGCGTCAGCCTCCCGGCGGCCGGCCCGGCCCACGCCGCGGTGCCCGACCGCTGGGGCTTCGCCTACCTCGACATCCCGAACCCGCCGCCGGGCTACGTCCCGGATCCCAGCCGCCAGTGGGGCAGTTGGCCCACTCCGGCCGCCAACCCGGTGAAGGTCGACCAGGTCGGCACCGGCTCCTACGTGGTGCACTTCCCGCTGATCGCCGGGCCCGGCGGCATCGCGCACGTGACGGCCGTCGGCCGCACCGGCAGCTGGTGCCAGGTCCGGGGCTGGGGCACCGCCGGCACCGGCCAGGACGTCGCCGTGGGCTGCTACCGCCCGGGCGGCGCGCCCGAGGACACCCGGTTCACCGTCCTCTACACCACCAGCAGCGGCGTGCCGTCCCCGCCCGCCGGCAGCTACGGCTACGTGTTCGCCAACCCCACCGGGTCGGTGGTCACCCAGTACAACTCGGCCGGCGGCACCGACACGGTGGGCCCCGGGGGCACCGGGATCTGGAAGGTCTGGCTGCCCGGTCTGGGCCAGGCGACCCCGGTCGGCAACCTCCAGGTCACCGCCGTGGACGCGGCGGCCGGCGCCCGCTGCAAGGTCGCCGACTGGTCGCCCGCCGCCACCGGCCAGACCGTCGTGGTCGCCTGCTTCAACGCGGGCAACGCGCCGTACAACACCCGCTGGACGCTGAGCTACTCGGAGAAGCGGGCCGTGCACGGCCCGGCCCTGCCGCCCAACTCCTTCGGTTACCTGTGGTTCAACGGCGGTCTCCCCCCGGGCACCAACTACAACTCCTCCGGGGCCGTCAACACCCTCACCGGTTCGGTGCCCTACACCGTCAACCTGCCGAACATCGCGGTACCCTCGGACACCGCCCAGGTCACGGCCTTCGGCCCCGGCCCGGACTACTGCGGGCTGGCCACTCCCTGGGGCCGCAGCGCCGGCACGGTGAACCTGTTCGCGCTGTGCTTCAACGGCTCGGGATCGCCGATCGCGGCCCGCTTCTTCACCGCCTACACCTCGGCGTTCTAGCGGCGCCGACGGCCGGGCGCGCGACGACGGTCGCGTGCCCGGCCGTGTGCCACGTCGTGTGCCCGGTCGTGTGCCCGGTCGCGTGCCCGGTCGCGTGCCCGGTCGCGTGCCCGACGATGGTCGCGTGCCCGGTCGGGAGGCCGGTCAGAAGAGCCGGTGCCCCTTCACCCAGACCGTCCCACGGCCGTCCGGCCGGATGTAGCGGAGCTTCTTGACGCCCTCGTACTTGTGACCGAGGGCGGCGACGGTGAAGCCGAGGACGAAGCCCAGGGTGCTCAGCAGGAACAGCAGGCCGACCACGGCCGCCCCGCTGTCGTCGTTCTCGTCGGACGTCTGGCCGCCCAGGTGGACCAGCATCGGGACCGTCACCAGTAGGGACAGCAGGAGCAGCCAGCCGACCGCGATGTAGACGCGCTTCTTCAGCCGGGCCTTGGCCAGGCTCTCCACCGTGATGCTCATGGTGCGCCGGCAGCGGTGGCAGGTGAAGGGCATCACCTCGTCGCCCTCCCGTGGCCGCGACGGCCCGCCGGGCGCCCCGGAGCCGAGGCTCCACCGGACCGTGGTCGAGGCGAGGTCGGCCTGGATGCTCACCCGGCACCCGATGGTCGCCGCGTACCGCTCGTGCAAGGACAACTGCCCCACCCGCCATCCTGTCGCCGGCCCGCGCCTGCCGGGGGGGCGGCCGCCAGGCTACCGCGCCCGGCACCGGCCGGGAAACGGTTCGCGAATCACCGACTCCCGTTCGTTGTCGGCGAGTTGAACGCGATCGACGGGCGTCCCCGCGGCGGACCGGTCCGGCCTCAGCTCCGGGTGAAGGTGCCGAGGCCGTCGTGGTCGAGCTGCTCGACGACCACGGTGGCGGCCTTCCCGTCCGCCCCCACGGCGAACGTCACCCCGGACAGCCCGGCGGCGTTCTCGCCCCGGGTCCGGAAGCTGAACACGTCACCGTCGTAGTGCTGGAGCGGGAAGCGCAGATTGTCCGGCCCCAGGCTCATCACCAGCCCGCCGCCGTCCCCGGAACTCACCGTCATCGGACCGAAGTAGTTGTTGCCGTAGGTGCCGAGGTAGGCGCTGTCCGGCTTCGCCGGGGCGGCTCCGGCCGGTGGGGCGGCGTAGTCGGTCGGCGAGGCCGGGCTCTGGGCGGCGGCGGGCACCACCTTGCCCATGAAGCCCAGCCAGTCGACCGTCTCGTGACCGTACTGGGCGAGGTCGAAGAACTCCTCGGCCACCGCCTCGGGGACGCCGGAGGGCTGGCCGTTGGTCAGGACCACGATTCCCAGCTGCTCGGACGGCAGCAGGGTCACCACGGTCGCCGCACCCAGCGAGAAGGCACCGGAGTGGTTCAGCCGCAGCCGGCCCTCGGGGTCGTAGCTGACGTTCCAGCCCAGGCCGTAGAAGCCGGTCCGGCCGGCGGGCGCGGTGGTCCGGCTGGAGACGGTCTGGGGCAGCCGGGTCTCGTTCAGTCCCGCCGGGTCGACGATCTGCTTGCCCTCGAAGGTGCCGTCGGCCAGCTGCAGCCTCATCCACCGGCCGAGGTCCCGCACGGTGGAGCTCACCCCGCCGGCCGGGGCCTGCGGGTCGGGGTTCTCGGTGGTGCTGACCTGCCAGCCGGCGGCGTCACGCACGTGCGGCGTCGCCTTGTTAGCCGCGCTGTCGTAGGCGGACCGCAGGGAGCTGGTGGAGTCCATCCCCAGCGGCTTGTAGAGCACGTCCGCCGCGAGGTCCTCCCAGGCCACCCCCTTGGCCTTGGCCACGGCCACGGCGGCCTCGGTCAGACCGTAGTTGGTGTAGGCGTAGCTGGCCCGGAACGGCGCCAGCTCGTGCTCCCGGAGGTGCTGCAGGATGTAGTCGCGCTGGTAGCCGAGGTCCTCCAGCAGGTCGCCGGCGTGGTCCGGCAGGCCGCTGCGGTGGGCGAACAGGTCGGCGATCGTCACCTGGCTGCTCACCCAGGGGTCGGCCAGGGCGAAGCCGGGGTCGTGGGCGGTGACCGGGTCGTCCCACTTGACCACCTTCTGGCCGACCACCCCGGCGACCACGGTGGAGGCGATCGGCTTGGAGACCGAGGCGAGCTGGAACACTGTGTCCGGGTCCACCGCCTCCGGCTTGCCGAGCTGCCTGACGCCCAGGCCCTTGGCGTGGATCACCTTGTCCTTGTACACGACGGCGAGGGCCAGCCCCGGCACCCCGGTCTTCGCCAGGGCGTTCTGCGCGTAGCCGTCGATCCGGGCCACGGCGGCGTTCACCTGGTCCTCGGTCAGCTCGGCCGGGGGCTGCCGCGGCGGCGCGGTGGCCGGGGCGGACGCCCCGGTCGTGGACGGGCCGCCGGAGGACGGGCCGCCGGTGGACGGGGAAGCGGGGTTCGTGGAGGCGGAGCCCGCGGAAGCGGGGCTCGTGGGGGCGGGTTCGGGATCGCCGCCGGAGGCCGAGGCGCATCCGCCGAGCAGCGGGACGCCCAGCAGTAGACCGGCCGCCAGCAGGGGTGCGGCGCCGCGCGGCACCGGGCGGGCCGGGGTCCGGCCGGGTCCGGCGGTCCGCCGGGGTGCGCCGTGACGATGCATCGGGGTCCTCCCTCGTCCGGGCGGCGCGGCCCGCATTCGGCGGCGCCGCCGTCCGCCTCACGGCGCGAGTATTCGACGGCCCGTGCGGCGGCCGGCCCCGCCGCGCGCCCGGGGGCACGCAATCCACCCGTCCGGCGGCGCGGGCCGACGGGAGCGGAGGTGAACGCCGACGAGGGAAGGGGCGGAGACGAGGGAAGGGGGCAGGCGGCCCGGTCCCGGTCACCTGCCGGACAGCAGCTCGCGGATCAGGCGGACCAGGGCCGGGACCGACGGGTGCGGCGGCGTGTCGGCGCGCCGGGCCAGGAACAGCGGCACCGGCGGGGCGTCGGCGAGCGGCCGGTAGGCGATCATCGGGTGGCTGTGCAGCCGGGGGGTCGCCGAGGTCGAGACGCCGACGGCGCGGCCCCCGGCGATGGCGGTGAGCCACTCGTCGGTGTTGTCGACCTCGATCGTCGCCGGGGGGCGGGCGGCGGCCGGCCAGAGGTCGAGGGTGGTGGTGCCGGCGACCGTGTTCAGTACGACCGGCCGGGCGGCGAGGTCCGCGAGGGTGAGGGTGGCCCGCCCGGCGAGTTCGCTGTCCGCGGGGACGGCCGCCACCCGCTCCTCCTCCAGCAGCAGTTCGGTGACCAGTCCGGGTTCGGTGACCTCGCCCCGCAGCAGGGCGACATCGCACCGACCCCGGGCGAGGCCGGCGGTGCGGTCGTCGATCCGGCGGAGTTCGAGCGGCCGGCCCGGATGTTCCCGGTCCCAGCGGCGCAGCAGGGGCACGGTGTACTCACCGAGGGCGGGCCAGGGGTGGCCGAGGCGCAGCGGGAGGACGGTCAGGGCACGGGGGTCGAGGGCCGCGTCGACGGCGGCGAGGGCGGCGGCGGCCCGGTCCCGGAAGGCCCGGCCGGCGGCGGTCAGCTCCAGGTGGTGGGTGGAGCGGTCGACCAGGCGGGTGCCCAGGTGGTCCTCCAGCTGGCGCAGGGTGCGGGACAGGGCGGGCTGGCCGGTGTGCAGGCGAACCGCGGCGCGGGTGATCGTCCCTTCCTCGGCGATGGCGAGGAAGGCTCGCAGGTGGCGCAGCTCGATGGTCATGCCCGGGGAGCATAACCGCCGTTGGATCGGCATTTCACGCGCCGGGGGCGGATTCCTAGCGTGGAGGGCATGACGAGTACGACGAGCATGACGAACACGAGTTCAGGGGTCACGACGGCGGGGGCGCCGCCGGGATTCGCGGCCGGCCGCCGGGCGGGCGGCGGACTCCGGGCTGGGGGCGGGCGCTTCCGGACGGTGACCGCGCCCGCCCGGGTGGGCAGTTCCACCGGTGTCGGCATGGTGCTGGCCGGCACGGTCTCGGTGCAGTTCGGCTCCGCCGTCGCCGCCCTGCTGTTCCCCCGGGCCGGCGCCCTGGGCACGGTGGCGCTGCGGGTGACGATCACGGCCGTGCTGCTGCTCGCCGTCTGCCGGCCCCGGCTGCGCGGGTACGGCCGGGCGGACTGGACCGTCGCGGGCGCCTACGGCGTCGCGCTCGGCGGGATGAACATCCTCTTCTACCAGGCGATCGACCGGATCCCGCTCGGCCCGGCGGTGACCCTGGAGGTGCTCGGGCCGCTGCTGATGTCGGTCGTCGCAGCCCGGCGCGCGGCCGGCCTGCTGTGGGCCGGGCCGGCGTTCGTGGGCGTCCTGCTGCTCGGTCGGGACGGCTTCGACCGGCTCGACCCGGCCGGTGCCGGGTTCGCGCTCGGCGCGGGCGCGATGTGCGCCGCCTACATCCTGCTCGGCGCCCGGGCCGGGCGGCGCTTCCCCGGGTTGGACGGGCTCGCGGTGGCGATGGCCGTGGCCGCGCTGATGAGCCTGCCGCTGGGGATCGGCTCGGCCGGCGCCACCCTGCTGGAACCCGGGGTGCTGGGGCTCGGGCTGGCGGTGGCGCTGCTGTCCTCGGGGCTTCCGTACACGCTGGAACTGCTGGCGCTGCGCCGGCTGTCCGCGCCGGCCTTCGCCGTTCTGACCGGGCTGGCCCCGGCGGTCGGGGCGCTGGCCGGATTCCTGGTGCTGGGGCAGGAACTGTCGGCGGCCCAGGGCCTGGCGGTGGTCCTGGTGGTGGCGGCCGGCTGGGGCGCGGTCCGGGCGGGCACCCCGAGGCCGCCGCGCGGACGCCGCGCCCGCCCGCACCGCCGGGGCGCGACCCGGCGCGGGTGACGGACGGGGGGACGGGGGGACGGGGGGACGGGAAGCGGACCGGTCGCCACGATCGGCCCGTCTCCACGATCGGCCGTCGCCACGATCGGCCCTTCGCCCGCCGAACGCGGGATCGACGGAAGGACCACCCGGACGCCGCGAGGCGTACGAACTGCGCCAGTCCGATGGTTCGGATCCGGCCGAATTCCCCGCACCGCCCCCGGAGCGCCCGTACGCCTGCCATGCTCACCAGCGGCAATGCGCTCCGAGTAATCGGAGCGTCACACACCGTTGACGAGAGTCCGGGTGGGCACGTGCAGTACTCGATCAGCGCGGCGGCGTTCGTCGCGATCGTCATCATGATCCGCCTCCGGCGCCGGACCGAGGCCCGCAGCCGGGGCGACGAGGCGTTCACCGTGTTCAGCAGCATCGTGCTCGGCGTCCTGATCGCCGGCACGGGCTGGGGACACGCGATCCTCCAGCTCGTCGGCGTGGTCACCCGGGCCACCCAGTGACCGGGGCGGAGGACGGTTGACCGGACGCCGAACTCCCGTACGCCACCGCAGGCGTGGCCGCCGGGTACCGGGCGACGGGGTCACCTGGCTGGTGGGCGCGGCAGTGGCGGTCACGGTCCTGCGCTGGCTGACGGCGCACTGGTGGCTGCTCGTCCTCGCCGCCGTCGCGACCGCCGCCGCGGTGGCGGCCACGGCGCACCGGCGGCTCCGCGCGGCGCGCGAACAGCGTTTGCACGCCGCACGGTTGCGACTGGCGCTCACCGGTCCGGGCGGCCTCGACCGGCTGGCACCGGACGCCTTCGAGTACGCGGTGCGCGACCTGCTGGAGCGGGACGGCTGCCGCTCGCGCAGGATCGGCGGCGCGAACGACCGGGGCGTGGACGTCCTCGCCGAGGACCCGACGGGCCGCCGCTGGGCGGTGCAGTGCAAGCACAAACAGGACCCCGTCGGCGGCAGACCGGTGGGCGTCGGTGTCCTCTACACGCTCGCCGGCACCTACCGGCGCAGCCACGGCGCCCATGTCGCCGTCGTCGTCACCAACGGCCGCTTCTCCCGCGAGGCCCTCAAGTGGGGGGCCGAGCACGGCATCCTGCTCGTCGACCGGCCCTCACTGGCCCGCTGGGCCGGGGGCGGCCGCCCGCTGTGGGAGGTCCTGCCCCGCGTCCCTGGCCCCCGGGAGGGCCGCCACCGCTGACCGCGACGACCACGACCGCCGACCGCCGACCGTGGGGCGGTGTCGCGGCCGGACGGGCTCTGGCAGGATCGGCCGGATGGAGAACGGCGAGGGGACGGGGCCCCGGCTGGTCGTCGGGGCGGGGTACGCGCTGTACCGGGGACCGCTCGCGGACAGCCACACCCATCGGCACGCGGCCTTCCAGGTCGCCTTCACGCCCGGGGCGGCCGACCCCGTGCCCATGGTGACGGCCACCGACGGGGACGGGGTGCGGCACCGCGGTGCCGCGCTGGTGGTGGCACCGATGGCACGCCACCGGATGGAGCCGATCCGGGAGTTGGTGACCTACTTCATCGACCCGCACTGTGCGTTCGCCGACCGGCTGCGGGCCCCCGGCGGCGCGGGCATCACGGTGGCGCCGCAGTGGCGCGGCCTGCGGGAGGAGCAGGTCCGCCACGCCGGGGCGCTGCCCTCGGCCCGGGTCGACCCCCGGCTGCGCGCGGCGATGGAGGCCGCCGGCAACGACGCCGTCCCGCTGGCCGGTCTGGCGTTGCGGGTCGGGCTCTCCCCGCAACGCCTCCGGGCGCTGGCGCAGGAGCAGTTGGGCCTGCCGCTGGCACGCTGGCGGATCTGGCGGCGGCTGGCCCGCGCGGCCGACGCGCTGCGCGCGGGCAGCACCCCGGCCGAGGCCGCCCTCCTCGGCGGCTTCGCGGACCAGGCGCACTTCGGCCGCCGGATGCGGGAGATGACGGGACTGACGCCCGCCGCGATGCTCCCGGCCCTGCGCCCGGGGAGGGGACCGGGCCGGTGAGCGCTCAGGCCCGGCGGGCCACGTAGAGCGAGAGGGAGCCCGTGAACGTCGCGACGGACTCGCTCTCCCGCACGTCCTGGAAGCCCGCCTCCGCGATCAGCCGGGGCAGGATGCCGTCGGCGTTGGGCTGGGTGTCCGCCTTTCCGTCGGCCAGTTGCACCATCCGGAAGGCCAGCCGCATCGCGGCCGTGCGCTGCTTGCCGTAGTCGGCGATCACCAGCTTGCCGCCGGGGCGCAGCGTCTCGTGCATCGCGGCCAGCACGGCGCGCTTCATCGGAACGGGGCACTGGTGCAGGACGAGGCTGGAGACGACGGTGTCGGCCGTCCCGGCGCCCACGATCCCGGCCACGGCGTCGCCCATGCCGAGCCGCCACTGCGGGGTGCCGCCCGCGGCGGCGGCCTTGCGCCGGGCCACCGCCAGGGCCTCCGGGTCGGGGTCGACGCCGATCACGGTGGCGCGCGGTTCGACCCGGTTCAGGAGCACCGCCAGCGAGCCGGTGCCGCAGCCGACATCGACGACCACGTCCTCCGGTCGCGGCGCGACGTGCATGGCGACCAGGCTGCGCCACAGCCGCTCGCGGGTGAGGGCGACCACCGGGTCGTAGAGGCGGACCGGAGCGAAACGTCCGGCGGCGGGGGTGAAACTGCGTTCGGTCATGGGCAGCAGTCTCGACGTGGCGCCGGGACCGCGTCTTGAACGGATCGCTCGCCCGGTGGCCGGGGCACGGCGGCACGGCCCCGGCTTCGGCCCCGGCCGACGGCGTCAGTTCGCGGCGGCGACCTGGTCCGCCGGGCCGCCCGCCGCGGCGAGGAGGCGCTGGAGCTGGGGCGTCACCAGCTCCGGGCGCAGGGCGGGCGCGTGGGCGGTGTCGTCGGCTGCCAGGAACAGCACCCGGTTGTCGCCCACGGCCGCCCAGAGGTAGACCCGGGTGAACCCGCCGGCCGAGGCGACCGCCCCCGTGGGGGTCCGCACCCGGAAGCCGACGGCCGGCACGTCGAGCCCCGGCCACGGGACCGGTTCGACCGTCAGTTGCACGCCGCCCTTGCCGTTGTCGACCCGGAGGCCGGTGCAGCCACCCCCGGTCACCGCCGCCCGCAGCGCCTCGAAACGTTCCCGGGACAGCCCGTCGGCGATCCCGGCCACGTCGATCTGGGTCCGGTTGGCGAGCACGTTGCTCCCGGTGACGTACCAGCGGCGGACGGACCCGGCCGGTCGCTCGAACATGGCCCGGAGCACCGGCGCGCACTCGGGGTGCTGCTGGGAGGCCGCCTCGGCCTTCGGGTCCAGGGCGGTGGCCGTCGGAGCGACGGCGAGGCCCTCGGCGGTGCTGCCCGGCGGCAGGTCGTCGTCGGGCAGCAGGACGGCGGCGAGCCGTTCCCCGGACAGGGCGGCGCTCGGACGCCACGGCGCCCCGGCTGCCGGGGCGCCGTGGTCGTCCCCGGCCGACGTGCTCGCGGCCGGGGACGGTGACAGTGACGGTGACGGTCGCGGTGACGGTGACGAGGCGCAGCCCGCCGTGAGGGCGAGCAGTGCCAGGGCCGCCGATGCGGCGCGTGCGCTCCGTCCGGCGTGTGCGGTCCGTGCGGCGTGTGCAGTCCGTCCGGTCAAGGGGTCCCATTCGTCGTTCCCGGCTGCCCACCCGTCAGGAGTGGGCGCGCTCCCAGAGCTCGGTGACCTTGCCGGAGGCGTCGAGGGCCACCTTGTAGTCGCCCGCCGAGCAGGGGTAGGAGCCCTTCTCGCTGTGCGGGGAGGTGAGGCACTCGTTGATGTGCTTGACGACACCGGCCAGGTCGACGTCCTTCGGGGCCGCCATCACCGAGCTGAGGTGCGCCTTCGCGGTGGGCGCGAAGGCCGCCGTCCGGTCGGCGCCGACCGGTTCGAAGGCCACGTCGTTGACGCCGCAGGCGTCCTTGGTGTCCCGGTAGGCGAGGGTGGTGGTGCTGGTCCCCCTCACCGGGTAGATCCACTTCTGGCCGGCGGGCAGCGGCGCGTGGGTGCAGAAGCCCTCCGGCTCGTCGGAGGCGGACCCGGTCGGCGCGGTGGTCGGCGCGGCGCCCTTGGTGGCAGGCGCAGCGGCGGGCGCAGAGCCGGGCGCACTGGTGGCGGCGGTCGGTGCGGTGGTGCCCTTGGCGCTCTGGTCGGGCGGGTTGTCCGGACCGCAGGCGGCCAGACCGAGCGCGGCGGTCGCGATCAGCGCCGCGGCGAGCAGTCTCCTGGAAACGGGCATGACGAAGGAACCCCCGTGTTGACACATGATCAGTTAGATGGTGCGGCCGACAGACTAGCGTCTTTCGCGAGCGAACCCTTCCGCCCCTGACGCCCGGGGCGGAGGATCGGCGGCGGCCCGCACCGCGCGCGTGCGGTGCGGGCCGCCGCCGACCTGCGCGACCTCGCCCGACCCCCGTGACCAGCGGCGCCCGGTGGACCAGCAGGTCCCGAGGACGGGCGCTACGGGCGGGCGGGCCGGCGAGCGTAGAGGAGGGCGGCGTCGAGCGGGAGGGGGGTGTGGGCGAGGAGGTCGAGGCCGGCGGCGGCGAGGAGGTCCGCGTAGTGGTCGGCGCGGCGCTCGCGGCCACCGACGTTGCACATCATGTGGACGTCCCAGGCGGTGGCCAGGGAGGCGGATCCGTCGGCGGGCAGCAGGCGTTCGACGACGAGCAGGTCCGCGTGCGCGGGCATCGCGCGCTCGCAGTGGCGCAGGATGGCGCGGCAGCGGTCGTCGTCCCAGTCGTGCAGCACCCGGGAGAGCAGGTAGACGTCGCCCTCGGCGGGCACGTCGGCGAAGTCGCCGACCCGGTAGGTGCAGCGGTCGGCGCAGCCCGCCTCCGCCATGGTGCGGCGGGCGGCCTCGACGGCGTGCGGGCGCTCCAGGAGCACGCCGCGCAGCCCCGGGTGGGCGGCGAGGACCCGGGCGAGGAGTTCGCCGTTGCCGCCGGCCACGTCGACGACGGTGCCGCCGTCCGGCCGCGCGGCGGCGGCGGCGAGGGCCGGGTGGGCGGGGACGGGGTCGAACATCCGGGTGCTGGCGGCCATCGATCGGTCGAACAGGTCGGCGAGTTCGGGGTCGCGGGCGAAGTGGTCGAAGTGGTTCTCGCCGAACAGGTGGTCGAAGGCGGTCTCGCCGGTGCGCACGGTGTGGTCGAGGGCGCCGAAGGAGCGGTAGAACGGCCCGCCGTACATCAGGGCGAGCGGCCGCATCGAGGCCGGGGCGTCCTCGCGGAGCAGGGCGCCGACCTCGGTGAGGCGCACGCGCTCCCCCTCGGCCGTCACCACGCCGAGCATCGCGAGGTAGCGCAGCAGGGTGGCCAGGGCGCGGGGGTGGGTACCGGTGCGGCGGGCCAGGGCGGCCCGGTCGATCGGCGCCCCGGGAGGGATGGCGTCGGGCAGGCGCAGCCGGGCGCAGGCCGCCAGGGCCTGGGTGGCCCAGGCTCCCGTCAGCAGGCGCAGCAGCGTTTCGGCGGGCTGGTGGTCCACCGGCGGGCCGACGGAGGGACGGGTCCCGGGGCGGTCGGCCGGGCCGTCGGCGAGGTGGCCGAGCGGCCGGTCGGCGCGGTAGCCGGCCGGGCCGTCGGCGAGGTGGCCGGCCAGGACGTCGCGGTGGTCGCCCGGCGCGTACAGCTCCACCCGCCGGTATCCGGCCAGGGAGGCCGCGGGCGCGGTGAAGTAGAGGACCGTGCCGTTCTCGTGCGGGTTGTAGCCGCCTCCGTCGGGGACGGCGCCCTGCTCGGCGAGCAGGGCGCACAGTCCGCGCAGGAGCAGCGGTTCCGGGCGCAGGACCTCGAAGGCGAGGTGTGCCTCGTGCTGGTGGGCCCGCTCGTGCTCGGCGACGGGCCACAGGTCCGAGCCCGGCGGGACGGTCAGCGCGAACACCTCGACCGCGCGGCGGGTGCCGTCCGCCGACCGTACCTCGGGGCGCAGGATGGACACGTCCAGCCCGGCGGCGTCGCGGCGGTGCCGGAGGGCGAGCCGGTCGCGGACGACGGAGCTGGGGAGCGGCGGGGTGTCGGCGGCCAGACCGCAGGCGGCGAGGTCGGCGCGCAGGGTCGCCGGGTCGGGCGGGAACACCAGCAGGGCGGCATGGGTGAACGCCAAGTGGCCGGTGAGGGAGTGGAGTTGCGGGCCGTCGAGGCCGGGGAGGAGGAGCGGCAGGAGGGTGGCGGTGTCGTGGCGGCGGACGAAGTCGGCGGACGCGCGCAGGCGGGTGCTGTCGGATACGGCGGTGGCGGTGGCGGTCACGGCGGGCGGGGTCACGGCGGATGCGGTCATGGGGGATGCGGTCATGGCAGGGGTGTCCTCGGTGCGGTGCGCCGGCGGCCGGTGTTGCTCGATGGGCCGACGGGGATCGGTGGCCTGTCGGGGATCAGTGGGCTCTCGGGGATCGGGGAGCCGTCGGGGCTCGGGGAGGTGCGGGTCCCGGGGAGGGGTGCCGCTCACAGGCCGACGTAGTTCTCGGCGAACCAGTCCTGCTGCGCGCGCGAGGTGCGCAGCGCCTCCAGCCGGGCGCGCCGGAGTCCCGCGTCGAAGCCCGACGGGACGCCGTCCGGGGTGGGCACCGCGTGCAGCAGCCGGACCATCCAGTGCGAGAACTCCATCGCGCGCCAGATGTGTTCCAGGCAGCGCCGGGAGTAGTCGGCCAGGGCGCGGCCGTCGCCGTGCGCGAGTTCGTCGACGAGGGCGGCGGCGAGGAGCTCCGCCTCCAGCACCGCGAGGTTGGCCCCCTTGGCCGCCGAGGGGGTGGGCATGCTCGCGGCGTCGCCCGCGAGCAGCAGGGCGCCGTGGCGCAGCTGTTGGACGACGTCGCTCTCCAGGTCGACGACGGTGCGCGCGACGACGCTCCCCCGGTGCAGCGGGCCGTGCTCCGCGGCGCGCATCCGCAGGTCCAGTTCGTCCCAGACCCGGTCCTCGTCCCAGTCCTCGGGCGTGGTGCCGCGCTCGCACTGGAGGTAGTAGCGGGTGATCTCGGAGGTGCGGGCCATGTGGCCGGCGAAGCCCCGCCCGTGCACCGCGTAGCCGACCGCGTCCAGGCTCGGCGGCGCCTCGACCAGCAGGCCCAGCCAGGACAGGCCGTGGTCGTGGCGGTGGACGACCGTGCCGGGCGGCAGCGAGCGGCGGGCGGCGCCGTGCCGGCCGTCGCAGCCGGCGACGTACCGGGCCCGCCACCGGAGCGGCTCCCCGTCGGGCCCGCGCGCCTCGACGGTCGGGCGGTCGCCGTCGGCGTCCAGCACCCGCAGCGCCTCGGTGCCGAACCGGATCTGCCCGCCGGCGTCCAGGAAGGCGGTGAGCAGGTCGGCGACGAGGTACTGCTGCGGGTAGACGGTGTGGCGCTCGCCGCGGGCGAGCCGGGCGTAGTCGAGGCGGAAGCTGCCGTCGTCGGTGCGGAACTCGCAGGTGGCGTGGGGTCGGCCGTTGCGGCGCAGGCCCTCGCCGAGGCCGTGCCGGTCCAGGATCCGGGCGGTGTTCTCGGCGAGGAAGCCGGCCCGGGCCCGGCTGTGCAGGCGGGCCCGGTCGGCGCGTTCCAGGACGACGCAGTCGATGCCGGCCCGGTGCAGCAGGTTGGCGAGGACCAGACCGGCCGGGCCCGCGCCGAGGACGACCACCTGGGTGGCCCGGTCGGCCCGGCTGTCGGCCTGGCTGTCGACCCGGCCGTATGTCGCGTTGTCGGTCATGTGGTCGGTGCTCGAAGGATTCTGACGCTCAGTCACAGAACCTAAATCATAATCACCGCCGGATACATGAAACGACGGAAATCACCCCCACGGCTGAATAGGGTGACAATGCTTCCTTTCCGGTCGTGGACGCCGATCGTCCGCCCACGGTCCGTTCGCCGACTGCTCGGCGGCCGTGGCACAGTGGCGCGATGAAGACCATCGGCCTGCTGGGCGGCATGAGCTGGGAATCCACCGCGACCTACTACCGCCTCCTCAACGAACTCACCCGGGACCGGCTGGGCGGCCTGCACTCCGCCAAGTGCGTGCTCTACTCGGTGGACTTCGCCGAGGTCGAGCGGCTCCAGGCCGCCGGGGAGTGGGAGGCGGCGGGCCGGCTGCTCGCCGATGCCGCCCGCGCCGTCGAGGCGGCGGGCGCGGAGCTGCTGCTGATCTGCACCAACACCATGCACAAGGTCGCCGACCAGGTGGCCGGCGCGGTGTCCGTCCCGCTGCTGCACCTCGCCGACGCGACGGCCGCGGCGGTCCTGGCCGCCGGGGTGGCCCGGGTCGGGTTGCTGGGCACCGCGTTCACCATGGAGCAGGACTTCTACCGGGACCGGCTGGCCTCCCACGGCCTGGACGTCCTCGTCCCCGAGCCGGCGGGCCGGGCCCTGGTGCACCGGGTGATCTACGAGGAGCTGTGCCTCGGGGTGGTCCGTGAGGAGTCCCGGGCGGAGTACCGCCGGGTGATCGCCGAGCTGGTCGCGGAGGGCGCGGAGGGCGTGATCCTCGGCTGCACCGAGATCGAGCTCCTGGTGGGGCCCGGCGACAGCGCGGTCCCGGTCTTCCCCACCACCCGCATCCATGCCGAGGCCGCCGTCACCGCCGCGCTGTGACGCCGCTCCCGCCGGTGGCCCGGGGCGCGAAGGCCCGCCCGGCAAGCCGATCGCCCCGCCCCGGCGACGGCCGGGACGGGGCAGGGCACGGCGGGGCGGGACACGGCAGGGCGGGACACGGCAGGGCGGGAACGAGCGGGCGGCGCGGCGCCCCGGCACGTCACCGGCCGGGGCGCTCCAGGACCTCGGCGATCGGCCACCGCCGGGGCACCTGCGCGGCCAGGCCGGCGATGGACAGGCCGGCGATGTAAAGGTTCCCGGTCCTCACGAAGTGCCCGCCAGGCCGATCAGCAGGTGGCAGACGAAGACGGCCGGCAGGTAGCCGACCACGGCCCCGACGGGCCAGCGGGCCGCCCCGGTCCGGCTGAAACGGCGGGCGGCGAGGGCGGCGAGGGCGACCGGCAGCACGGCCAGCCAGCCCCACCCGGCCGGTCCGCCCGTCCACGGCCGCAGCACCGCCAACGACGCCGCGGCGGACGCGGCGGCGAAGCCGAGCGCGAGCGCGACGGTCGTGCGCAGGCCGAAGACCCGGACGTAGGTGCGCTCGTGCGCTCCCGGCTCGCGGACGACCTTGCGGGCCAGTTCGTGGTGGGTGGCGGCCAGCATGATCACCACCAGCAGCGGCAGCGCGTGCCTCCCGGCCCGCGCGAGCGAGTCGCCGTCCAGGCCGGTGTCGTGCAGGAACACCGCGTACAGGTAGAGGTTGAGCAGCACCTGGACCGGGGAGCTCAGCAGGACTCCGGTGACGACGGCGTCACCGCGCGGCCACCCCAGCCGCAGTTCCGCCCCCACCAGCAGCACGGTGTAGACGAGTTGGGCGGCGATCAGCAGCAGGGCGGCCCGGTTGCCGGAGTTGAGGAGGAGCAGGAACGCGGCCCCGGCGCCGGACAGGAGGTACAGGTCGCGCGGCAGCACGGCGCCGCGTGCCAGCGGGCGGGACGGATTGTGGCGCCGGTCGTACGGCAGGTCGCGCAGGTCGTCGGCGGCCCGCAGCAGGAGCAGGTCGACCAGGACGGTCAGCACGGCGCCCACCGTGCCCCAGCCCGGCCGCCAGTGCCCGACCCGCGCGTCGGCGGCGGCGAACAGCCCGGTGGCACCCACCGCCCACACCCCGGCGAACACCAGCGACAGGGGCAGCGGGAAGCTGCCGCGCAGGAAGGCGCCGAGCCGGACGGCGAGCGGGCCCGGGTCGGCGGAGCCGCCCGGCGCGCCGGCCCCGCCGGCCGGGGCGGGTGCCGGTGCTCCGGTGGATGCCGCCGTACCGGTGGGCGCCTCCGGTCCGGCGGCGGCGGACCGGGCGGGCGGGTGGCTCACTCCCGCCGCCCCGCTGCGGCACCGGCCGCCGTCCAGCGGACCGGCAACTGCCAGACGCCGTTGATGAACATCGTCCGCCGCCAGTCCAACTCGTCCTCCGGGACGGCGAGTTCCAGCACCTCGAAGCGGCGCAGCAGCGCGCCGACGCCGATCTGCAGCTCGGCCCGGGCGAGTTCGGCGCCCAGACACAGATGACGGCCGTAGCCGAAGGCGAGGTGGGAGCCGACGTCCGCACGGTCGGGGTCGAAGGCGTCCGGGTCGGTGAAGACGGCCGGGTCGCGGTTGGCGGTGTCGGTGAGCGGCACCACGATCCGCCCGGCCGCCACCGGGCAGCCGCCCAGCACGGTGTCCTCGGTCACCAGGTGCGGCGCCCCGCCGGTGTTGTTGAGGGAGCTGAAGCGCAGCATCTCCTCGACCGCCGCCGGGATCCGCGCGGGCTCCGCGCGCAGGCGCTTCACCAGGTCGGGGTGGCGCAGGAGGAGGAGCACGCACATGCCGAAGGAGTTGCCGGTGGTCTCGTAGCCGGCCATCAGCATGCCCGAGCCGAGGGAGACCACCTCCCGGTCGGACAGCCGCTGCTCGGGGTCGTCGGCCGGGCGCAGTGCCAGCCGGGTGAGCAGGTCGTCGGCCGGGGTGCCGGCCTCGGCGGCGCGCCGCTTGCCGGCGACCAGGGCGGTGAAGTACTCGTCCGTCCGCGCCTGGGCGGCGGCGACCTCCTCACGGGTGTGGCCGGAGGTGGACATGAGGATGTCCACCTCCGCGCGCAGCATCGCGCCGTCCTCGAGCGGGACGCCGAGCACCTCGCAGATGACCCGCATCGGGAAGGGCACGGTGAAGCCGCCCACCAGGTCGGTCTCGCCGCCGGTGGCACCGGCGGTCAGGTCGTCGAGCAGTTCCTCGGCGAGGGCCTCCAGGCGCGGCCTCAGCAGGCGGACCTGGCGGGCGGTGAACGCGGGGAGGATCGCGCGCCGGCGCCGGGTGTGGTCGGGCGCGTCGGCGGTGGCCAGCAGGACGGACTCGGTCTTGCGGGCGAACAGCGGGCGGGCCAGCTCGGTGTAGCCGGCCCGGCTGAAGCGGTCGTCGCCGAGGACGGCCGTGACGTCCTCGTGCCGGGTGACCAGCAGGGCGGGCTGCCCGCTGGACAGCTGCACCGGGTGCGGGACGCGGGCGTGCAGGACGTCGTGGTAGGCGTCCGGCCGGCGCACGTCGCCGGCGGGCGGGAAGGGGAAACGGGCCGGGTCGTCGGTCATGTCCTGTCGCCCTTCTCGGCGGTGGCGGTTCCGTCGGTGGTGGCGGCTCCGTCGGTCGGGCCGCTCCCGTCGGCGGCATCGGCCGGGCCGGGGACGTCCGAGCCCGGGACGTCCGGGCCCGGGACGTCCGAGCCGGAGACGTCCGAGCCGGGGACGTCCGGCTCCTCGGGCTGTTCGGACGGCGGGAGCAGCCGCACCGTCCCGGCCGTGCCGTCGATCTCGATCCAGGCGCCGTCGGCGATCGCCGTGGTGGCCCCCGGGACGGCGACCACGGTGGGGATGCCGAGCAGGCGCCCGGTGATCGCCGTGTGGGACAGCAGGGTGCCGCGTTCGACGACCATGCCGGTGGCGGACATCATCAGGAACAGCCAGCCTGGGTCGGTCTCCCGGGCGACCAGGATCCGCCCGGCGGCGAGGTCCGGGTCGGTGGCCGGGTCCAGCACCACCTTGGCCCGGCCGCGCACCACGCCGCCGCTGGAGCCGATGCCCCGCAGCAGGCCGTCGTCGGCGGCGGCCGCCGTGCCTACCGGGCTCGCCCCCGGCAGCGCCCGGGCGAACGGCAGTCCGGCGGGCGTGCCCAGCAGGGCGGGGCGCTGCGGGTTCTTCGCCCAGCGCTCGCGCTGCGTGCGGCGCAGCGCGACCAGGGCACGCAGGTCGGTCACGGTGCCGGTGCCGTCGAAGGCGCCGATGACCTCCTCCACGGTCAGGTCGGCGACGTCGAGCGCGTCGTCCAGGACGCCGGTCCGGGCGAGTTCCGCGCCAAGCCGCCACATCACGTCACGCGACAGCCCGAACAGCTGGGTGCGGCAGAAGCGGGTGTCCTCGCGGATCCGGGCGAGGTCGCGGGCGATGGACGTGACACCGAGCAGGACGGCCCGCCGGGCCGGGTTGGGGAGCACCTCGCGCAGACGCTCCCGGGCCTTGCGGGCGGCGGCCTGCTCGTCGGCGCGGTTGGCCGCCACCGTCGCGCCCTGGCGCACCAGCGGGCGGATCAGCGCGAGTACCGTCCACGGCCGCTGGCGGGGTGTGGGCTCCTCCAGCTTGAGATCGTGCAGCGCGCGGTCGCCGTAGCGGGCGACATAGCCGCGAGCGGCGTCGCCGACGGCCGCACCGTGGTGGCCCTCGACGATCTGCCGCCACAACTGCTCGGGGTCGCTCGCGTCGTCGAGCACAGCCGCCCGCAGTTCGGGGACGGCGCCGACGAGTTCGGCCAGACCCATGGCCGCGCGCACCGCCTCCAGCGAGCGGTTCTCCCGCCCGCCGCCCATCAGCCCGACCAGAACCTGCGGGCCCTCGCCGGTCCAGCGACGCAGCAGGACGCTGCCCGCGCCGAGCACGACGAGCGCGATGAACGCGTTCACCAGGGTGACGCCCCAGCGCTCGCCGGCGCGCTCCCAGAGCCGCCGGTAGAAGGCGATCAGCTCCTCCGGCGAGTCGCCGACGGTCTCGGCCTCGGCCATCTGCCGGTCCCACCAGCGCAGGAAGCTCTTCACCTGCCAGGGGTGGAGGGCGCTGCGCCAGGCCAGCCGGGGCAGTGCCAGGGCGACGGCCGGGGCGGCCCAGCGGCGTTCGCCGCGGGCGGGGCCGGTGATGCCCATCGCCTGTTCCCAGCCGCGGCGCACGAGTTCGAACATCGGCATCTGCCCGTGCAGGGCGTGCCAGTCGTCCAGCCGGTAGTAGACCTGGCCCTCCAGGTAGCCGACCATCCGGGCGAGGCGGTGGGCGTTGTCCCGCACCCAGGACTCGGGGACGCCCATCCGCCGGTAGAGGTCGGCGAAGGAGCGGCGGTAGAACTCGCGGGACTGGGAGAAGGTCAGCGCGCCGGAGACGCCGGGGAAGCTCTCGGTGATGTTGTGGTTGCCCCAGTAGACGCGGGCGGCCCCCGGCTCCTCCGTCGCGAACTGCCCGGCCGCCGGCCCGGCGGTCTGCGCCTGCGCGGTGGTCTGCCCGGCGGTCTGCGGCCGCCCGGCCTGCTGTCCTGCCGACTGCCCGGCCGTGGGCGGCGCGGTGACCAGCGGGCGGGCCTGGAGCAGGTGGACGACGCCGTCCTCGGTGAGCGCGCCCTCGATGTCCTGGGGGACGCCGAAGAGTTCCTCCACCCGCGCGGCCAGCTCCGCCACCGCACGCACCTGGCGGTCGTCCAGCACCGGGACGTCGGCGAGTCCGCCCGCCACCGGCAGCAGCACCGGCGCACCGGCGGCGGCGCCCTCGGGCAGCCCCATCGACCACTGCTTGCGCACGGTGCGCGCGGTCACCTCGTCGGTGGCCGGGTCGTGGAAGAAGTGGTCGATGTCCGCCTTCTCCTGGACGACGCCCTCGCCGATGCCGTAGGCCGCCGCGACGACGCGGCGGACCGCGCCGTCGCGCGGGTCGCGGGTGAACGCGACGAACGAGCGGGTGCCGAGCACCATCCGCTGGATGCCGACGGCCACCCGGGCCCGCAGCGGGTCCAGGCCGCGCAGGGTCCGGTAGCGCACGGCCTGCGGGTTGAACGCGGAGGCCCAGCAGCGCAGGACGGCGTCCTCGAGGGCGTCCTCGTCGACGTAGAGGAAGCTGTCGCTCATACCGGCGAACGGGTCGACCGCGCTGTCCTCGCCGATCGCCTCGGCCGCCTCGGCCGCGTTGGCCTCCGCGGCCCCGGCGGCGGCCGGGACCACGCACGCCCGGACCGCCACCAGGCCGTCCGGCCCGGCCACGGCCGCGAACTCCTTGCGGATCCGCTCGGCCAGCGCCACCGGCAGCCGCGCGCCGCCCAGGGCCTCCCGGGCCGCCGCGCACCAGCTCTCCACCTCCGCCCGTTCGGCGCCGGGCGCCGGCTCGGCCGGCAGGGACGGGCGCAGCGCGTCCAGCGCCTCGTCGAAGGCGGCGGCGGTCAGACAGAAGAACTCCGGTATCCGGAACCCGGCCCGGCGCAGCACCTCCTGCCGGGCGAACTTGTTCCCGACCCGCGCCGCGTCCGCCAGCACCTCGCCGCCGTCCGTCGCCGTGGTCACCACGAGTTCCGTCATGCGCCCCCACCGCCCCATCCCGTGCCGCCCCAGCCGTCCAGGTGCAGCACGCTGTCCACCGGCCGGCGCGGCGCCGGTCCGAATCCGTCCCCCAACACGTGCGCGGTGGGGATCAGGGCCCCCTGGCGCACGTCGCCCGGCAGCCCGAGGAGGTCGGCGACCTCCTGCTCGGCGTCCAGGTGCACCGTCGTCCACGCCGTCCCCAGGCCGCGGGCGCGCGCGGCGAGCATGTAGCTCCAGGCGGCGGGGAGGAGCGAGCCCCAGACCCCCGCCTGGTTGGCCGCCGTGAGCGGGCGGCTGCCGAGTTCCAGGCACGGGATCACCAACACAGGCACCTCGTGCAGGTGCTCCGCGAGGTGCCGGCCGCCGGCCAGCATCCGTTCGGACACCCCGCCGACCGGTACCGCGCCCGCCGACACCCCGGCGGCGGCGGTCGGCGGGTAACGGGCCTCGAACGCCCGCCGGTAGACCTCGGCGACCCGCTTGCGCATCCCGTCCTCGGCCACCACCAGCCAGTGCCAGCGCTGGGTGTTGCCGCCATTGGGCGCCTGGAGCGCGATCTCCACGCACTCGCGGACCTGGTCGAGGTCCACCGGGCGCGACAGGTCCAGCCGCAGCCGCACCGAACGCGTGGTCGTGAGCAGTTCGTCCGGCGTCGCCGGCACCCCGACCCGCGGCGGGCGGGCGGAGGCGCTCACCAGAGACCCGGCACGAGACGGGAGTGCCCGGCCGCGTAGTCGCGGTAGCCGGGGATGTTCAGCAGCATCCGCTCCTCGGTACGGATGCGGAAGGTGATCGCGGCGGCGAGCACCACCAGCAGCACCACGCTCAGCGGGTTCAGGAAGAACGCCACGAAACCGACGTGCGCCGACAGCATTCCCGCGTAGGCGGGGTGCCGGATGAACCGGTAGACGCCCCAGGTGACGACCTGGTGGTCCGTCTGCCGGGTCACATGGTGCGAGTAGAACCGCCCCAGTGTGCGGATCGCCACCTGCCGCAGCACGACCCCGCCGACGAACACCGCCGCCGGGAGCAGCAGCAGCGGCGACCACTCGTCCCAGGGCAGCGGCCCGAGCACGGCCGCGGACACGGTCGCGATCCGGGCCGTCGCGTAGAACAGCAGCGACGCCGACTCGCGCGGCGCCGAGCCCGAGGTCCGGAAGGTCACCGGGATCTCGACCGCCAGCCACGCCAGGTAGCAGGCGGCCAGGACGGCCGCCACCAGGTCCACCCCTTCGCCCGCGTGCCGCAGGTGGACCACCAGCCCGGTGGCCACCGCGAGTACCGCGACGACGAACAACAACTGCGGTGCCCGCACCGCCCACGACGAGCCGGTGCCCGTCACCTGTTCCGCGCCACTCACTTCGCCGACCTCCGCTTCAAGTAACCCGCGCGGCTGAGGGTGTGGACGCCGATCTGCAACCGGCCGTACCCCTCGCCGCTCTCCGCATCCACCACCGCGAACCGGTACACCGCACGCGCCCCGCGCGCCGGTGCGAACTCCCACCACAACTCCAACGGCACCTCCACCGGCAGGCCGGTCGGCAGATCCGCCTCCAGCGAGAGCCAGAGCATCTGCGCGTCCAGGTCCCGCCCGTGGGCCGTGTGGCCCAGCATCGTCGCCATCTGCCGGGCCGACTCCACCAGCGCGCCCAGGGTGTGCACCCCGGCGCCCGCCAGCCGGTGGCCCGGTGGCGGCACCAGTACCGCGGCCCGCTCGACCCGCACCGCTCCGCCCAGCAGGACGTTCTCCGGCCGGTGCCGGTGCACCAGCGCCGGATCGGCGGGAACCGCGCCCTCCGGCCCGGTCCGGACCGGGGCCGGCGTCCCGCCGAAGCGGACCGAGGCCCGGCTGACGGCCTCGCCGTCCTGCAGCGCCACCAACTCCCACGCCGGCCCGTCGTCGGCCGCGATCGGACCGCCGCTCAGCCACACGGGAGGACCCAGCTCGCACATCCGGTCGAAGCTCATCGAGAGCCGTAACCGGCCACCGTCCGCGTCGACCCACTCCGGTGCCTGGGCCCCGAGGACGTCCAGCACCCCCGCCACCAGCACCATTCCCGGCACATGGTCGAGCGGGTGATCGAAGAAACAGAGGTCTTTCTCATCCACCACCACCGGGACGACCACCCCCGGCCCCGGTCCGCCGACATTTTCGGGCGGAACCCCATCTACTGGGTCGAATCCCTCCCCCCGGAAGTCTTCTGACGAACTGTCATGAACCGATGGAACGTCAGTTCCATATGAGACACCTGGTACCAACGAGGTCACGAGGACCGAGGTAACCATCGATCACCTGTCCGAGCAACCCGGACCGGCCCGCACCCCGACCGGGCCCCGCCAGCGACCAAAAACATCCGCCACGATGGCCGAAAACCCCATCGCCGAAACGGCCCCTCGACGGTTCCGGGCGGCCCGGGGCGGCGGGGAGCCGCCGCTCCGGGCCGGGGCCGACCAGGGCTACAGGGCTACAGGGCTACAGGGCTACAGGGCTACGGCTACGGCTACGGCTACGGCTACGGCTGCAGCATGACGAGCAGCTCGGTACCGGGCACCAACTTCCGGTTGACGGAGGTGGACTGGACGAACACCGTGTAGGCGGGGTTGTCGCCGGGCTTGACCGTGGTCTCCGAGGCCGGCAGGCCGAGCAGCCGGCGGGCTGCCGGGCCCGAGAACACCTTGCCGGTCATCCGGCCGGTGGCCGGGTCCTTCTCCGCGACGGCGAGCTGCTTGCCGCCCTGGATCCGCTCCCGCTTGGACAACTCGTAGAAGGCGCACCCGGTCCGATAGGTGTGCCCCGCGCCGGTGACGAACTCGCGGATGGGGAGCTGCCGGTCGACCGGGACGAGGGCGTACGCACCCGCGTCCAGGGCGTCGAGTTCGGCGGTGACGTCCGCGGCACTGAGGTCCTGGCCCATGGTGAAGAGGTTCTTGGTGCCCCGCACCCCCTTCTCCCGGCCGCGCAGGAAGCTCGTGGCGGCGGACTTGACGGTGCCGATCGCCTCCTCGACACCCTTGCTGGAGTCGGCGTCCCAGATCGCGATATTGCCCGCGGGAAACCCGTATTCCTGGGCGGTGCGCTTGGCCAGGGAATTCGGGACCAGGATCGCCGAGGTCCAGTGGTCCGGGAGCCCGGCCATGGCCCCGTGGATCCGCTCCATCCAGCCGCGCAGCACGGCCTTGCCCTTGGCGCCCGGTATACGGATGTGCATCTTGCCGCTCTCGGAACAGCCGGAGGCGTTCTCCTCGCCGTCGGTGACGACGACCTGGAGGAAGGAGTGCTCCCCGTACCCCTCCCAGATGTTCTTCAGATCGTCGACAGACTTCACGGCCGCCTCGATCAGCGCCGTCGCGCCGTTGTCGACCCGGTAGAGGCCCTTGAGGGACGGCAGGTGCTTGACGTCCATGTCCCAGACGAGGTTCCGCACTTCGTGGTCGAAGGCGTAAAGGCTGATGCGGGTCTCGTGCCCGAGCCGGTCGGACTCCTCCTGGAGGCCCTTCACGAACTCGTCCACGACCCGGACCAGCTGCTGCTCGTGCTGGCGCATCGAGCCGGACTTGTCGACCACCAGCGAGACGTGGTTGACCTTGTGGTCGATCCTGTTCGTGGACATTCTTCTCCCCTTTTCCCAACACCTTTTCCGGCGCCTTCCGGCGCTCCCCTCGGCGTTGTTCCAACCCTATGCGGAGGCACTGACAATTCCGCCGGAGCGGGAGGCGCCGGCGGCGACCGACAGCGTCCGGGGAATCGGATCGGCCATCGGGCCGGGAATCAGGTCGGAAGATCGGACCGGGGCGTCAGGCCGGGCCGGGGGCGGGGTCCGTGGCACGAGCGTGCAGCAGGGCGGCGAGCGCGTCGGCGTACGGACGGGCCCGGCGCCGGCGGGGCAGGGCGAGGCCGAAGTGCCGGGCGGGGCGCGGCGGGGTGACGGGGACGACCCGGGTGCCGGGCTGCGGCGGGTCGAGGGCCACCTGCGGGACGAGGGAGACGCCGACGCCGGCGGCGACCAGCGAACGGGCGAAGAAGTAGTCGGTGGTGGAGCCCGCCACCCGCAGTTCGAAACCGGCCGTCAGAGCGTGGCGGCGCAGGAAGGCCTCGGTCTTCGAGCAGCCCAGCACCCACGGGTCCTCGGCCAGTTCGGAGAGGTCTAGGGCGTCCCGGCCGGCCAGCGGATGGTGCTCGGGCAGGACGACGGACAGCGGGTCCGTCATCAGCGGCGTCCACTCCAGGCCGGAGCGGTCGCCGGGGACGACGGGCAGGGGCCCGTCGAAGTGGTAGGCGAGGGCGAGGTCGGCGCTGCCGTCGCGGACCATCGGGAGGCTGTCCTCCGGTTCGCGCTCGACGATCCGCAGTTCGACCTCCGGGTGCGCCGCCGCGAACCGGGCCAGCACCGGCGGCAGCAGGTGCCGGCCGCCGCTGGTGAAGGTGGCGAGCGTCAGCCGGGGCCGGTCCGCACCGAGGCGCGCGATCCGGTCCTCGGCGTGCCTCAGTTCGGCGCCCACCGCGACGGCGGCGTCGACCAGCAGCTGGCCCGCCTCGGTCAGCCGCACCCCGCGCGTCGACCGCTCCACCACGGTGGTGCCGAGGCCGCGTTCGAGGGCCGCGATCTGCTGGGAGACGGCGGAGGGCGTCAGCAGCAGGGCGGTGGCGGCGCGGTTGAAGCTGCCGTGCTCGGCCACGGCCTGGAGCATGGTGAGCCGTCTGACGTCGAGCATGGTGGTTCCCCCCGGGTCCGCGCTGGTGCCGCCGCCCTGCTCGGCGGGCGGCCGGGCGGCCGGGCGGACGCGGAGAGGACAGTACCCCGACGGCACCGCTTCCGCGTACGGACAGGTCGATCGGCCGACCGGGCCGGTCGCTCAGCCCCTGGCGGCGGCCGGCGGCGGTGTCCGGCCCGAGCGGCGGATCTTCACCAAAGATCCGCGAGGACGACCCCCAACAGATCTTGACCTCGGCGGGCAGATAGTATGTACCCGCACGTGAGGCCCGGCAGACGGCTTCCCGTTGCGTGCGGCCGCCCATGAGGCCCCTCCCGCACGCCCCTCCCGCCTGCCGACACCCGTGGCGCCGTCCGTGACCCTCGACGCCGGACGGGCAGCACCGGGTCGCCGACCCGTCCCGCCCGCACCGCCGCGCGCGGGAACCCCGCACCGGACCGTGGCCCCGCGCGGGCCGTTCCCGTGCGCATCCATCAACGAAACGTCAGCTCAGGTAATCTCATGCACCCCCACCCCGCCGTCATCGACGGCTTCCACTACGGCTGGCTCAACCCGGTCCTGTCCTACCTGGTCGCCTGCACCGGCGCCGCGCTCGGCCTGCGCTGCACCGTCCGCGCCCTCGACCTGCCGCCGCGCAGGCGGCTCGGCTGGCTGCTGCTCGGCGCCGCCGAGATCGGCTGCGGCATCTGGACGATGCACTTCCTGGCGATGCTGGGCTTCACCGTCAGCGGCTCGACCATCCTCTACAACGTGCCCCTGACGATGTGCAGCCTGGTGCTGGCGATCGTGGTCTGCGGCCTCGGCATCCTCTATGTCGGCTACCGGCCGCGGAGCTTGAGCACCCTGCTGATCGGCGGCACCGTCATGGGCCTGGGCGTGGCGGCGATGCACTACCTCGGCATGGCCGCGATGCACGTCCAGGGGCAGGTCTCCTACGACGCCCTCACCGTGGCCGGCTCGATCGCGATCGCCGTCGCCGCGTCCGCCACCGCGCTGTGGATGACCCTGAACATCACCGGCATGCTCGCCTCGCTCGCCTCGGCGCTGATCGCCGGGGTCGCGGTGGTCGCGATGCACTACACCGGCATGGCCGCCGTCTCGGTCGTGCTGGACGGCCGGACGCCGGTGGGCGGCCTGCCGGCCTCGCAGTTCATCACCCCGCTCGCGGTGGCCGTCCTCGTCCTGCTCTCGCTCGGCGGGATCGCGCTGATGCTGTCGCCGCACGACGCCTCCCTGTCCGGCCTGGACCGGGACCGGGACCGGCCGGAGCCGGTCCGGGTCCCGCTGTTCGAGCACCGGGGCTGACCGGGCCGGGCGTGCCCGGAGGTTCGTGGCCGAACGGCCCGGTGCGGGGTTCTCCCGCGCCGGGCCGTTCGGCGTCCGGGGCGTCCGGACCGTCCGGCATCCGGGCTGTTCGGCGTCCGGGCTGTTCGGCATCCGGGGCGTCCGGACCGTCCGGCATCCGGGCTGTTCGACGTCCGGGCTGTTCGACGTCCGGGGCGCCGCGTCGGGGACGCCGGGAGCCGGGAGCCGGGAGCTCGGCGCAGGTGGTCCGGGAGCGCACGCCGGGGCGTGAGGCGGCGGGCGTACCCCTCCGGGCGCGCCACCGCGCCCCCGGCCGCCGTCCGGGCCGGAGCACGCCACCGGCCCCGACGGGGGCGCGCGCTCCGGTGGCCACGGGACCGCCACGCTCCCGCACGCCCCCTGGGCGGTCTGCCGGAGGTCTGGGCGACGGAGCGCCGGGGTGGGACGGTGTCCGGTCCCGGGAGCCGGGCAGGACGAGACGGGGGCACGGAGCATGACAAGACGTTGGCTGGTGACGGGCTGTTCGACCGGGCTGGGCCGGGCGCTGGCGGGGGCGGCAGCCGGGGCCGGTGACCGCGTCCTGGCGACCGCGCGCCGGGCGGAGACCCTGGACGACCTGGTCCGCGAGCACCCCGGCCGGCTCCTCGCGCTGCCCCTGGACGTGCGCGACCCCGGGCAGTGCGAGCGGGCCGTCGCCACCGCGGTGGAACGTTTCGGCGGGGTGGACGTCCTGGTGAACAACGCCGGGAACGGCGTGTTCGGCACCGTGGAGGAGGTCGGCGACCAGGAGCTCCGCGACCAGTTGGAGACACTGGTCGTCGGTCCCTGGCGACTCGCCCGGCTGGTGCTGCCGTTGATGCGCGCGCAGGGCGGGGGGCTGGTGCTGAACGTCTCCTCGCTCGCCGGGCGGACGGCCTTCCCCGGCCTGGCCGCCTATGTCACGGGCAAGCACGCGCTGGAGGGCATGACCCAGGCGCTCGCCGCCGAGGCGGCCCCGTTCGGCATCCGGGTCGCCGCGCTGGCCGCGAGCGGGTACGCCACCCACTACGGCGGCTCGGTGACCGATGCCGCCGGCCGTTCCCCCACCTACCGCGCGAGCACCGAGCCGATGCGCGAGCAGCTGCGCGGCATGGCCGCCCTGCCGGGCATCGGCCGCCCCCAGGACTTCGCCCGCGAGGTGCTCCGCCTCGCCGCCGCCCCCGGCCCGCTGCCCGTCCGGATCCCGATCGGCCCCGGCAGCTTCGAGCACCTCACCGCCGCCGCTGACGCCACCCGCGCCGAACTCGCCGCCGCGCGCGCCCTGCTGGAGCCGCAGGGCGCGCAGCAGGACTGACGGCCGCTCCACCGGCTCCCGGAAGCGGCCCCCCAACCGCCTCCGGCCGAACCCGTCGGGCGCCGCGAGCAGCGCCCGACGGGTTCGGCCGCTGTTCAGCGGGGCGTGGCCCGGTCGATGATCTCCGACCAGACCCGGTACCTACGGTCGGGGGCCACACCACTTCCGGGAGCGAACATGCACGACAACCACGAGTCCGGGCATCCGTGCGAGTGCCCGCGCACCGCCGAGCTCGACGGGGACGGGCCCGCCGCGGCCGGGCGCCGCCGGTTCCTGCGCGGGGCGGGCCTGCTGGGCGCCGGGGTCGGCACGGCGGGCCTCGGCCTGCTCGGCGCGGCGCCCGCCCACGCGGCCGGCCCCGGAGCGGCGGTCGGCTCCGGCGGACCGGACGCGGCCGGGGCAGCCGGGGCGGCAGCGGGGAAGGCCAAGAAGTCCGCCGGACAGCGGCGTTGGCAGCCCGACCCGGATGCCCGCCGGTTCACCCTCGTCGTCATGCCGGACACCCAGTACCTGTTCGACCAGGACCGGATCCACCCGGCACCGGTCGAGGCCGCGATCCGCCACGTGCTCGACGGCGGGGTCAACCGGGAGGACGGGACGGACGACAACATCGTCTTCCTGGCCCACCTGGGCGATGTCACCGAGAACGGGCTGGCCGGCGAGTTCGCCGCCGTCAGCAAGGTGTTCGGCCTGCTGGACGACGCCGGCGCGGCCTACGGCGTACTCGCCGGCAACCACGACGTCCGCTCCTCCACCGACGACCGGCGCGGCAGCACCCCGTACCTGGAGACCTTCGGCCCGGCCCGGGCCGCCCGTACCGCCGGCCACCACAGCTCCAGCCCGGACGGCTACAACACCTGCCACCTCGTCACGGCCGGCGGGCGCCCGTGGATGCTGCTCTCGCTGGACTGGCGGCTCTCCGACGCGGGCTTCGCCTGGGCCAACGCGGTGATCGCCGCCAACCCCAGGGTGCCGGTGATCCTGACCACCCACGAGCTGGCGTACGCCGACGACGGAGGCCGGGCCGAGCTGTCCGACTACGGCCGGCAGCTCTGGGAGCGGCTGATCAGCGGCAACGACCAGATCTTCCTGACCGTCAACGGCCATTACTGGCCGCCGGGCCGAACGGTGCTGACCAATAAGGCCGGCCACGACGTGCACGTCCACATCACCAACTACCAGGACCGCTACTACGGCGGCGCCGCCATGATCCGGGCGTACCGCTTCGACCTGGACCGCAACACCGTCGACGTGTCGACCTACTCGCCGTGGATCCAGGAGATCGCGGCCGAGGAGCGCAACACCCTGGCCGCGCAGCAGGTGGAACTGACCTCGGACGTGGACCGCTTCTCGCTCGCGATCGACTTCGAGCGGCGCTTCGCGGGCTTCGCGCCCGTCCCGGCGCGCCCCGCCCGCCGGGCGTCCGAGCTGCTGGTCCGGGACACCGCCGCGTACTGGCGCTTCGAGGGCGGCGGCGACGGCGCCGCGGTCACGGCCCGGCAGGTCGTCAAGGACCTGACGGGGCAGGGCAACGACCTGTACCCGCAGAGCGCCCCCGGCACCCCGGACGGCGGGCTCAGCTGGTCCTCGGAGCACCACCCGGACCAGCCGGGCCACGGCAGCCTGCTGTTCAAGGGCACCCGCTCGCCGGTGCGCGGCACCTATCTGCAGACCGCGCCCAACGCCCCGCTGAACCGGGAGACCTTCGAACGCGGCTTCACCGTCGAGGCGTTCTGCAAGCTGCCCGCCGACTGGGACTCCGGGCAGAGCCGCTGGTCCGCCCTGCTGAGCCGCTGGGGGACGGCCGCCGAGGCGGGCCGGAGCGGCCCCGGCACGGATGCCGACGAGCCCGTCGTGACGCTCAGCCTCTCCGAGGCGCCCGCGCTCCAGTGGTGCGTCTACCCCGTCAACCAGACCGGCGCGTCGACCTGTTGGGGCCACCAGCTGCCGCTGGACCGCTGGTGGCACGTCGCGGTCGTCAACGACGGGAAGCTCAGCCGGATGTTCGTGGACGGCTGCGAGGTGGCCCGCAACCCGGCGACCCCGGCCGTGGGGCTGGCCACCCTCGGACGCCCCTGGATGGTGGGCGGCTACGCGTACGCGGGGGTGCTGGACAAGGTGTTCCACGGGTACATCGGCGATGTCCGGATCGTGCGGCGGGCCCTGCGGGTGGGGGACTTCATGACCGGGTGACAAGGCGTCCAGGAGGCTCAGTAGACGTCGCGCACATAGCGCCTGTCGGCGGCGAGCTGCTTGAGGTGCACGGCGGCCTCCTCCTCGGTGAGGCCGCCGTGGGTGCGGGCGATCTCGCGCAGTGCGGCGTCCACGTCCCTGGCCATCCGGGCCGCGTCACCGCAGACGTAGAGGTGGGCGCCGTTGCGCAGCCAGTCCCAGAGGCCGAGGCCGTGCTCGCGCATCCGGTCCTGGACGTAGACCTTGTTGCGCTGGTCCCGGGAGAAGGCGAGGTCCAGGCGGTCGAGGTGGCCCGAGGCCCGGAAGTCGGCCAGCTCCTCGCGGTAGTAGAAGTCCGTCGACTGCCGCTGCTCGCCGAAGAACAGCCAGTTGGGGCCGGTGTGGCCGAGGGCCCGGCGCTCCTCCAGGAAGCCGATGAAGGGGGCGACGCCGGTGCCGGGGCCGATCATGATCATCGGGGTGGCGGGGTCCGCCGGGGGCCGGAAGTGCGCGGTGGGCCGGACGAAGACCGGCACCGGGCCGTCGGTCACCCGGTCGGCGAGATAGGTGGAGCAGACGCCCTTGCGCATCCGGCCGGCGCCGTTGGGGTGGCGGACCACCGAGACGGTCACCCGGACCTCGTCCGGGTGGACGAGCGGGCTGGAGGATATCGAGTACAGCCGGGGCTGGAGCGGTTTCAGCACGGCGGCCCAGTCGGCGGCCCCGGCCCGTACCGCCAGCGCGCCGACCACGTCGACGGCCTGCCGGCCCCAGGTCCACTTGGCCAGCTCCCCGGTGTTGTCCGGCCTCAGCAGCCGCCTGAGGGCGCGGTCGCCGGACCGCTCACCGGCGAAGCGGAGCAGGTCCGGGGTGATCCGGGCGATCTCCAGGTGGCCGCCGAGGGCTTCGGCGAACGGGACCTCCCCGGCGCCGGGGACCGTGACGGGGGCGTCCGGGTCGAGGCCGGTGACGGCCAGCCACTCGGCCACCAGCTCGGGGCAGTTCCGGGCCCGGACGCCCAGGACGTCGCCCGCCCGGTAGCCCAGGTCGCCTTCCTCGCTGTGGGCGCCGCCCCGGGTGGCGAAGGCGAACTGCCGGACCTCCTTGGCGGAGCCGGGCAGGCTGAGCAGCCGGCTGCCGGTCATCCGGGCACCGAACGGCGACTCCTTGGAGTACCCGGTCCGGGGCACGGGGACGACCGCCGGGGTGGGCGGGGCGGTGGGGGTGCGGCCGGCCGGGGCAGCCGGGGCGGCCAGCGCGGCCACCACCTGCTCCAACCACCGGTCGGCCGCGTCCTGGTAGTCGGGCTCGCAGTCCGCGCGCTGGGCGATCCTGGTCGCGCCGAGCTCCCCGAGCCGCTGGTCGAGGCGGCGCCCGTGGCCGCAGAAGTCGCTGTAGCTCGAATCGCCGAGCGCGAGGACGGCGTAGCGCAGCCCGTCGGCGTCCGGGGGCGGGTCGGCGAGCACCCGCTCCCAGAAGCCGGCGCCGTTGTCGGGGGCCTCGCCGTCGCCGAAGGTGCTGGTGATCACGAGTACCGGCGTCCCGGCGGCCAGGGTGGCGGGCCCGGCCTGGTCCATGGCGAGCAGCAGCGGCTGCCAGCCCTCGGCGGCCAGTCGCTCGGCGACTCCGGTGGCGATCCGCTCGGCGGTGCCCGTCTGCGAGGCCCACAGGACGGTCACGGTCCGCGCCGGTTCCGCGACGATGGCCGGCCCGGCCGCGTCCTCGGCCGCTTCCGGCGCTTCAACCGGGCCCAGTGCTACCGCCGACCCCGGCGCGAGGCGCGAGTACGCGCCGGCCAGCACGCCGTTGACCCACCGCGCCCGCTCGGGGTCGACCGGCGCCTGCGCCGGCAGTACCGGCACCCCGGCGACCCCGGCCGGCGCGGACGGGACGCCCGCCAGGAAGCCCGCCAGATAGGTGCGTTCGGCGGCCGTCAGCCGCGGCGCCTCGACCGGGTCGACGCCCAGCAGCCCGGCCAGCGCCGCGAGCTGCGTGCCCACTCCCCCGACCGGCCGCGGTTGCCGCTCCGCCGAGGGAACGGGCTCCACCGACGACACCGGCTCCGCCGCCGTAACGGGCTCCGCGACCGGCGGCGCGGCCGCCTCCGGCGGGACCGGCGCCGCCACCGGACGCAGCGCGACCGCGCACACCTTCAACTCCGGCTGGAACGAGACCGGGTCGACCGCGTCACTGGTGACCGCGTTGATGCTGAGGTACTCGCCGAACAGGTCGTTCCAGTGGAACGGCGCGAAGCAGTCCCCCGGCCGCACCCGGTCGGTGACCACCGCCGGCAGTACGGCCCGCCCGCGTCTCGACGCCACCTCCAGCCGGTCGCCGTCCGCCACGCCGAGCGCCTCGGCGTCCTGCGGGTTGACCTCGACGAACGGGCCCGGGTCGAGCCGGTTGAGCGCGGCGACCCGGCCGGTCTTGGTGAGGGTGTGCCACTGGTGCTGCAGCCGACCGGTGTTGAGGCAGAACGGGTAGTCCTGGTCCGGGAGTTCGGCGGGCGGCAGGTGAGGTCGGGCGAAGAACACCGCCCGGCCGGACGGGGTCGGGAAGGCCAGCCTCGGCCGGCTCCCGTCCGGCCGCACCAGCAGTGTCTGGCTGACCCCGTCGTTGAGGTAGCGGACCGGGTTGCGCGCCGGCCCGTCGGGGTCGGCGGCCGGCCACTGCACGGGGGTGGCCCGCAGCCGGGCGTAGCTCACGCCCCGCAGGTCCCAGCCGGTCTTCGGGTTCCAGGCCCGCTTGAGCTCCTCGAAGACCTCCTCCGCGCTCGCGTAGTCGAAGCCCTCGGCGAAGCCCATCTCGCAGGCCACCCGGGCGATGATGCGCCAGTCCGGCAGCGCCCCGCCGACCGGGTCGGCGGCCGGCCGGGCCAGGGTGAGGCCGCGCTCCGAGTTGACCAGCACCCCCTCCGTCTCGGTCCACAGGGCGGCGGGCAGCACCACGTCGGCGTAGGCGTTGGTCTCGGTGTCGGCGAACACGTCCTGGGTGATGACGAGTTCGGCGGCCTCCAGCCCGGCGATGACGGTCTTCCGGTTGGCGACCGAGGCGACCGGGTTGGTGCAGATGATCCAGCACGCCTTGATCTCCCCCTCGGCCATCCGCGAGAACAGCTCGACGGTGCCCCGGCCGGCCTCGGTACGCAGGGTGCCGGGCGGCAGGCCCCAGAGCTCCTCCGTGAAGGCCCGTTCCGCCGGGTCCAGCACCGACCGCTGCCCGGGCAGACCGGGCCCCATGTAGCCCATCTCCCGGCCGCCCATCGCGTTGGGCTGGCCGGTGAGGGAGAACGGGCCGCTGCCGGGGCGGCAGATCGCGCCGGTGGCCAGGTGCAGGTTGACCAGGGCGTTGGTGTTCCAGGTGCCGTGGGTGGACTGGTTGAGCCCCATGGTCCAGCAGCTCGTCCACTCCGCCGCCGCGCCGATCAGCCGGGCGGCGGCGCGGATGTCCTCCTCGGCGAGCCCGGTCGTCCGGGCGACCTCGGCGGGCGGGTAGTCCGCCAGGAAGCCGGGCATCTGCTCCCAGCCCTCGGTGAACTCCTCGATGAAGGCCGGGTCGGTGTCGCCGTTCTCGACCAGCAGGTGCAGCAGTCCGTTGAGCAGCGCCAGGTCCGTGCCGGGCCGGATCCGGAGGAAGAGGTCGGCCTTGTCGGCGGTCGCGGTGCGCCGGGGGTCGACGACGATCAGCTTGGCGCCGCCATTCCTGACCCGGTCCATCATCCGCAGGAACAGGATCGGATGGCAGTCGGCCATGTTGGAGCCGATCACCAGGAAGACGTCCGCGTGGTCGAGGTCCCGGTAGGAGCCGGGCGGCCCGTCCGCGCCCAGCGACAGCTTGTAGCCGCTGCCCGCGCTCGCCATGCACAGCCGGGAGTTGGACTCGATCTGGTTGGTGCGGACGAAGCCCTTGGCGAGCTTGTTCACCAGGTACTGGGCCTCCAGCGTCAGCTGACCGGAGACGTAGAAGGCCAGCGCGTCCGGCCCGTGCTCGTCGAGCACCGCCCGCAGCCGGCGCGCGGTGGCGGAGATGGCGGCGTCCACGTCCTCGGGCCGGGCCTCGGCGCCGCGCTCGGCCCGGACCAGGGCGGTGCCCAGCCGCCCGGGCGCGGCGAGCATCTCGGCGGTGGTGGCGCCCTTGGTGCACAGCCGCCCGCCGTTGGCGGGGTGGTTCCGGTCGCCGGACGCCCGGATCACCGTGCGACGGCCCGTCGCCCCGTCCACCGCGACGTCGAGCAGCAGGCCGCAGCCGACGCCGCAGTACGAACAGACGCTGCGCACGCTCCGGACGGGGTCCGGGCCCGGTACCGTCACTGCGGCTCCCTCTCAGGTCGCGATCTCCGGCCCCGGTCCTACCGGTCCGGGCCGTCCGACGGTGGGCGGACCCACCACCGGCACCGTAGGAAGACGGCGTTAACACGAGATCACGAACCCGGACGCCGTGCGTAAACCCCGCCGCACGGCCGGCGTGCCACCCCGGTGAGCCGGGGGCCGGCCGCACCGCCTTCGCACAGTGGCACGGCGGGCGGCGCGTTGCCAAGACGCCGCCGCGCCCGGACCCACCGGGCGGCGCGGACGGGCGCGAGGACCGGCGGCGAGGACGGGCGGGAGCACGAGCGGCGAGGACGGGCGGGAGGACGGACAGCGGGGACAGGCGGCGAGGACGGGCGGGCCAGGACCCCGACGTCGCTCAGGGCGACGCCGGGGACGCGGGCGGCACGGTGACCGGGGACGACGCGCCGGGGAGGACGAGGCTCGGCGTCCCGCTGCCGTCGGCGGGGGTGGACCAGACGTCGGTGGCCTTGCTCCCGTGGGCCGGGAGGGCGTAGGCGAGGGTGCTGTCGTCGAGCCACGCGGCCTGGTCGTCGACGCTCCGGGTCTCCGCGAGGGGGTGCTCGCGGAGGTCGGCGAGGTCGAGGACGTAGAGGCGCCAGGGCGCGACGGGGTCGGCGGAGACCTTCTTCTTGAAGGCGATCCGGGTCCCGTCCGGCGAGAGCGAGGGGCACTCGACGTTCTCCCGCAGGGTGCGGGCCGACCAGGCCTTGAGGTCGCCCTCGACCAGGTGGGTACGGCCGCCCGTCGACACGGTGGCGTAGAACCGGTTGTCGTCGGCCGCGAAGTTGACGCCCCAGTAGTTGATGTCGGCGGCGTGGTGGCGGGTGTCCCCGATCGTCAGCGGGATCTCCTCGACGGACTTGATCAGATAGCCGGTGCGCAGGTCGAGGACCGAGGTCCGGGTCGAGAACCGGCCGGCGGCGTAGGAGTCGCCGACGGCGAAGGTGGTCCAGGACAGCACCTGCCCGGAGGGCGACACCCGGGCCCGGTTGGGGATGCCGGGGACGGTCACCTTCCGCAGTTCGGTGAACCGCCGGTCGTAGACCACCGCCTCGGTGCGGGCCGGGGTGCCGGGCAGGGCCCGCAGGCACAGGGCCCGGTCGCCCGCGGCGTAGAACCGGGCGCAGGACGGGCCGTCCGGCACGCCGCCCGGGCTGCGGGCGACCCGGCCGGTGGCGGTGTCGCGGTAGTAGAGGCCGGGTAGGTCCAGGGTGAACGAGGCCTCGGCGGCGACGAGTTGCGGCGCACCGCCGCGTTGCCGGGCGTGCAGCACATAGCCGAGTGAGCCGCCCAGGAGGACGAGGACGGCGAGCACCAGCGCGGTCGAGCGGGTTTTCATGGGGCCTTCCTTCCCGGCAGGATCCGCCAGGCGGCGGTGAGGGCGGCGGCGAGGGCGAGGGCGGCGGCGGCCAGCGCGGGGCGCGGACCCCACCACGTCCAGGCCGCGCCGAAGCCGGCGGCGCCGACCAGGCGGGCCAGGGCCTGGCCGGTCTGCAGGACGGCGAGCCCGCTCGCCCGGCCGTGGGCCGGGAGCGAGGGCGCGGCCAGGGCCATCAGCACGCCGTCGGTGGCGGCGTAGAAGACACCGAGGAGGACCAGGACGAGCACCGCGACCGCCGGTCCGGCCGGGGCCAGCAGGGTGAGGTAGGCGGCGAGCAGGGCGCCGTGGCCGAGGAGGAACGGGATCCGCCGTCCGCTCCGGTCCGCGAGCCGCCCGGCCGGGACGGCGAGCAGCAGGTAGCAGGCCGCCGAGCCGAGCGGCAGCAGGGGGAAGAGCGCGGCCGGGAGGTCGAGGCCGCGCTGGAGGAGCAGGTAGAGGAAGGAGTCGCCGACGGTGGCGGCGCCGAGGAGGGCCGCGGCCACGACCACCCGCCGGAAGGCGGGGTCGGCGAGCAGCCGGGGCGCGGCCCGGGCCGGCTTCGGGGCCCGGACGGGCTGGGCGGCCCGGGCCGGGCCGGCGAGGGCGGTCGGCCGGAGCGTCCACGTCCGGGTCCGGGTCCGGGTCCGGGTCGGCGCCGCCGGGTCGGCGGGGACGAACAGCCTCAGCACCACCACGCCGAGCAGGCCGGTGGCGAAGCTGACGACGAACACCGCGTCGTAGGCGTCGGCCGTCGCCCACAGGACGAGGAACGCGACCAGCGGGCCGAGCAGCGCCCCGGTGGTGTCCATCGCCCGGTGCACGCCGAACGCCCGGCCGAGGGCCTCCGGCGGCGCGCTGAGCGTGATCATCGCGTCCCGGGGGGCGGTGCGGACGCCCTTGCCGAGCCGGTCGGCGGCCATCGCGGCGGCGATCCCGCCGGCCGCGCCGCCCGCCAGCAGCAGGCCGAGCCGGGAGAGCGCCGAGAGCAGGTAGCCCGCCCCGGCGACCGTCCGGTGACGGCCGCCGCCCCGGTCGGCGAGCCGGCCGCCGAGGAGCCGGACCAGCGCCGTGGCGCCGTTGAACAGTCCGTCGAAGAAGCCGAACTGGAGGGGTGACAGGCCGAGGCCCAGCACCAGGTAGAGCGGCAGCACGGCGGTGACCATCTCCGAGGAGACGTCGGTGACCAGGCTGACCGCGCCGAGCGCGACGACCGTACCGGGGACGCGCCGCCCCACCCCGTCGGGGCGGGGCGGCGCGTCCGCACGGCGGCCAGTGGTGGCCAGGTACATCATCAGTGGCAGCTGTACGTCGGGCTGGTGTCCTTGGCCTTGCCGTCCGTACCGACGTAGCTCCAGCCGTACCCGGAGTCGGTGAGGTCGAGCTTCAGCACGCCGTACTCGCCGCTGATCCGCTTCTGGCTGTTCGGCTGGACCTGCTCGATCGGGTAGGGCTCGGCGCCGCCCATCCCGCCGACGATCTCGACGATCCCGTCCGCGGTGGCCTTCCCGTCCGGGTCCTGCGGGGCGAACCGCTCGTAGTGGTGGTCGTGCCCGTTGAGCACCAGGTCGGCCTTGGCGTCGTAGAGGATCCGCCACACCGGCCGGGAGACCGGGTCGTTGCCGTGCCCGCCCGAGGAGTACAGCGGGTGGTGCCAGTAGGCGGCCACGCACTTCTTGCCGTTCGCCGCGAGGTCGGCCTTCAGCCAGTCGATCTGGGCGCTCTGGTCGAAGGCGTTGGAGTCGAGGGCGACGAAGTGCCAGTTGCCCTCGTCGAAGCTGTACCAGCTCTTGCCCTGCGGATAGGCGATGCTGCCGAAGTAGGACTTGTAGCCGGCGAGGGAACCGGCCGGGTCGTAGGTCTCGTGGTTGCCGGGGACGGGGTGGGTCTTCGCCTTGAACGCGCCCCAGGTCTTGTCGTAGTAGGCCCGGAAGTCCGCCAACCTGGCGTCGTCGTACTGGTTGTCACCCATCGTCAGATAGAACTTCGGGTCGATCCGCTGGGCGAGCGCCGCGGTCTTCGGGTGCGCGCAGGCGCTGTCCGAGGCGGTGCACTGCGCGGCGATGTCGCCCGCCGCGACCACGGTGAAGGCCCCGCCCGGCGTCGTCCCGGTCGGGGACGGCCCGGTGGGCGAGGGCGTCGTGTCCGCGGTCCCGTAGACCTCCATCTCGAACAGCGAGTACCCGTAGGACGTGCCGCGCGCCGTCCCGTACATCCGGACGTAGCGGCCCTTCCCGCTCAGGCCGGTCCATTCGTCCGTCCCGCCGTTGCCCGCCTTCTCCTCGGCGAGCGGGGTCCAGGCCGTTCCGTCCGCGGACACCTCCAGTCGGTACGCCTTCGCGTACGCGGCCTCCCAGACCAGCTTGATCCGCGAGACGGCGGCGTTCGCCCCGAGGTCGACCCGCAGCCACTGCGGGTCCTTCCCCTCCGTGCTCGCCCACCGCGTACCGGTGTTCCCGTCGAACGCCTTGCCCGCCGCGTACGACGAGCCCTCCGTGGACGAGGCCGTGGCGGCCTTGCCCCGCGAGAGCAGCGGATCGGCCGCCGCTCCCGCCCGCCCGGACCAGCCGAGCAGCAGTCCGCCCACCAGCACGAGCACGGCGGCGAACACTCCGATGTGTACAGGCCTCACTGAGACTTCGGGACGCATCCCTGGACTCCCTGACCTCGAACGACGGCGAGAGCTGGACTCCGGCCGGCTCGCACGCGAGCCACCGGCCGGGCGGTGGCCCGCACCACCGCGGCGGCCGGGTCAGAGCTCTCGCTGAGCACGTCACGCCCCGGCGATGCGGGCGCCGCGCCAAGCCGCCGTCGGGGAGCCTAGTGGTAAGTAAAGTTTCCTGACAATACCTGGACCACGCCGAACTCCCTTGCGAACTCTCTTGCGAACTCCCTTGCGGACGACCGCCCGTACGGCGTCCGTACGTCGACACGGCTCCGGGCCGGACTCCGGCAAGTGCCCGGAAAAATACCCCCGGGGGTACAGTGAGGTGCAGGCACGAGCACGAGCCCGAGCCCGACGCACCGGCGGCGCGGACGGAACCGCGCCACCGCACCAGGAACGGAGCACCACATGGACCACGGGATCGCCGTCACCCTCGACCGGCCCTTCACCGAGGCCGTCGAGCAGGTCCGGACCGCACTCGCCGAACAGGGCTTCGGCATCCTCACCGAGATCGACGTCCGAGCCACCCTCCGGGCCAAGCTCGACGAGGAGATCGAGGACTACCTGATCCTCGGCGCCTGCAACCCGCCCCTCGCCCACCGCGCCCTGGAGGCCGACCGGCACATCGGGCTGCTACTGCCGTGCAACGTCGTGGTCCGCGCCGTCGACGGGGGCACCCTGGTCGAGGCCATGGACCCGCAGCTGCTCGTCCGGGTCACCGGCAAGCCCGAGCTGGCGCCCGTCGCCGACGAGGCGGCCACCCGCCTGCGCGCGGCCCTGGCCGCACTCACCGGCTGACCGGCCGATCCGGCCGATCGGGCCCACCCGGGGTGGGCCCTTTTCTTCACCCTCCCAGATACCCCCACCCGTATTTTGCGCCCCCTCGGCCGCCGAGGACCGGCCGCCCAAGGATCGGAGCAGCACGTGAAACACCCGGACGCCGCCCTCGACCGGTCACCCGCCGCCACACCCGCCGGACCACCCGCCTCCCCGGGTCCGCTCGGCCGGCTCGGCCTCTGGTCGGCCCGGCACATCAGGACGGTCCTGGCCGGCTGGCTGCTGGCCGTCCTCGCCCTCGGCGCCTTCGCCCCGCAGGTCACCACGGCGCTGTCCGGCGCCGGCTGGCAGGCCGACGGCTCCGAGTCGGTGAAGGCCCGGCAGGTCGCCGAACAGCACTTCGGCGGCAACGCCTCCACCGCGCTGCAGATCGTCGTCAGCGCCGACCGGCCGGTCAACGATCCGGCCGTCCGGCAGGTCCTCGACCGGGCGTCCGCGCTCGCCGCCGCCGACCCCCGGGTGTCCACCGTGGTCCCGCCCCAGCCGGGCACCACCATCAGCCCGGACGGCCGGACCGCCGTACTGCTCGCCGGGGCGAAAGCCTCCCCCGACGACATGGTCCGCGCCGCCGACGACCTCAAGGGCCCGCTGAACGCACTGTCCGGGGACGGCGTCGACGTCCACGCCACCGGGGCCTCGGTGCTCTGGAGCGACTTCAACAAGGCCAACCACGACGCCATGATGAAGTCCGAGATCATGTCCTGGCCGGTCACCCTGGCCATCCTGGTGCTGGCCTTCGGATCGCTGGTCGCCGCCGGACTGCCGCTGCTGCTCACCCTGGCCGGGCTGGCCGCCTCCGCCGGCTCCCTGGTGCTGATCGGCCACCTGTTCCCGATCTCCGTCTGGGCGATGAACTTCGCGATGATGTTCGCCCTGGCCCTGGGCATCGACTACGCGCTGTTCCTGGTGGTCCGTTTCCGCGCCGCCCGCGCGCGTGGTCGGGCCGACGCGGTCGCGGAGACCATGGACACCGCGGGCAAGGCCGTCCTGCTGTCCGGCGCGACAGTGCTGGTCAGCCTGTCGGCCGTGATGCTGGTGCCGTCCCCGGCGTTCCGGTCGATGGCCGGCGGCATCATGCTCGCCGTCCTGTTCGTCCTCGCCGCCACCCTCACCCTGCTGCCCGCCGTCCTCGGCCGGCTCGGCCACCGCGTCGACGCCCTCGCGCTGCCCCGGCTGAACGCCGGCCCGCACCGGTCCGCGCGCTTCGCCGCCTGGGGCGAGCGGCTGTGGCGGCACCCGCTGCGCTACGGCGCCGGGGCACTCGTCGTGCTGGTCGCCCTCGCCGCGCCCGTCCTCGGGCTGCGCACCGCGATGCCCTCGATCACCGTCGTGCCGGAGGACAGCAGCGCCCGCGCCGGGTACGCGGCGGTCCAGCAGGCCTTCGGCCCGGGGGCGCCCGGCACCCTGCAGATCCTCCTCCCCGCGCAGGCGGACACGGAGACGGGCGCACTGGACGTCGCGCGGGCCGCCGCCCGGGTCGCGGCCACGCCCGGGATCGCCGGGGTGCTGCCTGCGCAGCCCGCCGCCGACGGCTCCGGCTGGTCGATGCTCCAGGCGGTCCCCACCGTGGACCCGTCCAGCCCCGACCTCGCGCGCACCGTCGACACGCTGCGGGCCGACCTGCCGCCGGACGCCCTGGTCGGGGGCGCGGCGGTGGAGAACCTGGACCTCCAGCACCTGCTCACCGCGAAGACCCCGCTGGTGATCGGGGTCGTGATGGCCCTGGGTTTCCTGCTCCTGCTGGTCGCCCTGCGGGCCCCGCTGATCTCGGCCCTCGGCACGGCCGCCGGCCTGCTGTCCACCGGCGCGGCCTTCGGCGTGGCCCGGCTGGTCTTCCAGGACGGCCACGGCGCGGGCCTGCTCGGCTTCGCCCCGCAGGGGTTCCTGGACGGGTGGGCGCCGGTGTTCTTCTTCGCGATGATCTTCGCCATCGCGATGGACTACACCGTCTTCCTGCTCGCCTCCGCCAAGGAGCACTACGAACGCACCGGCGACCCGCGCGAGGCGATGGTCGGCGCCCTCGCGCACTCCGGCCGGGTGATCTTCGCGGCGGCGGGCGTCATGGTCGCGGTGTTCTTCACCTTCGCGCTCTCCGGACCGCTGCCACCGAAGGAGATGGGCATCGTCCTCGGGGTCGCCGTGCTGCTGGACGCCGCCCTGGTCCGACTGGTACTGCTGCCGGTCCTGCTCCGGCTCGCCGGCGCCGCCGCCTGGCACACCCCGGCCTGGCTCGACCGCGTCCTGCCGCGGATCTCCTTCTCGCACGACTGAGCCGCCGGGGCGGTCCGGGCGCCCGGCGGAGTGCGGCGGAGTGTGGCGGAGTGCGGCGGAGTGCGGCAAGGAGGCCGCGCTCCGCCGCTCCGCCTCGTTCAGCGGCGGCCCAGGATCCTCGCCAGCAGGCCGCCGACCCGGCCGCCACCGCCACCTCCCGCGCCCCGGTCGCAGGCACAGCGCTCGGCCTTGGGGACGCCGGCCAGCACCTGGTCGACGTGCATGCCGCACCCCGCGTAGCCGGCCTTGCCGCAGGTGCGGCACTTGGTACGACGACACATCTCGGGACTCCTCGGATCCGGGGGGAAGGGTCTCCCACCAGCTCCGAGGATACCCGCGGGGGTATTTTTCTCGCCGTCACCCTCCCGCAGACGGTGACACTCCGGCCCGACCCACTGACCTGAGCCGGACGGCGGACGGCGGACGGCGGACGGCGGACGGCGGACGGACCGGGCGGTGGCTCCGCCCGGTCCGTCCGCCGTACGCACTGCCCCCGCGCGGCCCGCGCGGCCCGCGCGTCCTGCGCGGCCCCCACGACCGGGAGGTCAGGCGCAGTTGGTGAAGGTCGGACTGGTGTTGGCGATGTAGAGCGTCGCACCGGCCTGCGGGTCGGAGGTGAGCGGCACGGTGAGGGTGTCCTCGGCCGTCCAGGGGAGGCCCCGGGCGTCGAAGGTCCAGGTGCCGGTCACCTTGCGGGCCAGCTCGGCGAGCGTCACCCAGCCGTACTGCTGGGGCGGGACGGACACCGCGACGCTGTTGTTGACGGTCGTCGACCCCTGCCAGACGTTGCTGTAGTGCAGCGCGGTGCTGACCACGGTGGTGAGCGCCCCGCCGGGCACGCCGGCGGAGATCTGCGTCCCCATGTCGGCGCCGATGCTGTTGGACCACCCGCTCATGTTGGTGACCGAGAAGGCCTGCTGGACGGTGCCGGAGGTGTTGTTGAACCAGACCGAGGAGACGCAGACCTTGGGCAGCGGCGCCGCCGGGGCCTCGCTCTTCAGCGCCCAGGAGCAGGTGGAGATGTCCTTCTGGCACTGCTTGGCGGCGTGGTCGACGGCGAGGTTCCGGGCCGCCGCGGGGAAGCCGGTGGACCAGCGCTGGTTCACCGTCCCGTTGCAGGCGTACTGGTCGGTCCAGGCGTCGTCGTAGTTGCCGCCGAGCAGCAGGTCGAGACAGGTGTTGTCGCCCTGGTGGCGGATCATGAACGAGTCCTCGGCGCCGGCGACCGGCTGGAGGAACCACTTCTGGCTGGCCTGGCCGGCACAGGTCTGCTGGCGCAGGGCGGGGGTGAGCCAGGCGAGGTCGACGCACTTGCCGGTGGTGTTGTTGACGATCGTGAACGAGGAGTCCGAGGCGTCGACGTTCAGCCGCCAGGACTGGTGGTAGCCCGGCGCCGAGTTGGTGACGACGTACGCGCCGTCGCCGGTCGAGCCGTTCTGGACGTCGAGCCGGCGGCCGTTGCTGAGCGAGGTGATGGTCAGGCACTGCTGCGGGGAGGCGCAGGTCGCGGTCGGTCCGGCGGCGGCGCCGGACGCTGCGGTGACGGCCGCGTCGGCCCGCGTCGCCGTGAACGGCGCGGCGGTGAGGCCGAGCGCGGCGCAGCAGGTCACCAGGACGGCCGCGAGCAGGCGCAGCCAGGGGGCGGAGCGGCGGCTCGGGGCCGCGGGCGGGGCGGAGGTCGACGGCACGGGTCGGTCCTTTCGTCGGGAGGGGAAACCGTGGTGCGGTGCGCACGGGCGGCGCGCGGACGGCGACTGCGCCGGGCGGGCCCGGGTCAGGCCGCGAAGGCGGCTTCGAGGCGCGGCACGTAGTCCACGAGGTCCTGGGCCCAGCAGCCGTAGCTGTGGCCGCCGTCGCAGGCGGTGCCCCAGCCCGCGCCGTTGCCGTAGTTCACGTAGCGGTGCGGGATGCCGAGGGCGGTCAGGCGGTCGGTGAAGCGCGTCGCGGTGCCCTCGGCCCAGAACTCCATGCCGGCGGGGTTGCCGTTGCCGTTGCCGGTGTAGACGGCGATGCCGGTGTCGGCCAGCAGTCCGGCGTGGCCGGTGGGGTCGGCGGCGTTCCAGCGCCAGTCGGCGCCGAAGACCGGGTACGGCGTGCCGAAGACGGCGTCGCTGGAGACGGTGGGTCCGAAGTCGAAGCCGCAGGGCTGCCCGCCGTTCGGGGCGCACAGCAGGGTTCCGGCGTTGGTCAGGGTCCCGACGACGGCGCCCCGCATGACCATCTCGTCGGCCGAGAGGTCGTCGGCGCCGGACATGGTGAGGACGTGGCCGAAGAGTTCCGGGCGGGCCTGGGCGTAGTGCAGCGCGCCGAAGCCGCCCATCGACAGGCCGCCGACCGCGCGGTGCTTCCGGTCGGTGAGGGTGCGGAGGTTCGCGTCAATGAAGGGCACCACCTGGGTGAGGTGGAAGGTCTGCCAGTTCTGCGGGCCGGCCGCCGTGCCGCTGTCCAGCCAGTCGGTGTACCAGCCGCGCAGGCCGCCGTCGGGGACGACCGTGATCATCGAGGTCGCCGCGGTCAGGGCGGGGTAGGCGAGGCCAGGGTTGGCGGGGTTGTCCGAGGCGCCGTGCAGGAAGTACAGGACCGGGTACCGCTTGTCGGGGCGGTCCGCGTAGTCGTCCGGCAGCAGGATCCGGATCGTGTGCTCGCCGGCGACCTGGGGGGTGGTCACGGTGAGGACGAAGTTCGTGGCGCTGCCGGTCACGGCGCCGACCCTGGTCAGTCCGAAGCCGTCCGTCATCGGCGGCGGGGCGGGCACCCCGGCCCGCGCGGACGACACGCCGGGCAGAAGGAGCAGGAGGAGGGCGCCGACCAGGGCGGCGACCGCCGTCCTCGCACGCGCGGGCCGGGCAGTGGGTGGAGCAGCTGTCATGGGTCGTCCTTGGGCGTGAGGGCGCGGCCGTGCGCCGGCCGTCCGGAGGGGACGCCCGGCGAACTGTGCGGACACCGAGCAACTCTCGCGATCCGACCCCGCCGCGCGCCAGAGCGCCCGGCGGCCCGCTTGGGCCACCGGCGCATGTGCGCCACCGGCGCGGGTAGGCTTCGACGACTCGTCATATCGCCATGGACATGGCGAGAACGGAGGTGCCGTGCTCCACGACGTACTCGATCCCGACTCCGAGCGCGGCCGGATCTACCACTGGCTGATCGGCCGGCCGCAGGCGCGTCTCCCCGACCTCGCGGCGGAGGCCGGGATCGGCGAGGACGCCCTGCTCGCCCTGCTGGGCGAACTCGCCGACGAGGGCATCGTGGTGGCCTGCGACCACCGGCGGCTCACCTGGGAGGCGCTGCCCCCGGGCCAGGTGGTCGAAGCCGCGCTCCAGCGCGACGCCGTCCGACGGGCCGACGCACGCCGGGCCGGGGCCGAACTCGACCGGCTCTACCGGCTCGCCCGCCGCGGTGCCGGCGGCTACGCCGCACTGGAGGTGGTCGAGGAGCACGCCGAGGTCCTCGCGGCCGGACGGCGGCTGCAGCTCGCCGCCCGGCGCGAGGTGCGGGTCATCGACGTCCCGCCGTACTCCGGGGACTCCGCGCACTACCTCGACCAGGAGGTGCTGCAACGCCGGCGGATGGCCGCCGGCGTCGCCTACCGCGCGATCTACGGCGGGTGCGCCTTCGACGACCCGGTCGCCGGCCCCAACATGGCGCGGATGATCGAGGCCGGCGAGCAGGCCCGGACGCTCGACGAGCCGCCGCTCAAGCTCGCCCTCGGCGACGACGACCTCGCCATCGTCACCCTGCCCGCCGACGACCGGGCGGGCGTCGTCTCGCTGCTCGTCCGTCCGTCCAGCCTGCTCGGCGCCCTGGCCGCGGTCTTCGAGACGCTCTGGCGGCTCGCCGTCCCGGCGTCGACCTCCGGCCCCGGGCTCCAGCTCGACGACCGGGACCGCCGCATCCTCGTCCTGATGGCCAGCGGCGCCACGGACGACGCGATCGCGCGGCGACTGGGCCTGGGGCGGCGCACCGTCGTGCGGCGCGTCTCCACCCTGCTGGTGAGGCTCGGCGCCACCACCCGCTTCCAGGCCGGGGTGCAGGCGGCGCGACGCGGCTGGCTCTGACGGGACGCGGGGCGTGGCCGACTCGGCCAGGTCACCAGTTCAACTGATGACGTGTTCAGTAGATCAGCAGTTCTGCTGATGACCGCACGGCGGCAGAGTGGTGGCCATGAGCCACTCCACCACGAGCCACTCCGGTGCCACTGCCACCGCCGGGAACCGCGCCCCGCGCCGGGTCGCCGTGATCGGCGGGACCAGGTACTTCGGCCGCCACCTGGTCACCCTGCTGCGCGACGCCGGCGCCGAGGTCACCCTGGTCAATCGCGGTTCCGCACCGCCGCCGCCCGGCGTGGACCACGTCCTGGCCGACCGGGACGACGAGGACGCGCTGACCGCCGCCCTCGGCGACCGCACCTTCGACGCGGTGATCGACCAGGTGCTGTACACGCCCGCCCAGGCCGCGGTGGCCCGCCGGGTCTTCGCCGACCGGACCCCGCGGTACGTGATGACCTCGACCATGGAGGTCTACGACCCCGCGACCTCGCCACTGGTCCGCACCACGCCCGGGGTGCCGGTCAGCGAGGAGGCCGTCGACCCGGCGCACTGGCCGGTGGACCTCGACCTGCCGTGGCACGACCCGGCGGCGCTCGTGCGGCACTTCGGCGGCGAAGCCACCTCCTACGCCGAGGGCAAGCGCCAGGCCGAGGCCGTCCTCGCCGCCGGGGAGCCGCCGTTCGGCTGGGCGAGCGTGCGCAGCGCCCACGTCCTGGGCGGCGGGGCGCTGGACTTCACCGGCCGGCTCGCACACTTCACCGGGGCGGTCGCCGCGGGTCGGCCGGTCGCGGTGCACGAGCGGCCGCAGCCGACCTCGTTCGTCCGGCACGAGGAGATCGCCGCCGCCCTGGTCGCGGTCGCCGCCTCGTCCTCGGTCGGCGCGGTCAACGCCGCCTCGGCGGAGCCGATCGACGCGGTCGCACTGTCCGAGCTGATCGCCGGACAGCTCGGGACGACCGCCCGCTACCGGCCGGCCGAGGGCGCGGACCACGCGCCGTTCTCCTTCGACCGCTGGTACCCGATGGACACCCGGCGGGCCGGATCGCTCGGCCTCTCGTTCTCGCCGCTCGGCTCCTGGCTGCCCGCCGCCGTGGGCGAGGCCGCCGCCGCCACGACCGCCGAGGCCGGGGCCACCGTCGAGGTCGCCGCCACCATCACCACCACCACCACCACCGTAAAGGACGTGTGACCGTGCGACAGCGCACCCTCGGCGAGCGGAGCATCGGCGCGATCGGGCTCGGCGCGATGCCGCTCTCGGTGGAGGGACGCCCCGGCCCCGAGGCCGCCCTCACCACCCTGCACGCCGCGATCGACGCGGGCGTCACCCTGCTCGACACCGCGGACTCCTACCACTGGCACGCCGGTGAAGCCGGCCACAACGAGCGCCTGATCGCCCGCGCGCTGGCCGCCCGCTCCCCCGCCGACCGCGCGAACGTGCTGGTCGCCACCAAGGGCGGGCGCGGGCGTCCGGGGGACGGCTCGTGGACGGTCGACGGCCGGCCCGAGCACCTGCGGCGGGCCTGCGAGGAGTCGCTGCGCCGCCTCGGCGTGGCCGCGATCGACCTCTACCAGCTGCACAAGCCCGACCCCCGGGTGCCCTGGACGGACTCGGTGGGAGCCCTGCGCGAACTCCTGGACGCGGGAAAGATCCGCGCGGCGGGCATCTCCAATGTCGACGAGCAACAGATCCTGACGGCGCGGGAGATCCTCGGCCCGGGGCTGGTCTCGGTGCAGAACCGGTTCTCCCCGGCCGACCGCGGCGCGCTGCCCCAGCTGCGGCTCGCCGAACGGCTGGGCCTGGCGTTCCTGCCGTGGAGCCCGCTGGGCGGCCTCGCCCGGAGCGTGCTGGACGATCCCGCGGACGGCGTCCCGGCGCGCACCGCCTTCCACCGCGTCGCCGAGGCGCGCGGCGTCTCGCCGCAACAGGTCGGCCTGGCGTGGCTGCTCGCCCTCTCCCCCGCCGTCGTCCCGATCCCCGGCGCCCGCCGCCCCGCCAGCATCCGCGACAGCGCGGCGGCGGCCGGCCTCGTCCTCGACGCCGACGAACTCGCTGCCCTCGACGGCCCGTTCGCCGACCCCGACTCCCGCCCGTGGACCGGCTCCGCCTACCCCGCCGACCCGGCCGCCTCGGCGAGCAGCCGGTAGGAGGTGAGCAGCTCCGCCCGGTCGTAGGTGCTGGTGGTGACCAGGAACTCGTCCGCGCCGGTGCGCTCCAGCAGCGCGGCGAGGTCACCGACGGCCCGGGCGGGAGTGCCGACGATGTGGCCGGTGAGGGCCTGTTCGAAAGCGGTGCGCTCGCGTGGGGCCATTGGCCTGGCCAGGATCTCCTCGGCGGGTTCGAGCGGCGGGAACTCGCCGTGGGTCCGGCTGTGGGCACTCGACCAGGCCTCCGGGACGAGCAGTGCCCGGGCCCGGTCCTCCGTCTCCGCCACTGCCACCGTCCCCGACACCACCACGTAGGGCCGCTCCGCGCGGGCGGAGGGCCGGAAGCGCTGCCGATAGCGGTCGATCGCGGCCAGCATCGCCTCCTCGCCCCGCACGGCCGCGATCACCAGCGGCAGCCCGGCGTCGGCGGCGACCTCCGCGCCCGCACCGGTGGCCAGCACGTACGCCGGGACGTCCAGGCCCTCGGCGGGGCGGGCGTGCACTCCGCCGGGACCGCGCGCGGCGGGGTCGAACCAGGAGAGCAGTTCGGCGAGTTGCTCCGGGAACCCGTCGGCGGCGTCCTTCTCCCGGCCCAGCGCGCGGCGGACACCGTCGGTGAAGCCCACCGACCGGCCGAGGCCCATGTCGATCCGGCCGGGGAAGAGCGCCGCGAGCACACCGAACTGCTCGGCCACGACCAGGGGTTGGTGGTTGGGGAGCATCACCCCGCCGGTGCCGACCCGGATCCGCGAGGTCGCCGCGGCCACCGCCGCCGCCAGCACCGTCGGCGCCGAACCGGCCACGCCCGGCACGCCGTGGTGCTCGGAGACCCAGAACCGGTGGTAGCCGAGCCGCTCGGCCTCCACCGCGAAGGCCACGGTGTCGCGCAGCGCCCGCGCGGGCTCCTCCCCCCGGCGGGTCCGGGAACGGTCCAGTACGGAGAGGCGGAGGGCGGGCGAGGCGGTCACGTCCCTGCCAACAGCCGTCCACCACGGAGGCATTCCCCGCCCGGGCCGCCACCGGAGGCGAAAACCGGTTGCCGGGGCAAGGCCAGGGCTGTTAGCAATGTGACATGCTACAAACCTCCCGCATCGGGCTCCGCGCCCGCCACGACAGCGACGTCCCGGTACTGCAGAGCGAGCTCTACGACGACGTGCCCACCCGCTCCCGGGCCGACTCCCGGCCGTGGCGGCCGATCTCCCCCGGCGCCGCGGAATCCCCGTACGCCGTGGCACCGGCCGGGGACGACGCGGCCCTGTTCTCCGTGGTGGAGCTGCCCTCCGGCGAGCTGGCCGGTGAGGCACTGCTGTGGGGCATCGACACCCACAACCGCGTCGCCCACCTGGGCATCGCACTGCGCCCCGGCTTCCGCGGGCGCGGCCTGGCGGGCGAGGTGGTGCGGCTGCTGTGCCACTACGGGTTCACCGTGCGCGGCCTGCACCGGCTCCAGGTCGACACCCTGGCCGACAACCTGCCGATGGTCGGGGCCGCCACCCGCGCGGGCTTCACGCTCGAGGGCACGCTGCGCCGGTCGGCCTGGGTCAGCGGGGAGTTCCTGGACGAGGTCGTACTCGGACTACTGGCCGAGGACTGGACCGAGAAGCCGAAGCCCTAAGGTCCGGCGCACCGGCGCAGCCGGGCGCGGATCCTACGGGAGCTGCAGCCCTTGTCCGCGACGACGTGGTCGGGCCGGGGGGG
>NZ_JAXCLC010000047.1:0-72241 GCF_034043715.1 Kitasatospora purpeofusca | reverse complement strand
CCCCGCGGACAGCGCCGGGCTGCCGCCCCCGGCACCCAGGTCGCGGGCGCGCTCCTCCCCCGGGAGCGCGAGCAGCAGCTCGCCGCCCCCGCTCAGGGTGATCCGGTTGGCGGCCACCTGACTCGATCCGGGGGTCTCGGCGAGATAGCCGTCGACCCGGGCCTGCAGGCTCCTGGCCTGGGAGCTGTCCAGTCCGAGGCTGCGGGCCTGCGCCGAGAATCCCGCGCGAGCGGTGCCCGGGTCGGTCGCCGTGGTCGCCGTGGTCGCCGTGGTCGCCGTGGTCGCGGCGGTCGCGGCGGTCGCGGCGGGGGCGACGCACACCGCCAGGGCTGCGGCGACGGCGACGGGTACGGCCAGCAGACGCTTCTTGATGGTTCCCACGTGCAGGCGTTCCAACATGCAACCTCCTTGCGTGGTCCTTCGGAGGTCCATCCTGGCGGGGGGCGGTAGCGGGAGGCTTGTAGGAATGCGTACCGCCGGTTGCCGCCGGGAGCCGTGCTCCACACGCGCGGTCAGGACGGCAGGGTGACCGACTGGGCGTGGTGGAAGACGTTCTTGTGGTCCCAGGTGTTCTTGGCCTTCTGCAGCCGGCCGTAGTTCCCCTTGTAGTAGAGGCGCTGGTAGGCCGGCTGCTTGTCGGCGGTGGTGCCCAGGTCGACGTCCGGGTAGTTGACGTAGGCGCCGTCGGTGTCGGTGTCGATCTCCGGGATGCCGCCGGTCGCCCGGTAGGTGTCCCGGTAGAGGCCGCTCAGGTAGGCGAGGTGGGCCGCGTCGTCGGCCGGGTCGGTCCAGTAGGTCTGGTACTGGAGCTTCATGACCGAGTCCCGCTGCGGGACGGCGGTCTCGGCGGCGCCCCGCGCGTTCACCCGGCAGCCGTAGGAGTCGATCTGGACCAGCGTCTGGGTGAGGTCGAGGCCCTCGACGTCCTTGGTGAGCCAGGTCCACCAGGCGTCGATCTGGGCGGGGGTGAACGCCCTGCGGTGGTAGGCCGACTTGTATTTGCCGCGCTGGTTCGGGCCGGAGCCGTTGAGCGTCATGGTCGCCTGGAACCACGGCAGTCGGCGACGCTTGTCGGGATAGGGCAGGTACAGCCCGCCGACGCCGTTGGTCTGCGTCGTCGGCTTGGCGCGCATCCCGCGCTCCACCCGGGCGAGGAACGCGTCCAGCGGCGCCGGGTCCTCCTCGTCCCACTGGCTGAACAGGACGACGTTCCCGTTCGAGTGGTGGGTGAGGTGGAGGATGGAGAACAGTCCGCGGTACACCTTCTCCGCGGGGCCGCTGTACTCGGCGAAGAAGGCACCGAAGTTGTCCAGCAGGGTGCGGAAGTCCTCGGGGTGCTTGAGCAGGTCCGCCCACTTCCAGGCGACGCTGCTGAGCCAGACCCGGGGCGGCGGGGCCGGCAGCGCGTGGGCGAAGTGGTAGCGCAGCACCACCCCGAAGTTTCCGCCGCCGCCCCCGGTGTGGGCCCAGAACAGCTCGTGCTCGGGCGAGCCGGGAGGGTCGCCGCGGTGCGCCCGGGTCACCTCGACCACGCCGCCCCGGACCGTCACCACGTCGACCTGGACCAGGTGGTCGACGGTCAGCCCGTGCCGCCGGGACAGCAGCCCGTACCCGCCGCCGCAGATGTGGCCGCCCGCGCCGACCGAATAGCAGGACCCGGCCGGAATGGTCACCCCGTACTCGCGGAAGAGCGTGGTGTACACGTCCCAGTTGGTGGCTCCGCCCTCGACGGAGTAGGTCGCGCCGCCGTACTTGTCGGTCCCCGCCCCGACCCCGCGCAGGGTGCTGAGATCGAGGATGACGCCCTTGTCGTTGTCGACGAAGCCCTCGTAGCAGTGGCCGCCGCCGCGCACCGTCGGCCGCAGCCCGCGATCGAGCGCCGAGCGCAGCTCCGCCACCGCGTCGGCCTCGTTGCCGACCAGCCGGATGTACGCCGGACTGCTGCGCCACCGCTGGTTGAAGCCCTGGCTGAGCGTCTCGTAGCGGGAGTCCGGGGGGAAGACCGTCCAGCCCTCGGGCTGTTCGACGGGTTGGGCCGAGGCCCGGCCGGCGGCGCCGACGGTCAGGCCGAGCGAGGCGGCGGAGGCTCCGGCGGCGACCATTCCGGTGCTGCCGAGGAACCCGCGGCGAGAGAAATCGTGGCGGGAGAAATCATGGCGCATTCCTGGGACCGTCTTTCCCGACTCCGACAGATGGGCGGGCGAACGCTAGCAAGGAATGCCGGAGATATCCATCGCCCACAAATTAATATGACCGTATGTAGACGAATCCTGGCCATGCGCGGCAATTGCGCAACGGCGGCGGCCCGACCGGGGTTCCCGTGCGTAGCCGGAACGGTCCGATCCGACCACCCGGAACCGATGAACCCGGCTGCACCGGACCGGAGGCCGGTTTCCGCCTCCGCCGACCGGGGATCGACCACGGCAGAGGAACCAACCGGGAGGCAGCCATGGCCTATCAGTACACGGTCGTCACTCCGCACGGGGACGTCCACCTGGACACCGAACACCACCACAGCGCGTTCGACAGCATCGAGGAGTTCCTGGAGCACCACAAGCAGACGATCGCCGCCGCGGCCAGCGTCGGAACGCTGGCCGTCACCGGCCTCGGCCTCTACCTCTCCCACTTCCGGGGCGGCAGCCGGCTGCGCTAGCCGCGTGCGCGCGGGGCCGTCACAGGCGCCCCGCCACGGAAACCCGGTCCCGCTCCGCACCCCGGAGCGGGACCGGGGTTTTCACCGCCCTGCGGCGAAGTGCTTGACGAAAGATCAGGTTAGGCGCCATATTACTTTCATGGCTCAGCAGCACCCGGCCGGCAACGGCGCCCCCTCGCTCGACCAGGCCCGCCGACAGCTCTCCCGGTACGGCCTGCCCGCCGATCCGCAGGCGGTCCTCGTCGCGGCGCGACTGATGGCCGCCGGAGCCCGGCTCGGCCAGGCCGGCGAGGCCCACTTCGCCCGCTTCGGCCTGTCCACCGGGCGCTACCGGCTGCTGGCCGAGCTGGAGGACCACGGGGGCGAGAAATCGCCCTCGCAGCTGGCGGCCGCGCTCGGGGTCTCCCGCGCGACCGTGACCGGCCTGGTCGACGGGCTGGAGCGGGACGGCCTGGTCACCCGGCGCCCGTCCGCCGAGGACGGGCGGGGCAACGTGGTGATACTGACCGCGCGGGGCGCCCAGCGGCTGCGCGACATGGCACCCGAGCACTTCGACCGGATGCAGGCGATGGTCGCCGGGCTGTCCGTCGAGGAGCGCACGGTCTTCCTCGACCTGCTGGCCCGACTGGTCGAGGGCATGTCCGCGCTGACGGACAGCTGACGGACAGCTGACCGGCGGCTGACCCACGACTGCCCGAAGACGGGCGGACCGGCACGCCGCCCCATCGATCCACCACAAGCCCTTTCACCATCACGTTGTCGACCAACCGTACACCTATAATTAGCCTCCTAATCACCTGGACGACCCCATGCCCGGCAGAACCAAGCAGCGACCCACCGCCCCCGGAACCACCCCCGACACCGCCGCCCCGCCCCGCTTCGTCCTCTGGCGCGAGGTCCTGATCGCGTACGCGGCACCCGCCGTGATGGCCACCGCCGGCGGCATGGCCACCGGCCAGTCCGAGCTGAGGATCGCCGCCCTCACCACCATCGCCGGCACCTCGGCCCTGGTCGCCACCCTGGTCGGCCTCCGGCACCGGCGCCGGTCCGCCGACTCCTGGGCCGCCCGCGGGCCGATCCCGCTGCGCGCCCTCGCCTTCGGCCTCGGCTGCGCCGCCCTCGCCCTCGCCGTCGGCCTGGCGGCGGCCGAGCTGCTGCCCCGGATCCCGGCGCTGGCCGACAGCCCGTGGCCGGGCCGGCTGCGCATCGACCTGCCCCTGTCCGCCGCGATCGCGGCGACCATGACCACCTGGCGCTGGCGGGTCTCGCTCCCCCGCCGCCGGCGCGCCCACTGACCCGCTCCCGCACCGCCCCCTACCGAAGGAGCAACACCCGCATGATCACCATCATGGGCGCGTCCGGCGCCACCGGCGGCGCCACCCTGCGCAGCCTCGCCGCCCAGGACGTCCCGGTCCGTGCCCTGAGCCGGGACCCCGACCGTCTGCTGGCCGGACTCGACCCGCACACCCGCGGACTGGTCGAGGCGACGGTCGCCGACGCCGGCGACCCCGCCTCGATGCGCGCCGCCCTCAAGGGGACGACGCAGCTCTTCCTGACCATGGCGAACGGCCCGGAGCAGGTCGAGCACGAGCTGCGCACCGTGGACCTGGCCGTGGTCCTGGGCGTGGAACACATCGTCAAGGTCTCCGCGCCGGCCGCCGAGCCCGACTCCCCGGTCGCCGTCTCCCGCGGCCACCACCTGATCGAGCAGCGGCTGCGGGCCTACGACATCACCACCACCGTGCTCCGCCCGTACGCGTTCATGCAGAAGCTGCTGCTGCTCGCGCCCGGGGTCGCCGCCGCCGGAGCGATCTTCGGCGCCCTGGACGGCGTCCGGTGCAACTACGTCGACTGCCGGGACATCGGCGATGTCGCCGCCGCGGTGCTCACCCGCCCCGACACGGCCGGCGGCGACCTACCGCTGACCGGCGGCCGGGCGTACAGCCACCCGGAGCTGGCCGAGCTGCTGGGCACCCTGCGCGGCCGGCCGGTGCGCTCCGTGAACCTGCCGCCCGCCGAACTGCACGCCCACCTGGTCGCCCGGGCCGGGATGCCGGACTGGCTGGCCGCCCACGTGGTCGAGATCCAGCGGCTCGCCGTGGAGCGCCCGGAGGCCCCCGACGACGCCGCCACCCGGCTGATCGGACGCGCCCCCCGTACCCTGGAAGCATTCCTCGGGGAGCATCTCGACCGGTTCCGCTGACCCGTCCGCGCGGTTCCGCGACTCCCCGGACCGGGCTCCGACGGGCCCGCCGCACCCCCGGCGGCGGGCCCGTCGCCCCCGGAGAGCAGCTCCGTGGCCTCCGTCAAGCGGCTCCGGGGCCCCTGGGAGCGACTTCGGATGTGGCATGGGTCACGGTCGGAAAATCGACCTGACGATCCGTCAGAACGACTGACGGCCCGTCACATCCGATCGAAGGAGCCTCAGTTGTGACCTGACGGGACGTCAGATTCGGCCATCCAAGGGCCAGTTGGGCGGAGTGTCGGCCGATGTGCGGTTCACCGGACCGGGCTACCATCGGTTGGGTTGTCCGTTCCGGCCCCGGAGTGGGATCACCCGGATCAGGCGAGTGCTCCCACCGCCCCCAAGGGCCGGAAGATCCATCGGGACGGGGCGAGACCTAGGAGCACACGCCACTGATGACAGCCGAACCCAGCCGGGAACCGGGCGCTGACGCGCCCGCCGACGGCGGCACCACCGACCGGGACACCGCCGCCGAGAAGCAGGCCCACTACCCCGGCCGGCCGGCCCCCGCCCCACGCACCCTGATCGACATCCTCGACGCGACCGCCCGGCAGTACCCCGCCGAGCCCGCCCTCGACGACGGCCGCACCGTGCTCGGCTACCGGGCCCTGGCCGCCGAGGTCGAGCAGCTGCGCTGCCGCCTCGCCGCCGCCGGCATCGGCCGCGGCGACCGGGTCGGCGTCCGGGTCCCCTCCGGCACCAACGACCTCTACGTCTCCGTGCTCGCCGTGCTCGCCGCCGGCGCCGCCTACGTCCCGGTGGACGCCGAGGACCCGGACGAGCGCGCCCAGCTGGTCTTCGAGGAGGCCGCCGTCGCGGCTGTGCTCGGCGCCGAGCTGGCGCTCACCCTCACCGGCGAGGCCCGCGAGCCGCTCGCCGACCCGGCCCCCGGCGCGCACCGCCCCACCCCCGAGGCCCACCGCCCCACCCCCGCCGACGATGCCTGGATCATCTTCACCTCGGGCTCGACCGGCCGCCCCAAGGGCGTCGCCGTCACCCACCGCAACGCCGCCGCCTTCGTCGACGCCGAGGCCGCGCTCTTCCTCCAGGACGAGCCGATCGGCCCCGGCGACCGGGTGATGGCCGGCCTCTCGGTCGCCTTCGACGCCTCCTGCGAGGAGATGTGGCTGGCCTGGCGCCACGGCGCCTGCCTGGTGCCCGTCCCCCGCTCCCAGGTGCGCAGCGGCGTCGACCTCGGCCCCTGGCTGGCCGAGCAGGAGATCACCGTGGTCTCCACCGTCCCGACGCTGGCCGCGCTGTGGCCGGCCGAGGCGCTGAACGAGGTCCGGCTGCTGATCTTCGGCGGCGAGGCCTGCCCGCCCGAGCTGGTGCAGCGCGTGGTCACCGAGGGCCGCGAGGTGTGGAACACCTACGGCCCCACCGAGGCCACCGTGGTCGCCTGCGGGGCGCTGCTGACGGGCGAGGGCCCGGTGCGGATCGGCCTGCCGCTGGACGGCTGGGACCTCGTCGTGGTCGACGAGGCCGGCGAGCCGGTCGCGCCCGGCGGGACCGGCCAGCTGGTGATCGGCGGCATCGGCCTGGCCCGCTACCTGGACCGGGAGAAGGACGCCGAGAAGTACGCGCCGCTGCCCTCGATGGGCTGGGAGCGCGCCTACCGCAGCGGCGACCTGGTCCAGGCCGACCCGGAGGGCCTGCTGTTCCTGGGCCGCGCCGATGAGCAGATCAAGCTCGGCGGGCGCCGGATCGAGCTCGGCGAGGTGGACGCGGCGCTCCAGGCCCTGCCCGGCGTGGCCGGCGCGGCGGCGGCCGTGCGGACCGCGCGCGGCGGCAACCAGCTGCTGGTCGGCTACCTGGTGACCGGCGAGGGCTGGGACCGGGAGCAGGCGGTGCGGCGGCTGCGCGCCGAGCTGCCGGCCGCGCTCGTCCCGCTGCTGGCCCCGGTCGACACCCTGCCCACCCGCACCTCCGGCAAGGTGGACCGCAACGCGCTGCCCTGGCCGCTGCCCGACCTGGAGTCCACCGGGCCGACCGAGCAGCTGTACGGCACCGAGGCCTGGCTGGCCGAGCAGTGGACGGAGATCCTCGGGGTGCCGGTGGGCGGCTCCCGGGAGGACTTCTTCGCGATCGGCGGCGGCAGCCTGGCCGCCGCCCGGCTGACCACCCTGCTGCGCGCCCGCTACCCGAACGCGGCGGTCCTGGACATCTACCAGAACCCGACGCTGCGCAAGCTCGCCCGGCACCTCGAGCGCAGCTCGGTCCGCACCAGCGAGGCCCGCACCGTCGACCCGGTGCCGGCCCGCGCCAAGGTGATCCAGCTGCTCCTGCTGGTCCCGCTGTTCGCCGTGGTCGGCCTGCGCTGGACGGCGGCGGTGCTGGCGCTCGGCAATCTGCTCTCCCACCTGGACGGCTTCGCCTGGGCGCCGACCGCCTCGTGGTGGGCGGTCGTCCCGCTCGCGGCGGCGCTGTTCACCCCGGCGGGCCGGCTGGCGATCGGGGCCGGCGGCGCCCGGCTGCTGCTGCGCGGCCTGCGGCCCGGCAGCTACCCCCGCGGCGGCGGCGTCCACCTGCGGCTGTGGACCGCCGAGCGGCTGGCCGAGGTGAGCGGCGCGACCTCGCTCTCCGGTGTCTGGCTGGTCCGCTACGCGCGGGCGCTCGGCGCCAAGGTCGGCGACGAGGTCGACCTGCACGCGCTGCCGCCGGTCACCGGCATGCTCAAGCTGGGCCGGGGCTGCGCGGTGGAGGCCGAGGTGGACCTGAACGGCTACTGGGTGGACGGCGACCGGCTGGAGGTCGGCCAGCTCAAGGTGGGACCGGGGGCCGTGGTGGGCACCCGGTCGACCCTGCTGCCGGGCGCCCGGATCGGCAAGGGGGCGCGGGTCGTGGCCGGCTCCAGCGTCACCGGTCACGTCCCGACCGGCCAGCGCTGGGGCGGCGCGCCCGCCGTCAAGCTCGGCCGGGCCGAGCGCACCTGGCCGAAGGAGCGCCCGGTGCGCCGGGCCCGCTGGTCCGCGCTGTACGGCCTGAGCGGCACCGCGCTGAGCCTGCTGCCGCTGCTCCCGGCGGTGGCCGGCCTGGCGGTGCTGGCCCCGTTCGTCGACCCGGCGGACGACCTGGGCGGCGCGCTCGGCGGCGCCCTGCTCGGCCTGCTGCCGGCCGTCCTGGCGTTCGGCACGGTGTACGCGGCGCAGCTGATCGCCGCGGTGCGGCTGCTGTCGATCGGCCTGGAGCCCGGGGTGCATCCGCTGTACGGCCGGGTCGGCTGGCAGGCCTGGACGGTCACCCAGCTGATGGACCAGGCCCGGGAGGTGCTGTTCCCGCTGTACGCGGGCCTGGTCACGCCGCTGTGGCTGCGGGCGCTGGGCATGCGGGTCGGGCGGCACGCGGAGGTGTCCACGGTGCTGGCGCTGCCGAGCCTGACCACGGTCGGCGACGGCGCGTTCCTGGCCGACGACACCCTGATGGCGCCGTACGAGCTGGGCGGCGGCTGGGTGCGGCTCGGTGAGGCGAAGGTCGGCGAGCGGGCGTTCCTCGGCAACTCGGGGATGACCGCGCCGGGCCGCTCGGTGCCCAAGCGCGGTCTGGTCGGGGTGCTGTCGGCGACGCCGGCGAAGACGAAGAAGGGCGGCTCGTACCTGGGCATGCCGCCGGTGCGGCTGCCCCGCTCGGCCGACCGGGGGGACCAGAGCCTGACCTACGAGCCGCCGACCCGGCTGCTGTGGGCGCGCGGGCTGGTCGAGGTGTGCCGGCTGCTGCCGGTGCTGGCCTCGGGCGCGCTGGGCGCGCTGACGCTGGCCGCGCTGTCCTGGCTGACCGTGGCGTGGTCGCCGCTCGCGGCGGCGCTGCTGTCCGGTCCGGTGCTGCTGGCGTCGGGCACGGTGGCGTGCGCGGTGGCGGTGGCGGCGAAGTGGCTGTTGGTCGGCCGGTTCCGGCCGGTGGAGCACCCGCTGTGGAGCGGCTTCGTGTGGCGCAACGAGTTGGCGGACACCTTCGTGGAGGTGCTGGCGGTGCCGTGGCTGGTGGGCGCGGTGCCGGGTACCCCGGTGCTGAACCTGTGGCTGCGGGCGCTCGGCGCGAAGGTCGGGCGCGGCGTGTGGTGCGAGAGCTACTGGCTGCCGGAGGCGGACCTGGTCACCCTCGGCGACGGGGTGACGATCAACCGGGGCTGCGTGGTGCAGACCCACCTCTTCCACGACCGGATCATGCGGATGGATACTGTCGTCCTGCGCGAGGGTGCCACCCTGGGGCCCGGCGGCATCGTGCTGCCCGGCAGTACGGTGGGCGCGCGCAGCACGCTGGGTCCGGCCTCGCTGGTGATGCGTGCCGAGTCGGTGCCCGCCGACTCCAGGTGGCTCGGCAACCCGATCGAGGTGTGGCAGGCCACGTCCTGACAGCCGTCCCGGGGGGCCGGCCGGGGTTCGCCCCGTCCGGCCCCTCGGGCGTCCGGTCGGCGCCCGCCACCGTCCGCCGTCCGTCCCCGTCCCTCCCCTGTTCCGTCCACCCACCCCGTGTTCCAGGAGCGTACGACCCGGTGAACCACAGCCCGGCGCAGTCCCCGCAGCCCTCGCCGCCCCCGCAGCCCGTCGCCCTGCCGGACCCGTACTTCCCGGGCAGCGGGGATCCCCGCTACCGCGTCCACCGGTACGAGCTGGCGCTGGACTACCGGCCCGGCCCCAACCGGCTGGGCGGCACGGCCCGGCTGAGCGCCGTCGCGGCGACCGCGCTGAGCGAGTTCGCGCTGGACCTCGCGGAGTTCCGGATCGGCCGGGTGCTGGTGGACGGCAGGCCGGCCCGCTACACCCACCGGGCGGGCAAGCTGCGGGTGCGCCCGGCGAAGGCCCTGGCGGCCGGCGCGGCCTTCACCGTGGAGGTGCACTACACCGGCAATCCCCGGCCGGTCCGCAGCCCCTGGGGCGGCCTGGGCTGGGAGGAGCTGACCGACGGCGCGCTGGTGGCCAGCCAGCCGGTCGGGGCACCGTCCTGGTTCCCGTGCAACGACCGGCCGGCGGACAAGGCCACGTACCAGATAGCGGTCACCACGCCGTCCCCGTACACCGTGGTGGTGGGCGGCCGGCTGCTGACCCGCACCACCCGCTCGTCCAGCACCACCTGGGTGTACGAGCAGTCCGCGCCGACCTCGACCTACCTGGTGACGGTCTCGATCGGCCCGTACCGGCCGGTGCCGCTGGCCGAGCACCCGGAGGTGCCGCAGACCGGGTACGTGCCGGAGCGGCTGGCCGGGGCGTTCGCCGCGGACTTCGGGCGGCAGCCGAGGATGATGGCCTACTTCGGCGAGGTGTTCGGCCCGTACCCGTTCGGCGAGTACACGGTGGTGGTCGCCGACGAGGAGCTGGACGTGCCGGTGGAGGCGCAGGGGGTGGCGACCTTCGGCACCAACCACCTGGGCGGCGGCTGGGAGCGGGAGCGGCTGATCGCCCACGAGCTGGCGCACCAGTGGTTCGGCAACAGCGTCTCGATCGGGGACTGGAGCCACATCTGGCTGAACGAGGGGCTGGCCAAGTACGCCGAGTGGCTCTGGTCGGAGCGTTCGGGCGGGCCGGCGGCGGCCGCGCGGGCCCTGTACGCGCACCGGCTGCTGGCCGGGCTGCCGCAGGACCTCCGGCTGGCCGACCCGGGCCGCAAGCTGATGTTCGACGACCGGCTGTACCAGCGCGGCGGTCTGGTGGTGCACGCGCTGCGGCTGACGCTCGGCGACACCGCGTTCTTCCGGATGCTCAAGGACTGGGCCGCGTTCCACCGCCACGGGGTGGTCACCACGGCGGACTTCGTCGCGCACGCCGCCCGGTACGCGCGGACGCCGCTGGAGGGCCTGTTCGACGCCTGGCTGTGGCGGCCCGAGCTGCCGCCGCTGCCGGCCGGCTGAGGGCCCGCGGGCCCGGCGCCCGCACCGCCGTCCCCGTCCCCGTCCCCGGGCGCAGGCTCAGGCGCAGGCTCAGGCCAGCTCGGGGACGGTGCGGTGCAGGCCCTTGCGGTCGTAGTAGCGGGTCATCGCGAAGCCGAAGAGCAGCGCCGCGACGGTGCCGATGGCGATCCAGATCCAGGCCCGGGTCAGGCCCGCGTCCGCCTGCGCGTCGAAGAACAGGATCGCCCGCACGCCGTCGGTGAGCTGGCGCATCGGCTCGAAGAGCGAGAGGAAGCGGTAGAACGACGGCAGGGCGTCCAGCGGGATCGTCGCGCCCGAGGACGGCAGGCCCAGCACGATGAAGACGAACATGCTGATCAGCAGGCCGAGGCCGCCGAAGGCCGCGTTGATCGCCTGGACCCCGAGACCGACCGCGCTGCTGGCGCAGACCGAGAAGATCCACAGCAGCGGCAGGTGGTCGGCGTCCATGTCGAGGATCACCGCCGCCGCCAGCATGATCAGCGAGGAGGTCAGCAGTGACAGGCCCACCGACATCGCGCACTTGACGGCGAGGGTGCTGGTGCGGCTGATCGGCACCACCGGGTGGCGGGCGCGCCAGGGGCCGACCTCGTTGTCCGCGTAGCCGAGCGCGACGTCGACGCCGTTGCCGATGATGTTGGCGCCGAAGAAGCCCGCCAGTACGAGCAGCAGGGTGTAGTAGAAGGCGGACAGCCCGAGTCCGCTGCGGTTGCCGATCGGGTGGCCGACCGTGGTGGCGACGGCGATCGGATCGGCGATCAGCAGCCGGGCCGCGTTGCCCGCGCCCTGGGCCTGCGGCAGCGCGGTGAGCTTCGCGCCGAGGGCCAGCGAGGCCTGGTGGACGGCCTGCTGGCCGATCTGGGCGGCCAGCGAGGAGCCCAGACTGCCGACGCCCGGGTTGGTGTACTGGAGCACGGTGGGGCGCGCGGGCCGCTCGCCCGCGCCCCCGAGGGCGGCGACGGTGGCGGTGAACTCGGGCGGCACCTGGAGTGCCCCGTAGATCTTGCCGGAGGCCAACTGCTCCTTCGCCGTCGCCTCGTCGAGCTGCCGCCAGGCCACCGCGTCGCCCTGGCCGGGGGCGGTGGCGATCCCGGTGACGACCTGTTCGCCGAGGTTCTGCTGCTGTCCGGCGACGGCGGCGCCCCGGTCGGTGTTCACCAGCGCGATCGGCAGGTCGTGCAGGTCGCCGCGGGGATCGAGGATGCCGCCGAGGTAGAGCAGCGACATCAGCAGACTGAGCAGTCCGACCAGGACGCCGGGAACCACCCAGATCCGGGGGTTGCAGAGCACCCGGCGGGCCTTGACGCCGGTGGGCGGTTCGGGCCGGCGGGGCTCGGGCAGGGTCGGCTCGGGCTGCGAGGGCATGACGCTCCGTAGGGTGGTCGGCGGTCAGACGGACCCTAGGAGCCGGGCGCGGACGGGGGTCGGCGCCACGCCGCCCGGGTCACCCGCGCGCCCGTACGCCCGTACGCCCCGGGCGCGGGGGCGTGGCGGTGTGGAGGCGGGAGTCGACCCGGTGTCAGGGGCGTGGTGGCCCGGGGACGAAAATGGGTGGAAGGGGCGGACACGCACGAACTAGGTTGGGCGGGAGGCTTCCCTGACCACCGCCCCGGACCTGCCGCCCCGATTTGCCGCCCTGCCCTGTTAACCCGGCCCTGTTAACCCGACCTGCCCCCGACTTGCCGCCCCGACCTGCCCCCCAGCTGCCGCAGAGGACGAGATGACCGACCTGTCCGACGAACTGCTCCCCACCACCCGCCGCGCGCTGCTGCACCGCCTGGCCGTCGCCCAGTCCGAGGGCCGCGCCCCCTCGATGGTCGCCGGTGTGCTCCGGGACGGGCGGCTCGTCTGGAGCGGCGCCCGCAGCATGATCGACGGTCACGCGCCGACCACCGACGTCCAGTACCGGATCGGCTCGATCACCAAGACCTTCGTCGCCGTGCTCGTGCTGCGGCTGCGGGACGAGGGCCTGCTCGACCTCGCCGACCCGCTGGGGCGCCACCTGCCGGGCACGCCCGCCGACGGCGCCACCGTCGCCCAGTTGCTCTCGCACTCGGCCGGGATCGCCGCCGAGACGCCGGGCCCCTGGTGGGAGCGGACCGACGGCGCACTGCGCCCCGAACTCGCCGACGTCCTGGAGGCCGAGCGGCCGCTGCGGCATCCGGCCGGGCGGGTCCACCACTACTCCAACCCCACCTACGCGCTGCTCGGCGCACTGGTCGAGCGGCTGCGCGGCGAGCCCTGGGGCGAGGTGCTGCGCCGCGAGGTCCTGGAGCCGCTCGGTATGGACCGCACCGGGCTGCTCCCCGAGCACCCGCACGCGGGCGGCTTCGCCGTCCACCCGTGGGCCGATGTGCTGCTGCCCGAGCCGCTCACGGACACCGGCCGGTTGGCCCCGGCGGGCCAGCTCTGGTCCACCGTCGCCGACCTCGCCAAGTGGGCCGCCTTCCTGACCTCCGGCCACGAGAAGGTGCTGTCCGCCGGCACCGTGGCCGAGATGCGCCGCCCCGCCGTCGGCCCCGAGCCGGACGACTGGAGCGAGACCTACGGCCTCGGCCTCCAGCTGATCCAGCACGACGGTCGGATCCTGCACGGGCACTCCGGCTCGATGCCGGGCTTCACCGCCGGGCTGTGGGTGAGCGAGACGGACGGCCTGGCCGCGATCGCCTTCGCCAACGCGACCAGCGGCCCGCGCACCGCGGCGGTCGCCGCCGAGCTGCTGGCGCTCACCGCGCAGCACGAGCCGCGGATCCCCGAGCCCTGGCGCCCGCTGGCCGAGTTCGACGAGCAGCTGCTGTCCCTGACCGGCCCCTGGTACTGGGGCGCCGCGCCGCACAGCCTGCGGCTCACGGCGGACCGCGGGCTGGAGCTGTCGGTGCTCGGCCGGGCCGGCCGGGCCGGGCGCTTCCGGGCCGAGGCGGACGGCACCTGGACCGGTCTGAACGACTACTACGCGGGCGAGACCCTGCGGGTGGTGCGGGCCGCCGACGGCTCGGTGAGCCATCTGGACATCGGCTCCTTCGTGTTCACCCGCGAGCCGTACGGGCCCGCCGAGGCCGTCCCGGGCGGCGTCGACCCGCAGGGGTGGCAGGTGTACTGAGCCCGCCCTTCCGCGCGCCCGCCGTTTCGGCTCCCGCCGCTCCCGCCGTCGCGGCTCCGCCGTCCTAGTCGCCCCTGCCCGGGTCCGGTGCGGGGGCGGCGGCGGGCGGCGGCGGGTACCCGCCGCTGCGCAGCACGTGCACGGCTCGCGACACGTACCCGGCGAGCAGCAGCCCGCCCGCCATCGCACCCGAGGCGTAGGTGTCCGCCGCCTGCGCCTCGGCCCACCCCGAGGTCGCGCCCAGCACCAGGTAGGGCGCCATCGCGACCGCCAGCGCCACGGCCAGCGCCACCAGCGCCGCTCTCGGCCGCCGGTCGTCCGCCCAGCAGCGCTCGCCGACCAGGTGCAGGGCGACGGCCATCGCCACCACCAGGCACCACCACGGCGAGGGCGCCAGCCCCACCGCCCGCGCCAGCACGTACACGACGGCGAGTCCGCCGGTCGCCGACGTCTGGCACAGCAATACGTCTGTCATGTCACTGGCAAAGGTCCGCCAGAGTCCCGCCCCCGGATTCCACCCCATGCAGCGGAGGATAGGGCGGCGCCGCGGTGCCCAACAGGTGTCCCGCACACGTCGGATGGTCGCATTCAGCAGGTGCACATCTGCGCTCCGCCGAACGGCAACGTGGATGCCAGCCGACTTGGAGAGACATACGGGTGCCGGTTCGCGGATCCGACTGTACGGGTCCGCCCCGGGCCGCTGCCACGGAACGCCGTGGCCGCCGTCGTCCGTGCTGCCCTGGAGGGTCTGCCATGACCACCGTCCCCACGTACGCTCCGACCGCAGTCACCCCCACCCGGACCGCCCCGGTGCCCGCCGCGCGCCCGGCCGCCGCACCCGGCTCCGCCTCCGCCGCCTCCGCCGCCTCCGCCGTCTACACCGTCTCGCTGGCCCGCGACGAGGCCGACGTCCGCGCCGCCCAGCGGCTGCGCCACCAGGTCTTCGCCGACGAGCTCGGCGCCACCCTGCGGAGCACCGTCCCGGGGCTGGACGTCGACCCGTTCGACGACTTCTGCGACCACCTGCTCGTCCGCGAGGGCGAGGACGGCGCCGTCGTCGGCACCTACCGGCTGCTGCGCCCCGAGGCCGCCCGCCGGGCCGGCCGGCTCTACTCGGACGGCGAGTTCGACCTCGGCAACCTCGCACCGCTGCGCGACGGGCTGGTCGAGCTCGGCCGCTCCTGCATCGCCGCCGAGCACCGGGGCAACGGCGCCGTCATCAACCTCATGTGGGGCGGCATCGCCCGCTACCTCGCCGACACCGGCAACACCTGGGTGGGCGGCTGCTGCTCGATCCCCCTGGAGGACGGCGGCGCCACCGCCGCCCGGGTCTGGGACACCGTGGCCGCCAAGCACCTCGCCCCCGAGCAGTACCGGGTCGCCCCGCACCGCCCCTGGGACGCCACCGGCGTGACGCGGGCCGACCGGGCACCGCTGCCGCCCCTGCTCCGCGGCTACCTCCGGCTGGGCGCCTGGGTCTGCGGCCCGCCGGCGCACGACCCGGACTTCGACTGCGCCGACCTGTACGTCCTGCTGTCGCTGGAGCGCACCGACCCGCGCTACCTGCGGCACTTCCTGTCCGGCGTCGGCGGCGTGGGCGCGGCGGCCTCGCCGGGCGCGGGCACGGGTGCGGGTGCGGGCTCGGTCCCGGAGGCGGCGGAGGCGGGACCGGCCTCATGAGCGTCTGGATGCCGACGGCCTCCTGCACCCCGGAGACCTGCCTGACCGACCCGGCGCCGACCGTCGCCCTCCCCCGCCGGGTGCTGAGACTGGCCGGCTTCCTGGTGCTGCTGGCCGCGGGGCTGGCACTGATGCCGCCGGCACGGCTGCTGCCGCACGGCCCTCGCGGCGCGCTGGCCCGGTCCTGGGCGCGCGGGCTGCTCGGCGCGCTGGGCGTCGCGGTGCGGATCGTGCCCGGTCCGGCCCCGGCCGGCCGGGGCGGGGTCCTACTGGTGGCCAACCACGTCTCCTGGCTGGACATCCCGCTGATCGCCGCCGTCAGGCCGGGCCGGGCGGTCGCCAAGACCGAGGTGCGGGACTGGCCGGTGCTGGGGCGGCTGGTCGCCCGGGGCGGGGCCGTGTTCCTGGACCGCGACCGGCTGCGCGACCTGCCGGCGGCCGTCGCCGCGGTGGCCGACCGGCTGCGGTCCGGCCATCCGGTGATCGTGTTTCCGGAGGGGTCCACCTGGTGCGGGCGGGAGAGCGGGCGGTTCCGCCCGGCGTTCTTCGAGGCCGCCGTCCGGTCCGGCGCCGCCGTCCAGCCCGTCTCGATCCGCTACCGGCTGGCCGACGGGCGCGCCACCAGCACCCCCGCCTTCGTCGGCGAGGACGACCTGCTCACCTCGCTGGCCCGGGTGGTCGCCGTTCGCGGCCTGGTGGCCGAACTGACCTTCCGCCCGCCCGTCCCGGCTCCGGCGGCCGACCCGGCCCGCCGCTGGGCGGCGCGGAAGGAACTCGCCCACACCGCCCAGACCTCGGTGGAGGGCATCGACTGAGCCCGGCCCCGGCCCCGGCGGGTGCTCCAAGGCGTACAACCTTTTCGTCAGCCCGCTCGTGCTGGCGACCTACCGGACTACGCCCGGACGCCGGAGGACAAGGAGATCGCCACCCCGCGGTACCGCCCCGACCGCGGCGACGAACCGCTGTACTACAGGTCTTCATGGCTCGGTACGCCCCGCACGGCGACCTGTCCCGGACGGGGCGGGTGCGGGTGACCTGCGACCGCCCGGGGTTGAGCGACTCCGAGGCGGGCGGGCAGACCCGCGCGGGTACTGCCTCGGCACGGTCCACGGCTGGGACGCCGCCGAGGCGGTGCTGGAGGTCCACGCGATCGCCGTCTTCCGCTGACCGCCCGCCACCCGTCGCCCGTCCGCCCGCTGCCGCGCTCTACCGCCGACCGACCGGCCGGTGAGCCGGGGCCTCATCCGGGCGGGGCCGGGCGGCGGCCGGGCCCTGCGGACCCTCCGGGCGCGGCCCGGAGCGGCGCAGGAGCAGGGCGACCAGGACGGCGGCCAGGGCCAGGGCGGCGGAGCCGCAGCGCAGGGCGAGCTGGATGCCGTCGGTGAAGGCGGCCTCGACGGCCGACCGGACCGGTGCGGGCAGCGCGGCGGTGCCCGGGCCCGGCGCGGTGGCGGCGGTCAGGGCGTCGGGCGGGAGACCGAGGCCGGACAGGGAGTCGGTCAGGCGGTGGGTCAGGACGGCGCCGAGGACGGCGATGCCGAGCACGCCGCCGAGTTCGCGCAGGGTGTTGACGGTCGCCGAGGCGGTGCCGATCCGCTCCGGGGCGACCCGCTGCAGGACGGCGATCGAGACCGGGGTGAAGGTCATCCCCAGGCCCAGGCCGAGAACGAACAGCGTCCACACGTACTCCGCGTAGTGGGCGTTCTCGCCGTACCCGGACAGGCCGGCGAGGCCGAACGCGCACAGGGCGATGCCCAGGACCAGCGGGAGCCGCGGGCCGTACCGGCCGGTCAGCCGTGCCGAGAGCGGACCGGCGACGACGATCATGGCCGTCATCGGCAGCCCGGCGAGGCCGGCGGCCGTCGGGGACCAGTCCAGGACGCCCTGCATCAGCAGCGGCAGGAAGAACAGCGCGCCGAACATTCCGAAGCTCACGGCGAATCCGCCCAGCAGAGCGCCGCCGAGCACGCCGTCGCGGAACAGTCGGAGGTCGAGCATCGGCTCGGCGATCCGCAGTTCGAGCAGCAGGAACGCCGTCAGCAGCAGCACCGCCAGCGCCGCCGTGGTGGGCACCCGGCCGTCCGTCCAGCCCCGGTCAGGACCCTCGACCAGGGTGTGGACGGCCGCGCCGAGGCCGAGTGCCGAGAGCACGAGCCCGCCGAGGTCGATCCGCCGGGCCCGGCCCGGGACGACCGGGAGCACCCGCGCCGACAGGACGAGTGCGGCGACGCCGATCGGGACGTTGATCCAGAAGACGCTCGCCCAGCCGAATGCCTCGACCATCGGGCCGCCGACCACCGGGCCGACCGAGAGGCCGAGGGCGGAGACGCCGGACCACTGGCCGATGGCGCGGGTGCGTTCCCGTTCGTCGGTGAACACGTGCCGCAGGATGGCGAGGCTGCCGGGGGTGAGCAGGGCCGCGCCGACGCCCTGGAGCATCCGCGCGGCGACCAGGGCCCCGACCGTGCCGGCCAGGGCCGCGGCGGCCGATCCCAGTGTGAACAGCGCCAGGCCGAGCCGGAAGACGGCGGTGCGGCCGTAGCGGTCGCCGAGCGCGCCGCCGGTGAGCAGCAGCGCGGCGAAGACCAGGCTGTAGCCCTCGGCGACCCACTGGAGGCCGGTGATGCCCGCGTCGAGGTCCTGGCCGATGCGCGGCAGGGCGTTGTTGACGATGACGTTGTCCAGCATGGACATGAACATGGTGGTGCACAGCGTCGCGAGCGCGAGCCGCTGGCGACGCCGGACGTCCGGCGCCCCGCTCTCCCCCATCGGGTGTTCCTCTCGATTGGCTCCCAGATCCCCTAACGGCGTTAGGGGCGGCTTCGACGAGGGACAGCGTCTACCTAACGGTGTTAGATTGCAACTGGAATATCGGGGCCCGGGGCTGCGGCCCACCCCGCCCGACGAACCCGACGAACCCGACGATGCAGCGAGGACCTCATGCCGGCCGACGAGGACGACGCCACCCAGCCCGGAGCCGGCCAGCCCGGGGCCACCAAGCCCGGAGCTATCCAGCCCGGACCCGCCCACCCCGGACTCACCCGCGACGCCCTCGCCGGGGCCGCCCTGCGGGTGCTGGAACGCGAGGGCCTGGCCGGACTCTCGATGCGCAAGGTCGCCGCCGAGGTCGGGGTCAAGGCCGCCTCGCTGTACTGGCACGTCCGCGACAAGGAAGAACTGCTCGACCTGCTCAACGACGCGCTGATGGCCGACGCCGAGGCCCCGCCGCGCACCGGCGACTGGCGCACCCAACTGCGCGGCTACTGCCGGCGCTACCGTGCCCACCTGCTGGGCAAGCGGGACGCGGCCAAGGTGGTGGCGGGCCGGCTCGCCCCGGGGCCCCACCTGCTGCGGCTGATGGAGGACCAGCTCGACCGGCTGCGGGAGGCCGGCTTCTCCCCCGCCGACAGCGCGATGATCTCCTACCTGCTCGGCGCGTACGTCCAGGGTTTCGTCCTCCAGGAGCAGTCCCCGATGGCGGCCGCCGAGACCGCCGGCGCCGGGCGGCGCGAGGTCGCTGCCGGCGCCGCCGAGCGCTTCCGCGCGCTGCCCGCCGCGGAGTTCCCCAACCTCGTCGCGATGGCCGACGACCTCACCGGCCCCGACCTGGACACCCGGTTCGACTTCGGCCTCGAGCGCATCCTCGACGGACTCGCCGCACTGCTGCCGCCCGACCGCCGCTGACCCGCCCGGCCGTCCGACCTGCCGCCCGCCCACCGCCCGACCGGCTGCGACCCGACCGGCCGACCGGCCGCCGCCCACCCGGCTTCCGCCGGTCCGACCTCCCCCGGGCGGAACGGGCAGTGACGACCCATCAACGTTCCGCACACGGGGGGTGACAGGGCCGCCCCGGCGGCCGACACTGGGAGGAAGAAGCTCCCACGTCAATGGGTCGGCCGGTACCGGCCGGTACTGGCCGCCGAGAGGGCAGGCCGGCCATGAGTACGCCGTCCTCCAGAATCCCGATCGTCTACGTCCGGGGATACGCCGGTGGCACCCCCGGGATCGAGAAGGCCGTGACGGATCCGTTCTACGGATTCAACGAAGGCTCGACGCACATCCGCGTCGGGCGCCAGGACTCCCCCGTCTTCTACCAGTTCGAAAGCCCGTTAGTACGCCTGCTCACCGACGAGGGCTACCGGGTCTTCGTCGAAGGCGGCCAGGAAGCCTATCTGGCGAACCACCCCAAGGACATCCCGGCCGACAGCATCTGGATCCACCGCTTCTACGACCGCTGCTCCGGCACCTGGGGCGGCGAACCCGAGGCGTTCAGCCTGGAGCGCGCCGCCGAGGACCTCCTCCGACTGATCGAGGACCTCCAGGAGCGCACCGGCGCGCCGCGGGTCCACCTGGTCGCCCACTCGATGGGCGGCCTGATCTGCCGCTGCCTGCTCCAGAAGGTCATCCCCGAGCAGCGCGAGGGGAAGCGCGCCACCGACTACGTGTCGAAACTGTTCACCTACGGAACGCCACACGGCGGCATCACCTTCGCCGTCGGCTTCGGCGTTCCCGAGGCCCTCCGCGACACCTTCGCCCTGAACGGCTCGGACGTCTTCGGACCCGACCGGATGTACGAGTACCTGACGCCCAATCCCGGTCCGGACGGGCGGCCGGAGGACTGGCGGGCCGTCGACATGCCGGACGACGACGGCCGCGGGACGCCCCGGGAGGCCGCGGGCGGGTTCCCGCTCGACCGGGTCTTCTGCATGATCGGCACCGACTCCGACGACTACGACGTCGCCCACGGCGTCTCGGCCTCGGCCGTCGGCCCGCGCAGCGACGGCCTGGTGCAGATCGAGAACGCCCAGGTCACCGGCGCCAACCGGGCGTTCACGCACCGCAGCCACAGCGGCCGGTACGGACTGGTCAACTCCGAGGAGGGGTACCAGAACCTGCGCCGGTTCCTGTTCGGCGACCTCAGGGCCCGCGTCGACCTGGTCGACGTGACGCTGTCCGACCGCGACCCGGACGTCACCTGGCAGGCCGAGGTACGGCTCCAGGTCCGCGGGCTGCCGGTGCTGCTGCACGAACGCTCCGCCACCCACTGGTGCCCGGTCCAGCTCTCCGACCCCACCTCGGCCACCCGTCAGGCCCGCGCCACCAGGGACGGCGCCGTCCAGTTGGCGACCACCTTCCTCTCCAGCAAGCTGCTCCCGCACCGGGACGACGCGGAACGCGCGGCGGTGGACGCGGCGCGCACGGCGGTGGACGCGCCCCGGCCGGGCGCGAGCGAACCGGTGCGGTTCGCGCTCGACCTGCGGGTGCTCGGACTCAAGGAGCACAACGGGTTCTTCGGGTTCGGCGACCATCTGGAGCAGACCGCCGACTTCGCGGACACCCTGATCGTCGACGTGGACACCGACTCCCCGCGCCCGGCGGCCTGGGCGCACTGGAACTCCGAGGTGGACGGCGCGATCCGGGACCTCCACCCGACCGGGCCGCCGCTGCCGGACGAGGATCCGCGGGCCGACGCCTGGCTCGCCCACATCCCGCTGCCGGCCACCACCCGCCCGATCCTCGGCCCCGACGCCCGGCTCCGGCTCACGGTCGGCCCCTGGAGCTGAACCCCCCTGACCTGACCACCCGCCCCGACCCCGGCCTGGGCCCTGGCTCTGACCCTGCCCCTGCCCCTGACCCCGGCCCTAGCCGTGCCAGTCGGCCGCCGGGGGGTCGGTCCTGGGCTCGGCGCCGGAGTCGGTCCAGGCCGCGGCCGCCGGGCCGAGCCGGGGGTCGGCACCGGGCTGCGGGCCGGTCCGCGATCCGGGCTCCGGCGGCGGCCCCTCGGCGACCAGCAGCACCCGGCGCAGCAGATCGGCGAGTTGGCGCCGCTCGGCCGGGGAGAGCACTCCGAGCAGGCGGTGCTCCTCCCGGCCGACCACGTCCAGCGCCTGTGCCCAGGCCAGCCGGCCCTGCTCGGTCAGTTCGACGTCGACCCGGCGGCGGTCGTCGCTGGAGGGCGTGCGGACGATGAATCCGCGCCGTTCCAGTGCTTCCAGACGCCCGGTCACCGAGGCGGGCGCCAGGCCGAGGTCACCGCGCAGCTCGGACGGGGTGGCCCGGCCGCCGCGGCCGGCCAGCCCGTGCAGGGTGTCGAACTCGTGCTTCTGCAGTCCGTAGTCGGCCACCCCCTGCTCACGGACCCGGCCGAGGTGCCGGGTGAGCTTGCTCATCCGGGTGACGGCGCCCTCGACGTCCGGGTCCAGGTGCGGCAGCACCGGCCGCCAGCGTTCGACGTGGCCGTCGGTCCAGTCGCGGGGCCGGTCGGCCGCCGCCCGGTGCGTCGCGGGTGTCATGTCCCCGAGTCTAGGCGGCCCCGCACCAGGGCTTTTCCGGTTCCAAATATTTCGTTGCCGAAATTTCGGTAACGAAATACAGTGCTGCCGTGACTTCGACCCACCACCCGCACCCGCTGCGCCTGCCCGCCTTCCGGCTGCTCTTCCTCGGCCGGACGATCTCCACCCTGGGGGACGCCGTCGTCCCCGCCGCCCTCGCCATCGCCGTCACCCGGGCGACCGGCTCCGCCTCCGCGCTGGCCCTGGTCCTGGGCTGTGCGATGGTCCCCCGCCTGCTGCTGCTCCCCCTGGGCGGCGTCGTCGGGGACCGGGTCGACCCCAGGCTGGTCGCGCTCGTCACCGACCTGGTCCGGGCCGCCGCCCAGATCGCGGTCGGCCTGGAACTCCTCGGCGGCCGGCCCAGCCTGGCCGCCATAGCGGCCGCCGAGGCGGTCGGCGGCATCGCCTCGGCGTTCGCCATGCCGACCGCCAGCCCGCTGGTCGCGGCCGCCGTGGCCGGGCCGCAGCGGATGCGCGCCAACGCCCTGCTGGCCTCGGCCATCAGCGGCGCCCGGCTCGGCGGCCCGGCGCTGGCCGGCGTCCTCGTCCTGACCGCGGGTCCCGGCTGGGCGTTCCTGCTGGACGGCGCCTCCTTCCTGGTCAGCGCGGCACTGCTGACGCGGCTGAAGGTGAGCCACACCCCTACCGAGCGCAGGTCGCTGCGCGCCGACCTGGTCCGGGGCTGGAGCGAGGTGCGCTCGCGCGACTGGTACTGGACCAGCCTGATCGGCCACGCCGTGTGGAACGGCGCCGCCGCCGTGCTGCTCACCCTCGGCCCGCTGATCGCCTCCCAACGGATGGGCGGGGAGGGCGTCTGGATCGCGATGACCCAGGCCGCCGCCTTCGGTGTGCTGGCCGGTTCGCTGCTCGCCGGGCGGTTCCGGCCCCGGCGCCCGCTGCTGGTCGCCTCCCTCGGCCTCGCCCTCTACGCCCTGCCGCTGGTCGCCCTGGCGGTGACGGCGCCCGCACCGGTCACGGTCGCCTCGTACGCCCTGGCGATGACCGGGCTTGGCTTCCTCAATCCGGTGTGGCAGACCGTGGTCCAGCAGGAGTTCCCGCCGCAGGTGCTGGCCCGGGTCACCTCCTACGACTGGCTGCTGTCGCTCGCCGCCGCCCCGCTGGGGTACACGCTCGCACCGCTGGCCGCCGACGCCTGGGGGAGCACCGGGCCGCTGCTCGTCACGGCCGCCCTGGTCGCGCTGGCCTGCGGCGGGGCGGCCGTCGTCCCGGGTGTCCGCCGGGTCGGGCGCACTGCGGACGCTGACGGCCTGACGGACAGTCCGACGGGCGGCCTGACGGGCGGTCCGACGGACGGTTCGAAGGACGGCCGCCACTCCCCGGGAAAGGGCCCGGGGACAACCGTCCCCGGTGTCACCGGGGCGCCTTCCGCAGCCCCGGAGGCCACGGTCGGGGCGGCGCGGCGGGACCCTACGATACGAACATGATCGCCTATGCCCCAGCGGCCTTCTTCTTCCTCCTCTGCGGAATCGGAGTCCTGCGCGACCGACGCAAGTTCAGCAACGCCGTGCTGCTCGGCATCGGGGTCTCCCTGCTGGCCCTGGCGCTGATCGCGGAGGTGCGCCGGGCGCCGACCCTGGTGGCCGAGCTGACCGTGGCCGTCATCGCCCTGCTGCCGACGGTGGGCACGGTGGCACTGGTCTGGTTCCTCCTCTCCAACGGGGTGACGATGATCCGCAAGGAGGGCCGGCGGCCGGCGAACCTGCTGTCGCTGCTCGCCGGCCTCGGCATCCTCGCGCTGATCGGTCTGCTCGGGGCGGCCGTCGTCACCGACTCCCCGCGGCTCGGCGTCCTCGCCGCCACGGCGCTCCTGGTGGTCGGCTATGTCTCCTTCCTCTTCGTCTGCTTCGTCGGCTACGCCTTCCTCTACCAGCGTCATCTGCCGCGCGGCGACGTGGACTTCGTGGTGGTGCTGGGCTCCGGACTGATCGGCGGCGACCGGGTGCCGCCGCTGCTCGCCAGTCGGCTCGAACGCGGTCGCGCGCTCTACGAGAAGCAGGCGGCGCGGGGCAACCCTCCGGTGCTGATCACCTCGGGCGGTCAGGGTCCGGACGAGAAGCTGCCGGAGTCCCACGCCATGGCGGACTACCTGGTCGAGCGCGGCTTCCCCGCCGAGCACCTGGAGCGCGAGGACCGTTCCCGCACCACCGAGGAGAACCTGCTGTTCAGCAAGGAGATCATGGAGCGGGAGAAGCCCGACTACCGCTGTGTGGTCGTCACCAACAACTTCCATGCCTTCCGGGCCGCCCTGACGGCCCGCACGACCGGGGTCAACGGCCAGGTCTGCGGCTCGCCCACCGCCCGGTACTACTGGCCGAGCGCGACGATCCGCGAGTTCGCCGCCGTCTTCCTCTCGCACAAGCTGGTCAACTTCGGGATCTGCGGCTTCCTCGCCGTGTGCGGACTCGTCGCCGCGGCAGTGAGCCCCGGCGCCTGACCGCACCGCGGTGCCGCCGGTCGCGCGCAGTGCCGGTGGTGCCGCCATGGCGGCACCACCCATGACCGGGCCTCCGGGGACGGCCGCCCGCCATATGGCGACCCCTGGGCGGGAGCGGCACTCTGCACGGCAAGGTCCCGTACTCCTCCCCACCCCGGAGTCCCCGATGGCCGTGTCCCCCACCGCCCCAACTCCCGCCCGCCGCGTCCACCAGGCCGACCACGTCCGCCGCACCGGCCGCGCCGCGCTCGCCGCCCTCGCCGCGCTGCTCACCGCGGCGGCGCTCCTCCTCTCCACCACCGTCTCGACGGCCATGCCCGCGCCCGCGCCCGTGCTCGCCGGCACGGGCGGCGCGGGCGGCGCGGGCGGCATCTTCCAGCAGGTCACCGGGTTCGGCAGCAACCCCGGCAACCTCTCGATGTACACCTACGCCCCGGCCGGACTGCCCGGCGGCGCGCCCCTGGTGATCGCCCTGCACGGCTGCACCCAGACCGCCGACGACTACTACCGGCACTCCGGCTGGCCCGAACTCGCCGACCGCTACGGCTTCGCCGTGGTCTTCCCGCAGACCGGCACCGCCAACAACCCGCTCTCCTGCTTCCGCTGGTTCGACGCCGCGCAGAACGCCCGCGGCGTCGGCGAGGCGGCCTCCGTGCTGCAGATGGTCACCAGGGCCGGGGAGCTGTTCGGCGCAGACCGGAACCGGGTGTTCGTCACCGGCCTGTCCGCAGGGGGCGGCATGGCCGCCGACCTGCTGGCCGACTATCCGGACGTGTTCGCCGGCGGGGCCGTCGACGCCGGTCCGCCCGCGCACTGCGCCGCCACCCTGTCCGCGGCCTCGTCCTGCCAGAACAACGACCAGCGGCTCACCCCCGCCCAGTGGGCGGAGAAGGTCCGCCGAGCCGACCCCGGCCACTCCGGGCCGTGGCCCCGGGTGGCGATCTGGCAGGGCACGGCGGACACCACCGTCCGGCCGGTGAACGCCACCGAACTGCGCGACCAGTGGACGGAGGTGTGGGGCATCGGCCAGAGCCCGTCCGGCACCCGGAGCCTGCCCGGCGGCACCACCGAGACCCGCTACGACGACGCCGGGGGCCGACCCGCCGTCGCGCTGTACTCGATCGCGGGCATGGGGCACGGGCTGGCCGTCGCCCCGGGCTCGGGAGCCGACAGGTGCGGGGCCACCGGCGCGTACTTCCTGGACGCGATCTGCTCCGGCTACCACACCGCACTCTTCTGGGGCCTGGACAGCGGCGGGCCGACGGACCCCGGGCTGCCCGCGCCGAGCGGTCTGACCGCCACCGCGACCGGGGGCGACACCGTCGCGCTCGGCTGGCAGCCCGTCACCGGAGCCGTCTCCTACCGGATCTTCCGGGACGGCGCCCCCGTCGCGGCCCCGACCGGCACCGCCTGGACCGACGGCGGTCTGAGCGCCGGTACGGCCTACGGCTACGCGGTGGCCTCGGTCGCCGCCGACGGCACCACGGGCGCCCGCTCCACCACCGTCACCGTCACCACGCCGGGCGGCCCGGCGCCGTGCTACACCACCGACAACTACCACCAGGTGGCGGCCGGCCGGGCGACGCAGAGCGGCGGCCTGGTGTACGCGCTCGGTTCCGGACAGGCGATGGGGCTGTGGAACACCTTCACCGTCCACACCCTGCGCCGGACCGGCCCCGGCTACTACGTCCTCGCCGACGGCTCCTGCTGAGCGGTCCCGCATCGAACACCACGGCCGACCGGGGCCGACCTGGGCCGACCCCGAGCGCCGCCTTGACGAAAGGTTGACCTGCTCACGGCAGAACGTTGGGGACCCTCACTCCTATGGTCGGCCCATGCCTCCACTGCCCCCCGGACGAACCACCGCGCTGCCCGTACTGCCCTACCGCAAGCCCACCCCCGGCCGCGACTACTGGGTGTTCGACGACGTCCTGCCGGACCCGGACGCCGTCCGCCGCCGCTGCCTCGACCGCGACGACTGGACCGAGGGCTACCCCTACCGGCCGGAAGCCTGGCCCGGACTGCGCACCATGCCCGGTCTGGAACCCGAGGAGCTGGCCCGGGTGGAGGCGCTCGTCCGCAAGGCCACCGGGGCGTCGCGGCTCTGGGTCCAGAGCACCCCCGGCGGCGGCACCCTGAACCACAACTGCGTCCAGTTGGTGGGCAATGCGGAGTCGGAGCCGCGTCCGCACACCGACTCCCGGGCGCTGTGCCGGTTCGCGGCCGTCCTCTACCTCAGCCCCGGCGCGCCGAAGGACGCCGGCACCGGCTTCTACCGCCAGCAGTTCCCCGGCGGCCGGCTCGGCGGCAACCTGGTCACGGCCCCGCACAACAACCTGGTCGAGGCGCTCGGCACCCGCCGCGTCCCGGCCGACGCCTTCACCGAGGACGTCCGCGTCCCCAACCGCTACAACCGCCTGCTCGTCTACCACGCCAACCTGATCCACAGCGCCACCGCCTACCACGGTCTGACCCTGGAGGAGCGGCGGATGACGGCGGTCTTCTTCTGGATGGCCTGACACCCCGGCCGGGGGACGGCGGCCGCAGAGATCATCAGTAACGAACCCTGATGGCGCTCCCTGAGTGGCCCTGGGAGTAGATGCGAGGGCCGTGGTGGTGTGCACCACGGCCCTCGCACCGGGTGTGGGCGCCCCGTTCCCGCCCTCGTCGTCAGGATCTGCACATGGTGGTGAGCCGTGCGGTGTGCTCTGTCACCTGTACGCGATGCTGAGCTGCACTGTTGGTGAGGAATCGAACCCCTGCGTTGCTCTTCACGCGCCAGGGGCCGGATGAACCGCCGACCCGCGGTGTGTGCACGCCTCCGTGACGACTACCTGCTTCCCACACCCAGCTCGTGGGGTCAGTCCTCGATCAGGTCGATCTCCCAGTTGGTGCGCTGGATCAGGGTGTCCACCTCGCGGATCTCCTTGGCCAACACGTCCGCCTGGGCGCGAAGCTCGGCCACCGGCAGGGCGGAGAGGATCCTGAGTTCGGACCGCAACTGCCGCACGGCTCCGCGCTGGTCGCGTCCGGAGGCGGCATCGGCGGCCGCGGTGGTCACCGAGTGGCGCAGCCGCAGGACGTCCCGGCGAGCGAGGGCGTCGGTAAGAGTGCCGCCGCCCTCAATGAGAACGGTGGAGTTGGTCCGGTTGATCTGACGGATCAGCCGCTCCAACTCGTCCAGCACCTCTCCGGCCTGGGCCAGGACCTCCGCCGCTTTCTCGGCCGGTTCCTCGCCCTCCTGGTAGCGGGCGCTGCCGACGACGCGCACCCGCAACTGCTCCACCCGCCGCACCGCAGCCGCGCGCTGCGCGAGCGCTTCAGCCAGTTTCACCGCGTCATCACCTCGACCTCCTACTGATCGTCCGGTAAGTATGCACGCCGACGCCGATGCCTGACGGCGCGGTTCGCGGGGCGGGGCCGACCGGACCGACCCGACAGGCACCGGGAGGGTTCGTAGAACAACCCACACACGTCCGTTGGGACCAGCCGGATCAGAGGAGAACGGACCGCAAGCAGTGCCAACTGGCCAGATCATCTGAGACAGGGGCCAGATCGCCCGGGACGGGACGACCGCGCCGGACGATGGCCCGGTAGTCACCCGTTGTCCCGCCTCTGCGAAGTCCGACTGCCAGGGTTCCTGGCGCGACGCCTGCAAGGGCGTCGGGGGTTTCGTGGAGTTGCCCGGCAGGCCCCGTCGGCGGCACGTCCGGGCGGCGGGCGGGCCGTAGCGCCCGGTTGGCGGCGGGCCCGTGCGGGGAGGGGCATCGTATGGAGAACACCGACCGGCCGGCCACCGAGGCGGCCCGACCGGAGTGGGCCGGGATCGACCGGCTGGGCACGCCCGAGCTGCTGCGGCTGCTGAACGCCGAGGACCGCACGGTGGCCGGGGCGGTGGCCCGGGAGCTGCCGAGGATCGCCGTCGTGGTGGACGCCGTCGCCGCCCGGATGGGGCGGGGCGGGCGGCTGGTCTACGCGGGTGCCGGGACGGCCGGGCGGCTGGGGGTGCTGGACGCGAGCGAGTGCCCGCCGACCTTCGGCACCGACCCCGGCCGGGTGGTCGGGGTGATCGCGGGCGGTCCGGCGGCGCTGGTGCGTGCGGTGGAGGGGGCGGAGGACCGGCCGGAGCTGGCGGCGGCCGACCTGGCCGCGCTCGCGCTGGCGCCCGAGGACACGGTGGTCGGCGTCTCCGCCTCGGGGCGCACCCCGTACACGGTGGCGGCGGTCCGCGCCGCGCGCCGGGCCGGGGCCCTGGGTGTGGGGCTGGCGGGGGTGGCCGGGTCGCCGCTGGTCGCGGCCGCCGAGCTGGGGATCGAGGTGGAGACCGGGCCCGAGGTCCTGGCCGGGTCCACCCGGCTCAAGGCGGGGACGGCGCAGAAGCTGGTGCTGAACCTGCTCTCCACGGCGGTCATGGTCCGGCTCGGCCGGACGTACGGGAATCTGATGGTCGACGTGCGGGCCGGCAACGCCAAGCTCCGCGAGCGGGCGCGGCGGATCGTGGTCGACATCACCGGCGCGGACGAGGAGACGGCGCGGCGCGCGCTGGCGGCCACCGGCGGCGAGGCGAAGGCAGCCGTCCTGGTCGTCCTCGCCGGGGTGGACGCCCCGGCCGCCGCCCGCCTGCTCACCGCGGCGGACGGCCACCTGCGCGCGGCCCTGGAACTCGCCCGGAGCCGCGACGACTGAGGCTTGTCGCGGAAGTCCGGGTGCGGTCAGACTTCCTGGGCGTCCAGCCAGTGCAGCAGCACGGTGCGCTCGGTCTCGGTGCCGACGGGGCTGTCCGGGTCGAGCGCCCAGTGGCGCATCCGGGTCAGGGTGTCCGCGTCGAGGTCTCGGTAGAGGCGCCAGTGGGCGCGGGGGTGGCAGTTGCTGTCACGGGGTTCGCCGCACTCCTGGCAGTGGGTGAAGAAGGCGTCGACCAGACGGTGCACGATTGTCTCGGCGGGCATGGGCGGCGGTACGTCCTCACTCACGGGGTCCCGGGTTCGTCGGGGCCGCCGGACTTCGTGGGTCGGCGGCCCGTAGTCCAGGGTGCGGGGGCGGACGGGCCGGGCGGCAGGGACCAACGTCCCGACCGGGCTCCCTCCGGGCGCGCCGCCGGTCCGGCACCGGTCCTGCACCGGTCCGGTGCCGGGGCGATACCGGACCAGCGGGAGCACGCCGGAGGCCCGGTCCCCGTGGGGGTGGGGACCGGGCCGTTCTGGGCGCGCCGCCGGGCTCAGCCCCGGCCGGCGGACTTCTGGGTGCGCCGGGAGACCGAGTCGAGCACCACCGCGGCCAGCAGCACCGCGCCGGTGATCATGTACTGGATGGCCTGGGCCGCGTGCACCATGTCCAGTCCGGTGGTGATCGACTGGATCACCAGCATGCCGAGCAGCGCCGACCAGGTGCTGCCCCGGCCGCCGAAGAGGCTGGTCCCGCCGATGACGGCGGCGGCGATGGCGCTCATCAGCACATTGCCGCTGCCGAGCAGCTTGTCCGCCGAACCCTGCTGGGAGGCGATGAACAGGCCGCCGAGGCCGGCCAGCATCGCGGAGATCATGAAGACCGAGATCCGCACCCGGGCCACGTTGATGCCGGCCCGGCGGGCCGCCTCGATGCCGCCGCCGACCGCGAAGATCTGCCGGCCGTAGGAGGTGCGGCGGAGCACGAAGTCGGTGAGCGCGACCACGCCGACGAGCACCACCAGGGGCAGCGGCAGACCGCTGTCCTGGTTGAGCGTCCAGGCGCTGACCAGGGCGACCACGGCCAGCGCGCCGGTGCGCAGCGCGATCTCGCCGAGCGGCCTGGCGGGCAGGCCGGCCGCGGTGCGACGGCGGGCGGTGAGCACCTGGGCGGCGCCGTACCCGGCGACGGAGAGGACGGCGAGCAGCCAGGCGAAGAGGATGTCGCCGTCACCGAGGAAGTAGTTGTCCAGGTGGGCGACGACACCGTCGTTGATGTTGTTGACGGTGCCGAGCTTGCCGAGCACGTAGTCCTGGAGGCCGCTCCAGGCGAGCATGCCGGCCAGGGTGACGACGAACGCGGGGACGCCGATCCGGGCGAAGAAGAAGCCGTGGAGGGCGCCCATCGCACCGGCGGTGAGCAGGGCGAGAAGGATCGCCAGCCACTCGTTCAGGCCCTGGCGCACCGCGAGCACGGAGGTGACGGCGGCGCAGGCGCCGGCGACCGAGCCGAGCGAGAGGTCGATCTCGCCGAGCAGCAGGACGAAGACGACACCGACCGAGATCAGGCCGTAGCCGGCGATCCACTTGGTGATGTTGGTCAGGTTGTCGGCCTGGAGGAAATGGCCGGTGACGCTCTGGAAGATGATCGCGATCAGGATCAGGCCCAGGACGACGGGCAGGGCCCCGAGTTCGCCGCTGCGGATCTTGCGGCGGAACTCCTCGGCGTAGCCGGCGACGCCGCCCTGGCGTACCAGCAGGCGGGGGTCGGCGGCCGGGGCCGGGGTGTCGGCGGCGGGGGTGGTCTGGCTGGTGCTCACTTCGCTTCCTCCGCGATGCGTGCCTGGCGCCGGGTGACGGCATTGTCGGTGGCGCCGGTGATGGCGGAGATGATCTCCTCGGGCGTGGTCCCGGCGACCGGGAAGGCGCCGTTGTTGCGGCCGAGCCGCAGTACGGCGACGGTGTCGGCGACCGCGCGGACGTCCGCCATGTTGTGGCTGATCAGGATGACGCCGAGGCCGCGCTGGCGCAGCCGCTCGACGAGGTCCAGGACCTGGGCGGTCTGCTCGACGCCGAGGGCGGCCGTCGGTTCGTCGAGGATGACGATCCGGGGGTCGCCGACCAGGGCGCGGGCGATGGCGACCACTTGGCGCTGGCCGCCGGAGAGCGCGGCGATCGGGATCCGCACGCTCGGGATGCGGATCGACAGGGTGTCCAGGAGTTCCTTGGCGCGCCGCTCCATGGCGACCTCGTCCAGGGTGCCGTGGCGGCGCAACTCGCGGCCGAGGAAGAGGTTGGCGACGACGTCGAGGTTGTCGCAGAGCGCGAGGTCCTGGTAGACGGTCGCGATGCCGAGGGCCTGGGCGTCCTGGGGGCGGCCGATCCGCACCGGGCGGCCCTCCCAGGTGATGGTGCCCTCGTCGATGGGGTGGACCCCGGCGATCGTCTTGACCAGCGTGGACTTTCCGGCACCGTTGTCGCCGACCAGGGCGACGACCTCACCTGCGTGGACGTCGAGGTCGACGTCGGTGAGTGCCTGGACAGCGCCGAAGCGCTTGGAGACCGCGCGCAGCGCCAGTACGGGTGCGCCTGTCACGTGAACCATCTCCTGCGGGGGTGTGCGTGGCGGGGAGGGGTGGGAGCGGGGGGCGACGGCGGGGCGGGCCGCCGTCCGGCGCCGGGCGAGGGCGCCGGACGGGCGTCGGCCGGCCGTCGGCCGGGCGTCGGGGCCCGGAGTCAGTGACCGGGGGTCACTTCAGGCCGGCGGCGGCGCAGGCGGCGGCGTAGTCGGCGGTGCAGATGTCGGCGGCCTTGTAGAGCCCGTCGGCGATGACGGTGGCGGAGATGTTGGCCTTGGTGACGATCTTGGGGTCCAGCAGCTTGGCCGGAATGCCCTTGTCGGTGTCGCTGTCCACGGTGGTGGAGGCGACGGCCTTGACGTCCTTGCCCTGGAGCAGGCTGACGGCGAGTTCGGCGGCGCTGTCGGCGAGCGGCTTGTACGCCTTGTAGATGGTGTAGGCCTGGTCCCCGGCGACGATCCGCTGGATCGCGTCGAGGCCGGCGTCCTGGCCGCCGACCGGGACGTTGACGCCGGCCGCCTTGAGCTGGGTGATGATCGCGCCGGCCATGCCGTCGTTGGCGGAGTAGACGGCCTGGAAGCCGTCCTTGCCCAGCTCGGTGATGGCGGCGCCGGTCTTCTGGCCCGCGACGGTGGGCTTCCACTCGCCGGACTGCTCGTACACCACCTTCTTGATCTTGCCGTCCAGCACCTTGTGGGCACCGGACTTGAAGAGCGCCGCGTTCGGGTCGGCCTCGTCGCCGTTGATCATCACGATGTTGGCGTCCGCGGCCTTGGCGCCGAGGGCGTCCAGCAGGGCCTGGCCCTGGAGTTCGCCGACCTTCTCGTTGTCGAACGAGACGTAGGCGGAGACCGGGCCGGTGGCGAGGCGGTCGTAGGCGACGACCTTGACGCCCTTCCCGGCTGCCTCCTTGACCCACGCCTGGGTGGACTTGGCATCGAAGGCGTCGAGGACGATCACCCTGACGCCCTCGGCGATCAGCGTGTCGAACTGCTGCTTCTGCTTGGCCGCGCTGCCTTCCGCGTTGCTGTAGCGGACCTTGCAGTCCGGGCAGAGGGCGGTGACCTTGGCCTCGATGAACGGACGGTCGAAGGACTCGTACCGGGTGGAGGAGGCGTTCTCCGGCAGCAGCAGGCCGATGGACTTGGAGTCCCCGGAGCTCGCGCTGTCCTTCTTGTCGGCGCCGGCCTTGCCGCAGGCGGCCAACGAGAGGGCCATCGAGACCGCGGCGGTGCCGACGAGGACGCGACGCATCGTTGCGTTCATGGGGGAATGCCTCCGTGACAGGGGCCGCAACTCTGCGGCGAGGTGGCAGGAGTTAACCCGGCGCCCACCCGTGTCGTCAATAAGTAAATTCAAGCTCCTGCGAATCCCTGCTCTTTCGTTATCTTTGTGAACGCCAACCAGGGGTTGAAACTTGGAGGATCCTCCGAGTCAAGACCTGACAGGACATGACAGAGAAGGACGAATCGCCCACGATCAATAGGTGTGACCTGGTACGCACCTGATAGGCAAACGATCGTTCGCTGCACCTACCAGCGCCCGGGCGGCACGTCGAGGCGCTCTTGACAGGGACAGGTCCGGCAAACTCAAACGTTCAAGAGTTTGATCATCCGTCAGCGAATTGGGCCGCCATCCGGTCCCGGTAGCGGCCCGGCGTCGTCCCGAACTGCCGACTGAAGGCGTGCGAGAGCGCGTACGGCGTCGCATAACCGACCCGCCGGGCGATCACCTCCAGCGGATCGGCGGTCTGCTGGAGCAGCGCGGCCGCCCGGGTCATCCGCCACCACGCCAGGTAGGCCATCGGCGCCCGGCCGACCAGGGCGGTGAACCGCCGGGTCAGCGTCGCCCGGGAGACGCCCGCGCTCGCGGCCAGTTCCTCGACGCTCCACCCTCGCGCCGGATCCCCGTGCATGGCGCGCAGCGCGCCCGCCACCACCCGGTCCCCCAACGCGGCGGGCCAGCGACCGCCGGCGCCGAGTTCCGCCCCCGGCACATCCGCCCCGGCCCCACCCTCGGCCCCGGGTCCGGCCCCGGCCGGGGGCGAGGCCAGCCAGGCCCGCAGCATGTACACCAGCAACAGATCGATCAGGCTCGGTACGGCGAGCGCCCCGCCCGCCCCGTCGGCGGCCAGTTCGCCGCCCAACAGGTCGACCGCCGCACGGAGTTGGGGGTGGACTCCGATCCGGTTCGGCAGATGCACCACATCCGGCAGCTCCAGCATCAGCGGGTGGGACCTGCTGTGCTCCAGGCGGTACTTCCCGCAGAGCAGTTCGGCGATCGGCCCGCTCGCGGCGCCGAGCACCGGCAGCGATCCGGGGGCACCGTCGAGCGGGCCCTCGAGCGGGCCCCCGAGCGGACCCCCGAGCAGGCCCTGGAGCGGGCCCTCCGGGGCGGGAGCACCGTCGAGCGGTCTCTCCGGGGCGAGCCACGCCGTCGGCCGGGCCGCCGCGAGCAGCCGCTCGATCGGCACCGCCGACGCCGCCGCGTCCCGGTCGAGCGGCGCGGAGGAGAGCACATGGCCCGTCCCCTGTGGCAGCAGCACGGCGTCGCCCACCCCGAGCCGGACCGGCTCACCACCGTCCGGCAGCAGCCAGCAACCGCCCTCCAGCACCACATGGAAGCCGGCGCCCTCGTAGGCGGGGATGCGGGCCGACCAGGCCCCGCCGACCCGCAGCCGGTTGGAGGAGGGTCGTCCGATCCGTACCGCCGCGATCGCGTCGCTCACCACGTCCATGACCGCAGAATAGCCACAGCGGCACAGCTGTGAGCCGATCTCGTATCGCATCGCGCCATCCACGCATTGAACCGCTCAGTAGGGCGCTCTTAGGATCGGGATCGTCGACGGAACGACATCGCGCACCACCACGGGAGGGGCCATGGAACGGATCGTGCTCGGCGAGGCCGAGGTACTGAGGGTCAGGGAGTGGGAGGGGGCGTTCATGCCCTCCGCCGACATCGTGCCCGCGGCGACGCCCGAGGACTGGGCGCGGAACGCGGACCTGCTCGCGCCCGACCACTGGAACCGCGCCGACGACACCCATCTCGGCGCCCTGCAGAGCTGGGTGATCCGCCACGGGGGCCGCACCGTCCTGGTCGACACGGGGGTCGGGCACCGTCGGCAGCGCCCGCACAACCGGCTGTTCCACGAGCGGGACAGCGACTTCCTCGACCTGCTCACGGCCGCCGGCGTGCGGCCCGAGGACGTCGACGTGGTGGTCAACACCCATCTGCACGCCGACCACGTCGGATGGAACACCGTGGAGCGGGAGGGTGATTGGGTGCCCGCCTTCCCCAACGCCGTCTACTACCTGCCGGCCGCGGACCACGCCTCCTTCGCCCCGGACGGGCCCGGACGCGCCGGTCCGGCGACCCGCGAGGAGGAGCGGCAGCTGCTCTACGCCGACAGCATCGAGCCGGTGATCCGCTCGGGCCGGGCGGTGCTCTGGACGGAGGGCGTCCGGCTCGACGAGGCCCTCACCCTGGAACCCGCGCCCGGCCACAGCCCCGGCTCCTCGGTGCTGCGGCTCGACTCGCGCGGAGAACGGGCGGTGTTCGTCGGCGACCTGCTGCACAGCCCGCTCCAGCTGACCCGCCCCGAGTGCAACAGCTGCTTCTGCGAGGACCCGGTCCAGGCCGCGACCACCCGTCGCAGTGTCCTCGAACGCGCCGCCGACCAGCTTGAGTTGGTCGTCCCGGCGCACTTCGCCGGGACGGGCGCGGCCGAGGTGCGGCGCGAGGGGTCCGGCTTCACCGTCACCCGCTGGGCCGGCTGACGGCGGCGGCCGGGGTGTTCGACCTCCGCCCGCTGGCCGAGGACCCGGTACTGGTGGCCCTCCCGCCGGACCACCCGCTGGCCGGCCGGGAGCGGCTGCGGCTCGTCGAACTCGCCGACGAGCCCTGGATCGCCGCCAGCAGCCGGGCCGAGTCCACCCTGCTGGCCGCCTGTGTCCGCAGCGGCTTCCAGCCCCGGATCGCCTACGAGGTCGGCGCCTGGACGGCGAAACTCGGCCTGGTCGCCGCCGGGTTCGGCGCCACCTTGATCCCCGCCCTGGCCGCCCGCGCCACCCGTCCGGACATCGCGCTCGTCCCGCTCCACCCCGACGACACCCCGGTCCGCCTCGTCCGTACCGCCACCCTCCGCGCCCACTCCGCACCACCCGCCGTCACCGCCTTCCTCCCCCACCTCGCCCGCGCGGCGGCGGCGGCCGTACCGTCCCGGGCCTGACTCCGGCCCGACGCAAACGGCCCGACCCGGTACCCGCCGCCACGATCTGCGGCACCGGCACGACCGGCGCCCGTCACGACCGGCCCCGCCCCCGACCGGCGCCCGTCACGACCGGCCCCGCCCCCGATCGGCGCCCGTCACGACCGGCCCCGCCGCCCCGGCCCCGCCGGAAGGTCGACCGGGTCCGGGCGGCTCCCGGTCAGCAGGACGGACAGCGTCGCCGTGTGGGTCCGCAGCAGGCTGACGGGCCCTCCGCTCCGGCCGGCACGGCCCTCCCGGCTCGGGCCTGCGCGAACGCCTCCGACAGGCCCCGGAGTTCCTCGCCGCTCTGCACCGGAAGACCTCTGACGTCCGGCCCCTGGTGACGGCCACCGGGGCACGGCCCGCGCGACCTCGGCCGGGCCCTCGACCTCCTGCGCCCCCCGCGCCGGCCGGTCCCGACCGGCCTCCACCCCGGACGCCACGGTCATCCCTGTCCGGCTCCGGCGGCGGAGCACCACGAGCGGGGCCGGGACGGCGCCCGGGCCGGACCGGGACCACGCCCGGGACAACCGGGCCCGGCCCAGGACGCGGGCAGGACCGGCCCGGGCCCGAAGGGGGGCCGGGAGACGGCCACCGCCCCAGGTGTTCGGGACAGCGGGCGGCCGACCTTGGAAGTCACGCCCGGTCCACGCGCCGGGCGGCCCTATCGGCCCGAGCCCAGGGGAACCACGTCATGACCGCACAGCCCGTCCTGTTCGCCACCCATCCCGACGCCCGCCGCGCCGTCTGCCTGCCCGACCTGCTGCGCGCCCAGGCGGCCGCCCGCCCCGACGCCACGGCCGTCACCGCTCCGGCGGAGACCGCCGCAGGCACCGGCACCGGCGCCCGGCTGAGCTTCCGCGAGCTCGCCGCCGCCGCCGACACGCTCGCCGCGCACCTGCACCGGCTGGGCGTGGCCACCGACGACTGCGTCGGCCTGTACACCGAGCCGTCCCTGGCGCTGATGACCGGCGCCTGGGGCATCCTGCACGCGGGCGCCGCGTACCTGCCGCTCTCCCCCGAGTACCCGGAGGAGCGGCTCCGCTGGATGATCGAGTCCAGCGGGACCAGGGTGGTCGTCGCCCAGGAGCACCTGCGGTCCCGGCTGGCCGAGCTGGTCCCGGCCGGCACCCGGATCGTCACCGCCGCCGACCTCCCGGACCGGGACGCGCCGCCGGATCCGGGCGAGGGCGCCGCCCAGCCCCGCACCGCCCGCACCGCCCGCACCGCCGACCACATCCCGCACCAGGCCCAGGCCCCGGCCGGCCCCGCCCCCGAGTCGCTGGCGTACGTCATCCATACCTCCGGCAGCACCGGCCGCCCCAAGGGCGTGATGATCGAGCACCGCAGCATCGTGTCGCAGCTGCGCTGGCTGGCCGACGCCGGCCATCTGGGCCCGGACACCACCGTGCTGCAGAAGACGCCGATGAGCTTCGACGCGGCGCAGTGGGAGATCCTCGCGCCCGCCGCCGGCGCGCGGGTGGTGATGGGCGCGCCCGGCGTCTACCGGGACCCGGAGGCCCTGATCGACACCGTCCTCGCGCACGGCGTGACCACCCTCCAGTGCGTACCGACCCTGCTGCAGGCCCTGCTCGACACCGAGCGGTTCGCCTACTGCACCGGTCTGCGCGGCCTGTACTCGGGCGGCGAGGCGCTCTCGGTCCGGCTGGCCCGGGCGCTGACGGCGGCGCTGCCGGGCGCGGAGCTGGTCAACCTGTACGGCCCGACCGAGTGCACCATCAACGCGACCGCCCACCGGATCGACCCGGCGGCCCTCGGCGACGACGCCGGTTCGGTACCGATCGGCGTGCCGGTGGACCGCACCCGCTGCTTCGTCCTGGACGAGGAGCTGGCGCCGGTGGAGGTCGGCGCGACCGGCGAGCTGTACATCGGCGGCGTCCAGCTGGCCCGCGGCTACCTCGGCCGGCCGGACCTGACGGCGGAGCGATTCGTCGCCTCGCCGTATCTGCCGGGCGAGCGGCTGTACCGCACCGGCGACCTCGCCGAGTGGAACCCGGACGGCACCCTGCGGTGCGCCGGCCGGGTGGACAACCAGGTCAAGCTGCGCGGCTACCGGGTCGAGCTGGACGAGATCGCGCTCGCCGTCGAGGGCCACACCTGGGTGCGCCGGGCCGCCGCGGTGGTCACCGACGACCCGCGGACGGGCCACCGCGACCTGGTGGCCTGCGTGGAGCTGAACCCCAAGGAGGCCGCCCTGATGGACCAGGGCAACCACGGCGGCCACCACCGGTCCAAGGCGAGCAAGCTCCAGGTCCGGGCCCAGCTGTCCAACCCGGGGCTGCGCGGCCCGGCCGAGCTGGCCGGCCGGCCGGTGGTCGAACTGCCGGGGCGCCGGGAGACCGGCCGCCAGCGGCGGGAGACCTTCGCCCGCAAGACCTACCGCTTCTTCGAGGGCGGCCCGGTCACCCGGGACGACCTGCTGGCACTGCTCGCCCCGCCGCGCCCGGCCGACCCGCCGGGCCGGCCGGCTGCGGCCGTCACCCTCGCCGAACTCGGCCCGGTCCTGAGGTGGTTCGGCCAGTTCCACAGCCCGGAGCGGCTGCTGCCGAAGTACGCCTACGCCTCCCCCGGCGCCCTGTACGCCACCCAGCTGTACCTGGAGACGGACGGCTCGCACGGCCTCGCCGCGGGCGTGCACTACTACCACCCGGTCGACCACGCCCTGGTCCGGGTCGGCGACCGGGCCGCCGGGGGCCCGCCGCTCGCGCTGCACTTCCTCGGCCGGCGCGGCGCCATCGAGCCGGTGTACCGCGACAACATCCAGGAGGTGCTGGAGTTCGAGGCCGGCCACATGCTGGGCGTGCTGGAGGAGGCCCTGCCGGAGTACGGGCTGGCGGTGCGTCCACTGGGCCACGAGCCCTCCGTCCAGCGGCGGCTGGACGTCGCCGGGGAGGACCACTACCTGGGCAGCTTCGCGATCGTCCCGGAGGACGGACGGCCGCGCCGGGAGGACACCGAGCTGTTCGTCCAGGCCCACCCGGGCGGGGTCGACGGGCTGCCGGCCGGTCTGTACCGCCACGAGGGCGGCGAACTGACCAGGATCTCCGACGAGGTGGTGGAGTCCCGGCACGTCATCGCCATCAACCAGCAGGTCTACCGGCGGGCGGGCTTCGGCATCACCGCGGTGAGCCGGGCCGCCGAACCGTGGCTGGAGTACATCGGCCTGGGCCTGCGGCTGCACCGGCTGCAGCGCAACGGGCTCGGCTTCGGGTTCATGTCCTCGGGCTACAGCTCGAAGAGCGGCCACCCGCTGCCCGCCGCCCGGCGGATCGACGCGCTGCTGGCCGGGTGCGGCATCGCCGGCGGGCCGTCGTACTTCTTCCTCGGCGGCCGGGTGAGCGAGGAGCAGATCCGCAGCGAGGGCATGCGGGAGGACGCCGTGCACATGCGCGGCCCCGCGGAGCTGATCAGGGACGAGCTGGTCGCCCTGCTGCCGGACTACATGGTGCCCAACCGGGTGCTGGTGCTGGACGAGCTGCCGCTGACCGCCAACGGCAAGGTGGACGCCAAGGCGCTGGCCGCCGCCGAGCAGGTCAGGGACGCCGCCACCGGCGCGCCGTTCGTGGCGCCGGCGACGGCGACCGAGCGGCGGCTGGCCGGGATCTGGGCCGCCGCGCTGAGCTACGGGACCGTCTCCACGGCGGACGAGTTCTTCGCGGCGGGCGGGAACTCGCTGATCGCGGTGGCGCTGGTCAACCGGGTGAACCGGGAGTTCGGCACCTGGCTCCCGCTCCAGGTGCTGTTCGAGTGCCCCCGGCTCGCCGATCTGGCGGCCAGGATCGACACGACCAGGACCGGCGCGGCCGGGACCGAAACGGCCAGGACCGACGCTGCCGCGACCTGCACGGACGGGACCGGCGCGGCCGGGACCGACGGCGCGGCGAACGGGGGCGCCCGTACGGACGGCGCCCCGAACGGCGGGGACACGGTCTCCCGGCTGGTGCCGCTGCACCGGAGCGGCACCGGCGACCCGGTGTTCTGCTGGCCCGGGCTGGGCGGCTACCCGATGAACCTGCGTCCGCTCGCCGGGCGTTCGGGCCGGCCGTTCTACGGCGTCCAGGCGTACGGCATCAACCCCGGGGAGACGCCGTACCCGACCATCCGGGAGATGGCGGCGGCCGATCTGGCGCAGATCCGGGCGGTCCGGCCGAAGGGTCCGTACACCCTGTGGGGGTACTCCTTCGGCGCCCGGGTGGCCTTCGAGGCGGCCTGGCAGCTGGAGCGGGCCGGGGAGCGGGTGGCCGCCCTGATGCTGATCTGCCCCGGCAACCCGGAGCTGCGACAGGCGGACGGGGAGCGGTACGGACGCGAGTCCTCCTACCGCAACCCGGCGTATCTGACGATCCTGCACTCGGTGTTCGCGGGCTCCGTCGGCGGGCCCGGCCTGGCCGAGTGCCTCGCCGAGGTGCGGGACGAGGACGGCTTCGCGGCCTTCGTCCACCGGACGCTGCCGGAGCTCGACGAGGAGCTGATCCGCCGGGTGGCCCGGATCGTCGGGGAGACCTACGAGTTCGAGTACACCTTCCGCGAGCTGGCCGAGCGGCGGCTGTCGGCCCCGGTGACCGTGTTCAAGGCCACCGGTGACGACTACTCGTTCATCGAGGGCAGCTCCGGCTGGTCGGCCGCCGCTCCGGCCACGGTCCGGCTGGGCGGGGACCACTACGGCGTGCTGAGGGAGCAGGGCGTGGACGAACTGGCGGCCGCGATCGCCGCGGCCACGGTCGGGAGCGGGCTCGGGGCCTGAAACCGGCTCGGGGCCGCGAGCGGGCGAGGGCGGCCGGGAGCGGGACCGGGAGCACCCCCCGACCCTGCGGCCGGAGGCGCCCGGGGACCGTCGGAAACGGTCCCCGGGCGCCTCGGCGCCGTCACCGGCGGGTGCGGCCTCCTGGCCGCAGGAGGAGCGGACCTCCGGCGGTCCGCCCCCTCACCCCCACCACTGCTCGGGGACCCCGGCCGGCTCCCGCCCGCCCTCGCCCGGGGCGTCGGGAGCGGCGACCCGGACCGGTCGGGCGGCGGTGACGAGCAGTCCGTCCGGGCCGGCCGTCGCGACCCGGTAGCCGGACTCGCGCAGCACGGCGGCGACCGCGTTCGTCACCGCGGCCCGGATGCCCTCGGCGGGCGGCGGCTGCTCGGCCGACGCCTGCTCGGCGGGCGGCCAGTCGATCAGCACCCCCTGCGGGCCATGGCCGATCCGCAGCCCGGAGGGCCCGCGGTCGATGTCGAAGCCGGCCCGGGCCAGGTCGGCTGTCACGTCCTCGAAGAGTTCCCGGTGATCCACCATTGGCGCAGCGTAGGCCCGGTCCCGCGCCCTCCCCGGGCGCGGCGCGCGCCGGGACGTCCCGGCGCGTCGTCAAGCACCCGAGCGCAGCATCGAAGCGGAGCGGAGAAAGCCCGCGGACGCCCCGTCACCGCCGCGCCGAGGCCCTGTCACCACCCTGTCACCGCCCCGGGACCCCCCGGACGGGCCGACACGAGCGGCCGGACGGGCCGATGGACGTGCACAGTCGGCGCGCTCCCGACAGCATGACAGAGTAAGCGCTCCATCACTTTGAGCAACGGGGGCGGCGGGTCGCCGGATCCGCGCGCCGGGTTTCCCGGCATCCCCGTATCGAGAGGTCCGATGATCACATCACTCCACCGGCCGGCCGTGACGCGGCCGGGCGTCCAGGACATGCCGCGGCGGACACCGGGGAGCCCGTCGTGAGAGCCGACCGGCAGTCGAGCCCGGGGCCCGCCACCAGCACGCGAGCGGCACCGGCCAACAAGGCGGAGGCGCTCGTCGACTGGGCCGACGGACGGCTCGGCCTCTACGGCCTGTCCAAGTCCAATCTGCGCAAGATCTTCCCGGACCACTGGTCCTTCATGCTGGGCGAGGTCTGCCTCTACACCTTCATCATCATCATCCTGACCGGGGTCTGGCTGACGCTCTTCTTCATCCCGTCCATGGGCGAGGTGACCTACGAGGGCTCGTACGTCCCGCTCCAGGGCATCCAGATGTCGGAGGCCTTCGCCTCGACGGTGCGGATCAGCTTCGACATCCGGGGCGGTCTGCTGATCCGCCAGATCCACCACTGGGCCGCGATCGTCTTCGTGGCCGCGATGTTCGTGCACATGATGCGCGTCTTCTTCACCGGCGCGTTCCGCAAGCCGCGCGAGATCAACTGGCTGTTCGGCGCGGGCCTGCTGATCCTCGGCATGTTCGACGGATTCATGGGCTACTCACTGCCCGACGACCTGCTCTCCGGCACCGGCATCCGGTTCATGGAGGGCGCGATCCTCGCGGTGCCGCTCGTCGGCACCTACCTCATGTTCTTCCTCTTCGGCGGCCAGTTCCCCGGCACCGCCATCGTGCCGCGCCTGTTCACCGTGCACGTGCTGCTGATCCCGGGCATCATGCTCGGCCTGCTGGTGGCTCACCTGATCCTGGTCTTCTACCACAAGCACACCCAGTTCGCCGGGGCCGGCCGGACCAACGACAACGTGGTCGGCATGCCGCTGATGCCGGTCTACATGGCCAAGGCGGGCGGCTTCTTCTTCCTGGTGTTCGGCATGGTGGCCGCGATGTCCGCGGTCGCCACCGTCAACCCGATCTGGCTGTACGGGCCGTACCGCCCGGACCAGGTGTCCACGGACGCGCAGCCGGACTGGTACATGGGCTTCTCGGAGGGCCTGATCCGGATCATGCCGGGCTGGGAGATCGGCCTGTGGGGCCACACCCTCAACCTGGGCGTGTTCGTCCCGCTGATGGTCTTCCCGCTGGTGCTGGTGGCGATCTGGGCCTACCCGTTCCTGGAGGCGTGGATCACCGGGGACCGGGGCGAGCACCACATCGCCGACCGGCCCCGCAACGCGCCGGTGCGCACCGCGTTCGGCGCGGCCTGGATCAGCCTCTACCTGATCCTGCTCGCCGCCGGCGGCAACGACCTGCTCGCCACCCACTTCCACCTGTCCATCAACGCGATCACCAACGCGGCGCGGATCGGCTTCTTCGTGGGGCCGGTGATCGTCTTCGTGATCACCAAGCGCTGGTGCCTGGGTCTCCAGCGCCGTGACAGGGAAAAGGTGCTGCACGGGCGGGAGAGCGGCGTCATCAAGCGCCTGCCGCACGGCGAGTTCGTCGAGGTGCACGCGGCGCTCCCGCCGGAGCGGCTGTACACGCTCACCGCGCACGAGCAGCCGCAGCCGTTCGAGCTGCCGGCCGAGGTGGACGAGAACGGCGTGGCCCGCAGGGCCGGGCTGCTGGCCCGCACCCGGGCCAAGCTGGCCCGCGGCTTCTACGGCGAGGGCGGCCAGATCACCAAGCCGACGGCCGAGGAGCACCAGGAGATCAGCAGCGGCCACGGCCACCACTGATCCCGTCCGCCCCGCCGTCCGCGGACCGTACGACCGGGCCCGCCGCACACCCCAGGTGTACGGCGGGCCCGGTCGTGCCGCCGGTCGGCCGGCCGCGCAGCGCGACCGGTCAGGGCGACCGCGCAGCGCGAGCGGGACGGCGGCCGGTCAGCCGTGCAGGGCGACCGGGACGACGGCGAGCAGGGCCACAGCGAACGCCACCGAGAGGCACACGGCCGCCCAGCGGGCGCAGATCCGGCGGCATTCGGCGCGGTAGCGGGCGGCCAGCGCGCGGCAGCGGCCCACCGCTCGGTCGACCACCTCCTCCGCGTACCGGAGGCGGTCGTCGGTGTACGCCTGTTCGAGGGCCTCCCGGTCGTCCGGCCCGAGCCAGGGGAAGCGGTCGGCGAAGGCCCGGGCGTCGCGCCGGGCCGCCGCGACCTCCGCCTCCCAGGCGAGGTAGCCCTCCAGCCGGGCGATCTCCAGGCCGGGGTCCACCGCCGGACGGGCCGCGCCGAGGTCCACCGGACGGTCCACCGCCGGACGGTCCGCGCGCGGGCCGGGCGGGCGCCCGGTGCGCCGCTTCGCCTCCGGCCGGGCGCCACGCGCCTTCGGCGGACGCTCTCTGCCACCCATGACCGCTCCTTCTCCCGTGCTGTCCCGCTGCTGACCGGTACTGCCGTCCTCCACCCCCTGGCGGATCGCTCCGCGATCAGGCAATCACTATCAGTGACCGGACGGACGGGCAGCCCCGACTCGCCGGGCCGCCTGGACCACACCCGGCGCACGGGGGCGCCCGCGCGCCGGGCGCATCGCGGCGCACTACGGAACGTGCGCGCTCCCGGCATCACCACCGTGACGCCATGGACACGCTCCGCATGCATCCGTGTACCATCGGCGATCGGTACGGCGCCCTGCCGCGCGCCGACCCGGAACCGCCCCGGCCCCGGCCGGGGGGTGAACCAGGAGGTCAGCCATGCCCGATGCCGGTCGATTCAGCGAACTGGGCGAGCAGGGCTCGCGCGCGGTGATGGAGGCCGCGGCCGTCCTGGAACGGGAGCTGTCCGCCGGGCTCGCCGACGCCAAGGCGGCGACCGACCGGCTGACCGGCGAACACCGGGTCGACCAGGAGGAGTTCGACCGGCTGTTGGGCCGGGTCTCGGAGAACACCCACCAGTTGATCGACGCGGTGAGCGAGCGGGTCCTCGCCAACACCACCGGCGAGGTGTCCGATCAGGCCCAACGGCTCGCGGCCAACGCCCACGACGTCCTCGACCTGCTGCTCGGCCTGACCTCGCTCGCCCCCGGCCTCGCCAACCAGGGCCTGCGGAACGCCTTCGGAGCGCAGGGCGACCCGCGGTCCGCCGACGGCGCGGGACCGGACGAGCGGCCCCGGGGGTGACCACCCCGGCCGGACGCCCCGCCGTCGGCGCGCCGCTGGTCGAGCGCGTCCTGGCCCGGTACCGCGAGCGCACCCTCGCCGAACTCCTGCGCCACATCCCCCGGCAGAGCCCGCCCTACCTCTACGACCTGGCCGCCGACTACCCGACGCGCCCCTGCAAGGGCCTGCGGGCCGCGCTCTGCCTGGTCACCTGCGCCGCGTTCGGCGGCCGGCCCGAGCGGGCCCTCAACCCGGCCGTCACCGTGGAGCTGTTCCACAACGCCTTCCTCGTCCACGACGACATCCAGGACGGCAGCGAGCTGCGCCGGGGCGCACCCACGCTGCCCGCCCGGTACGGCGTGGAGGTCGCGCTGAACGTCGGCAACGCGACCCACCTGCTCGGCCTGCGGCGGGTGATGGCCAACCGGCGGGCGCTCGGCGGGGAACTGGCCTGGCGGCTGTTCGAGGAGACCGAGCTGATGTGCCGCCAGTCCCTGGAGGGGCAGGCCATGGAGATCGCCTGGATCCGGGACAACGCCTGCGGGCTGACCAGCGCCGACTACTACCGGATGTGCCTGAAGAAGACGTCCTGGTACACCTTCCTCTACCCGTGCCGCTCCGGCCTGCTGGTCGCCGAGGGGGCCGGTGCGGACGCCGCCCGGCTGGACCGGTTCGGCTGGTACCTGGGCGCCGCCTTCCAGATCCAGGACGATGTGCTCAACCTGGTCGGGGCGGCCGAGGAGTACGGCAAGGAGATCGCCGGGGACCTCTGGGAGGGCAAGCGGACGCTGATGCTCATCCAGCTGCTGGAGCGCGCCGCGCCGGCCGAACGCGCCCGTGTGGTGCGGCATCTGAGCGTCACCCGGTCGCAGCGCGGCCCCGGGGCGGCCGAGGACGTGGCCTGGCTGCTCGACCGGATGGCGGCCTACGACTGCGTCGCGCACGCACAGGAGGCTGCGGCCGGGCTGGTCGCGGCCGCCGCGCGGGAGATCGAGGCCGTGCTGGCCGGGGCCCCCGCGGCGGGGGACGGCCGGAGCGGCGGGGGCGAGGACGCCGAGGAGGCCGAGGAGGCCCGCGCGTTCCTGCTGGCGCTGCCCGACTTCGTGGTGGCCCGCGGCCGCTGACCCGTTCCCCGACCCCCGTTCACCGACCACCCGTTCGCCACCCGCCGCCGGCCGCCACCCGCTGGCCAACCCGGCCCGCCGGGCCCGTTCGCCCCTGGGCCGTGTCACCCCCTGTGCGTAAGATCCGGAACGTCGGTCCCGGACGGCGGGAACCGGCCGCGCGACGCCCCGCGTCACCGGGGGTGACGTCGCACGGGTCGAGGTGGGGGTGGGTGGCCGATGTCCGTACGATCGGGGCTGCGGGGACTCGAGAGGCTCGCCGGGCGGCTGCCGGCCGGGGCGGAGCTGTACCGGCTGCGCCCGGACGGCCGGGTCCTGCTCGCGGACCGGGACGGCGCAAGGGAGTTGGGGCCGCAGGCCGCGCACGGGCCGGCCGGCGAGGAACTGCTGCGGTTCATCGACGAGGGCCAGTTCGCCCACTACCTGGTGGGTGACGCCAAGACCTCACCGGAACGGCCCTCGAACGCCACCTACAAGCTGGGCATCGTCGCCCCGCGCAGCGCGTTCACCCCCCACGCGCACGGTGGCGAGCACCTGGTGCTCAGCCTCGGCCACGCCGCCTGCGGGCTGTACGACGCCGAACGGCGCCGGGTGGTGGAGGTGCCGCTGACGCCGGGGCTGCTGATACGGATACCCGAGCTGATGCCGCACTCCTTCGCCAACCGGGGCCGCGAGCCGCTCAACATCCTGGCCGCCAACACCGGGTACGGCATCGACCACGAGGACTACGCGATCACCTCGGCCGAGGCCGAGCGCCGGGCGGACACCGAACTCGCCGAGGCGCTGCGGGCGGTGCAGCGCGGGCAGCGGATCGGCACGGTCGGCCGGCGGGAGCGGCTGGCCGCCGGGCTGCGGCGGTTGGCGGCCGCGCTGGAGGAGTCCACCCGATGAAGTGCCCGCGCTGCGAGACCGAGCTGCCCGGCAGAATCCGCACCAACCGCACCTGCTGGAGGTGTCAGCAGCGGTTCGCGCTGGAGCCGAAGTACACCCGGGGGCTGCACGACCTGCGGTTGCGGCGCACCGTCGAACGGCTGGGCGACGGCGGCCGGGTCGTCCTGACGGTCCAGCAGCTCCGCTGGGCGCACCACGAACGCGGGCGACCGCCGATCCGGCCCCGCAGGGACCCGCCCGGTCGGCCGGTCGAGCCCCGGTTCGAGGGCGTCGGCGTGATCGCCTTCTGCCTCGGCATGGGCGCCGGGCTGGTCACCGTCGCCTACTTACTGGTCACCCGGCTGCCCGCCACGATCATCCTGGCGGCCGTTCTCGGCTTCTTCGGCCTGGCCATGCTCGGGGCGATGGGGCGGGACGCGGTCCGACTGCTGCGGCGCGGGCGGATCAGGGCCCGGTGGGAGCAGGACGAGCGGCAGTGGCAGCTGCGGCGCGAAAAGCAGCGGCGGCACGAGGCGGCCTGGACCACGCAGCTGGAGAACCGCCCCGGCTGGACCGACGCGGAGTTCCGGACCAAGGTCCTGAACCCCTGGGCCGAGGTCTACGGCGGGCTCCCGGACGGGGTGGTCGAGGACGCCGCCGTCCGGCCCCCGGTGCCGAACGGGCCGCCGGTGCTCGCGGTGCTCTGCCCGGACCGGACGATCACCGCCTTCCTGCACGCCAACACCTTCACCGAGCGCTACCGGGCGGTCCTCGTCGCCGCGACGGCGGAGCTGCCGGACGACCTGCCCGTGATCGTGCTGCACGACGCCTCCCCGCAGGGCCTCCTGCTGGCGCGCGAGGCCAGGGCCGCGCGGCCGGCCGTCCCGGTGGTGGACGCCGGACTGTCGATCCGCACCACCGTGGCGGCCTGGGACCGGGCCGTCCAAGTGTACGAGCACCAGGAACGGGAGCCCTTGGAACAGCTGCTGGCGCGGCTGCCGGGACTGTCCGAGCGGGAGCACGCCTGGCTCGCGAAAGGACTGTGGAGCCCCCTGGTGGCGGTGCCGCCCAAACGGCTGCTGGCGATGGCCGAACGGGCCGCCGAGCGGGCGCTGCACGGAAACGTCGGATTCCTCAGCTGGCCGGTGCCGGAGGTACCGCGATGATCTGCCCGCACTGCTCGAAGAACCTCCTCCAGCGCGAGCGCACCAAGCGCCGCTGCTCTTTCTGCCGCAAGGAGTTCGCCCTCGACCCCAAGCTCGACGGGCCCGGGCTGCACGACGTCCGGATCCGCAAGGTCACCGAGAAGCTGTCCGACCAGGGCCGGCTGACCGTCACCGACGGGCAGTTGGCCTACGCCCTGCAGCACCGGGGGCGCCCGCCGCAGCGGTTCCGGGGGGACCGGAACAAGGCGACCGGGCTGCTCGTGCCCGGGCTGATCGGGCTCCTCGTCTCCCTCGCCACACTCGACACCGGCTTCGGCCCGTGGGTCCTCCTGGTCGCCCTGCTCCTGATCGGCCTCTCGATCAGGCAGTTCATGCTGGCCGAAGTCCCCGCGCCCGACACCTCGGTGCACTCCCGCTGGACCGAGGACGACTTCCGCGACACCGTGCTGGACCGGTGGCGGGCCACCTACGGCGCCCTACCGCCGGGGCTGGTGGACGGCCGGCTGGTCCCGGCCGGGCCGCCGCCCGCCGCCCCGGCCCTCGCCCTGCTCTGCCCGGACCGGACGATCACCGCCTTCCTGCGGGCCAACGGGTACGCCGAGCGGCACCGCGCGCTGCTGGTGCACGACCTGCGCGAGGTCCCGGCCGGACTGCCGCTGGTGGTGCTGCACGACGCCTCGCCCCAGGGCCACCTGCTGGCCGCCGACGCGCGCGCCGCCCGGCCCGGCCCACGGGTGCTGGACGCCGGGCTGTCGGTGCGCACCGTGCTGGTCGACGAGACCAGGTACACGCTGCTGCGCGACCTGTACCGCCCGGAGGAGCTCTACGTCCGGTTGCGGCGGGCGGTGCCCGAGCTGACCGGCAGCCAGCAGGCGTGGTTCGCCGAGGGCTGGTGGACCCCGCTCGCCGCGCTGGCCCCGAAGCGGCTGCTGGCGCTCGCCGACCGGGCCGCCGAGCGGATCACCGCGCCACCTGCGCCGAGGACCCCGGGCGCCCTGCGGACCGGACCGGTGCGCTCCCCGGCGGCGGGACGGCCGGAGACCCCGCTGGAGACCCGCCGCCGGGCGCTCGCCGTCGGCTTCATGAGCTGGCCCGAACCCGCGGCGGACGGCACGCCCGGGGGCGCCGGCGGGGCCCGGCCCGACGGCCCGGACCTCGGCAAGGGCCCCGCGTGAGCGCGGGGACGACGAAAGGCAGGAACCCCATGACGCTGCGTCCGCTCCTGGACGGCGCGCTGACCGTCGCCGCCGGCCGGGCCGGGGCGCCCGGCGGGCTGCGGTACACCGAGCGGCAGCTCTACTACGAGCTGTGCCGGGTGCTCCAGCCGCTGCACGCCGGGCCGCGCCGGATCCCGTACACCCTGGCGCCGCCCGTCCGGTACGCCCGGTTCGCCGCCGCGCTGGCCGCGCGCCGGGACGAGCTGCCCGGCCTGCTGCCGCCCGCCGCGCCCCGGCCGGCCGGCCCCCGCGCGGCCGTCGCCGAGGAGTCCGACCTCTACGACTACGGGCTGCCCCGACTGCTGGTCTGCCAGAGCCGGGAGATCACCGCGATGCTGATCGCCAACGACCTCCACCTGGAGGCCGCCTGCCCGGTGCTTCCGGCCGACGAACTGCCGCTGGACGAGCGGCTGGTGGCCGCGCTGGAGCGGGCCGGGGGCGCCGTGGTGCACGTGCTGCACGACGCCAGCCCCTCCGGGCTCGCCTGCTTCGAACAGGTCAGGGCCGCCTACGGACCGGCGGCGGCCGGAGCGGCGGAGGCCGGGCCGACGGGCGTCCGGGTGCGCTCGATGGGCCTGGTGCCCCGGCACGCCGGCACCCTGCACCTGACCTCCGGACGCGGCCCGCACGGCCACCGGGGACCGCTGCCCGCCGGGCTGCGCCCCGAGGAGCGGGCCTGGCTCGGCAGCGGCCGGACCATCGAACTGGCCGCCGTCGCCCCCGCCCGGCTGCTGCACACCGTGATCCGCCAACTGCGCGGCGGAGGGACGGCCGGTCCGCGCCGCACCCCGCTGCACCGGCGGGTCCGCACCGTGCGCGGCAGCGGCTTCCTCAGCTGGCCGGCCGGCTGAACCCGCTCCGCTCCGCGCCGCGCCGCGACCCGTACGCATTGCCCGACCTGCCCGAGTCTGTGAGGACCCCGCACCCATGAGCAACGCACGCCATCTCGGCTACCGCGACGAACTGCTGGCGGACGGCCAAGTCCACCGTCGGTACGAGGACGGCCGCAGCGAGTGGCGCCGGCGCGGCACCGACCGGCAGATCCACTGGCACGACAGCCTCGGCCGCTCCGGCACCGACGAGCCGCTCGGCCGCGACCTGGTCAAACGGCGGTACGCGGACGGCACCGCCGAGTACGGCCGCGACCTCGGCTACGGCCGCACCGTCTGGGGCGGCGGACTGGTCACCCTCAACCGCAGCTCCTTCGGCGGACGCCTCGGGGTGGTGGTCGGCGCCCTCGGGGTGGCCGGTGTCGCCGCGATCACCGCCGCCCAGCTGCCGCCGACGGCCCTGTCCGAGGCCGAGGAGGAGGAACTGCGCCAGCAGGCCCGCCAGCAGACCTCCTCCGGCGGCGGTGACGGCGGCGGCAGCAGCAACGGAAGCGGCGATATGTCGGCGGACGACGACGGCTCCGGAGAACACCACGGGGGCCAGGACTCCCCCAGCTCCACCGAGGACTTCGGCGACTGGGGCGACTCCGACGACGGCTGGGACGGCGACGACTTCGGCTGAGCCGCCACTCCCGACCCACTCCCGGCCCACTCCCGCCAGCCACGCCCGGCCACCCGCGGGCCGCCGTCCGACGAAAGGCACCGCTCCACCATGCCCCGCTGCTGCGCCCTCGCCGGCCCCGACGCCGACCGGGCCCGCGCCCACCTCGCCGCACTCACCGGCGGCACCGCGCCCAACGGCGCCCCGGCCGCCCTCCTCCCCGCCGAACCCGGCTTCGCCACCGGCCCGTTCACCGTCGACGGCCGCACCGCCGTCGGCGAGGTGACCCTGCACAACCGGCCCCAGCTGCTCGCCGCCCTCGCCGCGGCCGGCTCCCCCGTGCCCGCCGACCTGCCGGACGGCGAACTGCTGCTCCGGCTCTGGCTGCGGCTCGGCACCGACGGACTGCGGCGGGCCGACGGGATGTTCGCGCTCGCCGTCGTCGACGGCGCCGACCTGGTCCTGATCCGCGACCACGCCGGCGCCCGCACCCTGTTCCACGCCCGCGCCGACGGCTGCTGGGCCGCGTCCACCTCGCTCCGCGCCCTGCGCCACTGGCCCGCGCTCGGCACCGGCCTCAACCTCGCCGCCGTCCGCTCCTTCCTCACCTTCGCCTACCTGCCCGGCGAGGAGACCCTGCTGCGGGGCGTGCACGAGGCGCTGCCCGGCCGCGTGCTGCGGCTCGCCGCCGACGGCAGCACCCACCAGGAACCGTTCTGGGAACCCGCCGAGCGCCTGCCCGAGGGCGAGGCCCCGCCCGCCGAGGAGTACGCCCGGGAGCTGCGCGCCCTGCTCGAAGGGGCCACCGCGCGGAGGCTGCCGGCCGGCGCTCCGGTCGGGGTGCTGCTGTCCGGCGGTGTCGACAGCTCGCTGGTCACCGCGCTCGCCGCCCGGCTGCACGACCAGCCGGTGCACACCTACTCGATCAGCTTCGGCGACCGGCTGCCCAACGAGCTGGGGTACTCGGGACTGGTCGCCGACCACTGCGGCACCCGGCACCGGATCCTCACCGTCTCCGGCGAGGAGGTCGCCGCCCGGCTCGCCGACACCGTCGCCCTGCTCGACAGCCCGGTCGGCGACCCGCTGACCGTGCCCAACCTGATGCTCGCCGAGGCCGTCGCCGCCGACGGGATCACGGTCTCGCTCAACGGCGAGGGCGGCGACCCGGTGTTCGGCGGCCCGAAGAACCTGCCGATGCTGGTCCACGAGATGCACCGCGACGACCCCTCCCCCGAGGTGCGGGCCGAGGCCTATCTGCGCTCCTACCGAAAGTGCTACGAGGACCTGCCCCTGCTGCTCACCGGCGGGACCCTGCGCGCGCTGGCCGACGAGCCGCAGCCGCGCCGCTTCGTCGCCCCGTACCTCTCCCCCGGGCCGATGCACTCACTGCTCAACCAGCTGCTGCACTGCAACCTGCGGACCAAGGGCGCCCACCACATCCTCACCAAGGTCGAGCGGCTCACCGCCTCGCGCGGGGTGCAGGGCCGCTCGCCGCTGTTCGACCGGCGGGTCGTCGACCACGCCTTCGCCACCCCGCCGACCCTCAAGCTGCGCGGCACGGTGGAGAAGTGGATCCTCAAGGAGGCCGTCCGCGACCTGCTGCCGGGCGCGGTCGTGGACCGGCCGAAGAGCGGCATGCGGGTGCCGGTCCAGCAGTGGCTGCACGGGCCGCTGCGCGACCTGTCCGCCGAACTGCTGCTCGGGCGCACCGCGCGCGAGCGCGGCCTGGTGCGGCCGGACACCGTACGCACCTGGATGCGCCGGGAGGGCAGCCTGCTGCCGCGCCAGGGCGGGAAGCTCTGGCTGCTGCTCACCCTCGAACTCTGGCTGCGCGCCTACGACCTGTGACCCCGGTCGACCCCTCTCCCCGAACTGTCCGCTCTCCCGAGCTGCCCCCCTTCTCCCGAGCTGCCCACTTGCCCCGAACTGCCCACTGTCCCCGAGCTGTCCCCTTTTCCCACTGACCCGGCCCGGAGGCCCCGTCATGGCACCGTCCACCGTTCCCGCCGCCCCCGAACTCCACCTGACCGACCCGCGCACCGGCCACACCCGGGGCACCCTCGTCCCGGCGCGCTCCGCGCAGGTCGCCGAGACCGTGGCCCGGGCCCGGGCCGCCGGACCGCGCTGGCGCGCGCTCACCCCGCGCGAGCGCGAACGCCGCCTCGACGCGCTGGCCGACCTGATCGAGCGGCACCTCACCGAGTACACGGTGCTGGAGCAGGCGGGCACCGGGAAGCCCGAGGCCGAGGCCGCCGCCGAAGTCCGCGAGGTCGCCGACCTGTTCCGCTTCTACGCGGGGGCCGCCCGGACCGGCACCGCCCCCGCCGCCGGCCGCTACCTGCCGGGGCACGAGAGCTGGGTGCGCTGGGAGCCAGTCGGCGTGGTCGCGGCCGTCGTCCCGTGGAACTACCCGCTGCTGATGGCGGCCTGGCGCTGCGCCCCGGCCCTCGCCGCCGGGAACACCGTGGTGGTCAAGCCCGCCGAGACCACCCCCGACTCGGCGGCACTGCTCGCCGCCCACGCCGCCGAGGCACTCGGCGAGGACGTGCTCAGCACCCTGGCCGGCGACCGCGAGAGCGGCCGGCTGCTGGTCGCCGCCGAGGTGGACCTGATCGCCTTCACCGGCAGCGCGGCCGCCGGCGCCGACATCGCCGCCCGGGCCGGCCACCGCCGGGTCAGCCTGGAACTCGGCGGCAACAGCCCGGTCCTCGTCCTGCCCGACGCGCCCGGCCACACCTGGTCCGCGCTCGCCGCCGCGTGCACCTACAACGCCGGCCAGAGCTGCGCCGCGCCCGCCCGGGTGATCACCCTCACCGGGAACTACGAGCGGACCGTCACCGCCCTCGCCGCCGCCCTCGGCGCCCGGGCGGCGGGCCGCGACTTCGGCCCGCTCAACAACCCCGACCAGGCCGCCCGGTACGACCGGCTGCTCGCCGCCTCCACGGCCGGGCGCTCACTGCCCGGGCCCGGCCGCGGCGACGGCCTCTGGCGTCCCGCCCGGCTGCTCGCCGACCTGCCGGACGACGACCCGGCGGTGCTGGAGGAGGTGTTCGGCCCGCTGCTGACCGTCCAGCACGCCCCCACCGTCGAGGCCGCGCTCGCGCTCGCCAACGGGGTGCCGCAGGCCCTCGCCGCCAGCGTCTGGACCGCCGACCTGTCGACCGCCCTCGACCTGACCGCCCGGCTGGACGCGGGCGAGACCTGGATCAACTGCCACCTCGCCCAGAGCGCCGAACTCCCGCACAGCGGCCGGGGCGCCTCCGGCCAGGGCGTCGACCTGTCCACCCTCGCCCTGCACGAGTACCAGCGCCCCAAGACGGTGACCGCCCGCCTCGGTGACGGCGGCTGAGCCCCGGCGCGCGCGACGGGCCGCCCGCACGCGGGCGGCCCGTCGGGGCCGAGGACCGGGGTGGCTCAGGCGAAGGCGCCGGGGCGGCCGAGGGCGACCAGGCGGTGGTCCTTGGTCCCGATGAAGATGCGCCCCTTGTCGGTGGCGGGCACCGAGAACTTGCTCACCGTGCCGATCGGGACGGAACGGCGCAGCTTGAGCGTGCCGTCGACCGGTACGGGGTCGTACGCCCGCAGTTCGCCGCCCTCGCCGTACTTCCCGGTGCCGGACCAGACCACCCAGACCAGGGCGGAACCGGTGCGGGTGCCGTCGGAGGTGACGACGGGTGAGCCGGACATCTTGAGGAAGTCCTCGGCGCTGGTGCCGGCGTTGCTCAGCTTCGGGACGCCGGCGGCGGTCACCCCGTACTTGAGGGCGCGCAGCTTGCCGTAGTTCTCCACGGTGTAGACGTAGCCGCCGTCACCGCCCCAGACCGCGGGGTGGCCCCACACGCCGCCGTAGGGCCCGGTGAGGCCGACGACCTTGTCGGTGCCGTTCGGGCCCTGGCCCGTGCCGCCGAGGTCGTCGCGGTCGAGCAGGAAGATCCGGCCGTCCTTGCCGACCTGGACCATGAGGTGGGGGTGGGCGGCGGTGCCGAAGCCGGACGGGAGGGCGACCGGGCCGCCGGAGCCGAGGTCGGTGTCCTTCTTGTCGAGGGTGGCGTTGTTGGTCGGGCTGAAGAAGTCGGCGGGGGCGAAGCCGCCGTTCGCGTCGACGGCGAAGCGGATCACGGACTCGCCGAGGCCGCCGGGCGGGCGGTTGCCGGGGCCGGGGGCGGGCGAGGCGCCGGCGCCCTGGCCGTTGGCGGTGGTGAGGAAGAACCGGCCGGGGCCGTCGGAGACCAGGCCGCTGCCGGACATCCAGACGGAGGCGCGCTGGGTGTCGGAGCCGGCGACGGTGGAGAACAGGGTGAGCCGGCGGGTGCGGGTGTCGAGGCCGGCCACCGTGCCGATGTAGTCGCCGATGCCGCAGAGCGAGCCGAAGCCGAAGTAGAGCCGGCCGTCGAGCAGCAGCAGCCCGGGGCGCTGGAGCGAGCGGTAGGCGTTGAACGGCTTGCCGGGCGCGTTCACCGGGTCGCCCTGGACGGTGACGGGCCAGCCGCTGCGTTCGGCGCCGGTCCGGGCGTCGAGCGCGTGCACGTAGTGGTGCGGGTGGTGGTCGTCGGGGCCGTCGTCGACCTTGCTGGTGAGGTAGACGGTGCCGGTGGCGGGGTCGTAGACCGGGGTGGAGGTGGTGCCGACGTTGGGGCCGGGGTCGGAGCAGCCGATGGCGGCGGAGGCCCAGGCCGGGCCGGTCTGGCGGTGCCAGGTGATCTTCCCGGTCCTGGCGTTCACGCCGTAGACGTGGTTGGTCTCGGTGGCGACGACGACGGTGTCGCCGATCACCAGGGGCTGGGCGAAGACCTGGCCGTCGAGCTGGGTGGCGAAGCGGACGCCGAAGTCGGACCGGTCGACCTCGGTGGGGCCGAGCAGCGGTTCGTCGCGGTCCCAGGCGGTGCGGTCGTTGCCGAAGGAGATGGTGGTGACGTCGGCGCGGGCGGTGCCGGCGGCGAGCGGGGCGAGCAGGGCGAGGCCGGTGAGGAGCGCGGCGGCGCGCGGCAGGCGGCGGCTCGGGCGGGTCCGGGCGGCCGGGCGGGGGCCGGGGGTGGTGCGGTTCATGGCGCCATGGTTCGGCGGGCCGGGCGGGTCCACCAGCGGAGGTGGTCCAGTCGGCGGGCGCCCGTTCGCGGCGTTCGGCGGACGCCGGCCCGAAGTTGATCTATCGTCGTCCCGGCAGGTCGAACGACGAACGGGGAGAACAGCGGTGCGGTACGGAATCATCGGCACGGGTGGAGTCGCGCGGACGATCGCGGACAAGCTGGTGGCACTCGGACACGACGTGACCCTGGGGTCGCGCAGCAAGGACAACGAGACGGCGGCGGCCTGGGCCGAGCAGGCCGGGCCGACCGGCCACCACGGCACCTTCGCGGAGGCGGCGGAGTTCGCCGAGGTCGTCCTGAACGCCACCCCGGGGACGGTCGCCCTGGACGCGCTGCGGGCGGCGGGCCCGGAGCGGCTGGCGGGCAAGCTCCTGATCGACCTCTCCAACCCGCTGGTCTTCTCGCCCGAGGGCGAGCTGACCCTCGACCCGGTGAACACCGACAGTGTCGGTGAGCGGATCCAGCGGGAGTTCCCGCGGGCGCTGGTGGTGAAGACGCTCAACACGGTGACCGCCCCGGTGATGGTGGACCCGTCCCGGCTCGACGGCGAGCACAACGTGTTCCTGGCCGGCGACGACGAGGAGGCCAAGGCGCGGACGGTGGCGCTGCTGGGCACCTTCGGCTGGCCGGCGGAGTCGGTGATCGACCTGGGCGACATCACGGGCGCCCGGGCGATGGAGATGATGATGCCGTTCTGGATCCGGCTGATGCGGGCCTTCGGCACGGCGGAGTTCAACTACTCCTTCAAGCGCGCGAAGTAGCCCCGGGCTGGAGCAACCGGCACGGACGCGCCCCCGCCCCCTACCGAGGGGGACGGGGGCGCGTCTTCGTGCGGTCGCCGGCTACCGGCGGCCGGTGGCGGCGTGCACCCGGTCGGCCGGGTCGTCCTCGACCGGTTCCGGGGTGCCGGCCGGGCCTGGCACCCGGACGGTGCCGGACGGCGGCCGGTCCGCGTCCCCGGCCCGGGCGCCGCGTCCGCGCCGGCCGGCGGCGCGGGCCGCCTCGGCGAGGGCGAGCTGCCGGTCGGCCTCGGCCTGGATGGCGTCCTTGTCGCCGATCTCGGCGTCCGGCAGCGCGTCCGGGAGGATGTCCTCCAGCAGGCGCAGCGGCCGGTAGGCGAGGCCGAGCAGGCCCCAGACCCCGAGCAGCAGTCCGACGACGACGAGCAGCAGTCCGGCGCCGCGGCCCGGTCCGGTGCCGATGACCAGGCCGACGGAGTCGGCGAGCGCGCCGCCGGGGCGCATCAGCGGCTCGAAGACGTGGTCGGAGAGCGGGCCCGCGGTGAGGAAGCCGAGCGGCATCATCGACATGGCGAGCATCTGGTTGGTGGCCAGCACCCGGCCCTGGAGCTCCATCCCGACCTTGGTCTGGATCAGCGACATCCAGTGCGAGTTGAGGATCATCATCGATCCCCAGAGCAGGAAGAGCCCGCAGGCGGTGAAGGCGGTCTCGGGGCGGCTGCCGGTGAGGACGGCGGCGAGGCCGACCACCGAGGTGAAGCCGATCATGCCGACGGAGCGGCGGCGGGTGCCGCCCCAGAGCCCCATGACCAGGGCGCCGACCATCGCGCCGAGGCCGCCGAGGGCGGTGACCACGCTGAGCTGGAAGGGCGTGCCGGTGGCCAGCACCATCGGGGTGATCAGCACGGTGGCGACGGCGAACAGGTAGTTGAACACCACGAAGAAGACCACCATGGCGACCAGGCTGTGCCGGCGCGCGATGTACCGCCAGCCGGTGACGACCTCCCGCCAGAGCGGCTCCTCCTGCTTGTCGAACATCGCGTTCGGGAAGCGGACCAGCAGCAGGCAGGTGACCCCGGTGAGGAAGGTCGCCATGTCGAACAGCACGACGCCGTGCAGACCGACCAGGGAGACCAGCACGCCGCCGGCCAGGATGGCCATCATGTCGCCTGCGCCGGTGCCGAGTTGGGCGAGCCCGTTGGCCTGGCCGAGGTAGCGCTTGGGCACCAGCTGGGTGATCGCGGCGAGGTAGGCGGGCCGTTGGAAGGCTCCGCAGGTGGAGCCGACACAGGCCACGATGTAGATGTGCCAGACCTCCAGGAGGTCGGTCCAGAGCAGTACGCCGAGGCCGAGCATGCCGGCGGCGGCCACGGTGTCCGTGACGATCATGATCTTGCGCCGGTCGACCCGGTCGGCGATCGCGCCGGCGATCGGCAGCAGCAGGACGGCCGGCAGCACCGCGATGAACGAGATCATCGCGAAGTCGAAGGCCGAGCCGGTCTGCTGGTAGACCCAGACGCCGAGGGCGAAGGTGGAGAGGCTGGTGCCGATCATCGACACGAACTGGCCGATCGCGACCTTGGCGAAGGTGCCCAGTTCGGCCCTGGCGGCCGGGCGCTTCTCGGCGACCTGCTCGGTCACCTCGCCGGTGGCGGCGAACCCGGCCAGCACCCGGGCGAGTTCACCGGCCTGGTGCTTGAGGAAGTAGTGCCCGGCGCGCGGGACGACCGCGAGGTCCACGGTGTCCCCGAAGTGCTCCCACTCGGTGTACCGCTCCTGGTAGAGCAGGGTGGCGCGGTCCTTCTCGCCGACCACGCAGAGAATCGGGGCGTCGATCCGCTCCGGCCGTTCGTCGCCGTAGGCGCGGGTGTAGAACTCCTCGGCCTGCCGGACGTCGTGGCGCAGCGCCCGGACCAGGAAGTCCTGTTCGGCCTGGTCGTAGACGTCGGTGAAGCCGCCCATCGCGCGCAGGAACTCGAGGTAGCCGCGGTTGGACAGCGCCCGGTCGCCGGGCATCCGCCGGGCCATCCACTCGGCGAAGCGGCCGGGCAGCCGGGCGGCGGGGAAGGTGCCGCCGAGGGCGAGGCCGCGCAGGTCGACACCGGCCGCCTCCAGCCGGGAGCCGAGGGCGGTGGCGAGCGCCCCGCCGAGGCAGTGGCCGTAGAGCAGCACCGGGCCGTCGATCCGCTCCAGCACCTGGGCGGTCAGGGTGTCGGCGAGGGTGTCGAGTTCGGCGAGTTCGTCGTCGGGGCGGCTCGGGTCGTGGCCGGGCAGCTCGACGGCGTAGAGCCGGTGGTCGGGCGGCAGCGCGTCGGCGAGCGGCTGGAAGGTGATCGGGCTGCCGCCGCCGTAGGGGACGCAGACGACGTTCATCCGGGCCGGCGTGTTGCCCCGGGTGAGCTTGTGCAGCAGCGTGCGCGGTCCCTCGTCGGCGGTGCCGCCGGCCCGGGCGTCGATCAGCGCGGCGAGTTCGCGGACGGTGGGGTGCTGGAACAGGTCGATCACCGACAGGCCGTTGCCGATCAGCCGGACGGCGTGCACGGCGGAGAAGGAGTCGCCGCCGAGGGCGAAGAAGTCGTCGGCGGCGCCGATCTCCTCGGTCGCCAGGACCTTGAGGTAGGCGGCGGCCACGGCGTGCTCGGTCTCCGTGGTGAGTTCGCCGCCGCCGGCGGCGGGCTGGACGGCGGCCGGCTCGGGCAGGGCGGCCCGGTCGACCTTGCCGTTGGCGTTCAGCGGCAGGGCGTCCAGGACGACCAGGGCGGCCGGGACCATGTAGTCGGGCAGTCGGGTGCGCAGCGCGGCGCGCAGCTCGCCCGGGTCGGGCGCGGCGGCCGGGTCGGCGGGCACCAGGTAGCCGACCAGGGAGCCGGTGGCGCCCTCGCCCCGGGCGACCACCACGGCCTCGCGGACCTCGGGCCGGGCGGTCAGCTCGGCCTCGACCTCGCCGATCTCGACCCGGAAGCCGCGGATCTTGACCTGCTGGTCGATCCGGCCGAGGAACTCGATCGCGCCGCCGGGGCGGCGGCGGACCAGGTCGCCGGTGCGGTAGCAGCGGCGGCCGTCCACCTCCAGGAAGCGTTCCGCGGTGAGGTCCTCGCGGCCGAGGTAGCCGCGGGCGACGCCGCCGCCGGAGACGTACAGCTCGCCGGGGACGCCGACCGGGACGGGGCGGCGGCGGGCGTCCAGCAGGTGCGCGGTGACGTTGCCGAACGGACGGCCGAGCGGTGCGGTGACCGCGTCGCCGAGGTCGGCGGGGACGGGCGCGCCGAGCATCGAGACAGTGGTCTCGGTGGGCCCGTAGTGGTTGTGCAGCGCCAGGTCGGGCCGGGCGGCGCGGATCCGGGCCACCAGGTCGGGCCGCAGCGCCTCGCCGGCGCAGATCAGCAGCCGGGCCGGGAGGACGGCGTCGAGGCCGGCGCCGTGCGCGGCCAGGCCCTCCAGGTGGCTGGGGACGAGCTTGGCGGCGTCGATCCGGTGCTCGGCCGTGTAGGCGGCGAACGCCTCCGGGTCGGTGGCCTGGTCGCGGGTCAGCAGGTGCAGGCAGCCGCCGCCGGTGAGCGCGCCGAACACGTTGGTGGTGCCGAGGTCGGCGGCGAAGGTGGAGACCAGGGCCCAGTTCCAGCCCGTCTGGTCGCCACCGACGCGCTCGCGCAGGCCGTGAAGGTAGTTGCGGTAGTTGCGGTGCTCGACCGCGACGCCCTTCGGGGTGCCGGTGGAGCCGGAGGTGAAGAGCAGGTAGCAGAGGTGCTCGGGGCGGACGTCCACCTCGGGCGCGTCGGGCCGTTCGGCGCCGTCCGGGACGACCACCGGGTGGCCGCCGGTGAGGCGTCCGCGCTGGTCCTCGGTGGTGACGACGGCCGCGACGCCGGCGGCGTCGAGCAGGGCGTTGATCCGGCCGTCCGGGTAGACCGGGTCGAGCGGCAGGTAGGCGCCGCCGGCCTTGAGGATGGCGAGCATGCCGACGACCAGGGCGGCGGAGCGCTCGACCAGCAGGCCGACCGGGCGGTCCGGGCCGACGCCCTGGGCGCGCAGCCGGTGGGCCAGCGCGTTGGCGCGCCGGTCGAGTTCGGCGTAGCCGAGGACGCCGTCGGCGCCGCGCACGGCGGGCGCGTCGGGGGTGCGGCGGGCCTGCTCCTCGACCAGGCCGTGCAGGGTGCCGCCGAGGTCCCAGCCGCGCGGGGCCTCGTCGTCCCACTCGGCCAGTTGCCGCTGCTCGGACGGGGTGAGCAGGGGAAGTCCGGCGAGCGGGCGGTCGGGGTCGGCGACCATCGCGTCGAGGGTGGTGGTGAGGTGGCCGAGGAAGCGGCGGACGGTGGGCTCGTCGTACAGCTCGGTGCGCCAGATCAGGTCGGCGGCGAGTTCGCCGCCGTTGTCGACGACGGCCACCGAGAGGTCGAACTTGGCGGTGTCGGTGCCGATCGGCCGCCAGTGGACGGTGTGGCCGGGCAGCTCGGGGCGGGCCTCGGCCTGGTTGTGGACGTTCAGCAGGACCTGGAACAGCGGGGTGTGGGCGAGTTCGCGCTCCAGGCCGAGCGCGTCGATCAGCCGCTCGAACGGCAGGTCCTGGTGGCCGTAGGCGCCGAGGGTGGCGTCCTTGACCCGTTCCAGGAGTTCGCGGACCGTCGGGTCGCCGGAGAGGTCGGTGCGCATCGCCAGGGTGTTGACGAAGCAGCCGACCAGCGGCTCGGTCTCGCTGCGGGTGCGCCCGGCGATCGGGGTGCCGACGGTGACGTCCTCGCTGCCGGTGTACCGGCCGAGGACGGTCTGCAGGGCGGCCAGCAGCACCATGTAGACGGTGCTGCCGGTCTGTTCGGCGAGGGCGCGGATCCGGCGGGTGCGCCCGTCGCCGAGCGCCTCGGTGAACCGGGCGCCCTCGGTGCCGGCGACGGCCGGCCGGGGCCGGTCGGCGGGCACGGTGACGGTGGTGGCGGCGCCGCGCAGGCGCTCCTGCCACCAGGCCTGCTGCCGGTCGAGTTCGGCGGCGAGTTCGGTGCGCTGCCAGTGCGCGACGTCCGCGTACTGGACGGGCAGCGGCTCGAAGGCCGGGGCCCGCCCGGCGCGGCGGGCGCCGTAGGCGGTGGCGAGGTCGCCGAACAGGACGCCGATCGACCAGCCGTCGGCCGCGATGTGGTGCAGCACCAGGCTGAGGACGGCGCCCTCGTCGGTGCGCAGCAGGGCGGCCCGCAGCGGCAGGTCGGCGGCCAGGTCGAAGGGTCGGCGGGCCTCGGCCGCCAGCCAGTCGTCGATCCGGTCGGCGGGGACGTCGGCGGTGGTGAGGGCGAAGCCCTCGGCGGGTCTCGGTACGGGGCTCACCTCGCCGTCGACGGTCGGGTAGACGGTGCGGAGCACCTCGTGCCGGGCGAGGACGTCGGTGAGCGCGGCGGCGAGGGCGGCCTCGTCGGGCTCGCCGTCGAGGTGCAGGGCGAGCGGGATGTGGTAGGCGGCGCTGTCCGGTTCGTACTGGGCGAGGAACCACATCCGGCGCTGGGCCGAGGACAGCGGGGGCGCCGTGCCCTCGGGGCGCGGGGTGATGGTGCGGTGCTCGGCGCCGCCGGCCGCGGCGGCCGCCTTGGCGGCCTTGGCCTTGGCGAGGCGGCGGCGCAGGAGTTCCTGCCGGCGGGCGGCCTGGTCGGGCTGCTGGGCCGGTTGCCGGTCCGGTTGCCGGTCCGGGGTCGGCCCGGTGGTGCTGTGCTCGGTCATGCGGTCTCCCCCGTCAGGTTCAGGTCGTCGAGGCTGTTCAGGTCACCGAGGTCGTTCAGGTGCCCGAAGTCGTTCGGGTCACCCAGGTCGTTCACGTCCCCGAGGTCGTTCAGGTCCCCGAGGTCCTCGAGGTCGTCGATCTCCGCCAGCAGGCGCTCCTCGACCCGGCGGGCCAGGGCGGCCAGGGTGCGGTCCTCGAAGACCACGCGCAGGGGCAGTTCGGTCTCGAAGGTGTCCCGGATCCGCGCCAGCAGCCGGGTGGCGAGCAGCGAGTGCCCGCCGAGGGAGAAGAAGTCGTCGTGCCGGGAGACCCGCTCGACCTTGAGGACCTCGATCCACAGGTCCGCGAGCAGTTCCTCGCAGTCGCCCTCGGGCGGGGCGCCGGCCCCGCCGAGCTGCGGCACCGGCAGCGCGGCCCGGTCGACCTTGCCGCCGGCGGTCAGCGGCAGCGCGTCGAGCAGGACGAGCCCGGCGGGCACCATGTAGTCGGGCAGCCGCTCGGTCAGCGCGGTGCGCAACGCGTCCTCGGTCAGGCCCGGGGCGACGGCGTAACCGGCCAGGGCCGGTCCGGCCGGGGTCTCGACGAGCCGGGCGGCGCCCGCGGCGACCCCCGGGAGCGCGGTGATCGCGGCCTCGATCTCGCCCAGCTCGATCCGGAAGCCGCGCAGCTTGACCTGGGCGTCGGCACGGCCGTGGTACTCCAGCCGGCCGTCGGCGCGGCGGCTGGCGAGGTCGCCGGTGCGGTACATCAACGCGCCGTCGGTGCGGCCCGGTTCGGCGGTGAAGCGTTCGGCGGTCAGCTCGGGCCGGCCGTGGTAGCCGAGCGCGACGCCCGCGCCGGCGATGCACAGCTCGCCGATGCCGTTGACCGGGACCGGCTGGCCGGAGCTGTCGAGCAGGTGCAGCCGGGTGTTGGCGATGGGCGCGCCGAGGGCCACCACGCCGCCGAGGGCCGCGAGTTCGGGGGTGACCCGCTGGACGGTGGACCAGACGGTGGTCTCGGTCGGGCCGTAGAGGTTCCACAGGGAGCCGACCCGGCCGAGCAGGGCGCGGGCGAGGTCGGCGGTGAGCGCCTCGCCGCCGCACAGCGCGGTCAGTCCCGGGCGGCCGGCCCAGTCGGCCTCCAGCAGCATCCGCCAGGTGGCGGGGGTGGCCTGGAGGTGGGTGACGCCCTGCTTCTCCACCCAGGCGCCGAGGGCGGCCCCGTCGGTGGCGGTGGCCCGGTCGGCGATCTCCACCCGGGCTCCGGTGACCAGTGGCAGCCACAGTTCCAGGCCGGCGATGTCGAAGGTCACGGTGGTGACGGCGGCCATCACGTCCCGCGCGGTGAGGCCGGGTTCGCGGCCCATCGAGGTGAGGAAGTTGACGATCGCCCGGTGCGGCACGGCGACGCCCTTGGGGCTGCCGGTGGAGCCGGAGGTGTACATCAGGTAGGCCGGGTCCTCCGGGCCGACCGTGACGTCCGGCGCCTGGGCGGGGGCGGCGGCATGCTCGGGGCCGTCCACGAGGACGGCCTCCCGGCCGTGCAGCAGTTCGTCCCCGGCGGTCGCGCCCTCGGCGACCACCACGGTGACGCCGGCGTCGTCGAGCACGGCCCGGTTGCGGGCGAGCGGCTGGTCGATGTCGAGCGGCAGGTAGGCGGCGCCGCTGCGGAGCACGCCGAGCAGGGCGGCGGGCAGCAGCCGGCCGCGCCGGACGGCGACCGCGACCAGGTGGCCGGGGCCGACGCCGCGGGCGCCCAGCAGGTGGGCCAGCCGGTCGGCGGTGTCGAGGAGTCCGGCGTAGTCGAGGGTGCCGTCGGCGGCGGACACGGCGGGCGCGTCCGGGGTGCGGGCGGCCCGGTCGGCGACCAGCCGGTGCAGCGGGGCGTCGGGGATCGGCGTCTCGGTGCGGTTGACCGGCTCCTCCACCGCGAGTTCGGCGGCGGAGAGCATGGCCAGCTCGCCGAGCGGGCGGTCGGGTTCGGCGACGGCGGCGGCGAGCAGCGCGACCAGGTGGTCGAGCGCGGCGCGCACGGACCGCTCCTCGTAGCGGGAGGTGCGGTACTCGGCGGACAGCAGCGGGCCGTCGGCCGGGAACTCCAGGAACAGCGAGAGGTCCGTCTTGGCGGTGCCGTTGCACACCTCGGCGACGAAGGTGAGCTTCAGTCCGGGCAGTTCGACGCCGGCCACCGGGTGGTTCTGGACGGCCAGCAGCACCTGCGAGATCGGCGAGGCGGTGACGCCGGGAGAGCCGCCGTAGCGCCGGGCGTGGTCGACGAAGGGGTGACCGCTGTGGTCGGCGGCCGCCAGGACGACGGGGCGGACCCGGGCGACCAGTTCGCGGAAGGTGTCGGCGCCGGCCACGTCGAAGCGCAGCGCGACGGTGTTGATCAGGGAGCCGATCACGGTCTCCAGCTCGGGCACCGGGCGGACGGCGAAGGGGCTGATCACGGCGACGTCGGTCCGGCCGGTGTAGCGGTGCAGCACTCCGCCGAGTGCGGCGAGCACCACCGTGTAGAGGCTGGCGCCCTCCCCCGCGGCCCACTTCTCGATGCCCTCGACGAACCCGCCGTCCAGCCTTCGGGCGAGCCGGCGGCCGGCGACGTCCTGCGGGTTGGGGCGCGTGCGGTCGCCGGGCAGGTGCTGGTCGCCCTCGACGCCGCGCAGCCACTCGGCCCAGCGCTCGGCGCCCTCGCGGCCGGCCTCGACGTCGCGCAGCTCCCAGCGGGCGACGTCCGACAGCTGGACCTCGGGCTCGGGCAGTTCACCGTCCCGCAGGGCGCGGGCGACCTCGGTGAGCAGCAGCCCGGCGGCCCAGCCGTCGGCCGCGGCGTGGTGCACGGTGAGCAGCAGCTCGTGCCGGTCCGTGCCGGTCCGCACGGCCAGGGCGCGCAGCAGCCGGCCGCCGGCGAGGTCGAGCGGGCGGGCGGCCTCGGCGCGCAGCGCGTCGTCGATCGCCTCCTCGTCGGCCACCTGACCGTGGGGGCCGACCAGGTCGAGCAGCGGCACCTCGACCGGGTACGGCGGGCGGACGTCGGCGACGGCGTCGTCGAGCTCGCTCGGGTTCGGGTCGCCGTACAGGGCGGTGCGCAGCGACTCGTGGCGGCGGACGACCTCGCTGAGCGCGCGGCCGAGGGCCTCGCGGTCGAGGGTGCCCTCGGCGCGGATCCGCACCGGCACGTTGTAGAGCGGGCTGCCGGGCTGCACGGCCTCGTGCAGCCAGAGTTCGCGCTGGAACTCGGTGGCGCGGGCGGGCAGGTGGGCCTCCCGCCGCGGCGGCTCCACGGAGGCCCGGCCACCGCCGCCGTTGGCGGCGCGGACGGCCAGCGCGGCGACGGTCGGGGCGGCGAAGAACTCGGCGAGCGGCACCCGGGTGCCGAACTCGCGCTCGACCCGGGCCAGCAGGCCGACCGCGAGCAGGGAATGGCCGCCGAGGTCGAGGAAGACGTCGTGCACGCCGACCTCGGGGACGCCGAGCAGGGACTGCCAGAGTTCGGCGATCCGAATCTCGGCGGGGGTGCGGGGGGCGACGAACAGCTCGTGCCCGCCCCGGCTGCGGGCGACGGGGGGCAGCGCCTTGCGGTCGGTCTTGCCGTTGGGGGTGAGCGGCAGTTCCGCCAGCACGGCGACGGCCAGCGGCACCATGTAGCCGGGCAGCGCGGCGGCGCAGTGGGCGCGCAGTTCGGCGGGTGTCGGTTCGGCGGAGCCGGGGGCGGGCTGGACGAAGGCGGCCAGGTAGTCGCCGGCCTCGTCGCGCTGGACGACGGCGGCGGCGGCCTCGACCGCGGGGTGGGTGGCGAGCACCGCCTCGATCTCGCCGAGTTCGACCCGGAAGCCGCGGACCTTCACCTGGTGGTCGACCCGCCCGTGGTACTCCAGGTCGCCGTCGGGCAGCCGGCGGACCAGGTCCCCGGTGCGGTAGCAGCGCAGGCCGTCGACGTGGACGAAGCGCTCCTCGGTGAGGTCGGGGCGGCCGTGGTAGCCGCGGGCCAGGCCCTCGCCGGAGAGGTACAGCTCGCCGATGCCGCCGTCCGGCACGGGTATCCGGTGCTCGTCGAGGATGTGGTCGAGGGTGCCGGGGAGCGGTCGGCCGATGACCGGCTCGCCGGTCCCGCCGTGGGCGATCAGCGCCCAGGTGGAGTAGACGGTGTCCTCGGTGGGCCCGTACAGGTTGTAGAGGCGCTGGACGCCGGTCCGGGCGTGGACCTTGTCCGCGAGGTGGCGGGGCAGCGCCTCGCCGGCCAGGTTGACCACGCGCACACCGGCCGGCAGTCCGCCGCCGCCGGGCGGGTGGTCGCCCGGGAGGTCGTCGGCGCGCAGCAGCGCGGCCATCGCGCTGGGCACGGTGTTGACCAGGGTGACCTCGTCCCGGGCGGGCAGCTCGGGGAGGGCGAGGACGTTCTCGGCGACCACGATCGTGCCGCCGACGGAGAGCGGGAAGAACAGCTCGTACACCGAGATGTCGAAGCACACGGAGGTGCCGAACAGCACACCGGTGAGGTCGGCGGCGGTGTAGGTGTCGGCGGCCCAGCGGAGCATCGCGTTGACGCCGCGCTGGGTGACCGAGACGCCCTTGGGGCGGCCGGTGGAGCCGGAGGTGTAGAGCACGTAGGCCAGGGCGTCGGTGGCCGCGTCGCCGGTGCTGGGGCGCGCGGCGGCGGGGTCGAGCGGGGCGGCGGGGCCGTCGCCGTCGATGTGCAGGAGGGTGGCGCCCGAACCGTTCAGCAGGTGCTCGTGGGCGCTGTCGGTGAGCACGACGGGGGCCTGCGCGTCACCGACGACCAGTTCGAGGCGGTCACGCGGATAGGCCGGATCGAGCGGCACGTAGGCTCCGCCGGCCCGTAGCACCGCCAGCAGGCCGACCACGAGGTCGGCCGTTCGTGGCAGGCATACGCCGACCAGGGTCTCGGCCCGGACTCCGGCGGCGGCCAGCCGGCCCGCCACCGCGGCGGTCGCGGCGTCCAGTTCACGGTAGGTCAGCCGGCGTGTGCCGTCGATCACGGCCGTGGCGTCCGGGGTTCGTCTGACCTGCGCGGCCACCAGTTCGGCCAGCGGTGCTGCCGGATCCAGTGGAGTAAGTCCCGTCGAACTCATCGCTCTCTCCCGAGGTGTTGCTGCATCGACTTGTGGTCGGCGAGAAATGGGCGGTGTGCCCTGGGAGATGGTGGGGTAAAGATCTACGAATCACCAGCACATTTCCGTCACTCGTTCGATATGCCGGAAAGATCACCTCTCCCGCCCTGGTCAGCGGCGCGCCGATCTGACGGTTCGTCGGCGATTTCACCCGGATTGGCAACCCCCTTGGCAGCGCCGGTCCGTACCGATAGCGTTTGCCCGACGGTTCGTCAGTTGGCGCACACTTGTGTCCTACTGGCACCGCAAGCAGATTTCCGGACTCAATATTGTCCGAGGGCAGTCAAGATCTGGCCGATAGTACGACCCTCGCCCCCACCGCCACCCACCTGTCCGACACGACCCCCCGGCCCGCCCGGACAGCAACCCCGGAGGCGGCGGACGCGGCCGGACCGACCACAGATCTGTGTGCAAACGGTGTGCATTCACGGCGGACTCCGGGCGCTCCACGAAAGCCTCGACCACCCGGCCCGCACCGGGCTCCCACCCCCGCCCCGCCACCCGCCGCCCCGGACGCCCGGGCCCCCGGTCACACCCCGGCCCCAGCCGCAGGACCCGCCGAAAGGCACACCGGGACGCACGAACGCCGGGTCCGGAGGTGTCGGTGGACACCTCCGGACCCGGCGCACGAAGAGGAGGACGAAACGATCAGGTCGCGGCGCCCGACGCCGCCGAATCCCCCACCGCGGCGGACGCGGTCCGGCCCTGCGAACCGGGAACGGCCTGCGCACCCGGCACGGGCCACGGGCCCGGCACGGCCTGCGCACCCGGCACGGCCTGCGGGCCCGGCACGGCCTGCGGTCCGAACGGGCCCTGGGGCGGACCGGGCCGGGCCGCCGGGCGCAGCGCCACGGCCGCCCTCGCGATCTGCATCTCCGTCAGCCGCCGGACCACCAGGACCGCCAGCACGGCCGCCGCCACCCGCAGCGCGTTCCCGGCGACCTCGACCTGCAACGCGGTCCGCATTCCTTCGAGCTGCTCGCCCTCCGCCCCGATCCCCGAATCCGCCCGGACCAGGGCGCGGGCGATCCGCGGGGCCACGAGCGAGCCGATCCAGGCCGTCCACCAAGCCGACACCAGCCACTGCGGCACGATCCGCCTCCGGCCGTCCGGATCGACCGGGGCACTGGCCTGCCAGCAGTCCACCACCAGCTGCCACGGGAACCAGAGCCCGACCACGGGCGTGAACCACGCCCCGATCGCCCAGCCGGACGCGAGCCGGTGCCCGTTCGGCACGAACAGCTCGGCGTTCACCCGGATCCGATGGAACCAGACGACGAAGGACACGGCCGTCGCCACCACCGCGAACGCCGACAGACCGTTCACCGCGCTCTCCAGCGCGGCCAGCGAGTCCAGCAGGTCGAGCCCCTCCGCGTCGTCCGCGTCCGCCAGCACCAGGCCGATCGCCCGCACCCCGAAGAGGTCGCTCACCAGCACGGCCAACGCCAGCAGACCGCTCAGCACCAGCAGCACGACGGCCACCACCGCGGCGGCCTTGGGCGATCGGAAGTCCCTCGGCCAGTGCGGGGCGGCCTCCGCACAGGCGTAGCAGCGCCCGCCGTTCCCCAGCACCGGCCGAGCCCCGCAGACCACACACACCACTGGAACCGCTCCCCAGACAAGAAGATCGCACCGGGACCGGCCCTCGCCCGCCCCGCCGCCGCCACGGGCCGGCCGCGAGCGGGCCGACTCTAGGGCCCCGTCGGGCCGACCCGCCACTTCGTTCTCCGCATCGGTACAGGTCAGAGGCGATATCGCGGACTTTGCCCGGTTCCGCGCCCGATCAGCGGTCCGCCCACGAACGCCGGGTCCGCGCCCGATCGCCGGGTCCGCGCCGCGGGCGCCGCGCCGGAGGGGCCAGAATGGACCGCATGTCCCGACGTCGTTCCGCGCCCGGCGCCAGTACGCCCGCGCCGCGCCTGCTCCCCTCCTCCCCCTGTCCCTGCGGCCTGCCCGGCAGCTACGCCGAGTGCTGCGGCCGACTGCACCGGGGCCAGGTCGCCGCGGCCACCGCCGAGGCGCTGATGCGCTCGCGCTACAGCGCCTTCGCCGCCCGCGACGAGGCCTATCTGCTGCGCACCTGGCACCCGAGCACCCGGCCGGAGAGCGTGGACTTCGACCCGGGGCTGCGCTGGGTGCGGCTGGAGGTGCTCTCCAGTGCCGAGGGCGGGGCGTTCCACGGCGAGGGCACGGTGGCGTTCCGCGCGCACTTCACGGAGGGGCGGGAGGACGGCGTCCTCACCGAGCACAGTCGGTTCGTGCGGCACGAGGGTGCCTGGGTGTACCTGGACGCGCTCTCGCTCGACTGAGGCGGGCCGCTCGGCCCGGGGGCCCGGGGGCCCGGGGGCCCGGGGCGGGCGGGGGCGGGCGGCCCCGGAGGACCGCCCGCGCGTGCACCGTCACCTGTGCATTCGTGCACCCGTGCACCCGTGCACCCGACTACAGGTAGTCGTCCAGCCGGGCCAGGGCGAAGCCCTGGGCGGTGACCTCGTCGACCACCTTGCGCAGCAGGTCGGGCATGGTCCCCGGCCACAGGTCGGTGCCGCGGAAGTGGGTCAGGATGATGTCGCCCGGGTGGAGCCGCTGGTCCTCGTAGCGGTACTCCATCCGGTCCGGGAACGCCTCCTCGTTCCACAGCGGCACCGCCTCGATGCCGCAGGAGCCGGCGGCCCGCAGGGTGTCCTCGTTGTACTCGCCGTAGGGCGGCCGGAAGAGCCGGGGGCGGCTGCCGATCTGGCCCTCCAGCTGGTCCTGCTGGCGGCAGATCTCGTCGCGCTGGGTCGCGTAGTCGAGGACCTTGAGGTTGCGGTGGTTGATGGTGTGGTTGTTCACCGCGTCGCCCTGCCCGGCCAGCCCGCGGAAGTAGCCGTAGTCGGAGCGGGCCAGGTAGTCGGCGACGAAGGTGGACAGCGGGATGCCGAGCTCGGCCGCCATCCGGCTGAACTCCGGGTCCTTCTCGGCGCCGTCGTCCACCGTCAGGAAGACGATCGGCTGCTCGGTGGGCACCCGGTAGACCACCGGCGGCAGCCCGTCCGCGAGCTTGACGCCCTGCGCGGCGCGCAGCTCGGGCCGGCCCGCCGGGGGCTGCGGGGCCGGCAGCGGCAGCCGGGCCAGGCCCCAGCGCCGGGCGGTCTCCAGCGCCGCGCGGGCGGCCTCGGCCCGACGGGCCACCGCCTCGCCGCTGGTCTCCTCCTCCGCCCTGGCCGGCCCCGGGAGCACCGCCGGAACGGCCAGGGCAGCCGGGGCGGCCGGGGGTCGGGGTCCGCTGCGGTCGGTCGCCGCACTCGCCCCGGCCCGCGCCGTCGACGGCACCGCGCCGCCGCCGGCCGAGCCGCCGCCGCACCCCGCGACGGCGGCCACCAGGCACACCGCCGCGACCAGCCCGCCCCGCCCCCGCCTGCGCCGGGGTCCAGCTAAACCCCAATTAATGCGATTATCTGATGGTCTGTGCATAACCCCACTGCTCCCCCGCCACGCCGGGCACCCAATCCCCCCGTCACCCGCCCGGCCCACCCCGGACCACGTCCCCGACCTGCGGCTACGGTCCGGTCGACGATCGAAAAGGGTTGGCGCGGGGCGCGGAGGGCGCCCGATAATGCGCCCATGACGACGAGCACGACGAGTACGCGGCACAGCACCGGAGACGCCTGGGCGGTCGCGCCCGCCGATGTCGGATCCGCCGAGTCCCTGGCGCTGCTGCGCGAGTACTTCATCGACGTCGCCAACCGCTACTACCGGCTCCACTTCGACCGGGACGGCACGGCTGAGGAGATCGAGACCGGCCTCGCCGACACTCCCAGCGACCACCTCGCCCCGCCCGCCGGGGTCTTCCTGCTCGGCCGGTACGCGGGCGGGGCCGACTCCTGCGCCGGCCTGCGGGTGCTCGACGCCACGACCGTCGAACTGACCCGGGTCTACGTCCGGCCGTCCCGACGCGGCACCGGCGGCGGCACCCGGCTGCTCGCCGCCGTCGAGGAGGCGGCACGCTCCCTCGGCGCCCGGCGGATCGTCCTGGACACCCGGCTCGACCTGGTCGAGGCCCGCGCGCTCTACACCCGGCACGGCTACCGCGAGATCCCGGCCTACGGCAACAGCCCGTACGCCGAGGTCTGGTACGGCAAGGACCTCGCACCGCAGCAGCGGCCGGGCGGGGGCCGTGCAGACGGTTGAGCTGCTCTGCGACCCGCCGTTCGACCGCGCCGTGCGCACCGTGTGGCAGCGGCTGGCGGACGCCGGGGTGGACAGCCTCGCCGACAACCCCCATCCGGGCCACCGCCCGCATCTCACCCTGGCCGCCTGCGCCCGGATGCCCACCGGCGCCCCCGAGCGGCTCGACGAGCTCCTCGCCGAAGCCCTGCCGTTGACCGTCCGACTGACCGGCCTGCTGTCCTTCGCGGCCCGCAGCCGGCGCCGGGTGCTCAGCTGGGCCGTCGTCCCCACGGTCGAACTGGTGCAGTTCCACCAACGCGTCTGGGAGGTCCTGGACGGCGCCGGGGAACCGTCCCCCCACTACATCCCCGGCCGCTGGTCCCCGCACCTCGGCCTCACCCGCCGCCTCACCCCGGAGGACGTGTCCCTCGCCCACACCGCCCTCGGCCGCCACCCGGACCTCACCGGAACCTTCACGGCCGCCCGCAGCTTCGACTCCGGGACCCAGCTGACCCGCCCGTTGGGCGTGGTCGACGGCGCCCCCGGCTGACCCGGTCCGGGACAACAGCCGTCCGGGACCAGAGCGCTCCGTGGTCTCCCGGGTCGGCGTGCGATCCGGAGTTCCCGGTAGGCGAGCAGTTGCTCGTCCCGCGACCACTGACGGTCCTGACCTCGTCGGGTCACCGGTCCGCCCACCAGCACGCCCACGGTCGCCGGGGCCGCTCCGGCCGCGGTCGTGAGCAGCGATTCCAGCAGCGCCCCCGGCCCGCCCCCGCGCCTGCCGTTCGGTCAGCGGCCGGAACACAGCACCGGCGCACACCCCCGCCCCGTGCAATCCACTCACGGCCCCGCCCCGGCGGCGGCCTCGCCCCGGGGGACGCGGCCTACCGGTGGTTCCGTTCATGGTCGGCGGACGGCACCCGGGACCGGGTCCACGACACGCTGCGCGATCGGGTCCGGGTGGCGGACGGCCGTGGCCCGCAGCCCTCGGCGGCCGTGCTGGACTCGCGGTCCGCTCGCAGCCACCAGGGA
>NZ_JAXCLC010000046.1:0-72247 GCF_034043715.1 Kitasatospora purpeofusca | reverse complement strand
GCATGCAGCATGCGGGAGAGCCGGCCCCGCTGGGGCAGGCCCGGCGAGGGTGGACCTAGGACCACCCTGAATTCGGGTGGGACGGCCAGTGCCCACGGCTCTGGGTCCGGGGACACTGGATGAGGAGGATCGGGGCCGGTGTGCGGCATCGGCATCAGCAATCAGGAGTCGGCGTGGCAACAGAGAGTCGGATCACCGGGGGCGGTGCCGTGCGCGCCCAGACCGAGGCGGCACTCGCTGCGAGCGGCCGCGGACTGGCCCGGTTGTCCCTGCTGGTGCTCGGTGCGGTGCCGGTCGTGGTGGTGCCCGTGTTCGGGTCCTTCTTCGCCGGCGCGACGGCCGCTTGGCTGCTCGACGGCTACTACCCGGCGGTGTTCGTCGCGCTGATCGCCGCCGTGGGCGCGGCCCTTACGCTGGCCGGGCTGTTCGTGCGGCCGACCGCACGCCGGACGCGGGGGCAGCTCAACCGCTGGTACGGCACCAGGCTGCGGGCCGAGTACACCCCCAGGCCGCCGCTGGAGGCGGACGCCCGCGGTCACTGGTGGACGGGCTACTCCTACCACCGGTCCCACAACGTCGCCCGGTTTACGCAGCTGCTGCACTGGGCGGCGAGGGACGCCGTGACGCGGCGCGAGATGCTCTGGCTGACGGTCAGCCCGCTGCTGGCGATCGCGCTGGGACTGGTGGTGCTGGGGGCCCTGGGCGGCGGGGCGGCGTTCCTCTTCGTCGCGGCGAGTGGCTACGGGCCGGTGGGCTCGAGCGGTGCCGCGACCGTGCTCTCCTCGACCCTGCTCGGGCTGGGGATGATCACTCTGAGCACGCTGCTGGCCCCGTACGCGGTGCGGGGGTACGCGGAGGTGGCCCGCCGGGTGCTGGACAAGGACGGTCGGACCTCGCACGCCCAGCTGACCCGGCGGGTGGCGGAGCTGACCGAGACCCGGGCCGACGCGGTCGGCAACCAGGCGGCGGAGCTGCGGCGGATCGAGCGGGACCTGCACGACGGCGCCCAGGCGCGGCTGGTCGCGATCGGGATGACGCTGGGCACGATCGAGCACCTGATGGAGACCGATCCGGTGGCGGCACGCGAGCTGCTGTCCGAGGCCCGGCAGTCCTCGGCGCGGGCGCTCCAGGAGCTGCGCGACCTGGTCCGGGGCATCCACCCGCCGGTGCTCGCGGAGCGGGGCCTGGGTGACGCGGTCCGTGCGCTCGCGCTGGACTGCGCGCTGCCGACCGAGGTGTGCGTCAGCCTGCCGGACCGCCCGGCGGCGCCGGTGGAGGCCACGGCGTACTTCAGCATCTGCGAGCTGCTGGCCAACGCGGCCAAGCATTCGGGCGCGGAGCAGGTGTGGGTGGACATCCTGTACCGGGCCGGCCGACTGCGGGTCACGGTGACGGACGACGGTGTCGGGGTCGCGGACCCCAGCAGGGGGACCGGGCTGCGGGGGATCGAGCGGCGATTGGGTACCTTCGACGGTGTCCTCGCCATCGACAGTACGTCGGGCGGTCCGACCACCATCACCCTGGAGCTGCCGTGCGAGTTGTCCTCGCCGAGGACCTTTACCTCCTTCGAGAAGGTCTGATCAGGCTGCTGGAGGCGCACGGCTTCACGATCGCCGCCGCGGTGGAGACCGGTCCGGAGCTGCAGGAGGCACTGCTGACGCACCGTCCGGACGTCGCGGTGGTCGACGTCCGACTGCCGCCGACCCTGACCGACGAGGGCCTCCAGGCGGCGCTCAAGGCCCGCCGGGAGATTCCGGGCCTGCCGGTGCTGGTGCTGTCCCAGCACGTCCAGCAGCTCTACGCGCGGGAGTTGCTCGCGGACGGCACGGGCGGCATCGGCTACCTGCTGAAGGACCGGGTCTTCAACGCCGACCAGTTCATCGACGCGGTTCGCCGGGTGGCGGCCGGTGGTACGGCGATGGACCCGGACGTCATCGCCAAGCTGATGCAGAGCACCTCGCGTCGCTCGGGGCCGCTGCAGCGGCTGTCGCCGCGTGAGCGGGAGGTGCTGGAGCTGATGGCGGAGGGGTGTTCGAACTCGGCGATCGCCGCCCGGCTGTCGGTGAGCGACGGCGCGGTGGCCAAGCACATCGCCAATATCTTCACCAAGCTCGAACTCGCCCCGGCCGAGGACGCGAACCGCCGGGTGATGGCCGTGCTGGCCTACCTCAACGGCACGGCGGAGCAGCCGTCCTGACCCGGTGCCCGCTCAGCGGCTCCGTGAGCAGGGAAGCCGGGGAGGGGGAGCGGCCGGTCGTGTGACAGCGCGGGCTGCGGGAACGCTGGGACAGGTGTACGAGTAAACTCCGGTGGGCCGAGCCCGGAGGTCGCTCAGCCGTCCGGCGCCCCGACAAGCGGGAACCGGCAGCCGAGGCAGCGTACGGCCGCAGCCGACATCCAGGGGTTGATAGACGTAATGGCACGCCCATCGCTCACCAAGGCCCACCGCAGCCTGCTCGGTGTGGTCGCCGCCGGTGCCTGCATCATCTCCGGTATCGGCTTCGCCGGCTCGTACAGCGCGGTCAAGGAGCTGGCCGAGCAGAAGGGCTTCGGCGCCTTCTCCTACGCGTTCCCGATCGGTGTGGACGCGGGCATCGTGGTCCTGCTCGCGCTGGACCTGGTGCTCACCTGGCTGCGTATACCCTTCCCGGCGCTGCGGCAGACCGCCTGGCTGCTGACCGTCGCGACCATCGCGTTCAACGCGGCCGCCTCTTGGGGCGACCCGCTCGGGATGGGCATGCACGCCGTCATCCCGCTGCTGTTCGTGGTCGTGGTCGAAGCCTCCCGGCACGCGGTCGGCCGGATCGCGGCGATCACCGCGGACCGGCACATGGAGTCGGTCCGGATGTTGCGCTGGCTGCTTTCGCCGGTGCCGACCTTCCGGCTCTGGCGGCGGATGAAGCTCTGGGAGCTGCGCTCCTACGACGAGGTCGTGCGGCTGGAGCAGAATCGGCTGGTCTACCGGGCCCAGCTGCGGTTCCGCTACGGTCGCGGCTGGCGGCGCTCGGCGCCGATCCAGGCGCTGCTGCCGCTCAAGCTGGCCAAGTACGGCGTGCCGCTTGACCCGACGGTGTTCGAGCGGATGGACGAGGACGCCCGGGTGGCCCGGGACGAGAAGGAGGCCCGCGAGGTCGAGGCGGCTGCCAGGGCCGAGGCGGCCCTGGCACTGCAGGAGGCCCGCGCGCTCCAGGAGAGCCGTGCGGCCGCCGCCCTGGTGCCGGCCGGGCAGTCCACGCGGGCCGGGAACGGCGCCGCGGCGGCCCGCGAGCGGGACGGGGCCGAGGGGCCGGTCGCCGCGAGGCAGCAGCAGCCGGTCCGGGCCGGCCGTTCCGCCCCGGCCGTTCCGCGGGTGCCGGGCCCGGCGCAGAGCCGGCCTCAGCCACAGCCGCAGCAGCCCCAGCAGCAGGGCCAGTCCCAGGAGCAGGGACAGGGCCACCCGGAGCCGGAGGCGGAGCGGCAGGGCCAGCCCGAGCCCGCTCCCGTCGAGGTGCTCGCCAAGCTCGCCGCCGTGCGACTGCGCGACGCGCAGGAGCCGGTCGGCGCGGAGCAGCAGGTCCCGGTGCCGCAGGAGGAGGAGCTGAACGTCTGGACCGAGCGGGCCGTGCGGACCGCCGGGCACCCCAGCGACGGCGCGCCGGGTGGGCGGGTGCCCGGCCAGGTCTCGCCGTGGTTCAAGCCGCCGCGCCCGACCGACGCCGATCAGCCGCAGGCCCCGGAGCAGCAGGCCGCCGTCCCCCACACCGGGCCCGAGGCCGAGTATGCGGAGCCGCTGTTCGTGGCGGAGCGCTTCGCCGAGCAGGGCCAGGTCGAGCAGGGCTACGCCGACGAGAATTACGCCGAGCAGGGTTACGCGGACCAGGGCTACGTCGAGCAGGGCTTCGCCGAGGCCGTGGCGGAGGCCCCGGAGTTCGCGGAGCACGGGCAGCGGCCGATCGGTCCCGCGCCGCGCCCGGGCTCGTACCGGCTGGACCCCGAGCAGGCGTTCGAGGCCCTGGTGAGTTACATCGACACCTTCGAGCACGAGCCGGACCCGCAGCGGCTGGCCGCCTGGCTCACCAAGAAGTACGGCGTGGCGGGCAACCGTCCCGACGGTTCGGTCCACCCCAAGGACGTCGAGGCGCTCTACCCGGAGCTGCGGAACCGTTACGCCACCTCCGGGCGGGACTGACCCGGCCCCCGCCCCCGCCCCCGCCCCCGCCCCCGCCCCCGGCCGCGCCGCCCGGTCCGTCGGCGGACCATTGACGCCCGTTCCCTGCCCGTCTACCTTCGCATCAACAAACTGTTGAAGCGCTGGCCTGGCACGGGCCCCGCGCGCATGCTTGCGTGAGGAGTGACGGATGTCGCAGGTCGAGACGGGCGCTACCGGGCCGACGGGCGCGGCGGGATTCTCCGCCGCCGCCCGGTCCGCCGTGGACGCGCTGCTGGCCCCGGTCGACGCCGATCTGGCCCACCGCTACCCGGGTGACCCGGGCACCCGCCAGCCGGTCCACACGGTGTACGTGCCGGCCGACGCCTTCGCCGCCGACACCGTGCGGAGCTGGGGCCGACAGGCCCTGGAGGCCTTCGACACCCACGCCGGCAGCCCCGCCGAACTCGCCCGCGCACTCGGTGCGGCGGACGACGGGCTGCTCGCCGAGGTGCACCGCCGGGTCCGGGCCAAGCTGGAGCGCGAGCCGGTCGAGGACCTGCGGATCGACTTCGAGGACGGTTACGGCCCGCGGCCCGACGCGGAGGAGGACGCGGCGGCGGTCCGTGCCGCCGAGCTGCTCGCCGCCGCGGTCGCCGACGGCAGCGCTCCGCCGTACCTCGGCATCCGGACCAAGTGCATGGAGGCGGCCGTCCGGGACCGCGGCATCCGCACCCTGGAACTGTTCCTCGGCACCCTGCTGGCGCGTGGCGGACTGCCCGACGGGCTGGTCCTCACCCTGCCCAAGGTGACCTACGCCGAGCAGGTCACCGCGCTGGTCCGGCTGCTGGCGGACTTCGAGCGGGGCGCCGGGCTGCCGGAAGGACGGCTCGGCTTCGAGATCCAGATCGAGACCACCCAGGCGATCCTCGGCCCGGACGGTCGGGCCACCGTCGCCCGGATGGTAGCGGCGGCCGAGGGGCGGGCCACCGGCCTGCACTACGGCACCTTCGACTACAGCGCCGCGTGCGGGGTCGCCGCCGCCCACCAGAGCATGGACCACCCGGCCGCCGACCACGCCAAGGCGGTGATGCAGGTCGCCGCCGCGGGGACCGGGGTTCGGCTCTCCGACGGCTCCACCAATGTGATCCCGACCGGCACCACCGCCCAGGTGCACGCCGCGTGGAAGCTCCACCACGACCTGGTCCGCCGCTCGCTCGCCCGTGCCTACTACCAGGGCTGGGACATGCACCCGGCGCACCTGCCGACCCGGTACGTCGCCGTCTACTCCTTCTACCGGGAGGGCCTGGCCTCCGCCGCGGCCCGGCTGGCCGCGTATGCGGCCAAGGCGGGCGGGGACGTCATGGACGAGCCGGCGACCGCCCGGGCACTCAGCGGGTACCTGCTGCGCGGGCTCGACTGCGGTGCGGTCGACCTCGCCGAGGTGCGGGCGGCGACCGGCATGGACCGTGCCCGGCTGGACGCGCTCGCGGGCCGCGGCTGAGCGGTCCGGGCTCCGGTCGGTCCGGAGGCCGGAGGGGCACGCCGTAGGCTGGCGGGGCGGTCCGCGGGCGAGCTGTCGTCCCGCCCGGGCCGCGCCGCCCGCCCCTTGTCGTCCTCCGGGAGAACCGCCGCGCCATGCCCGCCACACCGGAGCCGACCCCCCGGCCGTACCTGACCGTCCGGCGTGCGGGCACGCACGAGATCGAGATCAAGAAGTCCCGGTTCATCTGCCACCTCGCCCGGGTCACCGACGAGGGGGAGGCCCAGGCGTTCATCGCGGGCATCCGCAAGCAGTACTGGGACGCCCGGCACAACTGCACCGCCTTCGTGGTCGGCGAGGAGCAGCGCCGCGAGCGCTCCAGCGACGACGGAGAGCCCGGCGGGACGGCCGGAGTGCCGATGCTGGAGGTGCTGCGCCGGCGCGGGGTGACCGACACGGTGGCGGTGGTGACCCGCTACTTCGGCGGTATCAAGCTCGGCGCGGGCGGCCTGGTGCGCGCCTACGGGAGCGCGGTCTCGGAGGCGTTGGACGAGCTCGGGCTGCTGGAGCGGCGGCCGGTCGCGCTGCTCGCGGTGACGGTCGAGCACGCCCGGGCCGGGCGGGTGGAGAACGACCTGCGGGCGGCCGGATTCACGGTCAGCGACCTGGCGTACGAGGCGTCCGGGGTGCGGATCGAGGTGGGGGTGCCGGAGTCGGAGGTCGCGGCGTTCCACACCTGGCTGGCCGAGGCGACCGGCGGCACGGCGACCGGGGTGGCGGCGGGCCGGACCTACGTCGAGGTGCCGGTCTGAGCGGACGGCGTCCGTAAGGCCGGTCCCGGGGCGGGCCGGGAGCCATGCAGATTCTCGTCCCGTGCGACAGCGGGCTTGAGCAGATTCACCCGAATGTAGTGACGTGGCCCGGAGTTGGAACTTCCGCTCCGGGCCATGGCGTTTCCTGGGCACAGGTCCGGCGAACCGGACCAAAGACCCATCGATGGAGGACACGGGACCCCACCGCCCCACGGAGGTATGCGCATGACCTCGGAACGTTCCTCGTCGTCGCCCGCCCGAGCCGGACTCCCCGGCTCCGGAGGCCCTGCGGCGCCCTACCGGATGACCGTCACCACCGCCCTCCCGTACGCCGACGCCCTCGCCCTGGCCGACCAGCACCTCGCCGCCTGGCTGAAGCGGGAGGGTTGCGAGGAACCGCCGCCCGCCCTCCTCGGCCCGCCGCCCGCGTTGTCCGCCGCCCGGTCCGACCCCTCTGCCCGGTCTGCCCTGTCCGCCCCGTCCTGGGACGGAGCCGCCGCCTCCTACGCCGAGCGTTTCCGGCTCGGCGAGCGCGTCCTGCTGGACCGCGACGGCGGCCCGCTCCCGAGCAGTCCCGGAGACCCGAGCAGTGCCGGAGGCCCGGTCGGCTCCGGAGGCCCGGTCGGCCCGAGCAGCCCCGGGGGCCGCTACGACCGCCGCCGGGTCCGTACCCCCGCCCCGCACGGCACCGACCACCTGACCCTCGCGCTGGCGGCCGGGCCGACCGGCCCGACCTGGCTCCGGCTGGAGGCCGCCACCCGTACCACCGACAGCGCCGTGCGCACGCCCGGCCGGGTACCGGTGCCCGAACTGGCCCGCACCCTGCTGCCGCTGCTGGACGCCGCCGACGGTCCGGCCGCCGTCCTGGCCGCTCCCCGGATGCTCACCGCGGCCGAGGTCGACGGCCTGGTCGACGAGCTCTGCGACCCGGACCGCCGGCTGCCCGCCATGGTGGCCAGCGTCCCGGCCGGCCGGGACGCCGGAGCATGGCTCGCCGAAGTGGTGGCCCCGCTCTGCGAGCACCTGCCGGGACTCGCCACCCTGTACGTCCTGGACGCCGAGGCGCGCACCAGGTTCAACGTCGCCCTGGAGTTCCACGCCGTCTACGGCGGAGCGGTCCGCACCTATCTGCCCGAGGTCGACCCGGCCTCGCGGCGGGACGGCCGCCGGCACCCGGTCCTGGCCCGCCACCGGATCGAGGAGGACCCGCGGCGCGCGGCCGTCCTGCTGTCCCGCGAACCGCGCCGGCTCGCCGCCGAACGGACGCCGCCGCCGACGCTGGCGGCCGTGCCCCCGCTGCGGGTACCGGCCTCGGTGCCCGTGCTCGCGGCCCCGGTGGCCGTCCCCGCCGACCGACCGGAGGAGCACGAGCGGGGCGCCCGCCCCGGCCACCTCCCGTACCCCGCCCACTCCGCCCATCCCGCCAACTCCGCTCATCCCGCGCACCACGAGGGCCGCCGGCAGCGCCGTCGCGAGCGGCTCACGGCGAAGCCCCTCACGGCGGGCGGCCCGCCCCCCGGCCGGCCGGCCGGCCGGCTCTGCACCGCACCCGGCGGTGGACCGGTGCCGACCCCGCCGACGCTGTTCCTCCCCGCCCCCTCGGCCCCACCTGCCAAGCCCCAGTCCCGTCTGCCGGCCCCCGCCCGTCGGGCCGGGCGGCGGCGCGCCGGACCGGCCGGCGGCCACGGCGGGATCCCGCTCACCTTCACCGAGCTGATGGACCGGCTCGGCGAGTTCCCGCTGCTCACCTTCACCGGCGACCAGAAGGCCGCACTCGCCCTCGACGAGCTGCGCTGCGCCGGAGGGGGCTGGGCCCGGCTCACCTGGGACGGTCTGACCGCGCTCCAGGAGTACGCCGAGGCGGCGGTCCGCGGCCGGGCGGGCGGCGACTTCAAGCAGTGGTGCGAACGGACCCCGGCCGGCTGTCACCGCTTCCCGCCCCGCAAGGCGGTGCGCGGCGAGTCGCGGACGGTGTACAGCCATGCCAAGTGGAAGCGCGAGCGGATGCTCCCGGTGCCGGAGTGCGTGGACGCGTCCAGACGCGCGTTCATGGGGGCGCACCTGCGGATCGGCGGCGGCCGCACCGCGCCCCGGCTGCACTACCTGGACGACTGCTCGGGCAGCGGCCGGATCTACGTCGGCTACATCGGACTGCACCTGACCAACACCCGGACCAACTGAGAGGCTTGGCTGACCGGTGCGCCCGTTCGGTGGACAATGTCGGAAGCGGGGCGGACCCCCGGTTCGCCGCCGAGGGGCTGCCGACCGCCCCGGGCAGGCGCCGGACGAGCATGGGGGAACGACCACCGATGCAGTACTCAGCAGACGGCCAGTCCGACGGTGCTGTCACGGCCCCCCACCCGGGCTTCCTCGCCTCGGTGTTCCGCGACCTCGGGGTGGAGGAGCCGACCGCGGACGATCCGTCCGGCCGTCCCCCCGGCGCGCCGGACGGACCGTCACCCACAGGTCGTCCGGCCTCCGAGCCGCTCGCGGCGGGCGGCGACGAGGACGTCGCCGCCCACGCCAGGGCCGCCGCGCTCACCCACCACCGCACGCTCACCGTCCAGGCCGAGCACGAGCGGCTGGCCGACCTGCTCCGGCGGTCCGCCCTGCCGGTCTCCGCCATGGACTTCGAGAGCCAGCTGCGCCGCTACGAGCCGCGCCCCTACCCGGACGGTGCGCCACCCACGGCGGCCGGGGCGGACCCGGAGCCGCGCTGGGGGGACTACGCGCCCGCCGAACCGCCGGCGTCCGACCCGGACGGGCCCCCGGTCCCCCGACTGCTCGACTCCGACTACCAGCGCGGACTGGCCAAGGCCCGGCTGACCCACCAGCGGGCCCTGCGGGAGTGGCGTACCCGGCAGGCCGAGGCCGGCAGCCCCGCCGCCGACGAGTCGAGGCGCGCCCACGACGAGGCCGAGCAAGCCCGGGCGCGGGCGGTGCGCGAGTACAACGACTCCCTGGAGGAGTGCCGCCGGGCCTACCGGCAGGCCGAGCCGGCCGCCGTCGAATCCCTGCTGGAACGGGCCCTCGCCGCGGCCGAGACCAACACCCGGGATCTGCCGGCGCCCTGCCGCGCCGTCTACCGGCCGCTGACCCGCACCGCCGTGCTCGACCTCGACCTGCCGCCGCTGGACGTGGTGCCCTCGCTGACCGGCTACCGGCTCGCCCCGGACGGCGAGGTCCTCCCGGTGCCGCGCCCGCCGGCCGACCGGGCCTCCGACTACCTGCGGCTGGTCGCCCGGCTGGCCCTTCGCGCGCTGCAGGCCGCCGACGCCGTCGACACCGACGAGATACTCGCCGGCGTCGTGCTCAACGGCTGGCTGCGCGAGCCGGGCGGCACCCGGCCGCTCTGCTTGGTGAGCGTGGACGCGGACCGTGACGCGCTGGCCCGCACCAGGCTGCTGCCGCCCACCGACCCCGACGAGGAGCCCGACGGCGAGGGCGTCTACGCGGACGCCGAGCAGGACGAGGCGCTGGTCCGACTGCGCCAGCTCGACGCCGCCGTCAGCCCCGACCCGTACGGCCGGGCGGGCGTCGAACCGGCAGCGCGGGCGGCGGCCACCGTCCCGGCGGCGCCGGACCTCTCGGCGAACGAGTTCGCCCAGCTGGTCCGTGAGCTGCTCACCCGGGGCGGGCTCGGGCAGTGGAGCGTACGGCTGCGCGGTCCGGTCGGACTGGTGGCCACCGGCGAGGGGCCCGTCGGCAGCGCGCTGCCCGGCCGCTGGGTGGTGTGGGCCTCCCGGGGCGAGGGGCCGGTGGGGGAGGAGGAGATCCGGACCCTGGCGGAGGCGGTCCACGAGGAGTCGGCCGAACGCGGGCTGCGGCTGACCACCGGTCACTTCACCGACGGTGCGCTCGACCTCACCGGCGAGGACGGGCATCGGCACATCCACCTGGTCGACGGGGACGGCGTCCGCGAGCTGACGCACACCCACCTCGGACTGTCGCTCGCCGCCGGACACTGAGCCGCGCCGGTCCGGCTGCGGGAGCGGTCGGCAGCTGTCCCGCGTCCCGACGGGGTCCGGGAGGCCGGGAATCCACTACGGTGGTCGGCTCGGAGCGGGTGCCGTCGGCCGGTCCCGACGGCCGGTCCCGTCGCCTCACCCCGACGGCTGGCCCGGCGGGCGGCGGCGTGCGGGGTGTCCGACGCTGGGGGACACGGCGGGCACGGCCGGCCGGCACCGGCCGACGGTCGGCCCGGGGACGGGCGGGACACGGGGGAGACGAGTGAACAGACGGACCGTCACGGCGGGGCAGCGGTGACCGCGGTCCTGGTGGCCGCAGGGGCGTTCCTGATGACGCTGATCGGCGGCTGGGTCGCGCAGCGCACCGGCGACCGCCGGCACCTGGTGCTCGGCTTCGCCGCCGGGCTGATGCTCGGGGTGGTCGCCTTCGACCTCCTTCCGGAGGCGCTGCACCAGGCGCCCGAGGAGGTCCACGGGGTACCGCAGGCGCTGCTGATGTTCGCGGCCGGCTTCCTGGCCATCCACATCGTCGAGCGGGCGGTCGCGATCCACCGCGGCCACGAGGAGGAGTACGCCGAGCACAGCCACGGCCACCGGCACAGCCACGGCCGGCCCCCGGAGCAGGACCGGGGCCCCCTCCACGGCCACACCCACGGCCGTTCCCGGCACGAGGCCGAAAGGCACCAGGGAGTGGGCCTGACGGCCGCGATGGCGCTGGTCGGCCACAGCGTCATGGACGGCTTCGCGATCGGCGCGGCCTTCCAGGCCGGTACGACGGTCGGGACGGTGGTGGCGATCGCGGTGGTCGCGCACGACTTCGCGGACGGCTTCAACACGTACACGATCACCAGGCTCTACGGGAACAACAGGCGGCGGGCCCTGGCCCTGCTGGCGGCCGACGCGCTCGCGCCGGTCACCGGTGCCGCGATCACCCTGCTGTTCACCATCTCCGAGCACCTGCTCGGGCTGTACCTGGGATTCTTCGCCGGGTTCCTGCTCTATCTGGCGACCTCCGACATCCTCCCCGAGGCGCACAGCCCGCACCCCTCGCGCACCACCCTGCTCTGCACGCTCGCGGGGGTCGGCTTCATGTGGCTGGTGATCGGCTTCGCCTCCTGACGGGAGGCGGCGACGGGGGCGTCCGCCGACCGGCCGCCCGGGTCAGTCGCCCAGGTCAGCCGCCCGGGTCGGCCGTCCAGGTCAGCCGGCCCGGGCGTCCCAGCGGGCCCGCATCGCGTCCAGCGTCGCGGTGATCGCCGGGCGGCGCGAGGACTGGGAGCGCCAGAGCGCGAACACCCGCCGGGCCGGCTCCGGCGCCACCGTCCGGGCCACCACCCCGGCCGGCAGCGCGCCCCGGCCCAGCCGGGGCACCAGCCCGATGCCGAGACCGGCCCCGATCAGGGCGATCTGGGTCTCGAACTCGCCGACCCGGTAGTGCACGTCCGGCTCCTCGCCGGCCTCGCGCAGGGTCCGGACGAGCCAGTCGTGGCAGATGTTGCCCGGCGGCACGCTCGTCCAGCGTTGCCCGCGCAACCGGCCCACCGGCACCACCGTGAGCTCCGCCAGCGGATGGCCGACCGGCAGCAGCAGGTCCACCGGGTCCGGTCCGAGGTCCATCCGGTCGAGCCCCTCCTGCACCGGCAGCGGCACCGTCGGCCAGTCCTGGACGAGCGCCAGGTCGACCTCGCCGCGCGCCACCAGCTCGGCCGCCGGGTACGGGTCGCTCTCCAGCAGCCGCACGTCCAGCTCCGGGCAGCGCTCGCGCAGATCGGCCAGCACCCCCGGCATCAGTCCGCGTGCGCCGGTCGCGAAGGCCGCCACCAGCAGCCGTCCGACCGCCCGGCCGCGCTGCTCCTCCAGCCGCACCTCGGCCCGCTCCACCAGCCCCAGCACCGCCTGCGCCGTACCCGCCAGCTCGCGCGCCGCGTCCGTCAGCACCACGCCCCGGCCCTGACGCTCCAGCAGCACCGTCCTGGTCTCCCGCTCCAGCTTGGCGATCTGCTGGGAGACGGCGGACGGGGTGAAACCGAGGGCCGCGGCCGCCCCGCCGACCGAGCCGTGGACGGCCACCGCGTGCAGCGCCCGCAGGCGCCCCAGATCCATCATGCAGCAATGCTAAAGCGTCTCCTTCAGAATTCATCGCTGGTGCTGCACGGTCCCCGGCGGCCATCCTCGTGCCATGAGCCCATCCCCGCAGGCCGCCCCGGGCGGCAGCATGAGTCCGCGTCACATCGGCCTGGCCGTCCTGGTGGCCGCCGTCTGGGGCCTCAACTTCGTCCTCATCCACATCGGGCTCCAGAACTTCCCGCCGCTGCTGTTCTGCGCCTTGCGGTTCGCGGTGGTCGCCGTCCCGGCGATCTTCTTCGTGGGACCGCCGAAGGTCGCCCTGCGCTGGGTGCTCGCGGTCGGGGTGGTGCTCGGCGTGGTCAAGTTCGGCCTGCTCTTCCTGGGCATGCACGCCGGGATGCCGGCCGGCCTCTCCTCGCTGGTGCTGCAGGGGCAGGCGGTGTTCACCGCGCTGTTCGCCGGCGTACTGCTGGGCGAACGCCCCGGCGCCCAGCGGCTGACCGGCCTGGGCGTCGCCTTCGCGGGCATCGGGCTGAGCGCCGTCGACCGCGGCCTCGGCGGGCCGCTCGGCGCCTTCGTCCTGGTCGTCCTGGCCGCGGCCGCCTGGGGGCTGTCCAACGTGCTGACCCGCAAGGCCGCCCCGCCGGACGCGCTGCGCTGGATGGTCTGGGTCAGCGCCGTGCCCCCGCTGCCGCTGCTCGGCCTCTCGCTGCTGGTCGAGGGCCCGGCCGCCGACCTGCGCGCGCTGCGCGGGATCGACCTCGCCGGGATCGGCGCGATCGGCTACGTCGGGCTGGTCTCCACCCTGTTCGGCTTCGTCGCCTGGAGCTACCTGCTGCGCAGCTACGACGCCACCGCGGTGGCGCCCTACTCGCTGCTGGTACCGGTGTTCGGGATGTCCTCGGCCTGGCTGCTGCTCGGCGAGTCGGTCGGCCCGGTGGCCGCCGCCGCCGCGCTGCTGGTGATCGCCGGGATCGGGATCACCGCGCTGCGCCCGGGGGCGCTGTCCGGCGCGGTGCGCCGGTGGGCGCGGCGGTCGCCGCGTAGGCGGCCTCGGCGCTCCGCAGCGCTCGCAGCAGCGCGTCCTGGTCGGCGGGGCTGACCGCGCCGAAGTACTCCTGGGAGACCTCGTAGCGGACCTGGCCGATCCGCTCCACCGCCGACCGGCCGGCCGCGGTCAGCAGGATCCGCACGGCCCGGCGGTCGGCCGGGTCCGGGGACCGTTCCACCAGGCCGGCCTCCTCCAGCGCGTCGACCACCGTGGTGGCCGAGCGGGGGGCGATGTGCAGCCGGTCTGCCAGGTCGCTCAGCCGCATCGCCCGGTCGGGGAGTTCGCAGCCCGGGGCGTGCGCGAGGGTGCGCAGGGCGCGGCCCTGGCCGGGGGTGATGCCGTAGGGCTCCAGCCGCTCGCTGGTGAGGCGGCGGATCCGTTTGATCGCCCGGGTCATCGCATCGGCCAGCTCGGCGGCGGTGTCCTGTTCGGCGGTGTCCTGTTCGGCGCTGCCCTGATCGCCGGCGCCCTGATCGGCGCCCTGATCGGCGCCCTGATCGGCGCCTGGCTCGGTGCCGCCCTGCTCGGCCCTGTCCTGTTCGGCACTGCCGGGAGCACTGCCGGGGGCACTGCTGTCGGGGGAGGAGCTCGCCGCGTCGTCGGTCGGCGTGGTGGTCATGGGCGGCTCTCCTCGGCAGGTGTTCGACCAAGGGTATCGGCCGCTCCGGGGGGTGCCCGGAAATATGTTGAGTAAGACTCAGTATCTGCGTTAGCGTAGACAGCGAGTGAGGGCACCCTAAGTTCCCTCCCCTGATCCTGGAGGGCCCGTGCCCCGCTCCGAAGCCCGCGTCGCCACCGACCGTTCCGCCCGCTACGCCAAGCAGCTCGCCGCCCACATGGGCCGCAAGATCAAGGCCGACTGGTCCGAGGAGACCGGTCGCGGCACCCTCGTGTTCGGCGCCGGCACCGCCACGCTGGAGGCCACCCCCGACGCGCTGCTGCTCGCCGTCGAGGGCGAGACCGAGAGCCTGCCCGGACTGGAGGACGTCGTCGGCCGCCACCTGGTCCGTTTCGGCGCCCGCGACGAGCTGGTCGTCGAGTGGCGCCGTGACAACGGCGAGGCCGGCCACGTCCACCGCAACGACGAGGAGCTGGCCGAAAGCTGATCCCCGGGCGGCGCGGCCCGGCGTTCACGGCCCAGTGCTCACGACCGGGGGCCGCCCGCCGGTTCCTGGGTCAGTGCTCCGGGTGTCGTCGGCGCGCGGTCGGTCGGGCGGTGAGCGGCCACCGGGCCAGCGTCCACAGGACCAGGCCGCCCAGGCACCAGCTGGCCACCACGTCCAGCAGCCAGTGGTAGTCGCTCCACACCAGTCCCAGCCCGACGCCCGCGACCGGCAGCGCCGCCGCGGCGGCGAGCGCCCGCCGCCCGCGCGGCGCGGCCGTCCGCGCCAGCAGCAGGGCCGCCACCCCGTACCCGAGCGTGGCGGTCGCGGTGTGGCCGGACGGGTACCAGCCCCACTGGTCCGCCGCCAGCGGCAGCCCGAACGGGCCCGGCCGGGCGAACCAGGACTTCGCCGGCACCACCAGCAGCGGGATCAGCCCGGCCGTCAGCACCGCCACCGGCACCGGCAGCCACCACCGAGCGAACCCCGCCCGGAACTCCCGCTGGGCGGCGACCGCCCCGCTCAGCAGCAGTACCGGCACCGCCACCGAGCCCTCGCCCAGGTCGGAGAACGCCTGGCCGAGGTGGTTGAGCAGAGCGCTGTGCAGTGCGTGCCGGGTCTCCCGGACGGCGTGCCGGGTCCAGTGGTCCAGCTCCAGCAGCGGTCCGTCCACGGCGACCTGCCAGGACACCAGCAGGAGCACCAAGGCGAGGAGTGCCGGCACCGCCGGCCGGGCGAGGACGCGAGGCAGCCGCCCCGGAGCAGGGGGGAGAGCTCCGGGGCGGCCCTGATGATCGCCGTTCCGTGCGTCCCGGGGGGTGTGGGCCGGACGGCCGGTCGATCGGCTTTCGGTGTGCACCGCCCTGTACGGGACGGCCTGGTTGTCCTCGCGGCCCTCGCGCGGAGCCGCCCCCTGGGGCGACGCCGCGGACGGCGCCGCCCATGGCTGGGGCTCGCTGTCCATCTGCGATGACACTACGTCAAGCTCCTTGCGCGGCCGAGGAGCTTCAGCGATTCCGCACACCATCTTCACCGTCCGCACCGGGAGCGTCACACCGGGTTCGAAACCCGACGGCCCGCGGGGAGTGAAGTCCCCGCGGGCCGTCGGCGCTGTCCGGACATCCCTCCGGCGGGTCTCGGGCGCGGCCTCGGGCCGCGGGCCGGGTCAGACGGTGGCGAAGGCGCCCTCGATGATGTCCAGACCCTCGTTCAGCAGGTGCTCCGGCATGACCAGCGGCGGCAGGAAGCGCAGCACGTTGCCGTAGGTGCCGGCGGTCAGCACGACCAGGCCCTCGGCGTGGCAGGCCTTCGCGATGGCCGCGGTGGCCTCCGGGTTCGGCTCCTTGCCGCCCGGCTTCACCAGCTCGACGGCGATCATGGCGCCGCGGCCGCGGACCTCGCCGACGCGGACCCGGTCGGAGTCGGCGTACTTCTCCTGGATCGCCCGCAGACGGCCCAGCATGACCTCGCCGATCCGCTGCGCCTTGCCGTTGAGGTCCAGCTCCTTCATGGTCTCGATGGCACCCAGCGCGGCCGCGCAGGCCACCGGGTTGCCGCCGTAGGTGCCGCCCAGGCCGCCGGCGTGCGCGGCGTCCATGATCTCGGCGCGACCGGTCACCGCGGCCAGCGGCAGACCGCCGGCGATGCCCTTGGCGGTGGTGATGAGGTCCGGGACGATGCCCTCGTCGTCACAGGCGAACCACTGGCCGGTGCGGCAGAAGCCGGTCTGGATCTCGTCCGCGACGAAGACGATGCCGTTGGCCTTCGCGTACTCGACGATGGCCGGCAGGAAGCCCTTGGCCGGCTCGATGAAGCCGCCCTCGCCCTGGATCGGCTCGATGATGATCGCGGCGACGTTCTCGGCGCCGATCTGCTTGTTGATGATGTCGATCGCCTGCGCGGCGGCCTCGGCGGCGCAGTTCTCGGCACCGGTCAGCCAGCGGTAGGGGTAGGCCACCGGCACCCGGTGGATCTCCGGGGCGAACGGACCGAAGCCCTGCTTGTACGGCATGTTCTTCGCCGTCAGGCCCATGGTGAGGTTGGTGCGGCCGTGGTAGCCGTGGTCGAACACCACGACGGCGGTCCGCTTGGTGTACGCGCGGGCGATCTTCACCGCGTTCTCGACCGCCTCGGCGCCCGAGTTGAACAGCGCGGTGCGCTTGTCGTGGTCGCCCGGGGTCAGCTCGTTGAGCTGCTCCGCCACGGCGACGTAGCCCTCGTACGGGGTCACCATGAAACAGGTGTGCGTGAAGGCGGCCAGCTGCTCGGTGGCCTTGGCCACCACGGCCTCGGCGCTGTTGCCGACGTTGGTCACGGCGATGCCGGAGCCGAAGTCGATCAGCGAGTTGCCGTCCACGTCCTCCAGCACGCCGCCGTTGGCGCGGGACACGTACACCGGCAGGGTGGTGCCGACGCCGGCCGCCACCGCACCCAGCTTGCGGGCCTGCAGCTCCTGCGACTTCGGACCGGGGATCGCGGTGACCAGGCGGCGCTCCTGCGGGAGCGGCGTTGCGGCGCTCATGGGTTTTCTCCAGACTTCTCGGCTCGGTAGTTCGCAGGCTACGGGGGCGTTCCCCGGGCAGGCATGCGCCACTCGGTAGCACTGAGCCGTCCGACTTGTCCGGGGCGGCCAGCCCGGGCGGAGCCGATACCGGGAGGCCGCGCTCCACTACATTGAGCGCGGGCGTGTCGCCGGGGCGGTGGCATGGGTATGGGCGGCACCGACGGCGGTCGGGCCGGCGGGCGAGGGAGCGGGGCCGTAGATGGGACTGGACGGGGCACGGAGCCACGACGAACGGACCACCGCCACCCCTCGGACTCCGATGCCGAACCCGCGTCCCCCGGCCCGCGTGCCCTTCGACCTCGCCGCCTGGGCCTCGGCCCCGCGGCCCGAGGCCGAGCCGGGCGTCTTCCGCCAGGACCACCGGCAGCTCGACCCGGACCGGGCGGAGGCCGCGAAGGTCCCCACCTGGCAGCTGCTCCTGCGGGCGGGGCTGAACGCGGTGGTGGGGTGGTTCGCCTACCTCTACGGCACCCAGCTGCTGATGTACCTGCTCGTCTGGTTCGGTCGGCAGACCGGGATCGGTCCGCTCGCGGAGCCCTCCGAGGGCGGGGCGATGTTCACCCTGCTGATCGCCAATGTGGCGGTCCTCGCCGTCGTCATCAAGGTCTTCGGCCGGATGGGCCGCTGGCCGGAGGTGTGGCGGCGGTACGCCCTGCCGTTGCTGTCGCGGACGGTGACGGAGGAGGCACCGGCCACCGAGGAGCAGCAGTCGGAGGCGGCCCGGCAGCGGGATCCGTGGACGGTGCTGCGGCAGGGCGGGGCCGCCGTCGCGGCCGGACGGCTGGACGGTGAGGCGGTCGGCGACGTCGACTACGTGCGGATCCGGCGGGCCTGGGAGTCGGCCCAGGCCGACCCGGCCTTCCTGCCGGCCTTCGTCGAGCAGGTGTCGCTGCGCGGCGCCGCCGCGTTCGCGCACCCCTCGGAGGCGCGCGAGCTGCCGGGCCGGGCGGAGCGGCACGATCTACTGCTGGGCCAGGTGCGGCTCGGTACGGCGCAGGACGTGCCGAAGAACCCGGTGACCCACCGGTCGGCCGGTTTCGCGCTGGACCCGGTGGTGCTGGGCACCTCGCTGCTGGCGGTGGGCCCGGCCGGGACGGGGAAGACGGCGCGGCTGGCCCGTCCGGTGGCCGAGGCGCTGTGCCTGCAGGCGCTGGCCGGGACGGCGTGCGCGGTGGTGATCGGGGCGACCGACGCCGACCTGGGGCCGGACGCCTGGTACGACGTGGTGATCGCCCCCGGTGACCCCGCGTCCCGCTACGGGCTGGACCTCTACGGCGCGGCCCAGGATCCGGACGAGGCGGCGGCCCGGCTGGCCGAGGCGCTGCTGCCGGACGAGCTGACGGCGCGCGCCGAGAGTGCCCGGACGGCCCTGCAGCAGATGGTCGGCCCGTTCCACGCCGCGTTCGGCCGCTACCCGGGCGTGCGCGAACTGCGGGCGCTGCTCGCCGGTGAGCCGGAGGCGCTGGAGGCCCTGGTGAAGGGGCTGCGGGCGGCGGAGCGGCTGGGCTCCTTCGGGCGGGACCTGGAGCACCGGGAGCACCAGCGCGGCCGGGCGGACGATCCGGGCGCGCTGCTGGCGGACCGGCTGGCGCTGCTGGACCGGCCGGCCTTCGAGGGGGCGTTCGCGACCGACGGCACGGGCCGGCCGCCGTTCGCGATGCGGGTGCTGGACCATCCGCTGCGGGTGCGGGTGAAGCTGCCGGAGCGCAGTCACCCGGAGGCGACGCGGATGCTGTCGCGCCTTTTGGTGGCGCAGTTCGTACAGGCGGCCGGGGCGCGCGGGGACCGGTCGCTGTTCGCGGGCCTGGTCGTGGACGACGCCTCGGCGGCGCTGGACGCCGGGATCGTGCGCGGCCTGCAGCGGTTGCGCGGGGCGAACGCCGGGGTGGTGCTGCTGCTGCGCAGCCTGGTGGACCTGCCGGAGGCGCTGCGGGCTCCGCTGTTCGGGGCGGTGGGCTGCCGGGCGGCGTTCCCGGGCATCGCGCCGTGGGACGGGCGGCTGTTCTCGGAGGCCTGGGGCACCCATCTGGTCCGCGAGACGGCGGTGACGCTGGCCCCGGACACCTCGGGCGGGATCGTGCGGCGGGCCGGACGGCTGGGGCGCAAGGCGCTGTCGGGGACGACGGCGCAGACGGAGTCGGTGACCACCCGGGAGGTGGAGCGGCTGCGCTGGTCGCCGTCGGACCTGGCGCACGCCCTGCCGGCGGGGCACGCGGTGGTGTCGCTGACGGCGGTGTCGGGGGAGCAGGTGCCGCCGCTGCTGGTGGACCTCCGGGGCTGAGGCAGGCCGTCGAAGCTCGCCTTCGAGGTGGATTCGGCAGTGCCGGTTGTCCGGAGCGTCCATAATGAGAAGTGGGGATTCCCCCTGGACTCCCAGCCCTCTCCCCGCCCGGCCGCAATGGCGCGGTCGCGTCGCTCCCCCGAAGGTGCCATGCCCCCCACACTTGCCTCCGTCGTCCGCAATACCTCGCTCCATCTGACGGTCCTCGCCGGTGCGGACCATTTGGAGCGGCCGGTCCGCTGGGTGCACACCAGTGAGCTGGACGACCCGACGCCCTTCCTCGAAGGTGGTGAGCTGCTGCTCACCACCGGTATCAAGCTGGGCCGCACGGCCGCCCGGCTGCAGGCGTACGTGCACCGGCTGGCCGACGCGGGGGTGGTCGGGCTGGGGCTCGGGGTGGGGCTGTCGCACACGGAGGTGCCGCAGCCGCTGGTGGACGCGGCGGCGCAGCGCGGGCTGCCGCTGCTGCGGGTGCCGGAGCCGACGCCGTTCATCGCGATCAGCAAGGTGGTGTCGGCGGCGCTGGCGGCCGAGCAGTACGAGGCGGTGACGACCAGCTTCGAGGCGCAGGAGGAGCTGACCCGGGCCGCGCTGGGCAAGGACGGCACGACGGCGGTGGTGCGCCGGCTGGCGGCCCGGCTGGGTGGCTGGGCGGCGCTGTACGACGGCTCGGGCGCGCTGTCGGTGGTGGCGCCGGACTGGGCGGCGCGGCGGGCCGGGCGGCTGGCGGCGGAGGTGGACCGGCTTCGGCGGCGTCCGGCGCCGTCGAGTGCCGCGCTGCAGGGCCGGGCGCCGGGGATAGACACGGCGGACGAGGACTACGTGGTGGTCCAGTCGCTGGGGGCGGACCGGCGGGCGCGCGGGTTCCTGGCGGTGGGTACCGAGGACCGGATCACGCCGACCGAGCGCTATGTGCTGAACGCGGCGGTGGCGCTGCTGACGCTGACCCTGGAGCGGTCGCGGGAGCTGCGGCAGGCCGAGGAGCGGATGGGCGCGGCGCTGCTGCGGATGGTGCTGGCCGGGGAGGTGGCGACGGCGCGGCAGGTGGCGGCGGGGCTGTTCGGCGGGTTGCCGGAGGGGACGGTCCGGGTGCTGGTGGCCGGGGCGGGCCAGGGGGTGGACGCCGGGGAGTCGCTGGGCGAGCTGGGCGACCGGGCGGAGCAGGCGGGTTCGCGGGTCGGCGAGAAGCTGCTGGTGGCGCGGGAGGAGGGCGCGCACGGGCCGCGGCTGGTGGTGCTGGCGCTGGACAACGGCGCGGTGCACCGGGCGTGCCTGGGTGTGGTGGAGGAGCACGAGGGCCTGTCGCTGGGTGTGTCGGCGCCGGCCGCGCTGGAGGACGCCGGGACGGCGCACGCGCAGGCCGAACGGGCGCTGGCGGTGGCGCTGCGCGGGGGGCGTCGCTCGGTGGACCACGAGGAGGTCGGCGCCGGTTCGCTGCTGCCGCTGCTCGGGGAGGACGCCGTGACGGCCTTCGCCGAGGGGCTGCTGCGGCCGTTGCGGGAGCACGACCGGACGGCGCGCGGCGATCTGGTGGCCTCGCTGCGGGCGTGGCTGTCGCGGCACGGGCAGTGGGACGCGGCGGCGGCCGATCTCGGGGTGCACCGGCACACCCTGCGGTACCGGATGCGGCGGGTCGAGGAGCTGCTGGGGCGGTCGCTGGACGACACGGACGTCCGGATGGAGCTCTGGCTGGCCCTGCGCTCGGGCGAGGAGTAGCCACCCGGCCGATCCGGCTGGACGCGGTGGAGTGGCCGCGCGGGTGAACGCTACTCCGTGTCCAATCCGGTCGGCCCGTCGGCCGCCCTACCCTCGATTGCGGCTCCACGTCCGGTGGGGTCGTGAGGACGACGAGGAGAGGCCGGTACCACGGTGACCACCACGTACGATTTCTGGCTGGCCGGCCGCCGGGCGAGCGGCGATGCCGACTTCGAGGTGCACAACAGCTGGGACGGCCGTCTGGTCGGCAAGGTGGGCATTCCCACCGAGGCGCAGGTCGAGGAGGCCCTGGAGGCCGCCGTCGCCGCGCTGCCGGTGTTCGCCGCGACCCCGGCGCACGTGCGCTCCGCCGCGCTGGACCACGTGGCCCGGCGGCTGGCCGAGCGCACCGAGGAGATCGCTCAGCTGATCACCGCGGAGAACGGCAAGCCGATCAAGTGGGCCCGCGGTGAGGTCGGCCGTGCCGTCTCGGTGTTCCGCTGGGCCGCCGAGGAGGCCCGCCGGACCAACGGCGAGACCATGCGGCTGGACACCGACCCGGGCGGCGTGGGCCGTTTCGCGCTGGTGCGCCGCTTCCCGCGCGGTGTGGTGCTGGGCATCGCCCCGTTCAACTTCCCGCTGAACCTGGTCGCCCACAAGGTCGCCCCGGCGATCGCGGTCGGCGCGCCGATCATCCTCAAGCCGGCCCCGGCGACCCCGCTGTCGGCCATGGTGCTGGGCGAGATCCTGGCCGAGACCGACCTGCCGGCCGGTTCCTGGAGCGTCCTGCCGGTCCCGAACGACCGGATGCCGGCCCTGGTGCAGGACCCGCGGCTGCCGGTGATCTCGTTCACCGGTTCGGACAAGGTCGGCTACCAGATCATGGACTCGGTGCCGCGCAAGCACACCACCCTGGAGCTGGGCGGCAACGCCGCGGCCGTGGTGCTCGCCGACTGGTCCTCCGAGGCGGACCTGGACTGGGCGGCCACCCGGATCGCGATGTTCGCCAACTACCAGGGCGGCCAGTCCTGCATCTCGGTGCAGCGTGTGATCGCCGACGCCTCGGTCTACGACGCGCTGGTGGAGAAGGTCGTCGCCAAGGTGGGCGACCAGGTCACCGGCGACCCGAACGACGACGCCACGGACGTCGGCCCGCTGGTCGACGAGAACGCGGCGAAGCGGGTCGAGTCCTGGGTGGACGACGCGGTGGCCAAGGGCGCGAAGCTGCTCGCCGGCGGCACCCGCGAGGGCGCGACCTACGCCCCGACCGTGCTGGCCGAACTGCCGGCGGACGCGATCCTGGCGACCTGCGAGGTGTTCGGCCCGGTGCTGTCGCTGCACCGGGTGGACGGTGTGGACGAGGCCTTCGCCGCCGTCAACAACTCGCCGTTCGGTTTGCAGGCGGGCGTGTTCACGCACGACCTGCAGACCGCCTTCCGCGCCCACCGGGAGCTCGAGGTCGGCGGTGTGATCGTCGGCGACGCGCCGTCCTACCGCGCAGACCAGATGCCGTACGGCGGCGTCAAGGACTCCGGCGTCGGCCGTGAGGGCGTCAAGTACGCGATGGACGACTACACCGTCGAGAAGGTCATGGTCCTCACCGGCCTGGACCTCTGAGACAAGTGCTGACGAAGGGCCCGACCGCGCCGCGGTCGGGCCCTTCGGCGTGCCGGCGGACCCGGGGGAGCGGGAGAGCCGGGGGAGCGGAACGGGCTCAGCCGTGGCCGGCGACGGCCGCGACGGCCTCGGCGACGGTGGCGTCGCCGGCCACCAGGTCCAGGGTCAGCCCGGCGGTGCCGGGTTCGTGCAGCAGGGCGGCGAGTACGGCGGCGACGTCCTGCCGGTCGACGGCGCCGCGCGGGAGGCCGGGGGCGAGCCGGACCAGTCCGGTGCCGGGCCCGTCGGCGAGGCGGCCGGGGCGCAGCACCGTCCAGTCCAGGCCGGGGCGGGCCCGGACGGCGTCGTCGGCGGCGCCCTTGGCCCGCAGATAGGTCTGGAAGACCTCGTCGGCGGGGTACTCGGCCTCGGCGTCGGCGCCCATCGAGGAGACGAGGAGGTAGCGGCGGACGCCGGCGAGTTCGGCGGCGTCGGCGAGCAGGACGGCGGCGTCCCGGTCGACGGTGAGCTTGCGGGCGGCGCCGCTGCCCGGTCCGGCGCCGGCGGCGAACACCACGGCGTCGGCGCCGTCGAGCAGCCGGGCGAGCTCCGGCGCGGTCGCGGCCTCCAGGTCGAGCAGCAGCGGTTCGGCGCCGGCGGCGGCGAGGTCCTCGGCGTGTTCGGGGCGGCGGACGATTCCGGCGGGCCGGTCGCCCCGGTCGGCGAGCAGCCGTTCCAGTCGGAGGGCGATCTGTCCGTGGCCCCCGGCGATGACGATGCGCATGGCTCCGACGGTAGCCGGGGACGGGGGCGCCGTCCTGGGGAACCGGTGCGGTGGATCTGGGGAACCGGTGCGGTGGATCGGGGGAGCCCGTGGTGCGGGGGAGGGTGTCGGGCAGGCCACAATGGGCGCATGACTTCGCTCGCCCACCCGCAGCTGCGGTTCACCCCCGAGGTGACCGACCCCTCCGGCCCCCGGGAGTTGGTGATCCTCGGCTCCACCGGTTCGATCGGCACCCAGGCCATCGACGTGGTGCTCCGCAATCCCGACCGGTTCCGCGTGGTGGCCCTGTCGGCGGCCGGCGGCCGGGTCGGGCTGCTCGCCGAGCAGGCGGTCCGGCTGGGCGTGCGCACCGTCGCGGTGGCCGATCCGGCGGCGGAGCCGGCGCTGCGCGAGGCGCTGGCGGCGAAGGCCGCGGGCGGGCCGCTGCCGACCGTGCTGGCCGGTCCGGACGCGGCCACCGAGCTGGCGGCGACGGAGTGCCACTCGGTGCTGAACGGCATCACCGGTTCGATCGGTCTGGGCCCGACGCTGGCGGCGCTGCGGGCCGGCCGGGTGCTGGTGCTGGCCAACAAGGAGTCGCTGATCGTCGGCGGCCCGCTGGTGAAGGCGGTGGCGCGGCCGGGGCAGATCGTCCCGGTGGACTCCGAGCACGCCGCACTGTTCCAGGCGCTGGCCGGCGGTACCCGGCCCGAGGTCCGCAAGCTGGTGGTGACCGCGAGCGGCGGCCCGTTCCGCGGCCGCGGCCGCGCGGAGCTGGCCGGGGTGACCCCCGCCGACGCGCTGGCGCACCCGACCTGGGCGATGGGCCCGGTCGTCACGATCAACTCGGCCACCCTGGTGAACAAGGGCCTGGAGGTGATCGAGGCGCACCTGCTCTACGACGTGCCGTTCGACCGGATCGAGGTCGTGGTCCATCCGCAGTCGGTCGTGCACTCGATGGTGGAGTTCACGGACGGTTCCACGCTGGCGCAGGCCAGTCCGCCGGACATGCGGATGCCGATCGCGCTCGGCCTGGGCTGGCCGGACCGGGTTCCGGACGCGGCCCCGGGCTGCGACTGGACGAAGGCCGCGACCTGGGAGTTCTTCCCGCTGGACGACGACGCCTTCCCGGCGGTCGAGCTGGCCCGCGAGGTCGGCACCCTGGGCGGTACCTGCCCGGCCGTGTTCAACGCCGCGAACGAGGAGTGTGTGGAGGCCTTCCTGAAGGGCCGCCTCGCCTTCACCGGCATCGTGGACACTGTTGCGAAGGTCGTGGCCGAGCACGGTGCCCCGGCCGGGGGAACTTCGCTGACGGTGGAGGACGTCCTGCACGCGGAGGACTGGGCGCGAGCCCGGGCCCGCGAGCTGGCGGCGGGCTGACGGTCCGCCCGGACGGGCGGCACACCACCGGGGCGGGGCCGTCCGGACGGTCCCGCCCGGAGGACCGGTACGACGACAGGACGATCGGAGCGGAATGACGGAGGCGCAGCGGTGGCAACGGTGATGACGGTGGTCGGCATCCTGGTCTTCGTACTGGGACTGCTCTTCTCGATCGCCTGGCACGAGCTCGGCCACCTCTCCACGGCCAAGCTGTTCGGCATTCGGGTGCCGCAGTACATGGTCGGCTTCGGGCCGACGGTCTGGTCGCGGAAGAAGGGCGAGACCGAGTACGGCCTCAAGGCGGTCCCCATGGGTGGGTACATCCGGATGATCGGGATGTTCCCGCCCGGTGCGGACGGGCGGATCACCCAGCGCTCGACCTCGCCCTGGCGGTCCATGATCGAGGACGCCCGGGAGGCCTCCTACGAGGAGGTCAAGGAGGGCGACGAGTCCCGGCTGTTCTACACGCGCGAGCCGTGGAAGCGCGTGATCGTCATGTTCGCCGGGCCGTTCATGAACCTGCTGCTCTCGTTCGGGCTCTTCCTGACCGTGATGATGGGCTTCGGCGTCTCGATGGCGGTGCCGACCATCGGCACCGTCTCGGAGTGCGTGGTCAAGGCGGGCCAGGCCACCGACACCTGCCCGGCGGACGCCCCGGCGGCGCCCGCCTTCCAGGCCGGGCTCAGGCCCGGCGACCGGGTGGTGTCCTTCGACGGCGACCGGATCGGCAGCTACGAGCAGCTCCAGGCCGACATCCGGAAGTCGGCCGGCAAGCGGGTCGACCTGGTGGTGGAGCGCGACGGGCAGCGGCTGACCCTCGAGCCGACGATCGCCGTCAACGACGTGCAGAAGTACGACGCCGAGGGCCTGCCGGTCAAGGGCGAGACGGTGCGGGCCGGCTTCCTCGGCTTCACCCCGACCACGGGCGTGGTCCGGCTCGGCCTCGGGCAGTCCGTCGACCGGATGTACGACATGGCGGAGAACGGCGTGGAGTCGCTGGCCGCGCTGCCCGGCAAGATCCCCGGGCTGTGGCACTCGGTGGTCGACGGCGCCCCGCGCGAGACGGACTCCCCGATCGGCATGGTCGGCGCGGCCCGGGTCAGTGGCGAGGTGTTCTCGCTGGACATCCCGGGCAGCCAGCGGGTCGCCTACTTCGTCAACCTGCTCGCCGGGATCAACCTCTCGCTGTTCCTCTTCAACATGCTGCCGCTGCTGCCGCTGGACGGCGGCCACATCGCGGGCGCGGTCTGGGAGTCGGCGCGCCGCCGATTCGCACGACTGTTCCGCCGTCCCGACCCCGGTCCGTTCGACGTGGCCCGGCTGATGCCGCTCGCGTACGTGGTGGCCAGCGTGTTCATCGGCTTCACCCTGCTGGTACTGGTCGCCGACCTGGTGAACCCGGTCAAGATCAGTTAGCGCGGCCGGCCGGTGGGTGCGCGGGCGCCCGTCCCCGTGCCGTACCGTTGGAGCCCGGGCGCGCGATCGTCGGCGCGCCCGGGTTCGGTCGTCCCAGCGGCCGGGCCGACCACCCATCGACCTCGGGGAACCCTGCGCACATGACCGCGATCTCGCTCGGTATTCCGTCTCTGCCGCTCAAGCCGCTCGCCAAGCGCCGGGTCTCCCGTCAGATCATGGTCGGCAACGTGCCGGTCGGCGGCGACGCCCCCGTCTCGGTGCAGTCCATGACCACCACGCTGACCTCGGACATCAACGCCACGCTGCAGCAGATCGCGGAGCTCACCGCCTCCGGCTGCCAGATCGTGCGGGTCGCCGTCCCGTCCCAGGACGACGCGGACGCGCTGCCGATCATCGCCAGGAAGTCGCAGATCCCGGTGATCGCCGACATCCACTTCCAGCCGAAGTACGTCTTCGCCGCGATCGACGCCGGCTGCGCCGCGGTCCGGGTCAACCCGGGCAACATCAAGGCCTTCGACGACAAGGTCGGCGAGATCGCCAAGGCCGCCAAGGGCGCCGGGGTGCCGATCCGGATCGGCGTCAACGCCGGTTCGCTCGACAAGCGCCTGCTGGAGAAGTACGGCCGCGCGACCCCCGAGGCCCTGGTCGAGTCCGCGCTCTGGGAGTGCTCGCTGTTCGAGGAGCACGACTTCCGCGACATCAAGATCTCGGTCAAGCACAACGACCCGGTCGTGATGATCAACGCCTACCGCCAGCTCGCCGCCGCCTGCGACTACCCGCTGCACCTCGGCGTCACCGAGGCCGGCCCCGCCTTCCAGGGCACCATCAAGTCCGCGGTCGCCTTCGGCGCGCTGCTCGCCGAGGGCATCGGCGACACCATCCGGGTCTCGCTGAGCGCCCCGCCGGCCGAGGAGATCAAGGTCGGCAACCAGATCCTGGAGTCGCTCGGCCTGCGCCAGCGCGGTCTGGAGATCGTCTCCTGCCCGTCCTGCGGCCGCGCCCAGGTGGACGTCTACAAGCTCGCCGAGGAGGTCACGGCCGGCCTGGAGGGCATGAACGTGCCGCTGCGCGTCGCGGTCATGGGCTGCGTCGTGAACGGCCCGGGCGAGGCCCGCGAGGCCGACCTCGGCGTCGCCTCCGGCAACGGCAAGGGCCAGATCTTCGTCAAGGGCGAGGTCATCAAGACCGTCCCCGAGTCCAAGATCGTGGAGACCCTGATCGAGGAGGCGTTCAAGATCGCCGAGCAGATGGAGTCGGAGGGCGTCGAGTCCGGCGCGCCGACCGTCAGCGCCGGCGAGTGACCCGGCCCGGTCTCGGGTAGGTCCGCGCTGTACTCCCGGAAGCGGGGCCGTCCGTGCGCGGACGGCCCCGCGGCCGTGTCCGGGTGGGGGCAGGGAGTAGGGTGCGGCCACAGTCGTCTCAGTAAGGTGCTGTCTCGATGCTCGATCGAGGTGTGATGCTCCCCAGCTCGTTCCAGGCCGCCCGCGCCCTGGCGACCACCCGCGTGCTGGAACCGCCGGACCTCGCCGACGCCCTCGCCGTCCTCCACCGCGACCCCGTCGCCAACGCCTTCGTGGCCACCCGGGTGGAGGCCGTCGGCCTCGACCCCTGGCGGCTCGGCGGCGAGATGTGGGGCTGGTACGACGAGCACGGCGAACTCGACGCGCTCTGCTACGCCGGGGCCAACCTCGTCCTGGTGGACGCCGGCCCGCAGGCCGTCCGGGCCTTCGCCGAACGCGCCCGCAGACAGGGGCGCCGCTGCTCCTCCATCGTCGGCCCGGCCGGGCCCACCTCGGCCCTGTGGGCGCTGCTGGAGCGCAGTTGGGGGCCCGCCCGTGAGGTCAGGGCGCACCAGCCGCTGCTCGCCACCGCGGTGCCGTCCGTCGAGATCGCCCCGGACCCGCTGGTGCGGCGGGTGCGGCGGGACGAGGTCGACATCCTGATGCCGGCCTGCGTGGCGATGTTCACCGAGGAGGTCGGGATCTCGCCGCTGGCCGGTGACGGCGGGCTGCTGTACCAGGCCCGGGTCGCCGAACTCGTCACCACCGGACGGTCGTTCGCCCGCTTCGGCGAGGACGGCGAGGTCGTGTTCAAGGCCGAGATCGGGGCGGTCACCGAGGGCGCCTGCCAGATCCAGGGGGTCTGGGTCGCGCCCGGGCACCGGGGGCAGGGGCTCTCCGAGACCGGGATGGCCGCGGTGCTGGAGGTCGCGCTGCGCGAGGTCGCGCCGGTGGCGTCGCTGTACGTCAACGACTACAACCTGCGGGCGCGGGCCTCCTACCGGCGGGTGGGGTTCCGGGAGGTCGGGGCGTTCATGAGCGTGCTGTTCTGACGGCGGACCGGCCCCCGGTCGCCGGGTTGCCGGTGCGGGCCGCGTGGCGGGTGGGCGGGGGGTAACGTCCGGGGCATGGAACGGGTGACTGGGGTGATGGCGGGGTGACCGGGGTGACTGGGCCGGCCGGAGTGCGGATCGAGGCCATCGACCTCGCGGCCTGGGCTCCGCAGGCGCTCGACGTCCAGGCGGTGGCCTTCGGGCTCACGCCCGAGGAGGTCATGGTCCGGCTCCACATCGTCGGACGGCACGCCCAGCAGCCGGGGGTGATCGCCCTCGGGGCGGTCAGCGGCGGTCGGCTGGTCGGCTTCGGGTACGGGATGCCGAACCGGCGCGACCACTGGTGGAGCACGGTGATCGAGCCCTATCTGGTCGCCCGGGGGCACGGGGCCTGGCTGGACGACGTCTTCGCCGTCACCGAACTGCACGTGCTGCCGGAGTTCCAGGGGCGGGGCGTCGGCTCGGCGCTGATCCGGACGCTGACCTCGCGTTCGGGGGCGGACCGCAGCATCCTCTCCGCGATCGACGCCGAGACGCCGGCCCGGCGGCTCTACCGGGCGCTGGGCTACCGGGACCTCGCGCGGGCCGTGCACTTCCCGAACACGGAGCGGCGCTACGCGGTGATGGGGGCTCCGCTGCCGTTGCGCGGGGCGGGCGGCGCGGACGTGGTTCAGAGCGCGCCGGCGAACTCCAGGTAGAGCTCGGCGTCGGGGCGGCGGCCCGCGGCGAGGGCGGCGCCGGCGAGTTCGACGGCGCGCACCAGGGTCCAGCCGCGGAGGCGGTCGCGGTCCACCTCCAGGGCCTCGGCGAGCTGGTGCAGCCGGCGGCGGACGGCGGCCGGGAGGCCGGGGGAGCCGACCAGGGTGTCGGCGCGGTCCAGGGCGAGGCGGGCCAGGTCGTAGGCGCGTTCGCCGACCAGCGGCCGGGGGTCGATCGCGAGCCAGGGCGCCCGGTCCGCGGCGAGCACGTTGCCGTGGTGGAAGTCGCCGTGCAGCAGGAACTCCTCGGTGGCGGAGGCGGCGAGGGCGGCGGCCGTCTCCCGTGCCTCGGCCAGGAGGGGCCCGGCCTCGGCCGGGAGGTCCGGGGCGGTGGCGGAGGGCGACGGGGCCGGCAGGCCCGGGAAGGCGTGCTCCGGGGTGACGGGGGTCCAGAGCCGGTGGAGCAGGCTGGTGGCCTCCAGCATGGCCTTGGGCTCGGCGAGGGAACGCAGCGGGATCTCGCCGTGCAGGCGCTCCAGCAGGAGGACGGTCGTACCGGGGTCGGGGGTCGCCGAGTCGAGGAGCAGGACGGCGCCGCGGCCGGCCCAGGCGGTGAGGGCCTCGGCCTCGTGGGCGGTGCCGGGGGTGCGGAGGGAGACCTTGAGGACGGCGGGGGCGAGGTCGTCGTCGCGGTGGACGTAGGCGACCAGGGCGAGCGAGCCGCCGGGATCCAGGACCCGGTCCAGGGTCAGCCGCAGACGGGCGAGCTCGGCGGTGACGAGGGCGGGGAGGGCGGCCAGCCAGCGGTCCGCCTCCTCGGGGCGGACGGCGGTGACGTTCCGCGCGAGCCGGTCGGGGACGGTGATCTGCCCTGGTGCTGCTGCCGACATGCCGGCCTTTCGGTAGCGGGTCCCCCGTGGTGGTACGGGTCCATTGTCGGTGATCCGACGGCGGGGGGCCGCTGGAGCGGAGCGCGGGCCGTACCCGGCTACGGGGCGGGGGTACTGGTCCCGGTGGGGGTGTCGCCGATGCCGGGGAAGGCGGCGGGGACGGCGCCCCACTGGTGGGCGCGGAGGGCGGATTCGCGCAGCGCGTCGGCGGCCGGCGGCCGCTGGGGGGCGGGGACGGCGGCGACCAGGTCGGCGTAGACGGCGGTCAGCCGGGTCTCCAGGTGGGCGGCGAGGCGGCCCGCGGAGGCCGCGTCGGTGACCGGGAAGGGGAGCTGGTAGCCGGCGGCCGCCGGGTCGGGGGTGGCGCCGGTGCCGGCGAGGAGGCGCTGCCAGGCGTCGCGGCGGGCCTGGTGGGCGGCCAGGGCGGTACGGGCCGCGGTGCGCTGCCCGTCGTCGGCGAGGCGGGCACCGACCACGCCGTAGCCGTAGACGGCGGCGTGCTCGGCGCCGAGGGCGTCCTGGAAGGGGGCGGCCGGGCCACCGGCGACGGCGGGCCCGGACCCGGAGGTCGAGGCGGGGGCGGACGTGGAGGCGGAGACGGGGGCGGACGGTGCCGGGGCGGCGGCAGCGGCCGGGGCGGCGTCGCCGAGGGCCACCGCGTGCAGGACGCCGGCCGCGGAGACCGAGGCCAGCAGGCGGGCCAGCGCCGGGGAGGCGGCGCCCAGGTCGGCCAGCCGGGTCTGGGCGGTCTGGCGTTCGAGGGAGGCCAGCGCGGCGGTGGTGGGCGCGGCGGCGGTGGCGGACGTGGTGGCGCCGGCGGTGGCGGACGTGGTGGCGGCGGACCTGGTGGCGCCCGGGGTGCCGGAGCCGGCGCCGGTAGCGGGCGCCGGTGCAGGGGTGGCGGTGTCCAGGGCCGCGCGGTGGCGGGCGACCTCCTCGCGCAGCGGCTGGAGCTGGGGCGCCTGCGGGAGCAGGGCGTCGTAGGCGGCCAGCAGGGTGTCGGTGGCGTCGAGGGCCCGCCGGCGGACCGGCTCGTCGGGGTCGGGGCGGCTGTGGTCGCCGGCCGGGCTGCCCGGGTCCTGGTGCTGCGTCCCGGTGCAGGCGGTCAGCGCTCCGCCGGTGAGGAGCAGCCCGAGGGCCAGGAAGGTCCGTCGGCTGGGCGGCTGCATGGGTGTCACTCCGGGGCGGGTACGGGAGGACGGCCTGCCCTCGCTGGCGTGAATGATTACAGAATCCTCACCTGTGTGGGCGCGGATCGCCCTCCCGGCGGGGGCGGACGGCCCGTGTGAGCTTGCTCGCACCGGGCCGGGCGGGGGCGGCGGCGCCGGGGGCGGAATCGGTGGTTGGGCGGTTCACCGGCTAGGCTTTGGGCCGAGCTGCCGCGACCCGGCCGCGCGCCGGAACGGCGCCGGTGGGTGCGGTGCGACCTTCTGACAACAGCAGACGCGGCCGAGGAGTCCACCCGGATGAGCACCACCCACATCGACCGGCTGCGTGCGTTGCTGGAGCCGCTGGCCGCGCAGTCGGGCCTGGACCTGGAGGACGTCAAGGTCACCCAGGCAGGCAGCCGCCGCCAGGTGCAGATCGACGTGGACGCCGACGGCGGCGTGGACCTGGACACCGTCGCCGAGTTCAGCCGGCTGGTCGGCGAGGCCCTGGACGAGTCGGACGCGATGGGTTCCGGCGCGTACGTGCTGGAGGTCGGTTCGCCGGGTGCGGAGCGTCCGCTGGACCTGCCCCGGCACTGGATCCGGGCCGAGGGCCGGCTGGCCAAGATCCACCTGGTCGACGGCGGGGAGATCGTCGCCCGGGTGCTGACGGCCGACGAGGACGGCGCACTGGTCGAGGTGCAGCCGGTCAAGGGCCGCGGCCGGGCCAAGGAGCGCCGTCTGGAGTACGCCGAGGTCGCCCGTGCTCGCGTCCAGGTGGAGTTCAACCGCAAGGACGACGAGGAGCTCGACGAGCTGCTCGAAGAGGGCGACGACGGTGCGGAGTGACGACCTGCGCACCGACCGCACCATGAAGAACGTGACGAAAGACGAGGAGGCGTAGCCGTGGACATCGACATGAGTGCCCTGCGCACGCTGGTCAGCGAGAAGAACATCCCCTTCGGCCTCGTGGTCGAGTCGATCGAGTCGGCCCTCCTCACCGCGTACCACCGCACTGAGGGCTCGCGCCGCCGCGCCCGGGTCGAGCTGGACCGCCAGTCCGGCCATGTGACGGTCTGGGCCACCGAGGACGCGTCGGAGCTGGACGAGGGTGTCGAGCCGAAGGAGTTCGACGACACCCCGAGCGGCTTCGGCCGGATCGCCTCCAGCATCGGCATGCAGGTCATGATGCAGCGGCTGCGCGACGCCGCTGACGACCAGACCTTCGGCGAGTACGCGGGCAAGGAGGGCGACATCGTCACCGGTGTCGTCCAGCAGGGCAACGACCCGAAGAACGTGCTGGTCGACATCGGCAAGCTGGAGGCCATCCTGCCGCCGCAGGAGCAGGTCCCGGGCGAGGACTACCGGCACGGCACCCGGCTGAAGTGCTACGTCGTGGCCGTGCGCCGGGGTGTCCGCGGGGCGTCGGTGACGCTGTCGCGCACCCACCCCAACCTGGTCCGCAAGCTGTTCGCGCTGGAGGTGCCGGAGATCGCGGACGGCAGCGTGGAGATCGCCGCGATCGCCCGCGAGGCCGGCCACCGGACGAAGATCGCGGTCTGGTCGCGCCGCCAGGGGCTGAACGCCAAGGGTGCCTGCATCGGCCCGATGGGTGCCCGGGTGCGCGCGGTGATGGGCGAACTGCACGGCGAGAAGATCGACATCGTCGACTGGTCGGAGGACCCGCGCGACATGGTCGCCTCGGCGCTGTCCCCCGCGCGGGTGACGAGTGTGGAGATCGTCGACCTGGCGCAGCGCTCCGCACGGGTGATCGTGCCGGACTACCAGCTGTCGCTGGCGATCGGCAAGGAGGGGCAGAACGCCCGCCTGGCCGCCCGTCTGACGGGCTGGCGGATCGACATCCGACCGGACACCGAGGGCGCCGAGCCCGAGGCCCGGGCCGAGTAGTCGTTGTCCTCGGAGCCCCCTGCCGATGCCCCCGGAATCGGCGGGGCGGCGCCATGTCCCTCCGGAGGGGTAGACTTGCCTTCGTCTGGCCGGACGCACGTCCGAGCACGCCCGGAACGCACCTGCGTGGGCTGCCGCAAGCGTGCGGCCAAGCACCAGCTGTTGCGTGTCACGGCGGTCGAGGGCGTCTGCGTCCCTGATCCACGTGGCGCACTGCCGGGCCGGGGAGCGCATCTGCATCCCGAACCGGCCTGTCTCGACCTCGCGGTCCGCCGACGGGCGTTCCCCCGGGCCTTCCGGCTCCAGGGCACGCTCGACACCGGGCGGCTCCGCGAGTTCATCGAGGAGCGGGTGAGCGACAGCTCCCCGTGACAGCACGCCGCTCGCGCGGCGGAGAACCACCGCAACAAGCACGGCGCACGGGCAGCCGTACGTCGTGCCACCAGTCAGGTACCTCGCGATGTGGAAGTAGGTCGAGATTGCGATGAGCTCTCGATGAGTACGCGATGAGTACGCGATGGGTACGCCCATGAAGTAGCGACAGTCCGGCGGACGAGACCCCCGGACTCAAGACAGGAGTGAAGTGGCTAAGGTCCGGGTTTACGAGCTCGCCAAGGAGCTTGGTTTGGAGAGCAAGGCCGTGATGGCCAAGCTCACCGAGCTGGGCGAGTTCGTCCGTTCGGCGTCCTCGACCATCGAGGCGCCGGTCGTGCGCAAGTTGACTGACGCGCTTGGCGTCGCCCCCACCGGTGGTGGCTCTGCTGCCAAGCCGGGCCCGCGGAAGCCCGCGGCGCCCCAGCCCTCGGCCGGTTCGGCCGCGGGTGCACCCAAGCCGGGTGCTCCGACCCCGGGTCCGCGCCCCAGCGCGGCCCCTGGTCCCCGTCCGACCCCTGCGGCCGCCGCCCCCGCGGCTCCGGCCGCGCCCGCCGCCGCCGCGTCCAAGCCGGCCGGTGCTCCGGCACCGGGCCCGCGCCCGGCGCCGCGTCCCGCGGCTGCGGCCCCGGCCGCTCCGGCGGCCGAGTTCTCCTCGCCGGCCCCCGTGTCCGGTGAGACCGAGGCTCCGCGCCCGGCCACCCAGGCCCCGCGCTCGGCCGGTGGCCCCGCCGCAGGTGGCCCCGCCGCCGGCAGCGGTGCCCGTCCGGGCCCGCGTCCGGCCGGTCCGCGTCCGGGCAACAACCCGTTCACCTCGGGCAGTGCCACCGGCATGGCCCGCCCCGGCGACCGTCGTCCCGGCGCGCCGGGCGCGCGTCCGGGTGCTCCGGCCGGCCAGGGTGGCGACCGTCCCCGTCCGGGTGGTGACCGTCCGCGTCCGGGTGGCCAGGGTGCCCCCGGCGCCGGTGCCGCCCGTCCGGGTGGCGACCGTCCCCGTCCCGGTGGTGACCGTCCGCGTCCGGGTGGCCAGGGTGCCCCCGGCGCCGGTGCCGCCCGTCCGGGTGGCGACCGTCCCCGTCCCGGCGGCCAGGGTGCCCCCGGCGCCGGTGGTCCCGGTGCCGGTGCTCCGCGTTCCGACGGCATGCCCCGTCCGGCCGGCCCGCGTCCGAGCCCGTCGGGCATGCCGCGTCCGAACCCGGGCATGATGCCGCAGCGTCCGGCCGGTCCGGGCCCGCGTCCCGGCCCCGGTGGCGGCCGCGGTCCTGGTGGCCCCGGTGGCCGTCCGGCCGGTCCGGGTGGTGCCCGTCCGGGCTTCCAGGGTCGTCCGGCCGGTCCGGGCTCGCGTCCGGCCGGTGGCGGCTTCGGCGGCCCCCGTCCCGGTGGCGGTGCCCCCGGTGGCGGCGGTGGCTTCGGTCCGCGTCCGGGTGGCTTCGGCGGCCGTCCCGGTGGCCCGGGTGCCCGTGGTGGCACGCAGGGTGCCTTCGGCCGTGGCCCCGGTGGCCGTCCGGCCCGTGGGCGCAAGTCGAAGCGGGCGAAGCGCCAGGAGTACGAGGCCATGCAGGCCCCGTCCGTCGGCGGTGTGATGCTGCCTCGCGGCAATGGCCAGACCGTTCGCCTGTCGAGCGGCGCCTCGCTGATGGACTTCGCGGAGAAGATCAACGCCAACCCGGCCGCGCTCGTCTCCGTCATGTTCAACCTCGGTGAGATGGTCACCGCGACGCAGTCGGTCTCCGACGCGACGCTGCAGCTGCTGGCCGACGAGATGGGCTTCCAGCTCGAGATCGTCAGCCGGGACGACGAGGACCGCGAGCTGCTGGAGTCGTTCGACATCGACTTCGGTGCCAACGAGGGCGACGAGGACCAGCTGGCCCCGCGCCCGCCGGTCGTCACCGTCATGGGTCACGTCGACCACGGTAAGACCCGCCTGCTGGACGCCATTCGCAAGTCGAACGTGGTGGCCGGCGAGGCAGGTGGCATCACCCAGCACATCGGTGCCTACCAGGTGGCCACGGTCGTGAACGGCGAAGAGCGCCCGATCACCTTCCTGGACACCCCGGGTCACGAGGCGTTCTCCGCCATGCGTGCCCGTGGTGCCAAGTCCACCGACATCGCGATCCTGGTGGTCGCGGCCAACGACGGTGTCATGCCGCAGACGGTCGAGGCGCTCAACCACGCCAAGGCCGCGGGTGTGCCGATCGTGGTCGCCGTCAACAAGATCGACGTCGACGGCGCCGACCCGACCAAGGTCCGCGGTCAGCTGACCGAGTTCGGTCTGGTGGCCGAGGAGTACGGCGGCGACACCATGTTCGTCGACATCTCCGCGCGCCAGGGCCTCAACATCGAGCAGCTGCTGGAGGCCGTGGTCCTGACCGCGGACGCCTCGCTCGACCTCCGGGCCAACCCCGAGCAGGACGCGCAGGGTATCGCCATCGAGGCCCACCTCGACAAGGGCCGCGGTGCCATGGCGACCGTCCTCGTGCAGCGCGGTACCCTCCGCGTCGGCGACTCGATCGTGGTCGGCGACGCCTACGGCCGCGTCCGCGCGATGCTGGACGAGAACGGCAACAGCCTCGCCGAGGCCGGTCCGTCCCGTCCGGTGCTGCTGCTCGGTCTGACCTCGGTGCCCCGCGCCGGCGACAGCTTCATCGTCGTCGACGAGGACCGCACCGCCCGCCAGATCGCCGAGAAGCGCTCGGCCCGCGACCGCAACGCCGCCTTCGCGCAGCGTCGGGTCCGGGTGTCCCTGGAGGACCTGGACAAGGCCATCGCCGCCGGCTCCATCGAGCAGCTCAACCTCATCATCAAGGGTGACGTCTCCGGTTCGGTGGAAGCCCTCGAGGACGCCCTCGTCAAGCTGGACGTGGGCGAGGAGGTCGAGCTCCGGGTCCTGCACCGCGGTGTGGGTGCCATCACCGAGTCCGACGTGGACCTGGCGATGGGCTCGGACGCCATCATCATCGGCTTCAACGTGCGCGCCGAAGGCCGTGCGCGCACCGCGGCCGACAAGGAAGGCGTGGATGTCCGGTACTACTCGGTCATCTACCAGGCGATCGAGGAGATCGAGAACGCCCTCAAGGGCAAGCTCAAGCCGGAGTACGAGGAGGTGCGCCTCGGCGCCGCGGAGATCCGCGAGGTCTTCCGCTCCTCCAAGTTCGGCAACATCGCCGGTGTCCTGGTCCGCGACGGCATCATCCGCCGCAACACCAAGGCCCGCCTGCTGCGCGACGGCAAGGTCGTGGCGGAGAGCCTCACCATCGAGGGTCTGCGTCGCTTCAAGGACGACGCGACCGAGGTCCGCGAGGGCTTCGAGGCCGGTGTGACCCTGGGTTCGTTCAACGACATCAAGGTCGACGACATCATCGAGACCTACGAGATGCGCGAGAAGCCGCGCGCGTAAGCGAGTGGCTGCCGGGGCCGGTCGACGGGTGGTATTACCGTCGACTGGCCCCGGTCCTGCTGTGTATGGTCCGGGGAGCGGTCCCGTTCGGGAACCGCTCCCCGAGGCCTTCCAGGTCGGCTCTGACCTGTCACACATGTTCGTGGGAACACTCACCTTCGACCTGCTGCTGGGCGACGTCCACTCGCTCAAGGAGAAGCGGTCGATCGTGCGGCCCATCGTGGCCGAACTGCAGCGCAAGTACAGCGTGTGCGCTGCCGAGACCGGGAACCAGGATCTGCACCGCCGGGCCGAGATCGGCCTCGCGGTGGTGTCCGGCGAAGCCGGGTACGTCACCGAGATCCTGGACAGCTGTGAGCGGTTGGTCGTCGGCCGCCCCGAGGTTCAGCTGCTCTCCGCCAGGAGGCGCTACCACAACGACGACGACGAATGAGAACTGTGGACGCGGACGGCGCGAGTCGCCGTTCTCACACAGATCAGGACCGAGAGCGCCCACAAGGCTGGGCGCGGGCCGGTACTTTGGGGCATGGGCCCCGATGGGTGCGCAGCATGCCCGAGTACCCGGCCCACTGCACGAGGAGGCAACGTGACCGACACCGCAAGGGCGCGCAAGCTCGCCGACCGTATCCAGGTGATCGTCGCCCAGACCCTGGAGCGCCGGATCAAGGACCCGCGACTCGGGTTCGTGACCATCACGGACGCCCGGGTGACCGGGGACCTGCGCGAGGCCACCGTCTTCTACACGGTCTTCGGCGACGACACCGAGCGTGAGGCCACGGCCGCCGCGCTGGAGAGCGCCAAGGGCGTGCTCCGCTCCGAGGTCGGCAAGCAGACCGGGGTGCGCTTCACCCCGACGCTGGCCTTCGTCGCGGACGCCCTCCCGGAGAACGCGAAGAACATCGACGACCTGCTCGACCGGGCCAGGGCCATCGACGCCGCGGTGCGCACCAGCGCCGCGGGCGCGGTCTACGCCGGTGACGCGGACCCGTACAAGGTTCCGGCGTCCGAGCGTGACGACGAGGACGAGTAGTCATGGCGGGTGAGCCGGCGGCGGCCGGTTCGGCAGCCGGTACCGGTTCGACCACGGGGGCGTCCTCCACCGACATGGTGGAGGGTGCCCTCGCGGTGCTTCCGGGGCCGCGCGCCGAGGAGAGCGGATTCGAGCTGCTGTGGCAGCAGGTGGTGGCCGAGATCGGCCGGGCCCGCTCGATCGACCTGATCTGCCACATCTGCCCGGACGGCGACGCGCTCGGCTCCGCGCTGGCGGCCGGGCTGGCCCTGAGGGGTCTCGGCAAGGAGGTCCGGGTCTCGTTCGGCGACGACCCGCAGATCGTCCCCGAGTCGCTGGCCTTCCTGCCCGGCCAGGAGCTGATCGTGCCGGCCTCGGCGGTGCCCGAGAGCCCCGAGCTGGTGCTCTGCTTCGACGTCGCCGCGGAGAGCCGGCTGGGCCTGCTGCACGACAAGGCCTTCGCGGCCCCGGTGCTGGTCGTCCTCGACCACCATGCCTCCAACCCCGGCTTCGGCACCCACCAGTTGATCGACCCGGACGCCCCGGCGACCGCCGTACTGGTGGACGAGCTGCTGCGCCGGCTGGGCGTCGAACTGGACCAGTCGCTGGCCACCTGCCTGTACACCGGCGTCGCGACCGACACCGGCTCGTTCCGGTACCGGGCGACCACGCCCGCCACCCACGAGCTGGCCGGGCGGCTGCTGGCCACCGGCATCCGGCACGACCTCATCTCGCGACAGCTGTGGGACACCTCCTCCTTCGGCTACCTCAAGGTGCTGGCCGGCGCGCTCGACCGGGCCGTCTACGAGCCGGACGCGGCGGAGGGCCTCGGCCTGGTGTGGACCTGGGTGCCGTACCAGGAACTCGTGCTGTTCAGCGTGACCGTCGAGGAGATCGAGGGCCTGATCGACATCCTGCGCCGCCCGGCCGAGGCCGAGGTGGCGCTGGTGCTCAAGCAGGATCCGGACGGCACCCTGCGCGGCTCCTCCCGTTCCAAGGGCGCGGTGGACGTCGCGGCCGCCTGCGCGCAGCTCGGCGGCGGCGGCCACGTCTACGCGGCCGGGTTCTCCGCCCGGGAGGACGTCGACGTGGTGGTGCGGCGGTTCCGCGCCGCGCTGCGGGCCCGCCGGGACTGATCCGCCCGCGCCCCCGGCGACCGCCGCCGCCGGCTGCCGGTCGTGCTGTGTGGTGGGCGGGGCCGTGCGGTCGGTAGGTTGGCAGCCTGTGGTTGATCGTTTTGTGCAGGGCTTTGACAGAAAGAACTTGATGAAGCGCAAAGGCACCGGTCCGGACGGCCTGGTCATCGTCGACAAGCCGGAGGGCATCACCTCGCACGGGGTGGTCGCGAAGCTGCGGTGGCTGGCCGGGACGCGGAAGGTCGGCCATGCCGGCACCCTCGACCCGATGGCCACCGGCGTACTGGTGATCGGGATCGAGCGGGCCACCAGGCTGCTCGGCCATCTGATGCTCACCGCCAAGACCTACGAGGCGACCGTCCGGCTCGGCCAGACCACCGTCACCGACGACCGGGAGGGCGAGGTCACCGCCTCGACCCCGGCCGACGGGGTGACCGGGGAGGCCATCGACGCCGGCGTGGCCGCGCTCACCGGCCAGATCATGCAGGTGCCGTCCAAGGTCAGTGCGATCAAGATCGACGGCAAGCGCTCCTACGCCCGGGTGCGCGAGGGCGAGGACTTCGAGCTGGCCGCCCGGCCGACCACCGTCCACTCCTTCACCGTGCACGAGCGGCGCGCCGCGGTCGCGGAGGACGGCACCCCGGTGGTCGACCTGGACGTCACCGTGGAGTGCTCCTCCGGCACCTACATCCGGGCGCTGGCCCGGGACCTCGGCGCCGGGCTCGGCGTCGGCGGGCACCTCACCGCGCTGCGGCGCACCAGGGTCGGGCCGTACGGGGTGGAGTCGGCGCACACCCTGGAGCAGTTGGAGGCCTCGGTGACCGGCGACGAGGCCACCGGGCTGGAGGTGCTGCCGATCGCCGCCGCGGCGGCGGCCGCCTTCCCGCGCTGGGACCTCGACGCCGACCAGGCGAAGCAGTTGTCCCACGGCGCCCGGTTGAAGGCCCCGGGGATGGGCGTGGACGGGCCGATCGCGGTGTTCGGTCCGGACGGCACCTTCCTGGCGCTGGTGGAGGAGAAGGCCGGCCAGGCCCGGCCGGTCGCCGTCTTCGTCGGCTGAGACGGCGCACTACCGGCGCGGTACCGGGCAATACCGAGGCAGTACCGGGTCGGCAGTGGGGCGGCAGTGGGGGCGTGTTCACCCGTGCGGGGGAGCGCACGAGGTGAACAGCGGTCGTGAACGGCGTGGGCGCGGTCGGTCCGCGCCCACACCGGGCAGGCTCCCCCGCGGCGCGCAGGTCGCCGCGACGCGTCCACTCCAGGGCCGGCCGGCCCTGCGGGGAGGGCTGCGGGCATGCCGGGACTGCTGGGCTTCGGGGGCTTGCCGGGGGAGGACGACGGCATTGCGGCGGGCGACCCCGGCCGTCGGCTGCTGCGGATCCACGACCGGGACGGACGGCCGCGGGGGCTGGGCTTCGTGCTCGATCCGCTGGGTACCGTCCTCACCGCGCACGAGACGGTCGCCGGTCTCGACGGGATCGTCCTGCACCTCTTCGGGGGCCGGACCAGGGTCCTGGGCCCGGACCACGTCCGGCTGCTGCCCGGGCACGGGCTGGCCCTGCTGCGCACCGACGCCGTCGGCGGACTGCCGGTGCCGCCGCTGCCCGTCGCCCCGCCGCCGGCGGCCGGGGACGGCGGTGTGCTGCTGGTGCCCGTCCCGGTCCGGGGCGAGGGCCGGGCGGACGGACGGACGGTGCTGCTGCGCTGCGGCCTCGCGGCGACCACCGGCGCGGTGTACCCGCAGGCCGGCCGCTTCCACCTGATCGACGGTGTGCTGCTGCTCGACGTGCCCTCGGCGGCCGACGCGGCGGTGGTTCCGGCCGGGGCACCGGTGCTGGACGCCGCGAGTGGCACGGTGGTGGCCGTGGTCGCGCCCGGCCTGCGGATCCCCGGCCGGCCGGGGCGGCCCACCGCGGTCCCGGTGACCGCCGTCGGGGCGGACGTGCCGGAACTCGCCGAGGCGCTGGCACGCAACGCGGCCGGGGTGCCCGCGTACGGGAGCGCGCTCAACCTGGCGGGGGTGCTGCGGCTGGCCGCCGCCCAGCTGGCCGCGGCCGGAGCCGGACCGGACCGGGTCGCCGCCCTGGCGGCCGACCGGGTGGACCGGCCGGACGGGCTCGCGGAGTGGGCCGACCTGCTGGTGGACGGCGATCCCTTCGACAACGGCTGGTCCGGCGGCAGCCGGTCCGGTGACGGCCGGCCCGAGCAGGGGCGAGCGGCGGAGGTCGGGGTGGTGGCACTGGTGGGGGCGGCCGGTACGGGCCGCAGCACCGAGGCGGCGGCCGTCGCCGTACGGCGCGGGGGCGGCGAGAGCCCCCGGCCCACGGTGTGGCTGCGCGGCGCGGACCTCGGGCCGGGGGACGCCTCGCTCGCCGACGCGGTGGAGCGGGCCCTGCGGTCGGCCTCGGCGGAGCTGGGGGTGCCGGCGCCGGCCGGCCCCGGGGCGGCGGCCGCGCTCTGTGCGGCGGCCGGGCGGCCGCTGCTGGTGGTGCTGGACGGTCCGGAGGAGTCGCCGGTGCCGCTGGACGCCGACTGGCTGCGGGCCTCGGCGTACTGGCTGGCGGCGGCCGGGGCCAGGCTGCTGACCGCCTGCGGGGAGGAGGTCTGGGAGCGGCTGGCGCCGGGCGGGGCCGAGGGCGAGTTCCTGGTGCCGGTCGGAGCGCCGGTCGGAGCGCCGTTCGGAGCGCCGGTCCGGTCGACGGCGGTGGGAGCAGTGGTGGGAGCAGCGGCCGGAACGCCGGCCGGCGGGCCGGCCCACGGTGCGGGCGCCGTCCGGGTGGTGGTGCGGCGCCTGGGGCCGCTGCCCGTCGAGACGGCGGAGCGGGTGCGGCGGCGGTACGGGGTGCCGCCCGGCTGGCCTGCGGCGCAGGACGCCCGGCACCCGCTGGCGCTCCGGCTGGCCGGGGAGCTGTGGGCGGAGGGGCTGCGCGGGGAGCCGGTGGGCCGCACGGGGCTGTTCGCCGCCCACCTCGACCTGCGCTGCCTGCGGGTGGCCCAGCGGCTCGCCGAGGACGGCCGCCCCCGGCGGCCGGGAGCCCACCGCCGGGGCGCCGTCCGGCCCGCCAGGGCGTCCGCCGGGCGGGTGCGCCGGACGGCGGCGGCGGTGGCCGGATGGGTGCACGAGGCCGCGCGGCGGATGCTGGGCGCCGAGCAGGGCGCTCTGGCGCGGGCCGCGTTCGAGGAGCTGTTCCCGGTGGCGGGCGGCTGGGCGACGGCGGTGCTGGCGGAGGGGCTGTTCGTACCGGCCGGCTCGGGCTACCGCTTCGCGCACGGGGAGTTCGCCGACTGGTTGCAGGGCCTGCACCTGGACCTGGACTCGGCGCTGCGGCTGCTGCTCGGCGAGGCCGAGGACACTCCCCCCGCCCCCGGCGCGGGTCCGGCCGGGGCGATCCGGACCGTGCCGCGGCACCGGATCGGCCCGGTGGTCGCGGCGCTGCGACGGGTCGGCACCGCCTGGGGTGCCCCGGCGCTGGATCCGTGGCTGCACCGGATCTGGCGGGCCGTGGATCTGCGCCCGGCGGGCAGCGAACCCGCCTGGTGGGCCGGGCGGTTGCTGGTAGCCGGTCTGGCCGCCGGCCCCGAGCTCGCCGAACACCGGGCGCTGCTGGAGCAGTTGGCCGAGCGGATCGTGGAACGGGCCGCCGTCGCAGGCGGGTTCGAGCGGCTTCCGGCGGAGGGCCTGGGCCGGTTCGGACCGTCCTTCTGGGGCGGTCTCGGGCTGCCGCCGGAGGCCGAACTCGCTCTGTTCCGGCGGCTGGTGGCCGCCGACGGGCCGGAGCGGCCGTTCCTCGCCGCGGTGGCCGCCCGGCTGCGCGCCGATCCGCCGGGGGTGCTGCCGCCGCTGTGCGGGTGGTTCGACGATCCGCGCGGCCTGCCGGCCCGCCCCGGGAGTACCGTCGCCGACCTCGCGCACGACCTGCTGTTCGCCCACCGGTCCTTGTTCCTGGACGAGTTGACCGAGGTGCTGGTCGGAGCCGCGCACCCGGGGGCGGACGCGCTGCTCGCCGTACTGGCGGTCGAGGAGCCCTCGGCGCTCTGCCGGGCGGTCGACCGCTGGAGCCACGACCCCCGGCCCGAACGCCATGTGGCCGCCGCGGTGCACGCGCTGCACGCCGCCCCGTACGCCCGCGGCGCCGGACCGGAGCTGCTGCGGTTCACCGCGCTGGCCCTGCTGGCCAGGGAGGACGAGCCGGCCCTGCACGGCGCCGCGCTCGCCCTGCTGCTTCGGGAGCCGGGGAGCCGGGCCGTCCATCTGCCGGCGGCGCTGGCGGTGTACCGGGGCGGCGAGGACCGCTTCCTGACCGCGCGGGCGCTGGCCCCGGCGCTGGAGAGCGACCCGGAGCCGGTGCTGGCCGCGCTGGCCGACCGCCTGGGCGGGGCCGGGGCGGCGGCGCGGCCGGGAGCGCCGGTGGCCGGGACGCTGCGGGTGCTGGCGGACGCCCGGGCGCCGCTGGCCGCCCGGCGGGGCGCCGAGTTCGCCGCCCGGCTGCTGCGCGAGCGGCCGGAACTCGCCGGTCCGGTCGCCGTCGACTACCTGGGCCGCCGGCTGGCGCGCGGCGGGGTCGAGGGCGCCGTCGCCCGGCTGGAGCTGCGGGTGCTGCTGAGCGGTGCCCTGGCGGCCCGGGCGGCGGCGGTCCGTCGGCCGTTCGCCGAGGTGCTGTCCCGCCCGGTGCCCGACCCGGTGGCGGACGCGCTGCGCTGCGAGCTGCTGGACACCCTGCTGGCCACCGAGCGGGACCCGGAGGTGCTGGCCGCCGCCCTCGCGGGGCTGGCCGAGCACTGCGCGGCCGAGCGGCCGGCCCGGGTCCGGGCGGTGGTGGTCAGGGTGGCGGCGGCGCTGCCGGGCGCGGACGGGCTGTTGGTGCGCTGCGCCGACCGCTCGGCGGCGTTCGCCGCGCTGCTGGCGCGCTGGCCGGAGGACGGGCTGCCGGCGCGTCCGGTGGGGCCGCGGCTGGACCGGCTGCGCGCCCTGGTCGCGGCTGGCCGGGACCCGCGGGACGCGGCGGCGGAGGCCGAGCGGGCCGGTGGCGCCGGGGCCGCCCGGCCGCCGGGCGGGGGAGCCCGGAACCCGGCGGTTCGGCCAACCTGCCTTCCGGTGCCGAACTCCGGACACGCGCATGGCACGCTATAGGGGTTCGGGTTTTGAGCGTTTGAGCGTACAGAAGGTACGCGCCGTAGGGAACAAGGAGCGGTCAGGTGCAGCGCTGGCGTGGCCTGGAGGAGATCCCCGCCGACTGGGGACGCAGCGTCGTCACCATCGGCTCGTTCGACGGGGTGCACCGCGGACACCAGCTGATCATCAACCGGGTGGTCGAGCGCGCCCGCGAGCGGGGGGTGCGCTCGGTGGTGGTCACCTTCGACCCGCACCCCAGCGAGGTGGTCCGTCCGGGGACCCACCCGCCGCTGCTCGCCCCGCAGCCGCGCCGGGCGGAGCTGATCGAGGAGCTGGGCGTCGACGCCGTGCTGGTGCTGCCGTTCACCACCGAGTTCTCCAAGGAGTCGCCGGAGGAGTTCTTCCGGCAGGTGCTGGTGGACGCGCTGCACGCCTGCCTGGTGGTCGAGGGGCCGAACTTCCGCTTCGGCCACCGCGCGGCCGGGGACGTCGCCCTGCTGGCCGAGCTGGGCCGGGCGGCGGACTGCGGCGTGGAGGTGGTCGACCTCCAGGTGCGCGGCACCGTCGGGGACGGCGAGCCGTTCTCGTCGACCCTGACCCGCCGACTGGTGGCGTCCGGTGACGTGGCCGGGGCGGCGGAGGTGCTGGGCCGCCCCCACCGGGTGGAGGGCGAGGTGGTGCGGGGCGCGCAGCGCGGTCGCGAGCTGGGCTACCCGACCGCCAACGTGGACACCGTGCCGCACAGCGCCGTCCCGGCCGACGGGGTGTACGCGGGCTGGTTGACGGCGGACGGCGAGAGGATGCCGGCCGCGATCTCGGTGGGCACCAACCCGACCTTCGACGGCACCGCGCGCACCGTCGAGGCGTACGCCATCGACCGGGTCGGCCTGGACCTCTACGGGCTGCACGTGGCGGTGGAGTTCCTGGTGTACCTGCGCGGGATGGAGAAGTTCGACTCCATCGAGGCGCTGCTGGACCGGATGGCCGACGACGTGAAGCGGGCCCGGGAGCTGATCGACGCCGGCTGATCGACGCCGGTTGGTCGACGCCGACTGACCGACTCGGCCGACGGCGGCCGGCCGACCGCCGCGCCGACCGCTGTGCCGGACCACGCGCGAGGGCCCGCCGACCATGGAGGTCGGCGGGCCCTCGGCGTCCGTCGTTACTGCTGCGGCGGCGCGGGCGGCGGCGGGTAGCCGTAGCCGGGGGGCGGCTGGTGGCCCTCCTCGGGCCGGGGGTGGCCGTAGCCGCCGCCGGCCGGCGGGGCGGGCTGCTGCTGCCACTCGGGCGCCGGCTGCTGCGGAGGGGCGCTCTGCTGCGGCGGGTAGCCGTAGCCGGGCGGGGGCGGCGGGACCTGCCCGGGCTGCGGCGCCCACGGCGTGCCGGGCGCGGGCTGGGGGGCGTGCTGTCCGGGCTGCGGCGGCTGGGCGTACGGGTACGGCTGGCCGTACGGGGGCTGGCCCTGCGGTCCGGGCTGGGGCTGCGGGTAGCCCGGTGCCGGGGGCTGCGGCTGGGCGGGCTGCGGCTGGACCTGCTGCTGCCAGCCGGTCTGCTGGGCGGCCTGCTGGGCCCGGACGATGTCCTCGCCGACCAGGGTGGCCAGCTCGAAGTAGGACTCGCGGACCTTGGGCCGCATCATGTCGAGGTTGACCTCGGCGCCGGCCGCGAGGCTCTCGTCGAACGGCACCACGACCACGCCGCGGCAGCGGGTCTGGAAGTGCGCGACGATGTCCTCGACCTTGATCATCTTTGCGGTCTCGCGGACCCCCGAGACCACCGTGATCGAGCGCTGCACCAGGTCGGCGTAACCGTGCGCGGAGAGCCAGTCCAGGGTGGTGGAGGCGGACGAGGCGCCGTCCACGCTGGGCGTGGAGACGATGATCAGCTGATCGGCGAGGTCCAGTACCCCGCGCATCGCGCTGTACAGCAGGCCGGTCCCGGAGTCGGTCAGGATGATCGGGTACTGGCGGCCCAGCACGTCGATGACCTGCCGGTAGTCCGAGTCGTTGAAGGTGGTCGACACGGCCGGGTCGACGTCGTTCGCCAGGATCTCCAGACCGGAGTGGAGGTCCTGGGAGGTGAACTGACGGATGTCCATGTAGCTGCGCAGGTGCGGGATGGCCGTCACCAGGTCGCGGATGGTCGCGCCGGTCTGCCGCTTGACCCGGCGGCCGAGCGTGCCGGCGTCCGGGTTGGCGTCGATGGCGATCACCTTGTCCTGGCGCTCGCTGGCCAGGGTGGCGCCCAGGGCGGTGGTGGTCGTGGTCTTGCCGACGCCGCCCTTGAGGCTGATCACCGCGATCCGGTAGCAGCTGAGCACCGGGGTGCGGATGATCTCCAGCCGGCGGGCCCGCTCGGCGGCCGCGGCCTTGCCACCGAACTGGAACCGCGGCTGCTGCCGCTGCTGCTTCGGCTGGCTGCGCAGCAGCCGGTCCGAGGACAGCTCGACGGCGGCGGTGTAGCCGAGCGGCGCGCCGTGCGCGGTCTGCTGCGGGGCAGCGGCCTGCTGGAACGCGGCGGGCGCGGCCGGCGGCTGGCCCCACTGCGGGGCGTTCGGCTGGGCCTGCTGGGCCTGCTGGGCCTGCGGGGGCTGCTGGTAGGCGGCGGGCTGCGGCCAGCCGCCGGCGCGCGGGTCGGCGGCGGCGGGCGGCGCGGCCGGTCCGGACTGCGGCTGCTGCTGGCCGGGGTGGGGCTGGACCTGCTGCGGTCCGGCCTGCTCCGGTCCGGGCTGCTGCGGTACGGCCTGCTGCGGCTGGCCGGGCTGGGCCTGGGCCTGCTGTGCGGCTGCCCAGGCGGCGGCCTGCGGGTCCTGCGCGAAGGGCTGCGGCTCCGGCGCGAACGGCAGGGGCTGGCCGGGCGCGGCGGCGAAGGGCTGCTGCGGTGCGGCCTGGTACGGCTGGGGCGCCGGGGCGGCGGCCGGCGGCTGGGCGGGACCGGGCTGCGCGCCGGCGGACGGGTCGGCCCGCGGCCAACCGGGCACGGGCGCCGGAGCGGGCGTCGGCGCCGGTGCGGGCGCCGAGGGGGCGGCCGGCGGCACCGCGAAGGGCTCGGCGGGGGCAACCGGTGCCGGTACCGGAGCCGCCAGCGGGACGGCGGCCTCGCCCGGCTGCGGCTGCGGGTACATCGCGGGCTGCACCGGAGCCTGTACCGGCGGCTGGGCCTGCACCGGCGGCTGGGCCTGCGACGGCGCGAGGGGCTGCGCGGGCGGCTGGGCCGCGACCGGCGGCGCCACGGCGTCCGGCGCGGGTGCGGGCGGGAGGACGGGTGCGGGAGCAGGCGCAGGTGCGGGCACGGCCGCCGGTGCGGCGGCACCGCCCGGAGCCGGCGTCACCCCGACGCCCGGCGCGGACGCCGGAGCACCCGCCGCGTCCGTCTGCACGTACCAGGACGGGGGAGTGTAATCGGGCGCGTCGGACCAGTCGTCGTCGTCCTCCGCCGCGTTGTCGCCGACGTAGACGCCGTCCCGATCGCTGCTCACCTAGGGCTCCCTCGTGTTCGCCGCCGCAAGTTCGCGGTGCCGTTGCCGTCCCACAGCCTAGGCCGTGAGTCACCCCCGGTTGAAGGCGGTGTCTCAACTCCGACCGGCCCGCACACGGGCCGCACATGGCCCGCGCACGGGCCACGCACAGGCCGCGACCGGGCCTCGGCCCGGCCCCCGCGGGTCAGTCGAGGCGGCGCGGACCGCCCAGGACCTGCCGCTCCGCCTGTCCGGTGACCACCCGGACGTACTGACGGTTCATCCTGGTCGCCCACAGCGTCAGGTCGTCCGGGAGCGAGGGCAGGGCCGCGGTCTCCGCCGGTCCGAGCGAGAGCACCCGGCCGATCAGCTCGGCCTCCTCCGGCATCACCCGCTGCACCCCGACCAGGTCGGCCGCGTTGAGCACCCGGGAGGCGTTCGGCCCCAGGTGCGGCACCACCGTCAGGATCGTCTGCCAGGGCGTGGCGGAGAGCCGGCTGCGCGGCGGGCGGGCGCCGAGGTCGCGCACCACGAGCACCGGCGAGGTGACCGAGGCGCCCTGCGGGCCGAGCCGGCCGGGCTGGTGCACCGTCACGCACGGCTGTCCGCCACCCGCGGCCTGCGCCATCGGCCCCCAGAGGTGGCCGCGGGCCGTCTCGACGGCGATCCGCGCGCCGGTGGCGGCCGCCCGCAGCGCGATGACCTGGGCCGTCCAGAGGCCGCCGACCAGCACCAGGTCGTAGGAGCCGGGCCGGAACAGGCCGAGCACGGCGGGCCGGGAGCGGTGCACGTCCTCGCCGATCAGCACGCCGTCGTCGCCGACCGGGAAGGACAGCGCGTCGAGTTCGGCGAGGCCGAGCACGTGCTTCTCCCGGCGCGGGCCGCGCAGCCCGAAGCCGGGCAGCAGCCGCCGCCCGGTCCGGGGCGGCGGCTCCGCGCCGGCCCGCGGCGAGGGGGCGGGGTAGGACTGCGGGGAGGGAGCGGGGTACGACTGCTGCGCCATCAGGAGGCACCTCCCAGCGGCAGGGTGGCGAGTACGCCGGGCGCCTGCTCCAGATCGAGCCGGACCAGGCCGAGCCCGGCGCTCTGGGCCCGGGCCTCCAGCTGCCGGCCGAGTTCGACGGCCTCGCTCTCGCTGCGCCCGGTGACCCGGACATGGCCGCTGAGGGTGACCGAACCGCCGGTGCCGTGACCGGCGGTCAGGCTGAAGGTGCTGGCCAGCGCGGGCGCGCCGGTGACGAGGTTCACCAGGTCGGGGACGGCGATCCGCCCGGGGGCGCCGCCGGGGCGGCCCAGCTGCGGCCAGCGGGAGATCCAGTAGGTGCTGTGCCAGCGGTCGTCGACCCGCCAGAACCGGTTGGTCTCCTGGGTGCGCCGTCCGCTGCCGCCGCCGCTGCCGGTGCCCTGCCGGACCGTCGTGGCCAGCGGGTTGACGCAGGTGGAGATGGCGAGGGCGGCGATCAGCTCGCGCTCGTCGAGCACTGTGACGTCGAACCCGGCGCCGTTCAGCCGTCCGGCCAGCTGGTCGGTGACCCGCTGGAGCGCCTTGCGGGCGCCCGCCTCGCCGCCGCCCCGGGCACGCACCGCGGTGGCGGCCTGCTCCGGGTCGAGTTTGAGCGCGACCCAGGTGAGCCGCAGCGCGGGGGTGGCGGTGCCGTCGGGGAGCTCCCGGTAGGCGCGGGCGGCCAGCGACTGCTCGGGCAGGTGCGGCGCGGGCGCCGGCTGGGTGTGCTGGACGAGCTGGACCGACTCCAGGGTGATGTCGTCGACCCGCAGCGCCGAGCAGACCACGTCCAGCGGCAGCGGCCGGGCGGTACGGTCCGGCCGCAGCGGGAGGTCCTTGGCCTGGACGAGCAGGACGGCGCTGAGGAAGGTGCCGTCGCCGACCATGCCGGTCTCCCGGCGCACCGGGCGGCCGCCGAGGTCGGCCTCGGTCGCGTGGGTGCAGGTGCGCAGCGCGGGTTCGAGTTCCAGGGCGGGCGCGAGCGCCGGGTCGGTGCCGGGCGGCGGGAGGTGGGCGCGGGCCCGCTTGCGGCGGGCCCTGAGCGCGGCGCGCACCCGCAGGGCCTCGGGGAGGGTGCGGCCGCGCAGCGGCACCAGCGCCAGCGCGACCAGGGCGAGGGAGACGGCGCCGAAGCCGGCGGCGACCGGTTTGCTGATGGTCCAGCCGACCGCGACCAGGGCCACCGCGACCTCGACCAGCACGAGTTGCTGGAGCCTCAGCCGGCTGCCGAGCAGCCCGGGCCGGGGGTGGACGCGGACCGTGACGGGCCCCCGGGGCCCGTCGCCGCGGCCCGGGGCGGGGGAGCCCGCGGTGTCGGTCCCGTCGCGCCGCGCGGAGCGGCGCGGACCACTGCCCCGTGACGTGCTCCGGCGCCCTGGAGCGGTCTGGTTCGGCATCCCCCGAGTGCCCCTCTCTGGTCGGTTGTCGCGGCCCGGCTGGCCGGTGCGTGAACCGTACCCGTACCGTACTCACCGTCTGCTGCCGCATCGTAGAGGGTTCGAGCCCGTTCTCGCCCGGGGGGTGGCAGGCCACGGGGAGCAGGGTCCGACAGGGGAGACGACGAGCATGGCATCGCGCCGGGACGAGCTGAACGCCTACACCTTCGCCCGCAAGCGCACGGTCGGAGCCTTCCTGCTGCCCGGCGGCGGGGGGAGCGACGAGGACGCGCCGCGCCCGGTGAAGGCGATCCTGCCGAGCGTGGTGGTGGGGGCGCTGGTGATCGGCGGCTTCGGCCTGTGGGGGGTGTTCAAGCCGAGCGCGCCGGTGGGCTGGGACGAGGGCAAGTACATCGTCCAGGGCAAGCAGAGCACCACCCGCTACGTGGTGCTGGTCGACCCGGACGGGAAGACCAAGCGGCTGCACCAGGTGCTGAACATGGCCTCGGCGCGGCTGGTGCTGCCGGTGGACAGCAAGGTGGTGGTGGTCGACGACGGCGTGCTCGACCGCTATCCCAACCACGGCCCGACGATCGGCATCCCGTACGCGCCGGACAAGCTGCCCAGCAAGGAGAACGCGAGCCGGCCGATGAAGTGGTCGGTCTGCGACCGGCCGGGCGACGAGCAGGGGAGCACGGTCGACCAGGCGGTGTTCGTGGCGGGCGGCGCCGACGCGGAGGTGCTCGGGGCGGCGGACCGGATGCTGGACGTCGGCCAGGCGCTGCTGGTGCAGCAGGCGGACGACCCGCAGGTGACCGCCTCAGGTCCGGCCGCGAGCCAGGGGAAGCAGCGGTTGTTCCTGGTGGACAGCAAGGGCCGCCGGCACGCGATCGGGGGCCCGGAGGACTCCGACACCACCCGCTCGCAGCTGATGTGGGCGGTCTTCGGGTCGACGGCCGTCCCGCAGAAGGTGAAGAAGGACTGGCTGGACACCCTGGCGCCGGGCAGTGACATCGTCTTCCCGCGGATCGACGGGCTGGTCCCGGACACCAGGACGGCCAACTCCTCGGTGCCGTTGCAGAACCCGGAGGACCGCAAGGTCGGCCGGCTGGTGCGGTTCGGCGAGAAGCACTACGTGGTGGGGAAGAGCCAGCTGCTGCTGGTCAGCCAGTTCCAGGCGGAACTCGTCCGGCAGAACCCGCTGCTGCAGCCGCTGTACAACCAGGACGCCAACAAGAGCCCGCGGATCGACGACCTGACCCCGGCCGAGCACGCCACCGTCAACAGCAGTGTGCCGCTGATGGCCGAGGGCGCCGCGGACTGGCCCACCAGGACGGGCGCGCCGGCCAACTCCTGGCAGGCGCCGAAGGACGCCCGTGCGGTGGTCTGCAGCACCTTCGACGGGGTCGCGGAGGACGGCCGGACGCCGCGGCGCAGCGTCTGGGCCGGGACCGACTACCCGGTCCGGTACGGCAACGGCACGTCGACCGCGCACGTGACGCCGGGTCACGGCCTCTTCTACCGCGCGCTGGACAACGCGGCGGACGGCTCCGGCACGGACTTCCTCATCACCGAGACCGGTCTGCGGTACGCGGTGCCGGCCAGCAGCTCGGGCGGCAAGGGCGGCCAGAGCGCGCCGCCCGCCCAGCCCGGTCAGCCGTCCGGACCGGCGCCCGCCCAGCCCGGCGCGTCGAAGGGGCCGGCCGGGCAGCCGGCGACCCCGTCCGGCCCGCCGCAGCCCGAGGAGCTGGGAGGCAACCAGGCCCGGCTGGGCTACCAGGGGCTGCAGCCGGCGCCGGTGCCGCAGCAGTGGTCGAACCTGGTGCCGGTCGGGCCGGCGCTCAACGCCAGGAGCGCGGCCCAGCAGCAGAACGTCTAGCGGCAGGACGTTCAGCGCCGGAACGCCCAGCGGTGGAACGCCTGGCGGTGGAACGTCCGGTAGCCGTGGCGGAGGGCCTCCGCCCGCTGCTCGCAAAGGAATTGGTCATGATGTCATGGCTTGGTAACCGACCGTCGCCCGGTGTTGGGTGAGCTGCGTGTGCCGACTACAGTGCTGCAGGACATCACACCGGTGGTGCCCGGGGGGCCGGAAACGATCCCTCCGGACTCAAGGTCTGTCTCATGGGGGACGGTAGAGCATGGGTCAGTTCAAGACGACCGCTCAGGAGATGCTGGCTTTCGCCAAGCACATGGACGAGGTCATCAACCAGATCAACACCGAGATCAACGGTCTCAACAATCTGGTGGGTTCGATCACCAGTGGTTGGCAGGGTCAGGCCGCGCAGGCGTACACGAACCTCCAGGGCCAGTTCAACACCGACGCCCAGGAGCTGAACAAGTCGCTGCGCGCCATCAAGGACGCGATCGAGCTCACGACCCAGAAGTACTCGCAGGCGGACGCCGACCAGCAGGCGGCCTTCGGTTCCGCCGCCGCGTCCTGATCCTCAGCTCTGTCCGTTCACCCGGCGACGCACCCCTCGGGTGATGGGGTGCCTCGCAGCCTCGACTAGGAGACATCGTGGCCGAACACATTCTGGTCAACTTCGAGACCATCAAGAACGCCAGCTCGGAGGTCCGCCGGACCGCGGGGACGATCAAGGCCCAGCTCGAGGAGCTGAAGGCCGGCGTCACCAAGATCTCCGGTAGCTGGGAGGGCGCCGCCCAGCAGGGCTACCAGGCCCACCAGGCCAAGTGGGACCAGCGCGCCCAGCACCTCCAGGAGGTCCTGGAGAAGATCGCCAAGTCCCTGGACAGCGCGGCCCAGAGCTACCAGAACACCGAGAACCGCAACGCCACCCTCTGGACGGGCTGACGGTTCACGGCCCCAGTACCACGCGCCGAAGGGCGGGTGTCCCGCGCGGGCACCCGCCTTTGGCGCGACCGCGCGACCAGGTGGACGACATGAGGGGTGGCAGGGTGCCGGTGGTCAGGTACCGGACGGCGGCCGCGGCGGTGGCCGCGCTCACGGTGCTCGGCGGCCCGCTGACGGTGCCGGCGGCGGCGGAGGGGCCGGGCGTCTCGGCGTCCGGGGAGTGCGGCAAGAACGCGCAGAACGTGCAGGCCGTGCCGTGGTCGCTCCAGCGGATGGTGCTGGACGAGCTCTGGCAGGGCGGCGCGACCATCGGCGCCGGCGTCCTGGTCGCGGTCATCGACACCGGGGTGGACGACCAGAACCCGCAGCTGGCCGACAAGGTCCTCGACGGCGGTTCGCTGCTCAAGGACAAGGAGGGCAAGCGGGTCGAGGGCGGCGGCAAGGACGACCTGGTCGGCCACGGCACCAAGGTGGCCGGCATCATCGCGGCCTCCCGCAGCGAGCGGACCGGCTTCGTCGGCATCGCCCCCGGCGCCGTCGTGCTGTCGATCCGGCAGAACGACGCCGAGGGCAACGGTGATGTGCACTCGCTGGTGGAGGCCGTCAACTCGGCCGTCGCCCAGGGCGCCAAGGTCATCAACATCTCGCAGGACGTGCGCGGCGCGGCCGACACCCGCTTCGTCGGCTACGAGGAGCTGAAGGCCGCGGTCGACAACGCGGAGAGCCGGGGCGTGGTGGTGGTCGCCTCCTCCGGCAACGACGGCAAGAAGGGTGACACCTTCCCGGCGGCCTTCCGCACCGTGCTCGCCGTCGGTGCCTCCGACCGCAACAACGAGCGCACCTACTTCTCCCAGTACGGCGATTTCGTGGACGTCGCGGCTCCCGGCGTCGACATGCTCTCCACCGTTCCGCGCGGCGGGCAGTGCGTGGACAACGGCACCAGCTTCGCCGCGCCGTACGTGGCCGGGCTGGCGGCGCTGCTGGTGGGCGCGCACAAGGACTGGAAGCCGAGCCAGGTGCGGGCCTGGATCGAGCAGACCGCGCAGCGCACCGACCACAAGGCGAACGAGTACATCGGCTGGGGCGTGGTCGACCCGGTGAAGGCCGTCACCACCGCGCCCGCGTCGCCGCCGGACAAGCCGGCCGAGGACCCGCCGGTGCAGCTGGCCTCCGCCCCGATCGTGCCCCGCCCGCTCGGCCTCGGCGAGACCCAGGCCGACCGCGACGGCCGGACCGCGACCTACGTCCTGGGTGTGGGGGCGCTGCTGGTCGCCCTGCTGATCGGCGGCGGCATCGTCCTCCGCGACCACCGCCGCCGCCCCTGAGCCCGCCGCCGCGGTGAGGTTGCGGACACGCCGGCGCCCCGGCGCCCACGACCGAGCGGTCGCGGACGGTCGCGCTCGCCCCGTACCGGAAGCCCGGGAAGCGGCGCGCGGACGCGGCAGTGCCCCGGGCCAGGGGGAGCCCGGGGCACTGCCGTGTGGGGGAGGGGTGGGGGTCTGGGGGTGAGGGGGACAGGCGGGTCAGGCCTGCTGGTCCTCGGGGAGGGTGATCACCCAGCGGGTGTCCTGCCGGGGGCGCAGGTAGAACAGCCAGTAGAGGGTGGCGACGGCGGTGATGCCGCCGGTCCACAGCAGCGGCACGGTGTCCAGCTGGGTGATCACGTAGACCAGCACCGCGATCAGCACCACCGGGACGGCCGGCCACAGCGGCATCCGCCAGGCGGCGGCGTGCTTGTGGTGGTTGCGGCGGGAGAGCAGCGCGGCGATCGCGACCAGCAGGTACATCCCGGTGACGGCGACGCCGGTGATCTCGCTCAGCAGCTCGCCCTTGACGAAGCAGAGCGCGGCACCGGGGAGGCCGACGGCCAGGGTGGCGACCCACGGGGAGCCGAACCGGCCCAGGGTGCCGAAGGCCTTGTTGACCGGGCCGGGCCACGCCTTGTCGCGGGCCGAGGCGAACAGCACCCGGGAGTTCTGGATGACCATGACGATGCCGGCGTTGATGATGGCCAGCGCGACGCAGAGGCTGATGAAGGTGCCGACGGCCGAGTTGCTCCAGGCGGTGACCAGGCCGGAGATGTCGCCGGAGCTCAGGGTGGCGAGGTCGGGGGCGCCCATGGTGATGGCGACGACCGGGACCAGGATGACGGCGGCGGAGATCGCCAGCGTCCACAGCACGGTGCGGGACACGTTGCGGCGCGGGTTCTCCAGTTCCTCGGAGAGGTAGACGGCGGTGGAGAAGCCCTGGGTGATGAAGAGCGCGATGCCGAGGGCGCCGATGACCGCGCCGATGCTCACCGTGGTGGTGACGCCGTCCTCGCCGGTGACCACCCCGTGCAGCATGCTGGGCGCGCCGCTGTTGGCGTGGGCGAAGCCGAGCACCGACACGACGCCGGCCGCGACGACCTCCAGCACCAGGAAGACGCCGGTGATCCAGGCGTTGGCGCGCAGGTCCAGCAGGCCGGCCAGGGTGGCGGCGAGCATCACCGCGGCGCCGGCCAGCGGCTTGTCCACGTGCAGGACGGGGGCCAGGTAGTCGGCGGTGCCGAGGGCGATGACCGAGGGGACGATCATCACCACGATCAGCGAGAGCACGAACACCAGCCAGCCGGCCAGCCGTCCGGCCAGGGTGCCGACCATGGCGTACTCGCCGCCGGCGCTGGGGATCAGGGTGCCGAGCTCGGAGTAGCAGAAGGCGACCGCGATACAGAGCACCGAGCCGATCGCGATGGCCAGCGCGGTGGCGCTGCCGATGCTGGAGAACAGCTCCGGGACGATCACGAAGAGCGTGGAGGCCGGGGTGACGCAGGACAGCGTGAGCAGCGTGCCGCCCACGACGCCGATCGAACGCTTGAGCGTCTGCGGGGTGGCGGCGGCGCCCGCGACGGCCGGGGTGGGGGCCACGGCGGTCGGTGGGCGAAGCGTGTCGGTCATTGGGGCATCCGATCGGCTCTGTGCGGTCCTGGAGAGGGAGCGGTATCGCCTCCGCTGGCTGTCTGCTCGGTTCTGGTCCTGTCGCTCCCGGGCCGCCATGGAACCTTGGCCGTATCGATCGCGTCAATGGCCGAATTGCTTCGGAATCCGTTGTCGCTGTGCGTACAGACATGCGATCTGATGATCACTTATCGTCATCACTATGCATGTCCGACTTGTTACTTTCGCCACATCGCGCTTGAATCCAAGGTGAACGCAGCATTGCGCGAATCAATCCAAGGCCGCAGCCGAAAGCGGAGGCAGGTCGTCCGGAAGCCCCCGGGTCGTGGGGCCCGCCCCCGGCCGGGTACGGGAACCGCAGCCCTCCGGCGGAAAGATCTAGGTAACGTTTCGGCACTCGGGACGCCGAAGGGGTCGGACCCCGAGGATCCGACCCCTTCCGGCACGCTCCGTGACGAACGGCCCTCCGCCGCTACGGCGCCGGCAGCCAGCCCGTCTGCACCATCTGCCCGCTGGTCACCCGGCGCGAGACGAAAACGCCCCGGCCCGGCGGCAGCGCCTGCGGCTTGACGTTGCCCAGCAGCGGGCCCTCGTCCCGGTTGCCGGACAGGAGCACGCCCTGCCCGCCCAGCTCCCGCATCCGCTGCATGAACGGCTCGTACAGCGAGCGCCCGGCGCCGCCGGCGCTGCGCGCGACGATCACCCGCAGCCCGATGTCGCGCGCGAACGGCAGGAACTCCGCCAGCGCGGCCAGCGGGTTGCCCGAGGAGGTCGCCACCAGCTCGTAGTCGTCCACCACCACGAACATGTCCTTGCCGCTGTACCAGCTGCGGTTGCGCAGCTGCTCCGCGGTCACGTCAGGACCGGGCAGCCGGCGCGAGCAGGCCCCGCGCAGCATCTCGACCACGGAGTTCATGGCCGGCTGCGCGGCGGCGTACTCGACCAGGTACTCCGGCGGGACCACGCCGAGCAGCGCGCGCCGGTAGTCGCCGACCACGATCCCCGCCTGGTCCGGGGTGTACCGCTCGGTGATCTGCTTGACCAGCATCCGCAGCAGCGCGGACTTCCCGGACTCGGTGTCGCCGAACACGATGAACAGCGGGTCGGTCTCGAAGTTGACGAAGGCCGGTGCCAGCTCCGCCTCGTCCACGCCGAAGGCGACACCCCGCTCCGGGTGCTCGAAGCCCTTCGGCAGCGACTGTCCGTCCAGCACCGTCGGCAGCATCCGCACCTGCGGCGCGCGCGGACCGGTCCAGGCCCCGGTGACCGCCTGGACCAGCCCGGCCACACCGTTGCGCAGGTCCTCGACCGAGTCGGAGCCGTCCAGCCGGGGCAGGCCGGTGAGGAAGTGCAGCCGGTCCACGGTGACGCCCCGGCCCGGTACGGCCGGCACGGCCTGCGCCACCCGGCGGTCCACCTCGGACTCCATCGCGTCGCCGAGCTTCAGCTCGGTCCGGTTCTGCAGCAGGTCCTTGAGCGCCGGGCGGACCTCGGCGTACCGGGTCGCGGTGACGATCAGGTGGACGCCGTAGCCGAGGCCGCGCTGGGCGATGTCGCCGATGACCGGTTCCAGCGCCTCGAACTCCTGCTTGAAGGTGTTCCAGCCGTCGACCACCAGGAAGACGTCGCCGAACCGCTCGTCCGGCAGCGTGCCGGCGGCCCGGCGGGCCCGGTAGGTGCCGATGGAGTCGATCCCGGTGCTGCGGAAGAGCTCCTCGCGCCGGTTGAGCACCCCGTGCACCTCGGAGACCATCCGGCGCACCTTCTCCGCGTCCAGCCGCCCGGCCACCCCGCCGACGTGCGGCAGGTCCTGGAGCGACTGGAAGCCGCCGCCGCCGAAGTCCAGCAGGTAGAACTGCGTCTCCAGCGGCGTGTGGGTGAGCGCGAACGAGGCCACCGTGGTGCGGATCATGGTCGACTTGCCGGAGCGCGGGCCGCCGACCACCAGTCCGTGGCCGGCCGCGCCCGCGTAGTCCTGCTCGAGGATGTCGCGCTTCTGGTCGCGCGGCTTGTCGACGATGCCGACCGGCACCCGCAGCCGGCCCAGCGCACCGGACTGCGGCGCGGTCAGTCCGCGCTCGGCGGTCGCCTGCAGTGGCGGCAGCAGCTGGTCCACGCTCGGCGGCGCGTCCAGCGGCGGCAGCCACACCTGGTGCGCGGCCGGGCCCTGGCCCGCCATCCGCTGCACGAACACGTCCAGCACGGTGTCCGCCAGGGCGTCGTCCTGCTCCTCGACCAGCGGCTCGACCTCCTGCACCAGCGGCTCGGTCACCGGCACCTCGGCCGCGGTGAACCGCACCGGACGTGCGGACACCAGCCGGCCGCCGGTCGACCGCTGCTGCCCCGGCGCCCGGTAGGCCCCGGAGACGTAGGCGGCCTTGAAGCGTTCCATCACATCGGTGCCGAACTTCAGGTAGCCGACACCCGGCACCGGCGGCAGGTGGTAGGCGTCCGGAACACCGATCGCCGCCCGCGACTCGGCCGCCGAGAAGGTGCGCAGACCGATCCGGTAGGAGAGGTAGGTGTCCAGGCCGCGCAGCTTGCCCTCCTCCAGGCGCTGCGAGGCCAGCAGCAGATGCACCCCGAGGGACCGGCCGATCCGGCCGATCTGGATGAACATGTCGATGAAGTCGGGCTTGGCGGTGAGGAGCTCGGAGAACTCGTCGATGATCAGCACCAGGGAGGGCAGCGGGTCCAGTGCCGCGCCGGCCGCCCGGGCCCGCTCGTACTCGTGGATGTTCGCGTAGTTGCCCGCCCGGTGCAGCAGCTCCTGGCGCCGGTTGAGTTCGCCCTCGATGGCGTCCCGCATCCGGTCGACCAGGGTGAGCTGGCCCTCCAGGTTGGTGATCACGGCCGAGGTGTGCGGCATGTCCGCCATACCCGCGAAGGTCGCGCCGCCCTTGAAGTCGGCGAGCACGAAGTTCAGCGTCTCCGAGGAGTGCGTCATCGCCAGCGCCAGCACCAGGGTGCGCAGCAGCTCGGACTTGCCGGAGCCGGTCGCGCCGACGCACAGGCCGTGCGGGCCCATGCCCTCCAGCGCGGCCTCCTTGAGGTCCAGGTACACGTGCTCGCCGCCGGCCCCGACGCCGATCGGCACCCGCAGCCGCTCGTGCTGCGCCCGCTGCCGCCAGCTGCGGGTCACGTCGAACGAGCCCGGGTCGCCGGAGTTCATCAGGTCGGTGAAGTCCAGGTTGGACAGCAGCGGCTCGTCGTCGCCGCCGGCCGAGGCCCGGTACGGCGCCAGCTGCCGGGCCAGCGCCTCGGACTGCCAGGCGCCGAGGGTGTCCGGCTTGCCGGTGTAGGTGGCGCCCGAGGCGGAGCGCAGCACCAGGGCGTCCGGCGAGACGGTGACGATCAGGTGCCCGCTCGGCTCGTCCAGGTCGCCCGGGACCACCTCGACGATGGTCACCCCGTGCACGCCCTCGGCACCGGCCAGCAGCGAGTCGTGCGGCACCGAGGCGCCGTCCATGACGACCACGATGTGCGGCTGGTCGGCGGTCGGCGCGGCGTCCCGGACGAACCGCTGCCGGCCGGCCAGCTCGTCCTGGAGCAGCAGCTCCAGGTCGCCGAGCCCGGTGGCGATCAGCCGGCGGGAGCCGGCGCCGTCGTTCTCCTTGCGGTGCTGGTTGTGCGGGAGCCACTTGGTCCACTCCCACTCGTCCACCGCGCCGGGCGCCGCCGCGACCGTGATCAGCAGGTCGTCCGGCGAGTGCAGGGTGGTGAGCTGGGCGATCATCGCCCGGACGTTGCCGTACACGGTGTCCGGGTCGCCGCAGACCGTGATGTGGTAGAAGGCGCGCAGCGAGATCGCCAACGGCAGGTCCTGCAAGGTGCCGTGGGCGTTCAGGAAGGTCTGCATCGCGGCCGCCGAGAGCGGCTCCAGCTCGTCCATCGGCGCGGTCTGCGGCGCGACCAGCGGGGTGGACAGCTGGACCGGTCCGCGCCCGACCCTGATCTGCGCGAAGTCGGCGTCGCCGGCCCGCCGCTCCCACAGCCGCCGGCCGTCGGCCACGATCGACCAGAGCTGGTCCGGCTCGGGGTTCAGGAACAGCTGCGCGCCGCGCTGGCGCTCGGCGGTCCGGCGCACCTGGCGGCGCATCTGCTGCAGGTACTTGAGGTAGTCGCGCCGCTCGTCCGCGGTGGCGGTGGAGCCGCCCTTGCGAGCCCGGACGACCTGGGCGAGCGCCATGCCGACCGTCGAGACGATCATCAGACCGCCCATGATCTTCATCGGGGCCTGGGCGCCGGGGGCGAAGAAGAACACCGCCGAACCGCCCATGCCGAGCATCGGCAGGATGCTCATCACCCAGTCCTCGCCGCCCGAGCGGGGCAGTTCGGGCGGGGTCACCAGCTCCACCGGCTCGTCCGGCACCGCGGGCGGGTAGGCCCGGGGTGGCCGCTTGACCATGATCACGCCCATACGCGTCCCACCCCCCGACCACGAACGCTTCGCAAGATCACTACGGCATCAGCCCTCACGCAACAGGATCCGTACGGGTGAGGACGCCCCGTGTGACGCCGCCCCCGCTCCGCCGACCGCAGGCGTCCGGGGAGGAACGCACCGCCCCCGCCGCCCTGCGCAGGGGCCGATCCTACTGGGGCCCGCGCCCGCCGCCCCGGCCGCCCTCCGCGGGGCCGGGCACGAACCGAGCGGGTAGGGTAACGCCGCGCCAACTCGTGGCCGCGCCCGGCCGGTTCCGCCCGGCCGGCGCCCACGCGGGGGCCGGACCGGCCGGCCGCCGGTGCCGCGCCGGCACCGTCCGGGCGGCGGCACCGCGCGCCGGCGCCGAGCACCCGTCACCGAACACCGTCATCAAGGGGGAGCGCCCAGTGCGTCGAGCGAACGAGGTGCGGGCATGACGACGCCCGCGACCACCGGCTTCTGCCGGGTCACCGTCGTCGCGCCGGACAGCCGGATCGACGTCGCCCTGCCCGAGGACGTCCCGCTCGCGGACGTGTACCCCGAGGTGCTGCGGCTGTCCGGCCAGACCCAGCCCGAAGGCGTCCCCACCGGCTTCCACCTGGTCCGCCGCGACGGCACCGTGCTCGACGGCGGCCGCTCGCTCGCCGCCCAGCAGGTGCGCGACGGCGACCTGCTCAACCTGCGCCCGTTCGCCGAGTCGCTGCCGCCCGCGGTCTACGACGACGTCGCCGACGCGATCGCCACCGCCGGCGAGACCGACCGCCGGTTCTGGAGCCCCGAGCTGATGCGCGCCTTCGGCCTGGTCGGCGCCGGCGTACTGCTCACCCTGCTCGGCTTCGCGCTCTGGTTCGCCGACCTGCGCCACGACATGCACGGCCTGCCCGGCGTGCTCTCCGGCGTCGTCGCGGTGGTGCTCACCGCCCTCGCCGGCGTCCGCGCCCGGGTCTACCGGGACGCCTGGGCCGGCCTCGCGCTCGGCCTCGGCGCCCTGCCGCACGCCCTGATCGCCGGCAGCGGCATCCTCGCCCCGACCGGCGGCCCGCTGGACGGCCCCGGCCGGCTCCAGTTCCTGACCGGCTGCGTCGCCGTCCTGGTGGTCGCCGTCCTGCTGGTCGGCCTGCTGCCCACGATGGACTCCCTCTTCGTGGCCGCCGCCTTCCTGGCCGCGGCCGGCGCGCTCGCCACCTTCGCCGCCGTCCTGCTGCCCGGCACCCCGGTCCACCACATCGCGGCCGTCACCGGCGTCGCCGCCGTCGCCGTGATCGGCTTCCTGCCCGGCCTGTCCGCCCGCTTCGCCCGGCTGCCGGTCGGCTACAGCGCCCCCGGCCAGACCCGCGCCCGGGGCCGCGACCACGACGAGGAGGCCGCCCGCGCCGAGCTGGTCCAGTACGAACGGATCGCCCAGCAGGCCCGCCGCGGCCACGAGGTGCTGGTCGGCCTGGTCGGCGGCTGCGCCGCAGTGGTCGTCGGCGCCTGCGCGGTGCTCGGCTTCACCGACCGGGCCTTCCCCGAACTGCTGGCCCTCGTCCTCGGGCTGGCCGCCATGCTCAGGGCCCGGCTGTTCCGCTACAGCGCCCAGGTCCTCGCGCTCACCGTCGCCGGCCTGCTCGGCCTGTCGCTGCTGATCGTCGGACTCTCCCTGCACACCCCGCAGTTCGTGCTGCGGGTCGGCCTCGGCTCCACCGACGCCGATCTGCGCACCGTCTGGCTGACCGCCTCGATCGCCTTCGGCGCCGCCGTGCTCACCGCGATCGCCCTGGTGGTGCCGCGGCTCGGCGTCTCCCCCTTCTGGGGGCGCATCCTGGACCTGGTCGACAGCCTCACCCTGATGTCGCTGGTCCCGCTGGTGCTGGCCGTCCTCGACGTCTACCGGCTGGTCCGCGGCGCCACCGGCTGATCCGGGGCGCCACCGGCCGATCCGCGCGCCGGGGCCGCCGACCGTCGGCATCGGCGGCACTGGTACGCTTGGCCTCCGAGCGCAGCCGTGTGTCCGTCCCCGGGTGGGACGATGCCCGTCGGCCGCGCCCGTAACACGACACCGAGTTCTCGCAGAGTCCTGTGCCGTAGACCAGGAACGCTCAGTATCACCTCGAAGGAGTTGCAGTGGCTCTCGCCTCTGACATCAAGAAGCAGATTTTCGCCGAGTTCGGCCAGAAGGAGGGCGACACCGGCTCCCCCGAGGTCCAGGTCGCCATGCTCTCCCGCCGTATCTCGGACCTGACCGAGCACCTCAAGACCCACAAGCACGACCACCACTCGCGTCGTGGCCTGCTGATCCTGGTCGGCCAGCGTCGCCGCCTGCTGCAGTACCTGGCCAAGAAGGACATCGAGCGCTTCCGTACGCTCGTCGACCGCCTGGGCATCCGTCGCGGTGCCGCCGGCGGCGCCCGCTGAGAACGCCGCTCGGGGCGGCTCCCCACACCGGGGAGCCGCCCCTCGCGCGTATGCCGCGACCGGTGACCGGGGCGCCCACCACGGCGCCCGCGCCCACCGGCCGGGGATAACAACTCGCGCGCACCTCCCCAGGTGGCCGAGGATTGCACCGTAGGGTTGTGGGCATGCCGGGTGATGGCGCCGAAAGCGCGCCACCGGGCAGCAGGACCCGAACCCCCGCGGGACGAAGGCTTCAAACGGAAGCCGCCCGCATCCGAGAGAGCGTCCAGACGCGGACCGCCCGTCCGGACCCGGCCGGCCGAGAGGCGCCGGTCCTCGGTAGTGGCCGTCGGAGCCCCCGCAGACCGAAGCGGGGACCTCCGGAGGCTTCGATCGAAGACCGGCCCGGACCGTCCAGGGTCAGCACGCAGGCGATTACGCGGGGACGCTCTCCCGGAGACGTACGAAAGAGGAGATCTTCCAGGTGGAAGAGAACGTGTTCTACGCCGAAGCCGTGATCGACAACGGTTCCTTCGGCACCCGTACCATCCGCTTCGAGACCGGCCGTCTGGCCCGTCAGGCCGCCGGCTCCGCCGTGGCCTACCTCGACGACGACACCATGGTGCTGTCGGCCACCAGCGCGTCCAAGCAGCCGAAGGAGCACTTCGACTTCTTCCCGCTGACCGTGGACGTCGAGGAGCGGATGTACGCCGCGGGCCGTATCCCCGGCTCGTTCTTCCGTCGCGAGGGCCGGCCCTCCGAGGACGCGATCCTCACCTGCCGCCTGATCGACCGCCCGCTGCGCCCGTCCTTCGTCAAGGGCCTGCGCAACGAGATCCAGGTCGTCGTCACCGTGATGGCGCTCAACCCGGACCACCTGTACGACGTGGTGGCCATCAACGCCGCCTCCGCCTCCACCCAGCTGGCGGGCCTGCCGTTCTCCGGCCCGATCGGCGGCGTCCGCGTCGCGCTGATCAACGGCCAGTGGGTGGCCTTCCCGACCCACAGCGAGCTGGAGTCGGCCGTCTTCGACATGGTCGTGGCCGGCCGCACCCTGCCGGACGGCGACGTCGCGATCATGATGGTCGAGGCCGAGGCCACCGACAAGACCATCAAGCTGGTCGAGGGCGGCGCCGAGGCGCCGACCGAGGAGATCGTCGCCGCCGGTCTGGACGCCGCCAAGCCGTTCATCAAGGTCCTCTGCGCCGCCCAGGCCCAGCTGGCCGCCCAGGCCGCGAAGCCGACCGGCGAGTTCCCGGTCTTCCTGGACTACCAGGACGACGTGCTCGCCGCGCTGACCGCCGCCGTCAAGGACGAGCTGGCCCAGGCCCTCACCATCGCGGGCAAGCAGGAGCGCAACAACGAGCTGGACCGCGTCAAGGCGCTGGCCGCCGAGAAGCTGCTGCCCGAGTTCGAGGGCCGCGAGAAGGAGATCAGCGCCGCCTACAACGCGCTGACCAAGAAGACCGTCCGCGAGCGCGTCATCAAGGACAAGGTCCGCATCGACGGCCGCGGTGTCACCGACATCCGCACCCTGGCCGCCGAGGTCGAGGCCATCCCGCGGGTGCACGGCTCGGCCCTCTTCGAGCGCGGCGAGACCCAGATCCTGGGTGTCACCACGCTGAACATGCTCCGCATGGAGCAGCAGCTGGACACGCTCTCCCCGGAGACCCGTCGCCGCTACATGCACAACTACAACTTCCCGCCGTACTCGGTCGGCGAGACCGGCCGCGTCGGTTCGCCGAAGCGCCGCGAGATCGGCCACGGCGCGCTCGCCGAGCGGGCCATCCTGCCGGTGCTGCCGTCCCGCGAGGACTTCCCGTACGCCATCCGCCAGGTCTCCGAGGCGCTGAGCTCCAACGGCTCCACCTCGATGGGCTCGGTCTGCGCCTCCACCATGTCGCTGCTGAACGCCGGTGTGCCGCTCAAGGCCGCCGTCGCCGGTATCGCCATGGGCCTGATCTCGCAGGAGATCGACGGTGAGACCCACTACGTGACCCTCACCGACATCCTCGGTGCCGAGGACGCGTACGGCGACATGGACTTCAAGGTCGCCGGTACCCGCAACTTCATCACCGCGCTGCAGCTGGACACCAAGCTCAACGGCATCCCGGCGTCGGTGCTCGCCGCCGCGCTGAAGCAGGCCCGCGACGCCCGTCTGCACATCCTCGACGTGATGAACGAGGCCATCGACTCCCCGGACGAGATGTCCCCGAACGCGCCGCGCATCATCACCATCAAGATCCCGGTGGACAAGATCGGTGAGGTCATCGGCCCCAAGGGCAAGATGATCAACCAGATCCAGGAGGACACCGGCGCCGAGATCACGATCGAGGACGACGGCACCATCTACATCGGTGCCGCCGACGGTCCGGCCGCCGAGGCCGCCCGCACCACGATCAACCAGATCGCCAACCCGACCATGCCGGAGGTCGGCGAGCGCTACCTGGGCACCGTGGTCAAGACCACGACCTTCGGTGCCTTCGTCTCGCTCATGCCGGGCAAGGACGGTCTGCTGCACATCTCGCAGATCCGCAAGCTGGCCGGCGGCAAGCGCGTGGAGAACGTCGAGGACATCCTCGGCGTCGGCGCCAAGGTGCAGGTCGAGATCGCCGAGATCGACCCGCGCGGCAAGCTCTCGCTGATCCCGGTCGTCGAGGGCGAGGAGAACGGCGAGGCCGCTTCCGAGTGAAGCGCCGCTAGCTGAACCCGCGGCCCGCACGCCCCCAGCGGCGTGCGGGCCGCACCCTGTTGTCCCCCCATACTTCGACGGATTGCTTTCTACGGAGGTACCCCCGTGGCTCTGGCCTCGGCGGCGACGCAGCGCCCCGGCACGACCCGAACCCTGCTGAAGGGCGCGGACGGCGCCGGAATCGTGCGCCGCACCGTCCTTCCCGGCGGCCTGCGCGTCGTCACCGAGACCCTGCCGACGGTGCGCTCCGCGACCTTCGGCATCTGGGTCGGGGTCGGCTCTCGCGACGAGACGCCCCAGCTCAACGGCGCCACGCACTATCTCGAGCACCTGCTCTTCAAGGGCACCGAGCGGCGCAGCGCGCTGGACATCTCGGCCGCCCTGGACGCGGTCGGCGGCGAGATGAACGCCTTCACCGCCAAGGAGAACACCTGCTACTACGCGCGGGTGCTCGACACCGACCTGCCGCTGGCCATCGACGTGGTCTGCGACATGCTCACCGGCTCGCTGATCCGCCCGGAGGACGTCGAGGCCGAACGCGGCGTCATCCTCGAGGAGATGGCGATGGCCGAGGACGACCCGGGCGACGTCGTCCACGACCTCTTCGCCAAGGTGATCTTCGGCAACGGCCCGCTCGGCCGCCCGATCCTTGGCACCCAGGAGACCGTCAGGTCGCTCACCCGCGACCAGATCGCGAACTTCTTCCACCGCCGCTACCGGCCCGAGCACCTCGTCGTCGCCGCGGCCGGCAACCTGGACCACCGCAAGGTCGTCCGGCAGGTCGAGCGGGCCTTCGCACCGCTGCTCGCCAAGTCCGAGGCCGTCCCCGCCGAGGCCCGCCGCGGCGCCAAGGCGCTGCGCACCGCCGGCCGGGTCGAGGTGCTCAACCGCTCTACCGAGCAGGCCCACCTGGTGCTGGGCGTGCCCGGGGTGCCCCGGCACGACGAGCGCCGCTGGGCGATGGGCGTGCTGAACGCGGCCCTCGGCGGCGGGATGAGCTCGCGGCTCTTCCAGGAGGTGCGGGAGAAGCGCGGCCTGGCGTACTCGGTGTACTCGTACTCCTCCTCGTACGCGGACAGCGGCGTGTTCGGCATCTACGCCGGCTGCCAGCCCAAGCGGGTCGAGGAGGTGCTGCGGATCTGCAGCGACGAGCTCGCCAAGGTGGTCGCCGAGGGCATCACCGAGGAGGAGCTGCGGCGGGCGATCGGCCAGATCTCCGGCTCCACCGTGCTCGGCATGGAGGACACCGGTTCGCTGATGAACCGGATCGGCAAGGCCGAACTGAGCTACGGCCACCACCTGTCGGTGGACGACATGCTGGAGCGGATCGCCGCGGTGACCCTGGACGACGTGCACGAGGTCGCCCGTGATGTGCTGGGGGCGTACCGGCCCTCGCTCGCGCTGATCGGCCCGATCACCGACAAGCGGGCCGCCAAGCTGGCCGACCTGCTGGCCTGAAGGGACTACTCACCATGACGCTGCGAGTCGCTGTGATCGGCGCCCGGGGCCGGATCGGCTCGGAGGCCGTCAAGGCCGTCGGTGCCGCCCCGGACCTGGAGCTGGTCGCCACCCTCGGGCGGGGCTCGGAGCTCTCCGAGCTGACCGCCGCCGGGGTGCAGGCCGCGGTCGAACTGACCCACCCCGACTCGGTGATGGGCAACCTCGACTACTGCCTGTCGCACGGCATCCACGTGGTCACCGGTACCACCGGCTGGACGGAGGAGCGGCTCGCCACCGTCCGGGGGCTGCTCGCCGCCGCGCCGGAGCTGGGTGTGCTGATCGCGCCGAACTTCTCCGTCGGTGCCGTGCTCGGCATGAAGTTCGCCCAGGCCGCGGCCAGGTACTTCGAGTCGGTCGAGGTCGTCGAGCTGCACCACGACCACAAGGCGGACGCCCCCAGCGGCACCGCGGCCCGCACCGCCCAGCTGATCGCCGCCGCCCGCGCGGAGGCCGGCCGCGCGCCGCAGCAGGACCCGACCACCCACGGCCTGCCCGGCGCCCGCGGCGCCGACGTCGACGGGGTTCCGGTGCACTCGGTGCGGCTGCGCGGTCTGCTCGCCCACCAGCAGGTGATGTTCGGCGACGACGGCGAGACCCTCACCATCCGGCACGACTCGCTGCACCACAGCAGCTTCATGCCGGGCATCCTGCTCGGTGTGCGCAAGGTCGTGGAGACGCCCGGGCTCACCCTGGGCCTCGAACACTTCCTGGACCTGTGAGCCCGGCATGACCTCCCGTACCGGCTTCTTCCTCCTCTCCGGAGTCCTGGCCCTGGTCGCGCTGATCTGCGTCGGCGAGGGCGTCCAACTGATCGCCACCGGCAAGCCGCTGGGCATCGGCCTGGGCCTGTGCGCCTTCGTCATCCCGGTCGTCGGCCTCTGGTTCCTGCGCCAGACGGTCCGCTTCGGACGGGACAGCGAGCGGCTCGCCCGCGAGCTGGAGGCCGAGGGCGGGCTGCCGGTCGACGAGCTGGAGCGCACCGGCGGCGGCCGGATCGACCGGGCCTCGGCCGACGCGGTGTTCGCCCGCCGCAAGGCCGAGGCGGAGGCCGCCCCGGGCGACTGGCGGGTCTTCTTCCGGCTCGCGGTCGCCTACGCCGACGCCGGCGACGTGCCGCGCGCCCGCAGGACCATGCAGCACGCGATCCGGCTGCACCGCACCACCGGTGCCGACGCCGCCACGAGCGGCGTCGCGGGCACCGTCGGCAAGCCCGCGAGGAGCAGCGCGTGAGCGAGGACACGACCGCCCCCCGGTTCCGCGGCGACATCACCGCGGACCTGGTCCGCGGCGCCGCCGCCGACTCGGACGTCATCTGGGCGGCACGGGTCTCCACGGCGGGGGAGCAGTCCCTGGAGGCTCTCCAGCAGGACCCGGACAAGTCCGCCGGCCTCATCAACTTCCTGATGCGCGACCGGCACGGCACGCCGTTCGAGCACAACTCGATGACCTTCTTCATCAGCGCGCCGATCTTCGTCTTCCGCGAATTCCAACGCCACCGCAGCGGATGGTCGTACAACGAGGAGTCCGGCCGCTACCGCGAGCTGCAGCCGGTCTTCTACGTACCCGCCGAGGACCGCAAGCTGGTCCAGCAGGGCCGCCCCGGCCGCTACGAGTTCGTCGACGGCACCCCGGAGCAGCACCGCACCGTCGGCTCCGCGATGGAGGCCGCCTACCGCGAGGCCTACGAGCGCTACCGGGAGATGCTGGCGGCGGGAGTGGCCCGCGAGGTCGCCCGCGCGGTGCTGCCGGTCGGGCTGTTCTCCTCGATGTACGCGACCTGCAACGCCCGCTCGCTGATGCACTTCCTGTCCCTGCGGACCAAGCGGGAGTACGCGACGGTGCCGTCGTTCCCGCAGCGCGAGATCGAGATGGTCGCCGAGCGGATGGAGGAGCAGTGGGCGGAACTCATGCCGCTCACCCATGCGGCCTTCGAGAAACACGGCCGGGTCGCGCCCTGACCTGCGACGACGAGCATCCGGGCGCAGTGCCGGGCATGTCTGGATTGCGGCATTTCTGACCTCTCCCTACGCTCATGAACACGGATTCCGGTGCTGCTTGAACCCCCGAGCACGCAGCACCGGAATCCCATGTTTCCGCTGCTGGAACCGGTTCTGCGGGGGCCGTACCGGGACGATCCCGGACCGTTCCGGAGGCGCACGGCCGTCCGAACCCCGGACCGGCCTGGGTACCGCCCCACCGCCTACGAGTAGTTTTGGACACATGGCTCCGACCTCCACCCCCCAGACGCCCTTCGGCCGGGTCCTGACCGCGATGGTGACACCGTTCACCGCCGACGGCGGCCTCGACCTCGACGGCGCCCAGCGCCTCGCCGCGCACCTCGTCGACTCCGGCAACGACGGCCTCGTCGTGAACGGCACCACCGGCGAGTCCCCGACCACCAGTGACGCCGAGAAGGCCCAGCTCGTCCGCGCCGTGGTGGAGGCGGTCGGCGACCGGGCCCACGTGGTGGCCGGCGTCGGCACCAACGACACGCACCACAGCGTCGAGCTGGCCCGGCAGGCCGAGGCCGCCGGCGCGCACGGCCTGCTGTCGGTCACGCCGTACTACAGCAAGCCCCCGCAGGAGGGCCTGTACCGGCACACGGTGCGGATCGCCGACGCCACCGGACTTCCTGTCATGCTGTACGACATCCCGGGCCGCAGCGGCGTCGCGCTGAGCCACGAGACGCTGGTCCGGCTGGGCGAGCACCCGCGGATCGTCGCCAACAAGGACGCCAAGGGCGACCTCGGCGCCGCGTCCTGGGCGATCACCCGTTCCGGCCTCGCCTGGTACTCCGGCGACGACATCCTCAACCTGCCGCTGCTGTCGGTCGGGGCCGTGGGTGTGGTGAGCGTGGTCGGGCATGTGGTCGCCGGCGAGCTGAGGGCCATGGTCGAGGCGCACCTGGCCGGCGATGTGGCCAAGGCCACGGCCGTCCACCAGCGCCTGCTGCCGGTCTTCACCGGTATCTTCCGCACCCAGGGCGTCATTCTCACCAAGGCCGCGCTGGACCTCCAGGGTCTGCCGGCCGGCCCGCTGCGACTGCCCCTGATCGGCGCGACTCCGGAGGAGATCGCGCAACTGAAGAAGGATCTCGCCGACGGCGGGGTAGACCTGTAACAGACACGTACGTGCGCGCCCCGGCTCGCCGGACCCTCACGGGCCCGCCGCTGGACCGGACCGAAGGCGCGAGAGCACAGACCTGGTAGGAAAACCGACACGGAGAACGCACGCCATATGTCGCACGGGGAGGACCCCGGACATATGGCGTGCGTCGTGAGGAGAGTCTTTTGAGCCACCCGCATCCCGAACTCGGCACGCCGCCGGCCCTCAAGGCGGGCGCCCTGCGCATCACCCCGCTCGGCGGTCTCGGCGAGATCGGCCGCAACATGACGGTCTTCGAATACGGGGACCGCATTCTCATCGTCGACTGCGGCGTCCTCTTCCCCGAGGACGAGCAGCCCGGCGTCGACCTGATCCTCCCGGACTTCACCTACATCCGGGACCGTCTGGACAAGATCGACGGCATCGTCCTCACGCACGGCCACGAGGACCACATCGGCGCCGTCCCGTTCCTGCTCCGGGAGAACCCGGACATCCCGCTGATCGGGTCGAAGCTCACCCTGGCGCTCATCGAGGCCAAGCTCGCCGAGCACCGCATCCGCCCGTACGTGCTGGAGGTCGCCGAGGGCGACCGCGAGCGGATCGGCCCCTTCGACTGCCAGTTCATCGCGGTCAACCACTCCATCCCGGACGCGCTGGCCGTCGCCGTGCGCACGCCCGCCGGCATGGTCGTTGCCACCGGTGACTTCAAGATGGACCAGCTGCCGCTCGACGGCCGGCTGACCGACCTGCCGGCCTTCGCCAAGCTGGCGGAGGAGGGCATGGACCTGCTGCTGGTGGACTCCACCAACGCCGAGGTCCCCGGCTTCATCCCGCCCGAGCGGGACATCTCCGCGGCGCTGCGCAACGTCTTCGCCAACGCGGACAAGCGCATCATCGTGGCCTCCTTCGCCAGCCACGTGCACCGCATCCAGCAGGTGCTGGACGCCGCGCACGAGTACAAGCGCAAGGTCGCCTTCGTCGGCCGCTCGATGGTCCGCAACATGGGCATCGCGCGCGACCTCGGCTACCTCAAGGTGCCCGGCAACATGGTCGTCGACGTCAAGCAGCTCGACGACCTGCCGGACAAGGACGTCGTGCTGATCTGTACCGGTTCGCAGGGCGAGCCGATGGCCGCGCTGTCCCGGATGGCCAACCGTGACCACCAGATCCGCATCGTCGAGGGCGACACCGTCGTCCTCGCCTCCTCGCTGATCCCCGGCAACGAGAACGCCGTCTACCGGGTGATCAACGGCCTGACCCGCTGGGGCGCCAAGGTCGTCCACAAGGGCAACGCCAAGGTGCACGTCTCGGGCCACGCCTCGGCCGGCGAGCTGCTGTACTTCTTCAACATCTGCAGGCCGCGCAACCTCATGCCGGTGCACGGCGAGTGGCGCCACCTGCGGGCGGCGGCCGATCTCGGCATCGCCACCGGCGTCCCGCGCAACCGCGTCGTCATCGCCGAGGACGGCGTCTGCGTCGACCTGGAGAAGGGCGTCGCACGCATCGTCGGCAAGGTGCAGGCCGGCTACGTCTACGTGGACGGCTCCTCGGTCGGCGACATCACCGAGGCCTCGCTCAAGGACCGCAGGATCCTCGGCGAGGAGGGCTTCATCTCCTGCTTCGTCGTGGTGGACTCCACCAACGGCAAGATCGTCGGTGGCCCGAGCATCCAGGCCCGGGGTTCCGGCATCGACGACGCCGCGTTCGTCCCGGTGACGGCCAAGCTCCAGGAGGCGCTCGACCGCTCGGCGGGCGACGGCGTTCTGGAGGTCCGTCAGGTCCAGCAGCTGGTGCGCCGGATCCTCGGCAAGTGGGTGGCGGACAACTACCGCCGCCGCCCGATGATCCTGCCGGTCGTCGTCGAGGTGTGATTTGACGTGGGGCAACCCGGTGCGTAATGTTCTCCGGGTTGCCCCACGGGACGGCCCCCAGTCGAAGTCCTCGAAATGAAATTCGAGAACGGAGCGGGAAAACGGCCCGAGAAACTCTGGTAGAGTTCGGGAGCGCCGAAAGGCCCAAGCAAATCCGATGAATGAAACTCCGGAAAACGGAGCGGAAAACGTCTGATAAGCTTGAAACACGAAAGAACGAAGCGCCCGGAGGGCCGGTGTGAAAGCCGCCTGAAGGAAGTGTCCGTTCCTTGAGAACTCAACAGCGTGCCAAAAGTCAACGCCAGATATGTTGACATCCCCGGCCTCGGTCTCTGATCGGGGTTGGAGATTCCTTTATGAAGTAAAACACTAGCGAGGACGCAGTGCGCGGG
>NZ_JAXCLC010000045.1:0-73465 GCF_034043715.1 Kitasatospora purpeofusca | reverse complement strand
TCCTGGGGGCGGCGGGTCGGGACCCGCCGGGGTGGTTCAGGCGAGCGGGGTGGGGCGGGCGGGCTGCTCGCCGCCGCGCGCCTCGATGTACGTCGCGGTCGGCACCATCACCTTGCGGCGGAAGATGCAGACGACCGTGCCGTCCTGCTTGTAGCCCTTGGTCTCGACGTACACGATGCCGCGGTCGTCCTTGGACTTGGACGGCCACTTGTCGAGCACGGTGGTCTCGCCGTAGATCGTGTCGCCGTGGAAGGTCGGCGCGATGTGCCGCAGCGACTCGATCTCCAGGTTGGCGATCGCCTTGCCGGAGACGTCCGGGACGGACATGCCGAGCAGCAGCGAGTAGATGTAGTTGCCCACCACCACGTTCCTGCCGAAGTCGGTGGTCCGCTCCGCGTAGTTGCTGTCCATGTGGAGCGGGTGGTGGTTCATGGTGAGCAGGCAGAAGAGGTGGTCGTCGTACTCGGTGACCGTCTTGCCGGGCCAGTGCCGGTAGACGGCGCCGACCTCGAACTCCTCGTAGGTGCGTCCGAACTGCATGGTCGATGGCTCCTGACCGGTCTCAGGCCTGCGGGGGCTCGAACGTGGAGGTGCGCTCCAGGCCGGCCGCGCGGCCCTTGCCGGAGACGACCAGCGCCATCTTGCGGCTGGCCTCGTCGATCATCTCGTCGCCGAGCATCGCCGAGCCCTTGAAGCCGCCGGCCTCGGAGGTGCACCAGTCGTAGGCGTCGAGGATCAGCTCGGCGTGGTCGTAGTCCTCCTGGGAGGGCGAGAAGATCTCGTTGGCGGCGCCGATCTGGTCCGGGTGCAGCACCCACTTGCCGTCGAAGCCCAGCGCGGCGGCGCGGCCGGCCACCTCGCGGTAGCCCTCCTGGTTGCGGATCTGGAGGTAGGGGCCGTCGATCGCCTGGAGGTCGTTGGCGCGGGCGGCCATCAGGATGCGCATCAGGATGTAGTGGTAGGCGTCGGCCGAGTAGCCGGGCGGCTGCTCGCCGACCACCAGGGACTTCATGTTGATCGAGGCCATGAAGTCGGCCGGGCCGAAGATGATGGTCTCCAGCCGGGGCGAGGCCTGGGCGATGGTGTCGACGTTGATGAGGCCCTTGGCGTTCTCGATCTGCGCCTCGATGCCGATCCGGCCGACCTCGAAGCCCATGGTCTTCTCGATCTGGGTGAGCAGCAGGTCGAGTGCCTTCACCTGCTCGGCGTCCTGGACCTTCGGCAGCATGATGCAGTCGAGGTTCTGGCCGGCGCCCTCGACCACGGTGATCACGTCGCGGTAGGTCCAGTGGGTGGTCCAGTCGTTGACGCGCACGACCCGGGTCCTGCCGCTCCAGTCGCCGTTGTTCAGGGCGTCGACGACGGTGTGGCGGGCGCTCTCCTTGACCAGGGGGGCGCAGGCGTCCTCCAGGTCGAGGAAGACCTGGTCGGCCGGCAGGCCCTGGGCCTTCTCCAGGAAGCGCGGGTTGGAGCCCGGCACGGCGAGGCAGGAGCGGCGCGGGCGGAGGCGGTTCTGGGACAAGAGGGTGTTCCTTCCGGGTCAGCCGGTGGTCGTGGCCGGGGCGGGCGTCCAGGGCTGGAGCCTGTTGGCCAGCCGGATCTCGTCCACGATCCGGCCGATGATGGTCGTGATGCCGAAGTCCTTCGGGGTGAACACGGCGGCGACGCCGGCGGCCTTGAGGGCCTCGCCGTCCGCTGCCGGGATGATGCCACCCACGATCACCGGGACATCCTCCACCCCGGCCCGGCGCAGCCGGTGCAGGACGTCCGGCACGAGCTCGGAGTGGGCGCCGGAGAGGATCGACAGGCCCACGCAGTGGACGTCCTCGGCGACGGCGGCCGAGACGATCTGCTCGGGGGTGAGCCGGATGCCCTGGTAGACCACCTCGAACCCGGCGTCGCGGGCCCGGACGGCGATCTGCTCGGCGCCGTTGGAGTGCCCGTCCAGGCCGGGCTTGCCGACCAGCAGCCGCAGCTTGCCGGCGCCGAGTTCGGCGGCGGTCGCGCCGACCGCCTCGCGGACGGCGGCCAGCTCGCCGCCGGGCTCGGCCGGGACCGCGACCGGGGCGCCGCCGACGCCGGTGGGCGCGCGGTACTCGCCGAACACCTCGCGCAGGGCGAAGGCCCACTCGCCGGTGGTGACCCCGGCCCGGGCGCAGGCCAGGGTGGCCGGCACGAGGTTCGCGGTGGTGCCGGCGACGGCCTTGAGCTCCGCCAGGGCGTGCAGCGCGGCGGCCTCGTCGCGCTGCCCGCGCCAGGCTTCCAGCGCGTTCAGCACGGACTGCTCGGAGGCCGGGTCGACGACCATGATCGCGGTGTCGAGGTCGGCCGTGAGCGGGCTCTCCTCGGTGGTGTCGAAGCAGTTGACCCCGATGATCCTGTCCTCGCCGGACTCGATCCGGGCCCGGCGGGCGGCGTGCGAGGCGACCAGGTTGGACTTCAGGTAGCCGGATTCGACGGCCGGGATGACCCCGCCCATCTCCAGCACCTTGGCGATCTCGGCCTCGGCGCCGGCCAGCAGGTCGGCGGTCTTGGCCTCGACGACCTCGGAGCCGTTGAAGAGGTCGCCGTACTCCAGCAGGTCGGACTCGAAGGCGAGCACCTGCTGGATCCGCAGTGACCACTGCTGGTCCCACGGGCGGGGCAGGCCGAGCGCCTCGTTCCAGGCGGGCAGCTGGACGGCGCGGGCGCGGGCGTCCTTGGAGAGTGTGACGGCGAGCATCTCCAGCACGATCCGCTGGACGTTGTTCTCCGGCTGGGCCTCGGTCAGGCCGAGCGAGTTGACCTGCACGCCGTAGCGGAACCGGCGCTGCTTGGGGTCCTCGATGCCGTACCGCTCCCGGGTGACCTTCTCCCAGAGCCGGCCGAAGGCCCGCATCTTGCACATCTCCTCGACGAACCGCACCCCGGCGTTGACGAAGAAGGAGATCCGGGCGACCACCTCGCCCATCCGCTCGGCCGGCACCTGGCCGGAGTCGCGGACGGCGTCCAGCACCTCGATCGCGGTGCACATCGCGTAGGCGATCTCCTGGACCGGGGTGGCCCCGGCCTCCTGGAGGTGGTAGCTGCAGATGTTGATCGGGTTCCACTTCGGGAGGTTCCCGACCGTGTAGGCGATCATGTCGGTGATCAGGCGCACCGAGGGGCCGGGCGGGAAGACGTGCGTCCCGCGCGACAGGTACTCCTTGACGATGTCGTTCTGGGTGGTGCCGGTCAGCTTGGCGATGTCCGCGCCCTGCTCCTCGGCGACCACCTGGTAGAGCGCCAGCAGCCACATCGCGGTGGCGTTGATCGTCATGGAGGTGTTGGTCTGTTCGAGCGGGATGCCGTCGAACAGGGTGCGCATGTCGCCGACGTGGCCCACCGGCACCCCGACCCGGCCGACCTCGCCGCGGGCGAGGATGTGGTCGGAGTCGTAGCCGGTCTGGGTCGGCAGGTCGAACGCCACCGAGAGGCCGGTCTGCCCCTTGGCGAGGTTGCGCCGGTACAGCGCGTTGGAGTCCTCGGCCGTGGAGTGCCCGGCGTAGGTGCGCATCAGCCAGGGCCGGTCGCGCTTCTGGTCGGTCATCGGGTCGCCTTAGAGGTCGCGGCTGGTCTGGACGCTTCGCTCGTCGAGCTCGCGGAAGAGGTTGATCGACGGCAGGTGCTCGGCGCGCAGCTCGGCGTCGCGCACGCCCAGGCCCTCCTCGGGGGCGAGGCAGAGCACGCCGACCTTGCCCTGGTGCCGGTTCTGGTGGACGTCGAGCGAGGCCTGCCCGGTCTGCTCCAGCGAGTAGACCTTGGACAGGGTGGGGTGGATCCTGCCCTTGGCCACCAGGCGGTTGGCCTCCCAGGCCTCGCGGTAGTTGGCGAAGTGCGAGCCGACGATCTTCTTGAGCGACATCCACAGGTAGCGGTTGTCGTACTGGTGCATGTAGCCGGAGGTGGAGGCGCAGGTGACGATGGTGCCGCCCTTGCGGGTGACGTAGACGCTGGCGCCGAAGGTCTCCCGGCCGGGGTGCTCGAAGACGATGTCGACGTCCTCGCCGCCGGTCAGCTCGCGGATCCGCCCGCCGAAGCGCTTCCACTCCCGCGGGTCCTGGTTCTGCTCGTCCTTCCAGAACCGGTAGCCCTCGGCGGAGCGGTCGATGATCGCCTCGGCGCCCATCGCCCGGCAGACCTCGGCCTTCTCCGGGCTGGAGACCACGCAGATCGGGGTGGCGCCGCCGGCCAGCGCGTACTGGGTGGCGTACGAGCCGAGGCCGCCGCTGGCGCCCCAGATCAGCACGTTGTCGCCCTGCTTCATGCCCGCGCCGTTGCGCGAGACCAGCTGGCGGTAGGCGGTGGAGTTGACCAGGCCGGGGGAGGCGGCCTCCTCCCAGGTCAGGTGGGCGGGCTTGGGCATCAGCTGGTTGGTCTTCACCAGGGCCAGCTGGGCCAGGCCGCCGAAGTTGGTCTCGAAGCCCCAGATCCGCTGCTCCGGGTCCATCATCGTGTCGTTGTGGCCGTCCGAGGACTCCAGCTCGACGGACAGGCAGTGCGCGACCACCTCGTCGCCCGGCTTCCAGGCGTTGACGCCGGCGCCGGTGCGCAGCACCACGCCCGCCAGGTCGGAGCCGAGCACGTGGTACGGCAGGTCGTGGCGCTTGGTGAGCGGGGAGAGCCGGCCGTAGCGCTCCAGGAAGCCGAAGGTGGAGACCGGCTCGAAGATCGAGCTCCACACGGTGTTGTAGTTCACCGCGCTCGCCATCACGGCGACCAGGGCCTCGCCCGGGCCCAGCTCGGGCAGCGGGACGTCGTCGAGGTGGAGGGACCGGCGGGGGTCCTTGTCGCGGCTGGCGAGGCCGGCGAACATCTGCTCCTCGTCCTTGTGGAGCGTCACGGCCCGGTAGGACTCCGGCAGCTTCACGTTGGCGAAGTCCGCCGAGGTGCTGTCGGAGCTGAGGATCGCGTCGAGGATTTCCTTCATGGCTGCCTCCGAAGGCGTACCTGTGTGAGGGCACAGGGCGTCTGGGGGAGCCGGGAGCGGACACCGGCTTCGCTGAACGGGGTGGTGGGTGGGTGGCTGGTGGGCCGGGGTGGCCGGTGGCTGGTGGGCCGGTGGCTGGTGGGCCGGGGTGGCTGGTGGGCCGGGTACTGCGGTGGGTCGCCCCCGGGGTCGGGGGGCGCCGGTACGACGGCGCGCCGTGGTGGGGAGCCGCGGCGCCGCGACTGGTGGGTAACAAGGTAGTGGCACCCTGTGCCACTCGTAAAGACACGCGGTGCCATCAATTCAGGCGGCTCCGAGCCGCCTCGCGAGGGCCCGCGCAGGGCATGGAAAGGGCCCGTGCCGACACTCCGGCACGGGCCCCAGAACCCCTCGCGACCTGCGAAAACGCTTGCTGTCAGGCCTGCTTGACGCCCTCCAGGGCGACCCGCACGGCATCCATCACCACGTCCAGCGGGGCGTCCGTCCGGGTGACTGTGATGAGCACCTCACCTGCGGGAGTGGCACTCAGTGCGCTCGTCGTCGAGGCGGTGGAGGCGCCCGCCTCGGTCCCACTGGCACCCGGTGCCACTACGGCACCGCGCCGCCGCGCCCCCGGCGCGCTGGACCCCCAGAAGGTCTGCCGGATCACCTCGAAGGAGTGGTCCAGCTGCGCCTCCACATCGCCCCGCCCGCCCGCCCGCAGCCAGCGCCGCAGCACGTGGTTGTGGGCCGCGACGACCGCCGCCGCCGACACCTCGGCCAGCATCGAGTCGTCCTCGCCGCCGTGCTGCCAGCCCGTGGGGATCTCCCCCGCGGTGTCGAACCGGCCCAGCAGGTAGCGGGTGAACAGCCGCTCGTAGCGGGCCACCACGGCGATCTCCCGCTCCCGCAGCGTCGGCACCTGGCGGATCAGCTGGTACCTGGCCACCGAGACCCCGGGCGTGGAGGCGTACATCCGCAGCACCTCCTTGATGCCCCGGCAGACCACGTCCAGCGGGTGCTCCTCCGGCTCCGCGCTGGCCAGCAGGTCGGCGACCCGCACCAGGGTGTCGTCGTGGTCCGGGAAGATCGCCTCCTCCTTGGACCGGAAGTACCGGAAGAAGGTCCGCCGGGCCACTCCGGCCGCCGCGGCGATCTGGTCGACCGTGGTCTCCTCGTAGCCCTGCGAGGCGAACAGTTCCATCGCGGCGCTGGCCAGGTCCTGGCGCATCTGCTGGCGCTGGGCCGCCGCCCGGCGGCTGCCCTGACCCGCCTCCGCGCCCGTCCCGGGCGACCGGCCGTCACGCGCCGGGGCGGACTGCTGCGGGGCGGATTGCCGTGGGGAGACTGACTGAACCCGATCCATGCCCGGAACGCTACACGTCCCCGGCGCCGGAGCAGGGGGCCTTGCCCGGCGCACCGGGGCCACCGGCCCGCCCACCGCGGGTCTCGGCCAGTGCGCGGACACCGAACCCGCCCCCCAGCCGGCCCGCTCCGCGCGCGACGGCGGCCGGTCGGGCGCTCCCCCGTAAGGCGACGGGGTGGTCATCGGCGCGCGTGGTCGCGGAAACCGCGGCCGGTCTTGCGGCCCAGGCAGCCCGCCGCCACCAGGTGCTCCAGCAGCGGCGCCGCGGCCAGGCCCGGCTCGCGGAACTCCTGGTGCAGCACCCGCTCGATGGTCAGCGAGACGTCCAGGCCGACCACGTCCAGCAGCTCGAACGGACCCATCGGGTAGCCGCAGCCGAGCTTCATCGCGGTGTCGATGTCGTCCACCGTCGCGTAGTGCTCCTGGAGCATCCGCACCGCGTCGTTGAGATAGGGGAAGAGCAGCGCGTTCACGATGAAGCCGGCCCGGTCCCCGCACTCCACCGGGTGCTTGCGGACCTTCGCGCACAGCTCCAGCACGGTCGCGGTGACGTCCGGCGCGGTCAGCACCGTGGACACCACCTCGACCAGCCGCATCGCCGGCGCCGGGTTGAAGAAGTGCATGCCGACCACGTCCTGCGGCCGACTGGTGGCCGAGGCGCAGGCGACCACCGGCAGCGAGGAGGTGGTGGTGGCCAGCACCGCGCCCGGCTTGACGATCGCGTCCAGCGCGGTGAACAGCTCGCGCTTGACCCCGAGGTCCTCGGCGACCGCCTCGACCACCAGGTCCACGTCCGCCAGCTCGCCGTACTGCCCGACCGGCGTGACCAGGCCCAGGGCGGCGTCCCGCTGCTCCCCGGTCAGCCGGCCCTTCGCCACCGAGCGCTCCAGCGACCTCGCCAGCTGCGCCTTGGCCCGCTCGGCCTTCTCCAGGCTGCGGGCGGCCAGCAGCACGGGGTACCCGGCCTTGGCGAACACCTCGACGATGCCGGTGGCCATGGTGCCCGAGCCGCAGACGCCGACGCTGCGCACCTCCCGTCCGGCGGCCCCCGGCCGGGCCGGGCCGGCGGTGCCGCCGACGACCCGGGAGGAGCCGGGCGCCTCGTAGGTGTAGAAGCCGCGGCCGGTCTTGCGGCCCAGCAGCCCGGCCGCGACCAGCTGGCCGAGGATCGGCGCGGGCGCGTGCAGCCGGTCCCTGGACTGCTCGTACATCGCCTCCAGGACGGTCCTCGCGGTGTCCACGCCGATCAGGTCGAGCAGCGCCAGCGGCCCCATCGGCAGGCCGCAGCCGAGCCGCATCGCGGCGTCGATGTCCTCCCGGGTGGCGTACTTGGACTCGTACATCGCGGCGGCCTGGTTCAGGTACGCGAAGAGCAGGCCGTTGACCACGAAGCCGGCCCGGTCGCCGGCCGCCACCGGCTCCTTGCCGAGGTCGCGGGCCAGCGCCGCGGCGTCCTCGGCGACCTGCGGGGCGGTGAGCACGGTGCGCACCACCTCGACCAGCTTCATGGTGTGCACCGGGTTGAAGAAGTGCAGGCCGAGCACCCGGTCCGGGCGGGCGGTGGCGGCGGCGATCCGGGTCACCGAGAGCGCGGTGGTGCCGGTGGCGAACACCGTGCCGGCCGGGCAGATCCGGTCCAGCTCGGCGAAGACCGCCCGCTTCAGCTCCAGCTGCTCGGGGACCTCCTCGATCACCAGGTCCGCCTCGGCGGCGGCGGCCAGCGCGTGGCCGACGGTGAGCCGGGCGAGCAGCCCGGCCCGCTCCTCGGCGGTGAGCCGCTCCCGTTCCACCGCGTGCGCGGTGGACGCCTCGATCCGGGCCAGGGCCCGGGCGGCGGAGTTCTCGTCGGCCTCGATGCCGATCACCCGGCGGCCGCTCCTGGCGACCGCGACGGCGACGCCGGTGCCCATCGTGCCGAGTCCGACCACGGCGACCGTGGGAAAGGGACGCTCCATCTGTCCTGACTCCTTGTCATGGAAGGCCCGCGCGCGCTCCGGAGGGCGCGCCCCCGGAGGAGGGTCCGCGCGCGGTGCGGGGGGATGACGGTTGCGGCCACCGCGCAGCCGCCGGTCCGCTCCGGCGGTGCTGCGGGTGTGCCGTGGTACTCAGGCGCTCGAGGTGAAGGAAGCGGCTCTGAACACAGAGGAGAGAAATCCGGCTCCGGCCGCGATCCGCGGCACCGGCCGGTGAACGAACGCACCGTCGTCCGCCGTCGGCCCCGCGGTTCCCGGCGCGGCGGACGGCGCCCCGCCGGTGCGGCTCCCGAAGCCCGGCAGTGGTGCGTGCGGACACTGTAGCGAAGTTACCGATCGGTAGGAAGGGGGTGGGGGGCGGAAGTTCCGCTGCTCACGGCGGGGTGATCACCCGTGCGGGTGAGGGCCGCGGACGGACGTCCGTTCGGACCACCCGATCGGGGAGTTACGCGGCCCGGTAGCGCCGGGCAGCATGAGGGCATGACCACTGGAGCCGTTGCCACGGACCGACCCGAGCCCGCCGCCGGGTCCGCCGCAGGGCCTGCCGCGGGGCCGGCCCCCGGCCCGGCCGGGCACGCCGGTACCGCCACCGGTACCGGCGCCGTGCTGCCGCCGCGGGCGGACCGGGCCGAGCGCGGCGAGCGCGCGCGGGCCGCCGTCGACCGGCTGCGGGGCTCCGGGGTCGAGGCGGTCGCCGTCACCTGGGTGGACAACGCCGGCATCGCCCGGGTCAAGGCGGTGCCGCTCGGCGGGCTGGTGCACGCGGCGCAGTGGGGCGTCGGCACCGCCCCCTGCTTCGACGTCTTCCTCGCCGACGACACGATCGTCACCAGTCGGCTGATCGGCGGCCCCACCGGCGACCTCCGGCTCTACCCCGACGTGGAGCGGGTCGTCCCGCTCGCCGCCCAGCCCGGCTGGGCCTGGGCCCCGGGGGACCGCTACACCCAGGGCGGCGCCCCGCACCCCGGGTGCCAGCGGCTCTTCGCCCGCCGGGCGGTGGCCGCCGCGGCCGAGCGGGGCCTGACCCTCAAGGCCGGGATCGAGATCGAGTGGGTGGTCGCGCTGGCCGGCCCGGAGGGGGAGGAGCCCCGCTACCCGACGGCCGGCCCGGCCTACGGCATGCAGCGCCTCACCGACCTGTCCGACTACCTGCGCGACGTGCTCCGCGCCCTCGGCGAGCAGGGCCTGACCGTGCTCCAGATCCATCCCGAGTACGCGCCCGGCCAGTTCGAGGTCTCGGTCGCCCCGGAGGGCCCGGTCGAGGCCGCCGACACCTCGGTGCTGGTCCGGCACACCGTCCGCGCCGTCTCCGCCCGGCACGGGCTGCGGGCCTCCTTCGCCCCGGCGGTCCAGGCCGGCGGGGTCGGCAACGGCGGCCACCTCCACCTCAGCCTCTGGCGCGAGGGGCACAATCTCGCGCACGGCGGCCCCGGCCCGCACGGGCTGACCGCCGAGGCGGAGGGCTTCCTGGCCGGGGTGCTCGGCGCGCTGCCCGAGCTGCTGGTGCTCGGCTGCTCCAGCCCGGCCGGCTATCTGCGGCTGGTCCCCTCGCACTGGGCCGGCGCCTACCAGTGCTGGGGCCTGGAGAACCGCGAGGCCGCGCTCCGCCTGGTCACCGGCTCCACCGGCGAGCGCTCCTCCGCCGCCAACGCCGAGATCAAGTGCTTCGACGCCACCGCCAACCCCTATCTCGCGGTCGGCGCGGTGATCGCCGCCGGCCTCGCCGGGCGGGAGCAGCGGCTCACGCTGCCGCCGGAGTCCACCGGGGACCCGTCGCTGGCCGAGCCCGGCACCGTCCCCCGGCTGCCGACCGGCCCGGCCGGGGCGATCGCCGCCTACCGGGGCTCCACCGTGCTCCGGGAGGCGCTCGGCGAGCCGCTCTTCGAAGCGGTGCTGGCCGTCCGGCAGGCCGAGGCCGAGCAGTACGCGGACCTGCCGCCCGAGCGGCTGGCCGCCGCCACCCGCTGGCGGTACTAGGGGCGTGGTGGACGTCCCCGCGCTGGTCGACCACCACTGCCACAGCGTGGTGACGGCCGAGCTCGACGACGACGCCCTGGCGGGGCTGCTCACCGAGTCCGACCGCCCGCCCGCGCCCGGCACCTCGCCCTTCGACAGCGCGCTCGGCCTCGCCGTCCGCCGCTGGTGCCCGCCCGCGCTCGGGCTGCCCGCGCACACGCCCGCCGCGGAGTACCTGGCCCGGCGGCGCGAGCTGGGCGCCCCGGAGGCCACCCGCCGGCTGGCCGCCGCCGGCCTGGACACCTGCCTGGTGGACACCGGGCTGACCGGGGCCGCCGGCCACCCGCTGCTGCCGCTCGACGGGTTCGCCGAAGCCGCCGGCGCCCGGGTGCGCGAGGTGGTCCGGCTGGAGCCGCTCGCCGAGGCCGTCCTCGCCCCGCCCGGCGACTGGGCCCGGGCGGTGCGCGAGGCGCTGGCCGCCGCGGCCGCCGGCGCCGTCGCGGTCAAGTCGGTGGTGGCCTACCGGGCCGGCCTCGCGGTGCCCGCGCGGCGGCCCTCCCCGGCCGGGGTGACGGCCGCCGCCGCGGCCCGGCAGCGTGCCGGGGGCGGCCGGCTGACCGACCCGGTCCTGCTGCACGAGCTGCTCCACACCGCCCTGGAGGTCTGCGCCGGGCTGCGGCTGCCGCTCCAGCTGCACACCGGCTTCGGCGATCCGGACGTGACCCTGCACCGGGCGGACCCGTCGCTGCTCGCCGACTTCGTCCGGGCCGCCGAGCCGTCCGGCGTCCCGCTGGTGCTGCTGCACGGCTACCCCTACCACCGGCAGGCCGCCTGGCTGGCCCAGGCCTTCCCGCTGGTGTACACCGACCTCGGGCTGACCACCTCCTACGTCGGCCCCCGGGCGGCGGCGGTGCTCGGCGAGATGCTGGAGCTGGCGCCGTTCGGCAAGCTGCTGTTCTCCACCGACGCCTACGGCCTGCCGGAGCTCCACCTGGCCGGCGCGGCGCAGTTCCGCCACGGCCTGGGCACCCTGCTGGACGGCTGGCGGGCCGACGGCGCCTGCACCGCGGCCGACGCCGAGCGGCTGGCCCGCCTGGTGGCGGCCGACAACGCCCGTCGACTGTACGCGATCTGAGTACCCGCCGCGCGGCCGTGGCGGCCAGCCGCCACTGGCCGCTTTCGGCCGCACCGGATGCCTGTCGTCCCGTCGGTGCGGCTGACTAGGATCCCCGCCAGCGAGGTCCGGCGTCTTTTTCGATCGTCCGATCGTCCGATCCGCCACCCCTGCCCAGCAGGAGCGGAGCCATGCCTTCCGTCGGTGGACGGATTGTGACGATTAGATGTCTACCTCTTGCGGATTGCAACACTTGTTCACTAGCGTCCCGATCATTCCAAGCGCATCTGCCAACCGCAGCTGCAGCATGACGACTCGGGAGGGCCAACCCCTATGAGTGTTCCTCGGATCAGCCGGACCCGGATCGCGGCGGTGGGCGTTGTCCTCGCCACCGCCGGAGCCCTCGCGCTCCCGGCCGGCAGCGCCTTCGCCGCCGGGGCGGAGACGACCACCGGTCCGCTGCTCAGCTACGTCGTCAACACCAAGGCCAACCACGGCCAGGTGCAGAAGGTCGAGACCGCGGTCAAGGCCCTCGGCGGCACCGTGGTCTACTCCTACGAGCAGATCGGCGTGGTGATCGCCCGCTCGACCGACACCCAGTTCGCCGCCAAGCTGCGCAAGGCGAAGGCCGTCGAGTCGGTCGGCGCCAGCCGCACCAAGGGCATCACCGCCTCCGAGGACCGCACCGCCGAGGTCGCCGCCGCCCCGACCGCCGCCTCCGCCGCCGGCGAGGAGCCCTACTGGGCCAACCAGTGGGACATGCGCCAGATCGGTGTCGACAAGGCCCACAAGCTGTCCCTCGGCAGCAACAAGGTCACCGTCGGCGTGCTGGACTCCGGCATCGACGGCACCCACGAGGACCTCGCCGCCAACGTCGACGCCTCGCAGTCGGTCTCCTGCATCGACGGCGGCAAGCCGAACACCGCCTGGGACGCGTGGCAGCCGGGCGTCGACGGCGACCACGGCACCCACGTGGCCGGCACCATCGCCGCCGCCAAGAACGGCAAGGGCATCGAGGGCATCGCCCCGAACGTCAAGCTCGCCGCGGTGAAGGTCGTCGACGACGGCGGCTTCATCTACCCGGAGTACGCCATCTGCGGCTTCGTCTGGGCCGGAGAGCACAAGTTCAAGGTCACGAACAACAGCTACTTCGTCGACCCGTGGATGTTCAACTGCCAGAACGACGCGGACCAGGAGGCGATCACCACCGCCGTCCGCCGCGCCGTCGAGTTCTCGCAGCGCAAGGGCGTCCTCAACGTCGCCGCCGCGGGCAACGAGAACATCGACCTGGCCCACAAGACCAAGGACGTCGCCAGCCCGGACGACACCACGCCGGTCGAGCGCCCGATCACCCAGGACTGCCTCAACCTGCCGACCGAGCTGGACGGCGTCGTCGCGGTCTCCTCCGTGGGTGTCAACGGCGACAAGTCGTACTACTCCAGCTACGGCAAGAACAAGGTCACCGTGGCCGCCCCCGGTGGCGACCGCCGCTACCAGATCCCGGACACCCCGGACAAGAACGGCCGCACGCTGTCGACCATCCCGGGCGGCGGGTACGGCTACATGCAGGGCACCTCGATGGCGTCCCCGCACGCCGCCGGTGTGCTCGCCCTGCTGGCCAGCACCTTCCCGTGGGCCGGTCCGGAGGAGCTGACCGAGCTGCTCACCAACCAGGCCGAGTCGCACGCGTGCCCGTCGGGCCCGTACAACCCGGGCGGCGCCGGTGAGTGGGCGGCCACCTGTGAGGGCGGCGTGGACGACAACGGTTTCTACGGCGCGGGCATCATCAACGCCGAGAAGGCGGTCCAGTGGTGGCGCTGAGCCACGGCTGACCGGCTGCTGAACCCCTGAGTCGCCGAACGGGGGCGGGACGCGAGTCCCGCCCCCGTTCGCGTGCCCCGTTCGCGTGCCCCGTTCGCGTGCCCCGTTCGCGTGCCCCGTCCGCCCGCTCCTCCAGCCGCTCCGCCGGCCGGCGGGTCACTCGATGTGGTGCTCCCGGACCGTCTCCACCGACGGCTTGCCGTGCAGGTCCGGCACCTCCCGCAGCCAGTCCGGCCGCCCGGCCCTGGTCCGCGCGGCCCGCCGCCGCTCCGCGTCGCGCAGCTGCTCGGGGCTCGAGAACCCCTCCGGCAGCCACTCGGCCGAGCGGGCCGCCCGCTGCGCCAGGTGCTCCACATAGGCCCGGCGCAGCTCCCCGACCGAGTCGAACCCCGGCTCGTCGGCCAGCCAGGCGTCCGGCACCAGTCCCACCACCTGCTCCAGCAGCCCGGCGGTGACCAGCGGGCCGAGCTCCTCGTCCGCCAGCCGCACGTCCGGCCGGTACCCGCCGAGGGCGTGGGCGCTCAGGTCGTACCGCTTGCCGACCGAGGCCCCGGCCGCGGACCAGCGGTGGTGGAAGATCAGCGCGGCGCCGTTGTCGATCAGCCAGAGCCGGCCGTGCCAGACCATGAGGTTGGGGTTGTGCACCGTCCGGTCGACGTTCCCGGTGAGCGCGTCCAGCCACACCACCCGGCCGGCCTCGGCCGGTCCGACGTCGACCGTGCCGGGCCGGAAGTCGCGGGCGCCGGGCAGCAGGTCCATCCCGAGGTTGACGCCGCGGCTGGCCCGCAGCAGGTCCTGGATCTCGACGTCCGGTTCGTCCTCGGCCACCGCCGGGTCGAAGTCCACCAGCCGCAGCTCCGGCACCCGCAGGCCGAGCCGCCGGGCCAGCTCGCCGACGATCACCTCCGCCACCAGCGCCTTCCGGCCCTGGGCGGCCCCGGTGAACTTCACCACGTAGGTGCCCAGGTCGTCGGTCTCCACCACGCCGGGCACGGAACTGCCGGCCCGCAGCGGGTCGACGTAGCGCACTGCTGTCACCTGTTCGAGCACAACCGCCACCCTAGGGGCTGTCTCCTCGGCGGAGCCAGGCGGGCCTCGCCGGGGAGACCGCCCCCGACGCCCGCCCGGAGCACAGGCCGCCGCCCGGCGCACCCGGTCCGCTGTGATTGGCTTGCCGGTGAGCGACACCGGCCGGACGGAACCCCGCGCCGGACGACCGACAAGGAGAGCAGGACCATGGGACAGGTGCAGGCCACCACCGAGCGGGTCTACGAGGCGGCCCCCGAGCGGGTGTACGAGGCCCTGGCCGACTACCAGGTGCTCCGCCCCAAGCTGCTGCCCGCGCAGTACAGCGAGTACGAGGTCCGGGTCGGCGGCACCGGGGCGGGCACCCAGGTGCACTGGAAGCTCCAGGCCACCGAGAAGCGGATCCGCGACTGCCTGCTCACCGTCTCGGCGCCGCGGCCGGACCAGCTGGTGGAGAAGGACGCCAACTCCAGCATGGTGGTCACCTGGACCGTCGCGGCGGCCGGCGAGGGCCGGACCAGGGTCACCGTCACGGCCACCTGGCAGGGGGCGACCGGTATCGGCGGCTTCTTCGAGCGGACCTTCGCGCCCAAGGGCCTGAACCGGATCCACGACGAGGTGCTCGCCAACCTGGCCGCCGAGGTGCGCTGAGCCGGAGCGCCCGGCCGGGGCGGCGGGCCTGCCCGCCCGCCCCGCCGACTCGTCCAGGAATTCGACGAGTCCGTCCACCCGTGCGAGCGGCGCGCCGTACGGGTGGACGCCCCGCCACCTCCGGGTGACGGGGCCCCCGCGGCACGGCGCGGCCACCCTAGGCTCGCCGCCGTGCATATGACGATCCTTCACATTTCCCAACCCGTCGACGGCGGAGTGGCCCGCGTCGTGGTCGACCTCGCCCGGGGCCAGCGCGAGGCCGGCCACCGGGTGCTGGTCGCCTGCCCGCCCGGCGGCCGGCTGGCCGAGGAGGCCGGGGCCGTCGGCGCGCTGGTCCAGGACTGGCCCGCCGGCCGCTCGCCAGGACCGGCCACCGCGGCGGAGGCCTGGCGGCTGCGCCGGATCGTCCGGGCCGCCGCGCCCGACATGCTCCATCTGCACAGCGCCAAGGCCGGGCTGGCCGGCCGGCTGGCCGTCCGCGGCGCGGTGCCCACCGTCTTCCAGCCGCACGCCTGGTCCTTCGCCGCCGTGGACGGCGCGCTGGCCGCCGCCACCCTGCGCTGGGAGCGGTACGCGACCCGCTGGGCGCACCGGCTGCTCTGCGTCTCGGTCCAGGAGCGGACCGACGGCATCGCGGCCGGACTGCACGCCGACTGGGCGGTGGTGCCCAACGGCGTGGACGTGCGCCACTTCGCGCCCGCCGACCGCCGGGCCGCCCGGATCGCGCTCGGCCTGGAGCTCGACGCCCCGCTCGCGGTCTGCGTGGGCCGGCTCTGCCGCCAGAAGGGCCAGGACGTGCTGCTCGCCGCCTGGCCGGAGGTGCGGCGCCGGGTGCCGGCCGCCCGGCTGGCGCTGGTCGGCGGCGGACCGGAGGAGGCCCGGCTGGCCGCGACGGTCCGGGCGGGCGCCGAGCCGTCCCGGGTCCGGCTGGTGGGGGACGTCGCGGACCCCCGGCCGTGGCTGGCGGCGGCCGACCTGGTGGTGCTGCCCTCGCGCTGGGAGGGCATGGCGCTGGCCCCGCTGGAGGCGATGGCCTCCGGGCGTCCGGTGCTGCTGACCGACGTGCCGGGCGCGCGCGAGTGCCTGCCGCCGGTCGAACGCGCGTCCGCCGTGGTGCCGCCCGGCGACGTGGACGGGCTCGTCACCCGAATGGCCGAGGCGCTGTCCGATCCGATCGAGTGCGAGCGGCGCGGTCTGCGCCTGCGCGAGCACGCCGCGGCTCGCCATGATGTTCGCTCGGTGGTCGAACAGGTGGACGCGCTCTACCGCGACCTGCTGGGGGCCGGTCCGGCGGCCGGGCGACGCCGCGCCCGTGTCCCGCAGCGGATCTGATCGTTTCACATCCCGTGAATGCCCCGCCGATCCGGCGCCGTCGTATTCGCACCCTCAACCGGTCGGGGATGGGGGGTGAAATCAGAAATACCTATTAATGGGCGGCTGGAATGAAAAGGCAAGTCAACTTCCAGCATTCAAGCCAGTGTTCGGTAACGTCTGATTTTGCCTGCTTCGTTTCGATTTCACGCCGGAAATTCGCGAGGGAATCGAAAGCCGCCAGCGGCAGCAGGTGCTGTCAGGACCGCGCCCACCGGGCCAGGACGGCCGCTCCGGGCCAACCGGTGCCGGGCCGCCGTCACCCCGGGCACACAGCAGGGGAGTTCGTGCGCTGATGACCATTGACCACGACAGCGTGCCACGGCCCGGGCGGTCCCTGTCGGGCCCACCCCGGCCCGCCACCGGGCTGCTCGACCGCCCGGCGCACTCCACCCAGACCCGCGGCGCCGCCCCGTCCCGCCGGCGCCGCCGCCCGGTCCGCGCCCGGCTCGCCCTGCCCGTCACCCTGGTCGCCGTCGACGCCCTCGCCCTCTGCACCGCCACCGGAGTCGCCAACCGCGCCCTCGACCCCGCCGTCCGGGTGGCACCCCTGCTCGGCGTCGCCGCCCTGCTGCCCCTGCTGCTCCTGCTCAACCTCGCCGGCGGCCTCTACCGCACCCGCCTCACCCTCTCCGCCCTCGACGAGCTGCCCGCCCTCACCGCGCGGGCGCTCGTCGCCTCCGCCTTCGCCATCAGCCTCGCCGGCTGCCTCGAAGGCCACTGGCCCGCCACCGGCCCCGCCACCCCGGCCCGGCTGATCGTCCTCCTCGGCACCCAACTGCTGCTCGCCGTCTGCGGCCGCGCCCTGCTCTACCACCTGGTGCGCCGGATCCGCCGCAGCCGCCCCAGCCCCGTCCTGGTACTCGGAGCCGGCCGGCTCGGCCGCCGCGTCGCCGCCGCCCTCAACGAACGCGGCGAGTACGGGATGCGCCCGATCGGCTTCCTCGACCCCGACCCGCCGCTGTTCGCCGGCGACACCGACCTGCCCGTCCTCGGCGGCCGCGAAGTCCTCGAACGCGAAGTACGCCGCCACCGCGTCCACCACGTGGTCGCCACCGCCGGCGCCGCCGACGAGGCCGAGACCGCCGCCGCCCTGCGCGACGCCGCCCGCCTCGGCTGCCAGGTCTGGCTGGTCCCCGCACTGCGCGAGTACGGCTCCCTCGCCGCCGGCCCGCTGGCCGGCGCCGACCACCTCTGGGGCTTCCCCTGCGTCCGGGTCGGCCGCGCCGCGACCCGCCGCCCCGGCTGGGCCGTCAAGCGGACCCTCGACGTCACCGCCGCCGCGACCGGCCTCCTGCTGCTCGCCCCCGTACTCGCCCTCTGCGCGCTCGCCGTCCGCTTCGACACCGGCTCCGGCGTCCTCTTCCGCCAGCAGCGCACCGGCCTCGACGGCCGGGTCTTCACCGTCCTCAAGTTCCGCACCCTGCGGCCGAGCAACGAACACGAGTCCGCCACCCGCTGGAACATCTCCCAGGACCACCGGATGGGCGCCGTCGGCCGGCTGATGCGCCGCAGCTCCCTCGACGAACTCCCGCAGCTGTGGAACGTCCTGCGCGGCGACATGAGCCTCGTCGGCCCGCGCCCCGAACGCCCCTACTTCGTCATGCGGTTCAGCCAGGCCTACCCCGAGTACGCGGACCGCCACCGCGTCCCCGTCGGCCTCACCGGCCTCGCCCAGGTCAACGGCCTGCGCGGGGACACCTCGATCGAGGACCGGGCCCGCTTCGACAACCGCTACATCGAGAGCTGGAGCCTCTGGCAGGACGTCAAGATCCTGTGCCGCACCGCGGCCCTCATGCTCCACCCGGACGGGAGCTGACCGACGCCGTGGCCCTGACCCTCGCCGCACCACCGCACCCCGCCCGGCTGTTACGGCGTGCGGGCGGCGTCCTCCAGGAACGCCCCGGCCTGCTGGCCGCCGCCACCGTCCTGCTGGTCTGCGTCCCCACCGGGGAGAAGGACGTCGCCGCCGCCGTCCACATCACCGCCGCCGACCTCGCCTCACTCGCCCTGGTCGCCCTCACCGCCGTCAACCTGCTGCGCGGGCGCACCCCCGCCCTCGGCCGCGCCGACGCCGTCCGCTTCGGCGCGATCGTGACCGCCGCCGCCGTCGCCACCGTCGGCTCCATCGACCCGGCCACCAGCCTCACCGGCTTCGTCCGACTCACCCAGGTGTTCGTACTCGTCCCCGCCGCCGTGCTGTGCTCCCTGCGCGACCGCACCGACCAGCGGCTGGTGCTCGGCTCCTTCGTGGCCGCCGCGCTCGTCCAGGGCGTCGTCGGCGTCCACCAGTTCCTCACCGGCACCGGCGCCTCCTACACCGGCCGCCCGATCCGCGCCGTCGGCACCTTCGGCGCACTCGACATCATGGCGATGTCCACCGTCGTCGCCTACGGCCTGCTCGCCGCACTGGCCCTCGCCCTCGGCGAACGCGGACCCCACGGCAACCCCGCGCTGCGGCGCGCCATGTTCGCCGCCGCCGCCTTCCTCGCCCTCCCGCTCGCCGTCTCCTTCAGCCGCGGCAGTTGGATCGCCACCGCCGCCGCCGCCACCGTCCTGCTGCTGCGCGCCGACGCCAGGCTCGCCGTCCGCGGCGCCCTGCTCGGCGCCGCCGCCGCCGTCGTCCTGGTCGGCGGACTCGGCCTCGGCGGCTCCGGCGTCACCGACCGCATCAGCTCCATCGGCTCCGTCTCCGCCGCCCCCGACCAGTCGGTCTCCGACCGCTACGACCTGTGGGCCACCGCCGGCCGGATCTGGCAGGACCACCCCCTCTCCGGCGCCGGCCCCAAAGCCTTCCAGCAACTGCGCGACAGCCACGCCCCGCTCCGGCTCTCCTCCGGCAGCGACGCCGCCGACGCCACCATCGGCTTCCAGCGCGAACCGCTGCTCTCCCCGCACAACATGTACTTCCTGGTCCTCAGCGAACAGGGCCTGATCGGCATCGTCGCCTACGGCCTGCTCTTCCTCGGCCTCCTGCTCGGCTGCCTGCGCCACGCCCGCGGCCGCGGCCCGGCCCTGGCCGCCCTCGCCCTGCTCACCTGGGTCCTGATCGACTTCCTCTACGCCGACATCGGCGGCACCACCACGGTGCTGACCTCGATCGTCCTCGGCCTCGCCGCCCGCGCGGCCCGACCCCCGGCGGGCACGCCATGACCACGGACCGACCGACGGTCGTGCCCACCACCCTGCCGGCCCCCCGCCCCGCCCCGCCCGGACCAGGACCGGCCGCCGCCCCCCGCGGCCGCTTCCTCGCCAGGGCCTTCGGCGTCACCGCCGTCCTCAGCGCCGCCGGCTCCGCCCTCGGACTGCTGCGCGACCTCCTGCTCGCCCGCTACTTCGGCGCCAACCAGGGCACCGACGCCTTCCTGGTCGCCTGGACCGTCCCCGAGACCGCCGCACCACTGCTGATCGAGGACGCCATGTCCTTCCTCATGGTGCCCGCCTTCGCCCTCGCCCTGGTGCTCCGCGAGGAACGCCCCGACGGCCCCGACCCGGTCCGCCAGGTCGTCCGCGCCACCCTGCCCTGGCTGCTGCTCGCCCTCACCACCCTCTCCCTCGGCGCCGCCCTCGGCGCCCCCCGACTCGTCGACCTGCTCGCCCCCGGCCTCGCCGACCCCCGACTCGCCGTCACCTGCACCCGGATCACCGCGATCACCGTGCTCCCGTTCGGCGTCGCCGGCTACCTCGCCGCCGCCCTGCGCGCCCACCACCGCTTCACCGCCCCGGCCGGCATCTACGTCGCCTACAACCTCGGCATCCTCGTCGTCCTGCTCAGCTGCCACGCCCTGTGGGGCGTGCGCTCCGCCGCGATCGGCGTCGCCCTCGGCAGCCTCCTCATGGCCGGCCTGCTGATCGGCCCGTTCCTGCGCGCCCTGCGCACCGGCCCCGGCCGCGCCGCCCGCGGCCGGGGCTCCCGCAACGCCCTGGTCCTCATCCCGCTCGCCCTGCTCCCCGTCGGCGCCTTCACCCTCACCCGCCAGGCCCAGGTCTTCATCGAGCGCTACCTCGGCTCGGGACTGCCGCCCGGCACCATCTCCCACCTCAACTACGCCGCCAAGGTCTCCCAGCTCGCCATGACCGCCGGGATCCTGATCTGCACCGTCACCTTCCCCCTGGTCGCCCGGGCCCTCGCCGCCGGAGACCTCACCGCCGCCCGCGACCGGGTCGAGAAGGACCTCGGCCAGGCGGCGGCCGTCGTCCTGCTCGGCACCGCCTTCCTGATGGCCTGCGCCCCCTCGGTGGTCGCGCTGCTCTTCGAACGCGGCGCCTTCGGGCCCCGGGACACCGCCGCCACCGCCGCCGTGATCCGGGTCTACAGCTTCGGACTGCTCGCCCAGGCCCTGATCGGCGTGATGATCCGCCCCTACTTCTCGCTGCGCCCGGCGGTCCGCCGGGCCGGCGACCCGAGCCCCGAGGACGGCGGACGCCGACTGCTCGACTGGTACCCGGCCGCCGCGATGGCCCTCGGCCTCGTCGTCACCGTCACCGTCGGACTGCTCGCCACCCCCCGCTTCGGCGCCCTCGGCCTGGCCGCCGGCAACGCGGCCGGCATCACCGCCGCCGCCGCACTGCTGCTGCACGGCCTGGTCCTGCGCGGCATCCCGCTGCGCCTGCGGCGGGTCCTCGGCGGCCAGGCCCGGCTGCTCGCCGCCGCGGCGGGCGCCGCCGCCCTCGGCATGCCGGCGGCCGGCCTCACCGCCGACCCGCTGCTCTCCACCGTCCTCGGCGGCCTCACCGTCGCGCTGGCCTTCGCCGCCCTGGGCACCGGTCTCGGCGCCCACGAGGTCCGCGGCCCGGTCCGCGCCGCCGTCCGGGTCCTGGGACCGGTCCCCGACCCGTCACCTGTCGCCGATGAAGGGAACCCTCCTCATGGACGCTGAACGGGGAACCGTCCGGTCGGCCCCGCCGGGCGAACGCCGCCCGGCCGCGCCGACGGCCGGCGGCCGGCGCACCGACGCGCCGCACACCGACGCTCCGCGCACCGAAGCCCCGCACACCGACCCGCCGCCCCCCGGCCGCCGCCGGCCGCCGGCCCGGCTGCCCAGGAGCCGGAGCCCGCTCGCCGACCCCCCCACCGCCGGGACCAGCTCGCCGTGGATCCTGATGTACCACTCGGTGGCCGTCGAGAAGGAGGACCCGTACCGGCTCACCGTCAGCCCCGAACGGTTCGCCGAACAGATCGCCTGGCTGCACCGGCGCGGCCGGCGCGGCGTCTCGGTGCGCGAGCTGATGCGGGCCAGGGCGGCCGGGCGCGCCGACCGGCTGGTCGGGCTGACCTTCGACGACGGCTACGCGGACTTCGCCCGCCACGCCGTACCGATCCTTCAGGCGTACGGCTTCACCGCCACCGCCTACGTGGTCGCCGACCTGCTCGGCCGCGCCAACGACTGGGACACCGAAGGCCCCCGGAAGACCCTGCTCACCGTGCAGGAGGTCACCGACCTCGCCGCCGCCGGCTGGGAGATCGGCTCGCACGGCCTCGGCCACCAGGCACTGCCCGGACTGCCCGCCGAAGTACTGACCGCCCAGACCCGGGAGAGCCGACGGCTCCTGGAGGAGGTCGTCGGCGGCCCCGTCACCGGCTTCTGCTACCCCTACGGAGCCGTCGACCTGGCCGCCACCCTGGCCGTCCGCGACGCCGGCTACGACTACGCCTGCGCCATCGCGCACTCCCCGCTCACCGGCCCGTACGCGCTGCCCCGCTGCTACGTCGGCGACCGCGACGGCGCCTGGCGGCTGCGGGCCAAACGCGGCCGCCACCGCCTGCGCGACACCGTCACCGAACTCCGCCGCCACCGCCTCGCCACCCGCGTCGGACGCCTCCGGAGGGCGCCGTGAGGATCCTCCACATCGTCACCGGCCTCGCCTCCGGCGGCGCCGAGCGCCAGCTCCACCTGCTGCTCCGCCACCTGCCGGCCCACCAGCAGTGCGAGGTGCTCGCCCTGACCAACCCCGGCACCGTGGCCGCCGCGCTGCGCGCCGACGGCATCACCGTCCACCACCTCGGCATGCGCGGCAACCGGGACCTCGGCGCACTGCCCCGGCTGGCCCGCCTGGTCCGGGCCGGCCGCTACGACATCGTGCACACCCACCTCTACCGGGCCGGGCTGTACGGACGGCTGGCCGCCCGGCTGGCCGGGGTCCGGGCGGTGGTCGCCACCGAGCACTCGCTGCACGCCGGAGTGATCGAGGGCCGCCCGGTCACCCGCGGCGTCAAGGGCCTGTACCTGGCCGCCGAACGCCTCGGCACCACCACCGTCGCGGTGTCCCGGCAGGTCGCCCAGACCCTGCACGCCTGGGGCGTGCCGCAGGCCAGGGTCGAACTGATCCCGAACGGCATCGACGCCGCCCGCTACCACCACCCGCCCGCCGACCGGGCCGGCACCCGCGCCCGCCTGCGCGCCGAACTCGGCCTGCCGCAGGACGGCTGGGTGATCGGCGGGATCGGCCGGCTCGTCCCCGGCAAGCGCTTCGCCGTCCTGCTGGAGGCGCTCGCCGGACTGGACGGCGCGGCCCGCCTGGTACTGATCGGCGAGGGCCCCGAACGCGCCGCCCTGGAGCGCCGGGCCGACGAACTCGGCGTCCGCGACCGCCTGGTGCTCACCGGCGAACGCGACGACGTCCCCGACCTGCTCACCGCCCTGGACGTGCTCGCCGCCCCCTCCACCGAGGAGACCTTCGGCCTCGGCGTGCTGGAGGGACTCGCGGCCGGCCTGCCGGTGCGCCACAGCGCCTGCCCGGCCCTCGACGAACTGCCGCCCGGCGCCGCCCCGCAGGCCCGCCGGATCCCCTCCGAGGCGGCCGCCTACACGGCCGCGCTGCGCGACCTGCGCGACCTGCGTCACCTGTGCCGCCCCGACGGCCTCGGCGCCGACCCGCTGCCCAGGCCGGCGGCGGTCGGCCACTACGACATCGTCCGGGTGGCCGCCGACCTCGGTGCGCTCTACGACCGGCTGGTCCGGGCTTGAGCCGGCAGCACCCCCGCACACACCGGGCCGCCGGCCGGGCGGCCCTCATAGCCAAGGAGTCCCCATGAGCGAATCGCGCCGTAGCGCCCGTCGGCTCGCCGGCCGATGGTGGCCGCTGGCCCTCGCGGTGCCGCTGGGCGCCGCCGCCGGCGCCGGGTACGCCGTCGTCGCCCACCCCTCGTACGCCGCCAACTCCTATGTGATCGTGGTCCCCGACGCCCAGGGCCAGGCCGCCACCGCGGTCAACTTCGCCCAGGCGTACGGACGGCTGGCCGGTCAGCCGCAGGTGCTCGCGGCGGCCGCCGCCGAGACCGGGCACAGCCGCGGCGAACTGGAGGCCCTGGTGCACGGCACCACCTCGCCGGACGCCCCGATGATCGAGATCACCGGCACCGGCGCCCAGCCCGGGGAGGCCGTCCTGGCGGCCGACGCGGTGGCCCGCTCGCTGGTGGCGTTCGCCAACGGCAGCAGCAAGGAGACCGGCGTCCGGCTGGTCCCGCTGGCGGGCGCCGCCGAGCCCGACCGGCCGACCACGCCCTCCGGCAAGCTGGACGTCGCGGTGGGCGGCGCGGCCGGGGTGCTGATCGGCGCGCTGGTCATGATGACCCGCCGCCGGGGCTCCGGGACCCCCGCCGAGGAGGCGCCCGCCGCGGCCGGGCCGGCGACCACCCCGCGCCCGCGCGCCGCCGAGCCGGACCCCGACCCCGTCGATCCGGTCGGCCCGGCGAGGACCGGGGCCGCGGAGGCCGAGGTGGTGAAGCCCGACACCGCGAAGGCCGGGGCCGCGAAGCCGGACACCGTCAAGCCGGACACCGCGAAGGCCGACACCGCGAAGGCCGACACCGTCAAGCCCGACACCGCGAAGCCCCACACCGCGAAGGCCGGAACGGCGAAGGCCGAGCCCGCCGGACCGAAGACCGGCCCCAAGAACGGGGCACGGGCCGACGCGCGGGCCGAGGCGACGGCAGGGGGCGGCCGATGAGCACCGAGGCCGTCACCCCCACCGCGGGCCTCCCCGCCCAGACCCGCTCGCCCCGCTGGACCACCGAGCTGCGCCACGAGGACGACACCCTCGACACCCTCGCCGAGGAGTGGGACGACCTGGCCGCCCGCTGCCGCACGGCCACCGCCTTCCAGACCTCGATCTGGCAGCGCTCCTGGTGGCGCCACTACGGCCGCCCCGGCGCCCTGGTGGTACTGCTGGTGCGCCGCGAGGGCCTGCTGGTCGGCGCGGGCGCGTTCCGCCGGCGCGGCGGCCCGCTCGGCGGACTGACCGGCCTCGGCGCCGGCCTGATCGACTTCACCGACATCCTGCTCGACGACGCCTGCGCCGACCGGGCCGCCGCCGAGTTCGCCGCGGCCCTCCCGCTCACCCGCCCCTGGCACAGCCTGGAGCTGCGCGAGGTCCACCCGGAGGCGGCCGTCCAGCGGGTCTTCGAGCAGTGGCGCGGCCGGCGCCACCGGTTCGCCGACTCGCTCTGCCAGTACCTGCCCGCCGTCCCGATGGACCAACTGCTCAAGCGGCTGCCCGGGAAGACCGCCCAGCGCAGCCGGGTCAAGCTGCGCAAGATCGCCGAATCCGGCGTCGAGGTCCGGTCGACGAGCCCGGAGGAGGTGCCGGAGGCGCTGGAGGCACTGCTGCGGCTGCACTTCGTCCAGTGGGAGGAGCGCGGGGTGACGCCGGAGCACCGCACCGAGCGGTTCTCCCGCCACCTCGCCGAATCCACCGCGGCGCTGGTCGCCGCCGGCGGCGCGGCCGTCCACCAGTTCTGGCTGGACGGCGAACTGCTGGCCGTCAACCTGGTGCTGCTCTGCCCCTCCTACAGCGGCCTCTACCTGTACGGCGCGCACCCCCGGCTGCGGGAGCGGCTGGACATCGCCGGCCTGCTGTTCGGCGCCGCGCTGGACGAGACGCTGGCGGCGGGGATCCCGGTGATAAGCCTGCTGCGCGGCCAGGAGCCGTACAAGCAGCGCTGGCGCCCGGACGGACTGCCGAACCAGCGGCTGCTGTTCGGCCCGCGAGGACCGGCCCCGGCGGCCACGGCCCGGAGCGGCGCGGTCCGCGCCCGCCGGGCGGCGGTGCACCTGCTCACCACCCGGATGCCGCGGCTCAAGGAGGCGCTGGCCGCCCGCCGCCGCAGCTGACCGGCCGACCCGCTACCACCAGGGCCACCAGTGCCACCCCGGCCGGGCGGTCGGGGCGGGGGAGGGCGCCGCGGACGGCGACACCGGAGCCGTCGGCGCCACCGGGGCGCTCGGGCTCGCCGGGGCCGTCGGGGCCGCCGACGGCGACGGCTCGCCCGGGCCCCCGAGGCTCGGCGGCGCCGTCGGAGTGGCGGCCGGCGAGGCCGGCGCGGTCGGCGCACCGGGAGGCGTCGGCTGCGCCGGGACGCTCGGCGCCACCGGTGCGACCGGTGCCGGCGGCGCCGTCGGCGCGGCCGGGGCCCCCTTGGAGCCCGTCATCAGCTGCTTGAACCGGGCACCGGCCCGAGGGTTCCGGTCGCACTGCCAGAACCCGTGCGGGCAGTAGTCGGTGACGGTCTGGTACGCGGTGTCGTGGGTGCGGATCCACTCGACCATCCGCTGCACGAACTCCGGGTTGTCCCCGTTCCGGAACAGCCCCCACTCCGGGTACGAGACCTGCTTGCCGCGCTTGGCCGCGAACTCCACCTGGTCCTGCAGCCCGTACGGCTCGCGCACGTAGTCGTCGAAGGTGCCGCCGGCCGGCTGGTCGTAGCTGTCCATGCCCAGGATGTCGACCACGTCGTCCCCGGGATAGCACTTGGTCCACGGGATCGCGTCCAGCCCCCGGTTCGGCGTGAAGTCGAAGCGGAAGCGCTGCCCCGGCACCGAGCGCATCACCGTGACGATCCGCCGCCAGTAGGTCTTCCAGGCGGCCGGATCGGGCTTGCAGCGGTGCGTGTAGGTGACGCCGTTCATCTCCCAGCCGAGGGTGAGCACGGTGTCCGCCCCACCGAGCGCGACCAGACGCCGGGCCAGTCTCAGGAAGTGCCGGTCGAAGTCGCCGCGCGCGCCCTGGGCCAGCAGCCGGGCCACCTCGCCGTCCGGCACCTCGGCCTCGTTCGGCACCAGCATCGGCACACCGAGGATCAGCATCCGGGACGGGTCGGCCAGCCGCCACTGCGACCACATGCCGAGCACCGCCGGCTCGCCCTCGACGTCCGCCCAGCCGTTGCCCGCCAGATAGGTGTGCCCGACCTGGAGGTTCGCGTCGCCCAGCCACTGCGAGTAACGGCCGATCTGCGGGATGTACTTGTCCCAGGAGCCGACGAAGGCCCCGAACGGCGGCTCGTGCGGCGGCCGCTGCACCACCGGACGGGGCGCGGCGCCGCGCGGCGAGATCCCGTCGGAGGAGAGGGCGTGCCGCTTCGTCTGGCTCAGCGGTGTCCCGGCGGGAACGCCGGCCGTGGTGAGCAGCAGCAGGGTGGCGGCGGCCAGCGCCAGGCGGCCGAATCGCATGGTCTCTCCTCGGGCGGTTCCCCGGCCGGTGCCACGGGCGGGGCGGAGCGGAGCAGGCTGGGGGAGGCAGGCAGCGGAACGCACAGTGGCGTCCCGATTGCCGACAGTAGGCCCGCCCGGCCGGGGAAAAGCCGAATGTCACCCTAAAGTGGGCGATATTCGAACGCCGTCCGGCCGTGTGCCGTGTATCACCTCCGTAACAGTCCTGACGGCCCCGGAGGCCCTACCGCACGGCCCCGCCCGGGGCCCCGACAGGCCCGACGGCGCAGGTCGCCGGGCGGGTGCGCGAGGACCGCGCCCGGCCGCCGCGAAGGCCCGCGCCGTGCGGCGGCACGGTGAATCGCGGCTGACTCGCGCGGGTGCCGAAAGGTACGCTCCGCCCGTGTCCTGGAAGTCGCGCGCCCTCAGCCCCCGATCGATCCTGCCTGCCCTGGCGGTCCTGCTGGTCCTTGTCGCGGGCGCCGCCGCGCACGCCAACAAGCCCGTGCCGTTCGGCGACCGGGTCGCCGCGCGGAGCACCACGGACCCGAGCGCGGACGCCACCGCGACCCTCGACGCCGCCGACCTCGACCTCCGGGTCGGCCCCGGCCTGGAGGCCTACCACCGGGCCACCGGCGAGCACGCCTGGTCCTACCAGCGGGAGGGCGCCACCGCGCTCTACCTCGCGACGGCCGGCGAGAACGCCGTGGTGATCTGGGACGACGGCCTGGTCACCTCGGTACGCCCCGGCGACCAGCAGGTCCGCTGGCACCGCGCGGTACCCGGCCTCGCCGACTGGCTGCGCGGCGCGGGCGAGCCGGGCGCCGACAAGCGGACCGAGGAGCAGCGCAAGCAGCAGGCGACCGAACGGGCCTCGGCCGCACTGCGCACCGTCCAGCAGTCCACGCCCTGGGTGGCGGTGGTCACGCCCCAGCTGACCATGGGCTTCCGCGACGCCGACGGCGACCTGCGCTACAACTCCAAGCCCGCCGGCAACTGCGTCTACGACCCGGAGCGCACGGTGGCCACCGACTACGCGGTACTCGTCCCGCGCAGCTGCGCCAACAGCACCGGGCAGCCGGTCTCCGGCGGAATCTCCGGCTACCGGCTGGACAGCACCGGCTGGCAGCTGAACTCCGGCCCCGGCGTCTCGATGAAGGCGCTGGACGGGCGCCGGGTGCTGATCTCCGACGGGCCGATCGTCACGCCGCGGGTCTTCGACACCTGGGCCGCCGCCCCCGAGGCCGCCTGCGGCAGCGCGGCCGAGCCGTTCGCCGCCGTCCCCCCGGCGGGCGGCTGCGCGGCCCCGGACGCGGACCGTCCGCAGGCCCGGTAGCCGCCGCCGCTACCACCCCCGGACCGCCCGGCTGCGGCCTGTCCGGTACCCCGGGCGGGTAGCTCCTCCCGGGCCGCGCGCGCGGCCCGGTAGACTTGCCGTCATGGCTGTTCTCTCCGGGCACTAGCGGGTGCGCGGTACCGCCCCGAGCGGTCCGCCGAACCCCGTCGACGACGCCCCTTCCCGCCGCCCCGGCCCGAGCCCGTCCGGTCGCCCGCCCACGTCCCAGGAGTAGTGCCCAGCCATGATTTCCGTCAACGGCCTCGAACTGCGCGCCGGCGCCCGGATCCTGATCGAGTCCGCGAACTTCAAGGTCGCCTCCGGCGACCGGATCGGCCTGGTCGGGCGCAACGGCGCCGGCAAGACCACGCTGACCAAGGTGCTGGCCGGCGAGGGCATCCCCGCCTCCGGCACGGTGACCCGCTCCGGCGAGGTCGGCTACCTGCCGCAGGACCCCCGCACCGGCGACCTCGACGTCCTGGCCAAGGACCGCATCCTCTCCGCCCGCGGCCTCGACACCGTGCTGAGGAAGATGCGCGAGAACGAGGACCGGATGGCGAACGGCAAGGGCGCCACCCAGGAGAACGCGATGAAGAAGTACGCGCGCCTGGAGACCGAGTTCCTCACCAAGGGCGGCTACGCCGCCGAGGCCGAGGCCGCGACCATCGCGGCCGCGCTGGGCCTGCCGGACCGCATCCTGAACCAGCCGCTGCACACCCTCTCCGGCGGCCAGCGCCGCCGCGTCGAGCTGGCCCGGATCCTGTTCTCCGACTCGGACGTGCTGCTCCTCGACGAGCCCACCAACCACCTCGACGCCGACTCGGTCGTCTGGCTGCGGGACTTCCTGAAGACCTACAAGGGCGGCTTCATCGTCATCTCGCACGATGTCGACCTGGTCGAGACGGTCGTCAACAAGGTCTTCTACCTGGACGCCAACCGCTCCGCGATCGACGTCTACAACATGGGCTGGAAGCAGTACCAGCAGCAGCGCGAGGACGACGAGAAGCGCCGCAAGCGCGAGCGGGCCAACGCCGAGAAGAAGGCCGCCACCCTCAACGCGCAGGCCGACAAGATGCGCGCCAAGGCCACCAAGACCGTCGCCGCGCAGAACATGGCCCGCCGCGCCGACAAGCTGCTCTCCGGCCTGGAGCAGGTCCGGATGAACGACAAGGTCGCCAAGCTGCGCTTCCCGGACCCGGCCCCGTGCGGCAAGACCCCGCTGACCGCCAGCGGGCTGTCCAAGTCCTACGGATCGCTGGAGATCTTCACCGACGTCGACCTGGCCATCGACCGGGGCTCCCGGGTCGTCGTACTGGGCTTCAACGGCGCCGGCAAGACCACCCTGCTGCGGATGCTCGCCGGAGTGGAGAAGCCGGACACCGGCGAGGTGATCCCGGGCCACGGCCTGAAGATCGGCTACTACGCCCAGGAGCACGAGACCCTGGACCCGGAGCGCACGGTCCTGGAGAACATGCGCTCCGCGGCCCCCGACACCGACCTGGTGCAGATCCGCAAGATCCTCGGCTCGTTCCTGTTCTCCGGCGACGACGTCGACAAGCCGGCCGGCGTGCTCTCCGGCGGCGAGAAGACCCGGCTCGCGCTGGCCTCGCTGGTGGTCTCCAGCGCCAACGTGCTGCTCCTCGACGAGCCGACCAACAACCTGGACCCGGCCAGCCGCGAGGAGATCCTCGGTGCGCTGCGCGAGTTCAGCGGCGCGGTCGTGCTGGTCACCCACGACGAGGGCGCGGTCGACGCGCTCCAGCCGGAGCGGATCATCCTGCTCCCCGACGGCGTCGAGGACCTCTGGAGCCCGGCCTACGCCGACCTGGTCACGCTGGCCTGATTCCGGCACGTCAGGGCCCGGTCGTCCGTACGGACGACCGGGCCTTCGTGTTCCCGCCCGGCCGGCGGTAGACGCTCCCTCCGTTCTTCGAGCCAGAAAAACTACTCCTTCCGGCGTGTCCGGGAATGAAGGGGTCGCGCATTCCGTTTGAGGAGCTTCCGTCAGCCCGCCACTCGATCGTGATCGGGCCCACGCTGCTGATCAGCCCATTCGCACCGAACGGCGGTAGACCTCCGGGGGCGTGCACTCAGCGTGAGCGCCCTTGTGCGCTCGGATCACCACCGCAGGACCGCCCATTCCAGACATGGACCTTGTCGAATGGGTGGCCAGGACGCGGTGGATGGGTGATCATGGGAATGACCGAGCAACGCTACGAGGAGGCACGGGTGGCCGAGACTCTGAAAAAGGGCAGCCGGGTAACCGGTGCCGCGCGTGAGAAGCTCGCGGCCGATCTCAAGAAGAAGTACGACTCCGGGGCCAGCATTCGTGCCCTCGCGGAGGAGACCGGTCGCTCGTACGGCTTCGTGCACCGAATGCTGAGCGAATCCGGGGTGATCCTCCGGGGCCGCGGCGGTGCCACGCGCGGCAAGAACAAAGCTCCTGTCGGGGCCGGTTCCTGACGCCCCGTCACTTCATCGGACGGATGACTCGGCGGCAGGGCGCCGACCGGGAGGGCGACCGTCGATCGCCCGCCCCCGGCCAGAGCGAACCGGTCGCCGATCGTCATGTCGCGGCCCGGCCGTGATCCGGTCGCGGACCGCCGCACGACGATCGTCGGCAGGCCCCTGCCGCTGCGCCGTCAGTTTTGTTACTCTCCGGTAGCCAGCACCCTCGCCACCGGAGGTCCCCGCATGACCGCTCCCGCCACCGATCCGCAGACCCCGAGCCGGGAGCAGGACGGCGTTCGCCTGGAGCTCGACGGCAATCTCGCCGTCGTCACCCTCTGTCAGCCCGCGCGGCGCAACGCGCAGTCCCCCGCGATGTGGCGCGCCCTCGCCGCCATCGGCCGCGAACTGCCCGGGAACGTCCGGGTGGCGCTGCTCCGCGCCGAGGGCGTCTCCTTCTCGGCCGGCCTGGACCGCGCGATGTTCAGCCCCGAGGGCATCCCCGGCGAGCCCAGTTTCCTCCAACTGGCCGCCGCCGAGGACAAGGAACTCGACGCGACCATCGCCGGGTACCAGGAGGCCTTCACCTGGTGGCGCCGCCCCGATCTGGTGACCCTGGCCGCCGTCCAGGGCCATGCCGTCGGCGCGGGCTTCCAGCTCGCCCTCGGCTGCGACCTGCGGGTGGTCGCCGAGGACGTCCAGTTCTCCATGAAGGAGACCTCGCTCGGCCTCGTCCCCGACCTCGGCGGCACCAAGCCGTTGACCGACCTGGTCGGTTACGCCCGGGCGCTGGAGATCTGCGCCACCGGCCGCTGGGTCGGCGCGGCCGAGGCCACCGCGATCGGCCTGGCGAACCTCGCCGTCCCGGCCGCCGAACTGGATGCCGCCGCCCGCGACCTCGCCGCCGCCCTGCTCGCCGCGCCGCGCAACGCGGTCATCGAGACCAAGGCCCTGCTCCAGGGCGCCGCCGGCCGCTCCTACGACGAGCAGCGCTCGGCCGAACGGGCGGCGCAGGCCCGCCGGCTGCGCGACCTGGCCGGCCTCGGCGACTGACCGCCCGGGCGGGTGACCGGATGGCCGCCCGGGTGACCGCCCGGGCGGGTGAATGCCCGGGTGGGTGGATCCGGGCGGGCGGCCGAATGCCCGCCCGCCCGAGTGCCCGGCCGCCCGAGTGCCCGGGCGGATGACCGGATGACCCGGTGACCGGATGACTTTGCAAAGTGACACTTTGCAAAGTCACCTAGGACCGGGCAGGTCTTTGCAAACAGCTACTTGAGGGGCCCGGGCCGGTGGGATCTCCCACGGGCCCGGGCCTTTTCGCGCATTCGCCCGCACGGCAGACCGACCGTGCGGGGACTTTGCAAAGTGCGACTTTGCAAAGTCGCCCCCGGAGCCGGCGGGGGCCGTCCGCTCGCCGGTCCGTTCGCCAGCCCGGCTGTCCGCCCGTCCGCCCGCCCGCCCGCGGGCCGGTCCGTCCGTCCGGCTGCTCCGGGGAGCGGGAATCGTGGCGAAATGCCAGAGTTGGAGCGGTTTGCGATATAGCTGGAGCCGCACAACGGGAGATGAGCCATGTCTGACACTCCGACGCCCGCCACCCTGCACAAGAACCCCTCGGCCGGTGCCGCCGCGTCCTCGACGAGCGCCGACGGCGCGACGGAGGTCGCCGAGCGCGGCCGCACCGCGCTGGCCGTCGGCGTGGTCGAGAAGATCGCCGGGATGGCCGCGCGCGAGGTCAGCGGCATCCACGCCCTGGGCTCCGGCCTCGCCCGCACCTTCGGGGCGATGCGGGACCGGGTCCCCGGCGGGCGCAGCAGCATCGGGCGCGGCATCAAGGCCGAGGTGGGGGAGAAGCAGACCGCCATCGACATCGCGCTGGTCGTCGAGTACGGCGTCGTCATCCCCGAACTCGCCCGCCAGGTGCGGGAGAACATCGTCGACGCGGTCGAGCGGATGACCGGTCTCGAGGTCGTCGAGGTGAACATCGCCGTCAACGACGTCCACCTGCCCGACGAGCCCGACGTGGTGGAGGAGGAAGAGGAGCCCCCCTCCTCCGGCCAGCGCCCCAAGCTGAAGTAGCACGCAGCAGAAGACGAGGTGGAACGCATGAACCTGGCCATCGTCGGCCTGGTGGTGGGAATGGCCCTGGGCTTCGCCGGATATTTCGGCGGGTTCGCGGCCTTCCTGCTGGTGGCCGCGCTGGGGGTGGTCGGATTCGTGGTCGGCCGTCTGCTGGAGGGCGACATCGAACTCGGCGAGCTCGGCGACCTGTTGCGCAGTCGCGACCGGCGCCGTTGATGGCGGCCCTCGTCCCCGCGCCCGCGCACGGGGAGCCCGGCACGCGCGGTCGGTTGCGGATCGCCGACCGGGTCTACGCCCGGATCGCCGCCAGGGCCGCCCGGGAGGCGCTCGCCGACGCCTGGCGGGGCCGGACCGCGCGCGGCGGACCGCCCACGGTCTCGGTGACCGGCCCGTCCGCGCCGAGCGCCCCGGTCACCGTGCGGGTCGCCGTCGACCTGCCCTTCCCCGCCGATCTCACCGCCCTGGCCCGCGCCGTCCGTGACCGGATCAGCGCCGACGTCCGCGCGCTGACCGCAACCCGGGTGGCCGAGGTCGTCGTGGTGGTCGAGCACCTGGTGCCGGAGGTGGCGGGATGAGCACCTGGCGGAGCGCCGGGGTGGGCCGACGGGCGGTCTGGGCCACCGGCGGTGGCCGCTGCGGCGGCACCGGACCGGGCTGGGGCCGGATCCGGCCGGGGCCGGGCGGCGGACCGGCCTGCCACGGCGGCTGCTGGATGACCGGACCCGCCGTGCGGCGGGCCGACCTCGTCGTGCGCCGGACCGGCCGTCCGGGCCCCGTGGGGCGTGCGTGAGCGGCGGGGCCGGGGCGCCGCCGCCGGTCGGGCACGCCCCGGAGGGCGAGGCCGCCGGACCGGCGCCGAAGGTGCGGCGGCTGAGGGCGCCGCGCACCACGGCAGCCGTCGTGGTGGCCACCGTGCTGCTGATCCTGGCCTTGGCGCTGCTGTACGACGTGGTGGCCGTCCGGACCGGGCAGCCGGCCCGGCAGTGGCGTACGGACCTCGCCGACGAGCTGGCCACCCGGCACCTGGACGATCTCGCGGTGCTTCTCGGCGCGGGGGCGACCACCCTGCTCGGCGGCTGGCTGCTGTGGCTCGCGCTCGCCCCCGGCCTGGGCCGCTGGCTGCCGTTGCGCCCGCACGGGGACACCGCCGCGGCCATCGACCGGTCCGGTGTGGCCGCCCTGCTGGCCGACCGGGCGGCCGGGCTGCCGGGCGTCGAGCACCTCAAGGTGCGGATCAACCGGCGTCGGGTGCGGATCGCGCTGGTCGGACCGGCCGATCCGGCCTCGGTACAGCGGCAGCTGCGCGCCGAGCTGGCGGCGGTCACCCTGGCCGGGCCGCTGCGACTGGACGTGCGGACGGCGGGCCGGCGGCGGGCCGGGGCCGGTCCGGTGCTGGAGGAGGAGCCGGTGCGGGAGGGCAGTGCGACGGAGGGAAGTGCGGTGGAGGCCGGCGCGGTGGAGAGAAGTGCGACGGAGGCCAGTGCGGCGGAGGCCGGCGCTGCGGAGGGAAGTGCGGCGGAGGGCGGCCCGCCGCAGGGTCCGGTGCGCGGCGGTGGTGGCGAGTGAGCCGGACCGTGGTCAACCGGCTGCTGTTGGGGATGGTCGGGGCGGTGCTGCTGGCGGCCGGGCTGCTGGCGCTGGTCGGCGGGCTCGACCTGTACCGGCGCCTCGGCCTGGACCCGCCGTCCCGGTGGCCGCTCGCCTCGCCCGACCGGCCGGTGTTCGGAGCCCGCGCGCGTACTCGCTGGGAGGACCGGTCCTGGTGGTGGCCGGTGGTGATCGGGGGTCTCTCGGTGGTGGTCCTGAGTACCGGCTGGTGGCTGCTGGCGCAGCTGCGCCGCAGCGGCCCGACGACCGTCCTGCTGCCGACGCCGGGCGTGTCCGGGCTGCGGCTGCGGCTGCGCACCAAGGCCCTGGAGGAGGCGGTGGAGAGCGGCGCGGTCACCCTGCCGGAGGTCGAGCGGGTGGGCGTCCGGCTGGTGCGCGGGCGTCGGCACCCCCGGCTGCGGGCGGCCGTCCGGATGACGCCGGGCGGGGATCCGGCCGCGCTCGCCGAGCACTTCGAGACCGGCCCGCGCACCGGGGCGCGGGCCAGTCTGGGGCTGCCGGAGCTGCCGGCGGAGCTGCGGATCCGGGTGGTCGCGGCCCGGCCGGAGGTCACCGGGCGCCAGCACCGGCGGCGCAAGCGGCCGCGGGTGGCCTGACCGGGGACCGTCGGCCGGGGCCCCGGTCCGTAGGCTGCCCGGCGCCCGCCCGGAGGCGGCTCAGAGGCCGCGCAGGGCGCCGCCGTCGACCGGGACCATCACACCGGTGAGGTAGGAGGCGGCGGGGGAGAGCAGGAACGCGGCGACCTTTCCGAACTCCTCCGGGGTGCCGTAGCGGCCGAGCGGGATCGCGGCGCTGTGGTGGGCGCGGGAGGCCTCCGCGTCGCCGCCGAGCGCGTCGAGCTCACGGACCCGGTCGGTGTCGATCCGGGCCGGGAGCAGGCCCACCACCCGGATGCCGCGCGGCCCGAGCTCGTCGGCCAGTGACTTGGCGGCCATCGCCAGGCCCGGGCGCAGGCCGTTGGAGATGCCGAGGCCGGGGATGGGCTGGCGGACCGATCCGGAGAGCACGAAGCCGATCACTCCGCCCTCGCCCAGGGTCGCGGCGGCGGCGCGGGCGATCCGCAGGGCGCCGAGGAAGACCGACTCGAAGGCGTCCCGCCAGGCTTCCTCGGGGGCGGTGGCGACCGGTCCGGCCTGCGGTCCGCCGACGCTGATCAGGATGCCGTCGAGGCGGCCGAAGCGTTCGACGGCCGCGGCGACCAGCCGTTCGGCGGTGCCCGGGTCGGCGTTGTCGGCCACCAGGCCGTGCACCGCGTCCGGCCCGTCGCCGAGGGCGGCCAGCTCGGCCACGGCGGTGTCGACGGCGGCGGCGGAGCGGCCGGTGACCAGTACCCGGGCGCCGTCGGCGGCGAGTTCGCGGGCGGTCGCCAGGCCCAGGCCCCGGGTCGCCCCGGTGACCACGTACACCTTGTGCTGCAGTCCAAGATCCATGGGGACATCCTGCCGGGTGGGCCGGGGCCGGAGGTAGGGGGCGCGGCGGGGCCGGCCGCCACTGGCACCGCCGCCACTGCCGCCGCTGGCGTTGACGTCGGCGTCAAGGTCTACCGTCGGTCCTGGCGGCGTTCGGACGGCTGCCGGAAGGGCAGGGTCCGGACATGCGGATCGGTGAACTGGCGAAGCGGGCGGGGACGACCACCCGGGCACTGCGGTACTACGAGCAGCTCGGGCTGCTCCCGGCCCGTCGGGCCGGCAACGGGTACCGCGCGTACGGGGAGGAGGACGTGCGGCTGCTCCGGCAGATCCGCACCCTCCAGGACTTCGGCTTCGGGCTGGAGGAGACCAGGCCGTTCGTCGAGTGCCTGCAGGCGGGGCATCCGCACGGCGACTCCTGCCCGGCCTCGCTGGAGGTCTACCGGAAGAAGCTGTCCGAGCTGGACGAGTGCATCGTCCGGCTGCAGGAGGTCCGCTCCCAGGTGTCCGAGCAGTTCGCCCGGGCGGAGCGGGAGCGCGACGCGCTGGCGGCGGGAGCCGCCGCGGAGCCGCCGCAGTGCGAGTGGGCCGCGTCCGCGGCCCCCGACGGGAACACAGGGGAGAGGTAGCGCATGATGCGGATCGCGGGAGTGGCAGCGGTGACGGACGAGACCTTCGCCGCCGAGGTGCTGGCCGCCGAGGGGCCGGTGCTGGTGGACTTCACGGCGGACTGGTGCCCGCCGTGCCGTCAGATGGCGCCCGTTCTGGCGGACATCGCCCGGGAGGAGGCGCACCGGCTGACCGTGGTGAGTCTGGACGTGGACCACAATCCGGAGACCCAGGCGGCCTACGGGGTGCTGTCGATGCCGACGCTGATGGTGTTCCGCGGCGGTGAGCCGGTGAAGGCGGTGGTGGGCGCGCGGGCCAAGGCCCGGCTGCTGCGCGACCTGGAGGACGTGCTCTGACACCGGAGGGACGTGCTCCGACGCCGGCGGAGGTGTTCCGACACCGGCGGACGTGCTCCGCCGGCCGGGGGCTCAGGCCGGGACGGCGACCGGCAGGCACTCGCGCTCGGCGGCCTCCTTGCGGCGGTCCTTGGCCTCGCGCCGGGCCATCACGACGAACCCGACCGGGATCAGCGCGGTGAACAGCCACCACTGGATCGCGTACGCCATGTGCGGCCCGATGTCGGAGTGGTTGGGCTCGGGCAGCAGCTCGGGCTGGTCGGCCGGGGCCGGCTCGGTGGCGGTGAGCTCGAGGTAGCCGCCGAGCAGGCCGGCGCCGGTGTCCCTGGCCTGCTGGGTGGAGCTGATCAGGTTGAACTGCCGGTCCGGCAGTCCGGCCCGGTCCTTGAGGCTGCCGGTGGCGGCCTCGTCGGCGCGCAGCCGGCCGGTCAGGGCGACCTGGCCGGCCGGGGCGGCGGGGACGGCTGGGTAGTCGACGGCGGAGGTGCCGGAGGCCACCCAGCCCCGGTTGACCAGGACGGTGCCCGCGCCGTCGGCGAGCACCAGCGGGGTGATCACGAAGTAGCCGATCTTGTCCCGGCTGGAGTCGGTCCGCTTGCGGACCACGAACTCGTGTGCCGGGTCGTACTGCCCGGTGGCCGTCACGGTCCGCCAGGTGAGGTCCTTGGGGACGGCGAAGCCGGGCGCCGCCGACAGGGTGTCGAACGGGACGGGCGGGTCGGTGAGGGACCGGGCGATCAGCTCGTTGCGGTCCACCCGCGCCTCGTGGCGGTGCAGCTGCCAGAACCCCAGCCGGACGGTCGTGGGGATCAGCAGCAGGGCGACCAGCAGGGTGGCCAGCCAGCGCCGGGAGAGCAGAAAACGGTACACATGGGCACGGTACGCCCTGTTCACAACCGGCTCACGCACCGGGGTGCGGGGCGACCTCACGCAGCAGTTGGAGGAAGGCGTCCTCGCCGACGACCGGGGTGCCGAGCTCGCGGGCCCGGCGGGCCTTGCCGCTCCAGCTGCTCGGTTCGTTGGTCACCAGCAGGCTGGTGAGGCGGCTCACCGAGGTGGCGATGTGCAGGCCGGCCTCGACGGCGCGGTCCTCCAGCAGTTCCCGGTCGGTGGCGGTGTCGCCGGTGAAGGCCACCCGCATGCCCTGGAGCAGCGGGCTGCCGTCCTGCCAGCGCCCCGGGTTGGGGTAGGGGCACGGCGGGCGCTTCTTGGCCTGGCGGTAGGCCGCGCCGGTCCAGGAGGCCCGGGAGGGGGAGGCGGGCGCGTCCTCGCCGAGGTCGGTGACGGCCACGCAGGACTGGAGCGGCAGCGGGACGCCGCCCGAGCGGGCCAGGTGCAGGCTGGGGCGGAAGGCTTCGGCGAGGACCCGGGCGTCGTCGAGCGCGTTGTGCGCCTGGCGCTGCTGGACGCCGAAGTACTCGGCGAGCGAGGAGAGCTTGCCGTTGGGCAGCGGCAGCCGCAGGTCGCGGGCGAGCACCATGGTGCACAGCCGCTGGTCGACCGGGGCGTGCAGACCGGCCCGGGAGAACTCGCGGGAGATCATGTTCCAGTCGAAGAGCGCGTTGTGGGCGACCAGTACCCGGCCGCGCAGTCGCTCGGCGAACTCGCCGGCGATCTCCGGGAAGGTGGGGGCGCCGGCCAGCTGGTCGCCGGTGAGGCCGTGGATCCAGATCGGGCCGGGGTCCCGCTCGGGGTTGACGAGGGTGTACCAGTGGTCGGTGACCTCGCCCTCCTCGTCCAGCTGGTAGACGCCCGCCGAGATGACGCGGTCCGTCCGACCGAGGCCGGTGGTCTCGACGTCCACCACCGCGAAGCCGGCGGCGGGCGCGGCGGACCGCTGGGCCGGGAGGGGGGCGGTCCGCGGAGCTGCGCCGGGGGTCTCGGGCTGGATCGCGTACATGGTGCAACAGAATACGGCCCGTCGGCGGTCGCGAAGGGCGGTCCGGCCAGGTCCGCCCCGGTCCGGCCGGGTCCGACCCGGTCCGCCGCTGTCCGGAATGTTGTCGGGGACCGGCCGGAATAGAGTGGGCGGTGCAGTCGTCGTACATCTGGTCGATTGTTTTCCGGTCGTCCGTGTCACCCCCTGCGGACACCTCTGCGAAGGACGAACCCTCATGCGCGCCACCGTCATCCACGGTCCCAATGACATCCGGATCGAGCAGGTGCCGGACCCGGTCGTCCAGCAGCCGACCGACGTCGTGGTGCGGGTGGTGAACGCCTGCATCTGCGGCAGTGACCTGTGGGCGTACCGCGGTGTCGCCTCGCGGGTGGCCGGGCAGCGGATCGGGCACGAGTTCCTCGGCGTGGTGGAGGAGGCCGGGGCCGAGGTCCGCGGCTTCCGCCCGGGCGACCTGGTGGTGGCGCCGTTCGTCTGGTCGGACGGTACGTGTGACTTCTGTCGCGAGGGACTGCAGACCTCCTGCCCGCACGGCGGCTTCTGGGGCGAGGTCGGTTCGGACGGCGGGCAGGGCGAGGCGGTGCGGGTCCCGTTCGCGGACGGCACCCTGGTGAAGCTGCCCAAGGAGGCGCTGGGCGACGAGAAGCTGCTGCCGGGCCTGCTGGCGCTGTCGGACGTGATGGCGACGGGTCACCACGCGGCGGTCTCGGCGCGGGTCCGGGAGGGCTCCACGGTCGCGGTGGTCGGGGACGGCGCGGTCGGCCTGTGCGGGGTGCTGGCCGCGCACCGGCTGGGCGCCGGGCGGATCATCGCGCTGGGCCGGCACACCGCCCGGACCGACCTGGCCCGCCGGTTCGGCGCGACCGACGTGGTCGCCGAGCGCGGCGAGGCGGCGATCGAGGCGGTGCGCGAGCTGACCGGCGGGCAGGGCGCGCACGCCGTGCTGGAGGCGGTCGGCACCGAGGAGTCGATGCGCACCGCCGTGTCGATCGCCCGGGACGGCGGCGCGGTCGGTTACGTGGGTGTGCCGCACGGCGGCAGCGCGGGCGTGGACATCGGTCAGATGTTCGGCCGAAACGTTTCGCTCAACGGCGGCGTCGCGCCGGCCCGCGCCTACATCCCCGAGCTGCTCCCCGACGTCCTGTCCGGTGCGATCGAGCCGGGACTGGTCTTCGACCGCACGGTCGACCTGGACGGCGTTCCGGACGGCTACCGGGCGATGGCCGACCGCTCCGCGTTGAAGGTGCGGATCGAGTTCTGATCCCGGGCCCTCCGCAGAGGGCCTGACGCGAAGAGGTCCTGACGGGTGATCGGGGCGGCGCCGAATGGCCGGTGCCGCCCCTTTCGTTTGCCCGGATAGGTGGTTTTCGGCCAATCGGTTAGTGCAGAGGGGTGAACGTCTGGCTGGTCACGGTCAAACCCTTTCGGCTTACGCGCCACCCTCCTAGCATTGCGCGGCGCGCATCCGGACTGTGACGCCGCTCACGTCCGATCGTTCCACTGGTGCGACCACTACGCCGAACGAGTGAGGAGTCAGAGTGGAATCGCCGCCGATCGACACCACCGTCACCGAAACCCAACTCATCGAGGAGAGCGCCGAGTTCCGCGGCCTCCGGTCCTCGTTCCGGAGCTTCGCGTTTCCGGTCACCATCGGTTTCGTGCTCTGGTACCTGCTCTACGTCCTGCTCTCCAGCTACGCCCCCGGCCTGATGGGCACCCGGGTCGTCGGGCACATCAACGTCGCCCTCGTCCTCGGACTGCTCCAGTTCGCCACCACCTTCACCATCGCGGCCTGGTACGCGCGCTACGCCGCCCGGAGGCTGGATCCGCCCGCGGCCGCCATCCGCGAGTCGCGCGGCGCCGTCGTCCACGCCCCCCGGGAGGCCGCCGAATGAACCTGCTCGCCACATCCGCCACCGACCACCGCGGCCTCACGATGACCCTGTTCGGGATCTTCGTGCTCGCCACCCTCGGCATCACCGTCTGGGCCGGCCGCCAGACCAAGGACGCCGCCGACTTCTACGCCGGCGGCCGGGGCTTCTCCGGCTTCCAGAACGGCCTCGCCATCTCCGGCGACTACATGTCCGCGGCCTCGTTCCTCGGCATCGCCGGCGCCATCGCCCTGTTCGGCTACGACGGCTTCCTGTACTCGATCGGCTTCCTGGTCGCCTGGCTGGTCGCCCTGCTGCTGGTCGCCGAGCCGCTGCGCAACTCCGGCCGCTACACCATGGCCGACGTGCTGGCCTTCCGGATGCGCCAGCGCCCGGTGCGCACCGCCGCCGGCATCTCCACCATCGTGGTGTCGATCTTCTACCTGCTCGCCCAGATGGTCGGCGCCGGCAGCCTGGTCGCCCTGCTCCTCGGGGTCAGCGGTGACGGCGCCAAGCGCTGGACCATCGTCGCGGTGGGCGCGCTGATGGTCCTCTACGTCGCCATAGGGGGCATGAAGGGCACCACCTGGGTGCAGATCGTCAAGGCCGTGCTGCTGATCGCCGGCACCGCGCTGATGACGTTCCTGGTGCTGGCCAAGTACCACTTCAACATCTCCAGCCTGCTCGGCGCTGCCGCCGACGCCAGTGGCAAGGCCAACGCCTTCCTGGAACCGGGACTGAAGTACGGGGCCACCGGCACCAGCAAGCTCGACTTCCTCAGCCTCGGCCTCGCCCTGGTGCTGGGCACCGCCGGCCTGCCGCACATCCTGGTCCGCTTCTACACCGTGCCCACCGCCAAGGCCGCCCGGAAGTCCGTGCTCTGGGCGATCGGGATCATCGGCGGCTTCTACCTGATGACCCTCGCGCTCGGCTTCGGCGCCGCCGCGCTGGTCGGCCCGAAGACCATCAAGGCCTCCAACGCGGCCGGCAACACCGCCGCCCCGCTGCTCGCCGAGCACCTGGGCGGCGGCGCGGGCACCACCGGCGGCGCCGTGCTGCTCGCGGTGATCTCCGCGGTCGCCTTCGCCACCATCCTCGCCGTGGTCGCCGGGCTCACCCTCGCCTCCTCGGCCTCCTTCGCCCACGACCTCTATGCCAACGTGATCCGGCGCGGCAAGGTCTCCGAGCGCCAGGAGGTGTACGTGGCCAAGTGGGCCGCCGCCGGGATCGGCGCGGTGGCGATCGCGCTCAGCCTGTTCGCCGACAAGCTCAACACCGCCGCCCTGGTCGCCCTGGCCTTCGCGGTCGCCGCCTCGGCGAACCTGCCCACCCTGCTGTTCTCGCTCTTCTGGAAACGGTTCAACACGGTCGGCGCGGTCAGCTCCGTCTACGCCGGACTGGTCAGCTCGGTGGTCCTGGTGCTCTTCTCACCGGTGGTCTCGGGCGGCAAGAACTCGCTCTTCCCGCACTCCGACTTCCACTGGTTCCCGCTGGAGAACCCCGGCCTGGTCTCGATCCCGGTCGGCTTCCTCGCGGGCTGGCTCGGCACCGTGCTCTCCCGCGAACAGGCCGACCCGGCGAAGTACGCTGAACTGGAGGTCCGCTCACTGACCGGGCTGGGCGCCCACTGACGAACGGCTGATGACTAAGCTGGCCCGGCCCCCGCCGTGACGGTGGCCGGGCCGGCCGCTCACCAGGCGGCACCTCACTCGGGAAGGGACCGCCGTGCTGCTCGACACTTTCGGCCGCCGCGCCGTCGACCTTCGGGTCTCCCTCACCGACAGGTGCAACCTGCGCTGCACCTACTGCATGCCGGAGCAGGGCCTCCAATGGCTGCCCAAACCCGAACTGCTCACCGACGAGGAGATCGTCCGGCTGGTGACGATCGCGGTGCGCGACCTCGGCGTCCAGGAGGTCCGCTTCACCGGCGGCGAGCCGCTGCTGCGCCCCGGACTGGTCGGCATCGTCCAGGCCTGCGCCGCCCTCGACCCGCGCCCCGAGCTCTCCCTCACCACCAACGGCATCGGCCTCGCCCGGACCGCGACGGCGCTGCGCGCGGCCGGTCTGGACCGCGTCAACGTCTCGCTCGACACCCTCGACCCGGAGACCTTCCACACCCTCACCCGGCGCAACCGCCACCAGGACGTCCTGGACGGCCTGGCCGCCGCCGAGGCCGCCGGGCTCGCCCCGGTCAAGCTCAACGCGGTGCTGATGCGCGGGGTCAACGAGGACGAGGCGCCCGCGCTGCTCGCCTGGTGCCTGGAGCGCGGCTACGAGCTGCGCTTCATCGAGCAGATGCCGCTGGACGCCCAGCACGGCTGGGACCGCTCCTCGATGATCACCGCCGAGGAGATCCTGGAGCGGCTGTCCGCCCGCTTCGACCTCACCCCCGAGCCCTCCACGACCCGGGGCGCGGCCCCCGCCGAACGCTGGCTGGTGGACGGCGGACCGGGCCGGGTCGGGGTGATCGCCTCGGTGACCCGCCCGTTCTGCCGCGCCTGCGACCGCACCCGGCTCACCGCCGACGGCCAGATCCGCGACTGCCTCTTCGCCACCGGCGAGACCGATCTGCGCACCGCCCTGCGCTCCGGCGCCGACGACGCGGAAGTGGCCGCCCGCTGGCGTGCGGCGATGTGGGGCAAGAAGGCCGGCGCCGGGATCGACAGCCCGGAGTTCCACCAGCCGGACCGCCCGATGTCGGCGATCGGCGGCTAGGAAGGGTCTCGGCCAGAAAGGGTCTCTCGGGCGGCTCAGCCCGTCTCGGGGGTCCACCCGGCGAAGGGGAGGACCTCCTTGAGGAAGCCGCGGACACCCAGGAACTGGGAGAGGTGCTCGCGGTGCTCGTCGCAGGCGAGCCAGGTCTTGCGGCGGTCCGGGGTGTGCAGCTTGGGGTTGTTCCAGACCAGGACCCAGACGGCGTCCGCGCGGCAGCCCTTGGCGGAGCAGATCGGGGTCTGCGGCTGAGGGGCGTCGGGGAGCAGCATCGGAGTCGTCCTCGGATGGTCGGCGGCGGATCGGGGTGATCGGGGGTGATCGGCGGCGGATCGGGGTGATCGGCGGGTGATCGTCACCGCCAGTCTGTCACGCTCCGGAGCCCTGCTCCCGGGAGGAGTGCTCGGAGGAGCGCCGGGGCCGGATCCGGAGAACGCATGGGCGACGCCGGGCAGCCACGGGGGGAGCCGCCCGGCGTCGGTCCGTCGCTCCGACGGGGGATGCGGAGCGCGTACGCAGTATGTCACGGTAGGGGAGGGGTATGGGGAGGTCTTGCATGATTAATCTGAGCTTCTTTTGAGCTTTCCGCTCAGGCAAGGGTGGGAAAGCCGGGCAAAACGGGCGCTCAGTTCTGACTCTGTGAAGGATCGGTGGGCACACGGCCCGCCCCATCGGCACCGTGAGTCACATTCGCCCCTCGGCCACCGGTGCCCCCGGGGCCCAGCATCAGCGGCGTCTCCGGCGGTACGTCGAAGGTGGACGGCAGCCCCGGCGCGCGCTCCCGGCCCGCGTTGGCGACCAGCACCGCGAAGTACGGCAGCAGCACCCCGCCCGCCAGCGCCGCGAGCGCCAGCCACCGCTGCACGTCCCACAGCACCACCGCGAGCAGGACGCAGACCGTCCGCAGCAGCATCGACACCACATAGCGGCGCTGGCGGCCCCGGACGTCCTCGGTGAGGCTGCTGCGGGCCCCCGTGATCCGGTGGACCTGTCCTGCCCCGGTGCTCTTGCCCATGTCCCTACCGCCCTCGTCCACGCACCCGCGCGCCTCGCCGCACGACCACCTCACGGTACGCCCGGAGAGGTCCGGCGACGAGGCCGGGGCGCCGGACACGCCTCAAAGACGCCGGGAGAGGTACTCCGGCGGCACCGCGTCCGTCAGCCAGACCCCGTTGGCGCTCACCCGGAACTCGTGGCCCGCGGCGGCCATCGCGGCCGCGTCCACCAGCAGTACCACCGGGCGGCCGTGCCGGGAGCCCACCCGGGTCGCGGTGTCGGAGTCCGCGGACAGGTGGACGTCCTGCCGGGCCATCGGGCGCAGCCCCTCCCGGAGGATCGCCTCCAGGCTCCGGGTCGCCGTGCCGTGGAACAGCACCGGCGGGGGCTCGGTGGCGGCCAGACCGAGGTCGACCGCCACCGTGTGCCCCTGGCTGGCCCGGATCGAGAGGCCGTCCGGCGAGTAGGCGAAGCGGCGCTTGGATGGGCCCCTCCTGCCCGATGGCGGGCAAGGAGGGATCGTCGCCACCACATGGTCCAGCTCCGCCCTGGTCAGCCGGGTGCCCCGGGCCGCCAGCGCGCCGAGCAGGACGTCCACCCGCACCCAGCCGGCCGGGTCCAGGGCGATCCCGACCCGCTCCGGCTCGTGCCGCAGGATCCGCGACAGCATCCTGCTCGTCCTGACCGTGCGCTTCTCGTCCATCTCCCGCCGTCCCCCTCGGTCCCCTCGCGACCGCCCGGCTACGAGGCCTGGCTGACCGAACTCATGTTGAATCCCGCGACCCGGACCGGCGGCATCGCCGTCCGGGTGAACCAGTCGCTCCACTCGCGCGGCAGGCAGCGCTCGGTCCGGCCCACCTCGGTGATCCGGCCGAGCAGGTCCACCGGCGACTCGTTGAAGCGGAAGTTGTTGACCGCCCCGACCACCTCGCCGTTCTCCACCAGGTAGACGCCGTCCCTGGTCAGGCCGGTCAGCAGCAGCGTCGCCGGATCCACCTCGCGGATGTACCAGAGGCAGGTGAGCAGCAGCCCGCGCTCGGTGCCGGCGATCATCTCCTCCAGGGTCGGCGCGGACTCCTGGCCGGCCGCCTCCAGCACGAGGTTGTCGACCGCGGGGCGCACCGGCAGGCCGCCCAGCGCGGCCGAGTGGCGGCTGGTGACCAGCGAGGCCAGTTCGCCGTCCCGGATCCAGTCGGTGGCGGTCAGCGGCAGGCCGTTGTCGAACACCGAGGACTCGTCCTCGCCGGCGTGCGCCAGCACGAACGGCGCGCACTCCAGGCCCGGTTCGGCCGGGTCGGAGCGCAGGGTCAGCGGCAGTGGGGCCAGCTTGTCGCCGATCCGGGTGCCGCCGCCCGGCCGGGAGAACACCGTCCGGCCCTCGACGGCGTCCCGGCCGCCGGACGACCAGTTCAGGTGGACCATGAGGTCGGCGACGGCCGACGGGGGCAGCAGCGTCTCGTACCGGCCGGCCGGCAGGTCGATCCGCCGGGCGCCCCAGCCGAGCCGCCGGGTCGCCTCGGCGTGCAGCGCCGTGACGTCCACGTCGGCGAAGTCCCGGGTGGCGGCGCCGACCCAGGCCGAGTCGGACAGGTCGGCGGTCTTGGCGTTCAGCTCGACCATGCCGGTCGGCTGGTCGTGCCGCAGCCGCAGACCGGTGGAGGTGCCCAGGTAGCTGCTGACCACCTCGTGCCGGGCGAAGCCGTACAGCAGCTCGCCCCGCCCGGCGGCGTCGGCGAAGGCCCGGCCGAGGGCGGGCGCGAACCGCGCGAACACCTCGATCGAGGTCTCCGCCGGCGGCGTGGTGAAGTCCGGCGAGGCAGTCTGCTCGGCGGTGGTGACCAGCGGCCGGGCGTCCTCGGCCGGCCCGGCCGCACGGGCGGCCTCCTCGGCGGCCAGGACCAGCGCGGCCACCTCGTCCGGGCCGACGGCCTCACGGGAGACCGCGCCGGAGGCGGTGCCCTCGGCGCCGTCCACCGTGGCGATCACGGTGAGCCGCCGGCCCCGGGTGACGCCGTTGGTGGTGAGGGCGTTGCCGGCCCAGCGCAGGTTGGCGGTCGACTCCTCGTCGGCGATCACCACGCAGCCGTCGGCGCGGGAGAGGCCGAGCGCCAGCTCGACGAGTTCGTGGGGCTGCGTCGCGGCCATCAGTGACCCGCCTCCTGCTGGGTGTTGAGCACGTTGACGTTCCGGAACAGCGCGGAGGGGCAGCCGTGGCTGACCGCGGCGACCTGGCCGGGCTGTGCCTTGCCGCAGTTGAAGGCGCCGCCCAGTACGTAGGTCTGCGGACCGCCGACGGCCGTCATCGAGCCCCAGAAGTCGGTGGTCGTCGCCTGGTAGGCGAAGTCCTTGACCTGGCCCGCGAGTTCGCCGTTGCGGATCGCGTACGCGCGCTGCCCGGTGAACTGGAAGTTGTACCGCTGCATGTCGATCGACCAGGAACGGTCGCCGACGATGTACAGGCCGTTCTCGACGCCCGCGAACAGGCCCTCGGTGGACGGGCCGTCGGCGGCGGGCCGCAGCGAGACATTGGCCATCCGCTGTACCGGGACGTGCGCGGGGGAGTCGGCGAAGGCGCAGCCGTTGGACCGTCCGAGGCCCTTGAGCCCGGCCATCGCCCGATCCAGCTGGTAGCCGACCAGCACCCCGTCCTTGACCAGGTCCCAGGACTGCGCGGCCACCCCCTCGTCGTCGTAGCCGATGGTGGACAGGCCGTGCTCGGCCGTGCGGTCGCCGGTGACGTTCATCAGCTCGGAGCCGTACTTCAGCGAGCCGAGCTTGTCGTAGGTGGCGAAGGAGGTGCCGGCGTAGGCGGCCTCGTAGCCGAGCGCGCGGTCCAGTTCGGTGGCGTGGCCGATCGACTCGTGGATGGTCAGCCACAGGTTGGACGGGTCGATCACCAGGTCGTAGCGGCCCGGCTCGACGCTCGGTGCCCGCATCTTCTCGGCCAGCAGGACGGGCAGCTCGGCGAGTTCGGCGTCCCAGTCCCAGCCGGGGCCGGCCAGGCCCTGCCCGTCGGGGGACGGCCCCCGTACTCCCGCCAGGTACTCCCAGCCCCGCCCCACCGGCGGGGCGAGGGTGCGCATCGACTCGAAGGCGCCGGTGCGCCCGTCCACCGAGGTGGCCTCCAGCACCGGGTGCAGCCGGATCCGCTGCTGGGTGGTGACGGTGCCGGCGGTGTCCGCGTAGAACTTGTTCTCCTGCACGGTCAGCAGGGTCGCCTGGACGTGCGAGACGCCCTCGGCGGCCAGCAGCCGGGAGCTCCACCCGGCGAGCAGCGCCGTCTTCTCGGCGTCCGGCACCTCGAAGGGGTTCACGTCGTACGCGGACACCCAGGTGACGTCCGGGTGCACCGGCTCCGCGGCCAGTTCCACCCGTTCCTTCGACCCCGCCGCGCGGCTGATCCCGCCGGACAGCCGGGCCACCGCGACGGCCTGCTCGGCCACTCGCGCCGCCGCGTCCGGGGTGAGGTCCACCCCGGCGGCGAAGCCCCAGGCGCCGTCCAGCAGCACCCGGACGGCGAAGCCGAGCTGGACGCTGTCGGAGGTGCCGGCCGGCCGGGCGTCGCGCAGCCGCCAGGAGGCGCTGCGCACCCGCTCCAGGCGGAAGTCGGCGTGGTCGGCGCCGAATTCACGGGCCCGGGTGAGGGCGGCGTCGGCCAGGGCGCGCAGTGGCAGGCCGAGGAAGAGCGGGTCGACGGTGCGCGGGGCGGCGCCGCCGGGGGCCGGGGGAGTGCTGGTCGGGGGCAGCGGAGGCAATCGGGCTCCCTGGTCGGGGGGACGGTGGTGCAGGACCCCCGGGTGAACGGGGGTGCCCGCACGGCATCATGGCCCGTCACCGGGGTTTCGGCCAGCGCATTCCTTCCGGCGTGGCCCCGTCGGCCCGGCCCGGCCCGGGCAGGCCGGTGCCGTGCCGTGCTGTGCCGTGCCGTGCTGTGTCGTGCTGTGCCGTCAGGCTCAGGCGACGCCCTCCCACCAGCTGTCCAGCTCCGGCGGGTTGTCGACGTCGACCCGCTCGCCCGGGCGGGGCACCGCTATCGGCACGCCCTGCTCCTTGGCCGCCACCAGCAGCCGCTCGATCGGCTCGGCCCACGGGTGCAGGCCCAGGTTGAAGGTGCACCAGTGCACCGGGACCAGCAGCCCGGCGTCCAGCTCCCGGTGGGCGAGGACGGCGTCCTCCGGCGTCATGTGGATGTCGGCCCACGCCGGGTCGTACGCGCCGACCTGCACCAGCGCGGCGTCGAACGGGCCGTGCTGGGCGCCGATCCGCGCGTATCCCTCGAAGTAGCCGGAGTCGCCGGTGTAGAAGACCCGGCGGTTCGGACCGGCGATCACCCAGGAGCCCCACAGCGTGGTGTTGCGGGTCAGGCCCCGGCCGGAGAAGTGGTGGGCCGCGGTCAGGGTGACGGTGAGCTCGCCCAGCGTGCAGGTCTCGTTCCAGTCCAGTTCGATGATGCGGTGCTCGGGCACGCCCCAGCGGCGCAGGTGGGCGCCGATGCCGAGCGGCACCGCGAACGGCGCGGACTGGCTGCGCACCAGCCGCCGGACGGTCGCCATGTCGAGGTGGTCGTAGTGGTCGTGCGAGATCAGCACCGCGTCCACCTGCGGCAGCTCCTCCAGGTCCACCGGCACCGGGTGCAGCCGGCGCGGGCCGACCTGCGCGGCGGGCGAGCACCGCTCGCTCCAGATCGGGTCGAGCAGCACCCGCGCGCCCTCGACCTCGACCAGCGCCGAGGCGTGCCCGTACCAGGTGACCGCCACGCCCTCGGCGGCCGGCCCGGCGCCCTCGGCCGGGCGGACGGTGGGCACCGGGTGGCTCGGGATGCGGCCGTCGCGCTGGAACAGCGCCCGGCGCACCGTCTCCACGTCGATGCCCGCCTGGGCGGTCGGCCGGGCCAGCTCGGAGGGCGCGTTGTGGAAGACACCGTCGCGGTACTGCGGGGAGTTCCGCAGCCGCTCCTCCCGCTCGCCGTCCGGCCGCCGGCCGAACGCCGCCGGCAGGTCGCGCAGCGCCCAGGCGACCGCTCCCGCGCCGGCCGCCAGTGCGACCAGGGCCGCCAGTCGTCCGCGCCGGTGGGTCGTCCCGGCCTGTGCCTCGCTCATTCCGCGCTCCGCATCGTCGTCGCCGGGGCCCCGTGTCCGGCCGTGGGGCCCGGGTCGGCCCCGGTGCGGCGGCCCCGGCTCGTGCCGCACCAGGGGGCACAACGGGCGTGCCCCGCTGCCGGGTTCCCGGACGTGCGACTCAGTGGACACGACAATACGGCCCCGCCACTTGGGGGAACGGCGGGAAATCCGCCCCGGACCGGATTGTCGGATACCGACAGTTCCACCGGTGCTGCGCTGTGGGAGCCCGATTCGTCGCCGCGCCGGGCCGACCGATAGCGTCGCACCGCGTACATCGTTTCGACGTGCGCGGACATCACGGAGTGGTACGCGGACACACGGCGTGCGCACACAACGGAGAGAGGTGGATCGTTGAGCCGCTCGGTTCTCGTCACCGGAGGCAACCGGGGCATCGGCCTCGCGATCGCGCTGGCCTTCGCCGAGGCGGGCGACAAGGTCGCCATCACCAGCCGTTCGGGTGAGGTCCCCGAGGCGCTGGCCAAGTACGACGTGCTCGCGGTGCGCTGCGACATCACCGACAGTGCCCAGGTGGACGCCGCGCTGACCGAGATCGAGGCCGCGCACGGCGGCGCGATCGAGGTGCTGGTCGCCAACGCCGGCATCACCAGCGACACCCTGCTGCTGCGGATGTCCGAGGAGGCCTTCACCTCCGTCCTGGACACCAACCTCACCGGCACCTTCCGCGTGGTGAAGCGCGCGTCCAAGCTGATGATGCGCGCCCGCAAGGGCCGGATCGTGCTGATCTCCTCGGTCGTCGGCCTCTCCGGCTCGCCGGGCCAGGCCAACTACGCCGCGTCCAAGGCCGGCCTGGTCGGCTTCGCCCGTTCGCTGGCGCGCGAGCTGGGCCCGCGCAACATCACCGTCAACGTGGTCGCCCCCGGCTTCGTGGACACCGACATGACCGCGGTGCTCACCGACGAGCGCCGCGCGGAGATCGTCGCCGGCGTGCCGCTCGGCCGTTACGCGGCGCCCGCCGAGGTCGCTTCCACCGTGCGGTTCCTCGGTTCGGACGAGGCCGCGTACATCACCGGAGCCGTCATTCCCGTGGACGGCGGATTGGGCATGGGTCACTGAGTCATGAGCGGAATCCTTGAGGGCAAGCGCATTCTGATCACGGGTGTGCTGATGGAGTCCTCCATCGCCTTCCACACCGCCAAGCTGGCCCAGGAGCAGGGTGCCGAGGTCATCCTCACCGCCTTCCCGCGGCCGAGCCTGACCGAGCGCATCGCCAGGAAGCTGCCGAACCCGGTCAAGGTGCTGGAGCTGGACGTCTCCAGCGAGGAGCAGCTGGCCGGCATCGCCGACCGGGTGCGCGAGCACCTGCCGACCCTGGACGGCATCGTCCACTCGATCGGCTTCGCCCCGCAGGACGCCCTGGGCGGCAACTTCCTGAACACGCCGTGGGAGTCCGTGGCCACCGCCATGCACGTCTCGGCGTTCTCGCTGAAGTCGCTCACCACGGCGCTGCTGCCGCTGATGCAGGACGGCGGCGCGGTCGTCGGCCTCACCTTCGACGCCCAGTACGCCTGGCCGCAGTACGACTGGATGGGCCCGGCCAAGGCCGCCCTGGAGTCGACCAACCGCTACCTGGCGCGCTACCTGGGCGAGCGGAACATCCGCTGCAACCTGGTCTCGGCCGGCCCGATCGGCTCGATGGCCGCCAAGTCCATCCCGGGCTTCCCGGACCTCGCCGCCACCTGGGACAACCGCTCCCCGCTGAAGTGGGACCTGAACGACCCGGAGCCGGCCGGCCGCGGCGTCGTCGCCCTGCTGTCGGACTGGTTCCCGAAGACCACCGGCGAGATCGTCCACGTCGACGGCGGCCTGCACGCCATCGGCGCCTGACGCCTCCGGTAGGTACGAACGCCGCTGCCCGGCACCCCTCTTCTCGTGGGAGGGGTGCCGGACAGCGGCGTTTCTGTTGGCGGCTACTTCGGCGCGACCGGCTCGCAGCCGAACTTGGCGGCCATGGCGTTCGCCCAGACGCGGAAGACAGGGGTTTCGGTGGGTTGGGAAGAATCGGGGAGCGCGAACCCGAAAGCGTGCAGGGTGAGCGTTCCACTCGCGCAGGAAGCGACCACGGTGCTGCCGTTGTTGCTGCCCCGCCAGCCCCCCGGGGAGGATGCCAACGGCTTGTCGCTGATGTGGATGGCGAAGTCCGGGTAGCGGCTGTCGAGGGTGGCGGTGAACTCGTAGAGCAGCCGCTGCCGGATATCGGTGTAGATCCAGCAGCTCTGGACCGGTGCCGAGCTGCTGCTGATGTCCTGACGGGCCCCGTCCGGCAGTTTGGTGACGGCAGTGGCCCCCGGAACTCCGCAGAGTTGCCCGTCGTCGACGGGCTGTCCGATCTGTTCGCCGCCGGTCAGATGGACGTCGGGGACGTCTGCCGATCCGCAGCCGGAGCGGCGGGCTACCGCTGCCGCGAAGTCGGCGGCCAGCCGGGCCAGGTCCTGTCGGGCCTCGGGCGACGCGGTCCGGTCCGCGCGGGCGAAACGGTAGGGGTCGGGCTCCTTGTCGCGGACCACGTCCAGGGCGACCGCGTCGGCGTCCCGCTTCGGGTAGTTGTTCGTGTCCTTGGGGTCCAGCCTGCAGCCCGGCGCCATCATCAGCCAGCCGCGGGCGTTGCCGAACGCGCCGACCGGCCCCCGGTCCGGCTGGGACATCGCCGGGTCGGCCCGCAAAGAAAGCTCGTAGGGCTCGGCCATCTTGGTGCGGAGGTGGATCTCGGCGACGTACTTGCCGCCGCGCTTGAGACTGATCGCGCAATAGGCGTCAGGGTCGCTGCGGTTGGTCGACACGTCGCTGTCGGCAACCACGATCTTGCCGCTGCCGAGGACCCGTTCGGCGTCCTTCGCGTCAATGGCGCCGTCGCAGAGCCGGTCCGGAAGATACAGGTTCGTATACTGCCAGGACGCGTAGCCGCCTGCGCCGAGGGCGAGAACGAGCACACCGGCGAGGATCACCCAGGCACGTCGTGAGAGCTTCACTGCTGACCGTTTCGTCCGAGGGCGATCATCGCGTTCAGGTTGCCGGTCGTGTGGCCGGTTTTCATTTCCGTGGAGACTGCGTTGGTCGTCTTCGAGTCCTCGGGCAGGTTGTTCGCCTGACCCCACGCCAGGGCCATCTCGTGGCTCTGGGTCCTGGCGGCGAAATGGGTGTCGGAGTTCTTGGCGTTACCGTCGAATTGGGCGTCCTCCTTGACGTTGTCCACCCATTTGGAGATGCCCGCGTCCACGAGGGCGCCGGCGACGTCCCCGACCTCGGGGATGAATCCGGTCACGGTGCCGTTCATCGATGAGGCGAACTCGCCCGTCTTCTCGGCCCACTCCATCCTGTCGTCCTTCTCGTCCAGGATGACGTCGGAGCGGATGGCGTCGAATGCACCGAGGGCCGACCCGACCTGCCGTGCGGGTATGTCTCGATCCTCCGAGCTGTACTGCGGGTCTGCCGGCATACCGGCCAGGACCTCGGCGGCCTTGGCCCGTTCGGCGTTGTAGAGCGTGGCGTACGCCTCCGGATCGTCGGAGACGCCGCGCATGACCCGGATAAGGTGGTCGGGGCTACCACCGATGTGGCCCTCGCCGTTCTGCTCCCAGGTGCCGTCGCGCCCCTTGGAGGACTGGTTCTCGCTGAGGACCGCGTGTGTGTCGTCGACGTAGTCCGACAGGGCGTTGGCGAGTGGCAGCTTCAGGTCGTCGTGCACGGTTTCGCCCTTGCCGCCCCCGTCCAGCGCGTCGATCGCGCCCTGCATCACCCGCGCCTGGGCCGGGGTGTGCGGGCCGCCGTTGTGGGCGTTGTCGCCCGGGACGTCGCCGGTGGCGGCGGCTTCCAGGGCGGCGGCGAGGCCGGCCTGGTGGGTGCTCTTGTCGATCATCGGCGGGCCGAAGAGGGTGTTGGTGTAGGTGGTGGGCCACTCGCGGTCGCGCAGCAGGTACTTGAGGCGGTCCTCGGCGCCCGGTCCCTCGGGGTCGAGGAACTGGGTGGCGGCCTCGGGGTTCTGGCCCATCAGCTTGAGCACGCCGTCCACCGGGTCGTGCACCAGGTCCGGGCGGGGGCCGTTGAACTGGTACGACTTCCAGTGGTTGTCCTTGCGATCGGCGGCTATGACGTCGGCCCCGAGATCGTTCAGGAACTGCGCGCCGTACCCGGCGTTGCCGTGCTGCAGCAGGGTGGCGAGCGTCTGGTAGCCGTAGATCGGCGCCGTACTGCCGCCGAAGTGGCGGGCGTCGATGTTCTTGACGCCGGCCTCCTGCAGACCCTTGCGGAAGTCCTGGTAGAACTTCGTGCTGGTGTCCCTGGTGGCGCCGGCGATGGTGTTGGCGAGGTTGGTCTGGAGTTCGCCGTACTCGCCCTTGAGCTTGCCGCCGCGGTCGTTGAGCCGGACCTCCAGCTCGTCGGCGAGCAGCAGGGTGCCCTCGGCGCCGAGCGTGTTGAGCAGGGTCTGGCCGTAGACGGGGCTGCCGGAGTTGGCCTTCATCAGGTTGTTGAGCTCGGCGAGCTCCTCGGGGCTGAGCGTCTTGCCGTCCTTGAGCCGGGACGCGAGTTCGGCGGCGCGCCGGCCGTCGGCCTCGTCGCCGCCGCCGACGGCCTGGCCGTTGAACTCGTTCATCATGTCGCCGACCTTGGCGGCGCGGCGCAGTCGGAGGGCGGCCCGCTGGTCGGCGGCGGTCGCCTCCTCCACATAGACCTTGATCTTCTGTGCCCACTGGCCGGCGGCCTCGTTGCACTCGCGCTGGTAGTCCGGCTCGTGGTGGTAGGCGCTTCGGCTGGCCGGGTCGAGGGCGCCCACGTCGAACATCACCGAGCCGGTGCCGGTCACCTTCATTCCGTCGGCCTGGGCGTCGGCGACGGCCTGCTTCAGCTTCTTCTGCGCCGACTCGAAGTCGCCCTGGGCGTCCTTGATGATCGAGGCGACGGCCTTGGCCTCGGTCTGCGCGTCGATGGCCTGCTGCCGGGTGTAGCTGACGTGCTGGTTGGCCGCGGAGGCGGTCGAGCCGAGCCACAGGCCCTGGCTGCCGGTGACCGAGAGCACCTCACTCTCCAGCCGCTGCTGGACGCCCTGGTACTTGCGGGCCATCTCGGTCCAGTCGGTGACGGCCTTGGCCATCGCCGACGGGTCCGCCTTCATGACGTCCTCGAAACCGAGCAGGCTCATGCTCACGCCTTCCCACTGAACGACGTGGCGATGCCGTGTTCGACGTTCAGGTAGTTGGTGTGGGTCTGCCGCATCATCCCGGCCTCCTGGTTGAGCCGGCCGTTGAGCTGCGACACCTGCTCGTGCCACTCCTTGACCGCGCCGCGCAGGGCGGCGGCGGTGTCCCAGCCACTCAGCTTTCCTGCCGCGGCCTCGGTGGACTCGTCGGCGGTCTTCCCGGCCGCGGTGCTGTCGGTGGCGATGCCGTCGAGTGCGGTGGCCGCCTTGTCCAGCGCACCCGTCGACACCTTGGTGGGCCCCCCGCCACCCGGTCCCTGGCCCAGCTTCAGGTCCGGATCCGCCATCAGTTCTCCCCGTTGTGGTCCACCTGCGGCCGGAGACCGGCCGTCCGCGAATTTTCACGGGACGTTAGCACGCCAAATCCCGCCGCCCGCAAGGTGCGTGCAGGCGCGTGCAGGCACGAGCAGCCCCGCCCCGGGCCGGCCCCGACCCCCCGCCCCCGGTCAGCCCTCCGGGTCGCAGGCCCCGATGGCGCGGCCGGCCTCGTGCGAGGCGCGCTGGGCGTCGCGGGCGCGGATGGCGTCGACGATGTCGTCGTGGCCGAGGTAGCGCTCGGGAACGAGCTCGGGGCCGACGTCGTGGCGCAGCAGGGCCCGGGTGACCTCGCCGAGGTCGGCGTAGAGGGCGGCGAGCACGTCGTTGTGGGCGGCGGCGACGACGGAGTGGTGGAAGGCGGCGTCGGCCTGGACGAAGTCCTCGGCGTTGCCGGAGCGCCAGGCGTCCTCGCGGCGGGCGAGGGCGGAGTCCATGAGGTCGAGGTCGCGGTCGGTGCGGCGGCCGGCGGCGAGGCCGGCGGCGGCGGTCTCCAGGGTGGTGCGCAGCTCGGCGACCTGGGCCCGGTCGGCGTCGGCGAAGCGGCGGTGCATCACGCCGGCGAGTTCGCTGGCGGCCAGGACGTAGGTGCCGGAGCCCTGGCGGATGTCGAGCAGCCCGTTGTGGGCGAGGGCGCGGACGGCTTCGCGCACGGTGTTGCGGGCCACGCCCAGCTGTTCGACCAGGGCGGCCTCGGTGGGGATGCGCGAGCCGACGGGCCACTCCCCGGAGGTGATCTGCGCGCGCAGTTGGGCGATCACCTGGTCGGACAGCGGGGTGCGCTTCGGCGAGGACAGCGCCACGGGGGACTCCTTGGGTCGGGTGGGTCGGGCCATCATCCCAATTCGAGGATGCGCTAATTCATCCCATCATTCTATGATGGCCTGCATGTCGTCCGCAGCAGACACCGCAGATCCCGTCACCGCTTCCCCCCGGGCCGCCGCCCGGCCGCAGACCGAGCGGCCCGCTCCGCCCAGAGGCCGCCACCTCGGCTGGCTGTTCGCCCTGGCGATCGCCGCCGCCGCGTTCAACCTCCGCCCGGTGGTCACCAGCCTCGGGCCGCTGCTGGACCAGGTCCGCACCGACCTCGGGATGAGCCCGACCGTCGCCGGCCTGCTCACCGCCGTCCCCTCGCTCTGCTTCGCCCTGTTCGGCTTCGCCGCGCCCGGGCTGGCCCGGCGGCTCGGCCCGGTCGCGGTGGTCACCGCGGGCATGGGCGCGATCACCGCGGGCGTGCTGGCCCGCTCCTTCGCCGGCGGCACGGCGGTCTTCCTGCTGCTCACCGCGCTCGCGCTGGCCGGTGTGGCCGTCTCCAACGTGCTGATCCCGGTGGTGATCAAGCGGTACTTCCCGGAGAAGGTCGGGCCGATGATCGGCCTCTACTCGATGGCGCTCTCGGCCGGCACCGCGCTGGCCGCCGCCGTCACCGTGCCGCTGACCAAGGGGCTCGGCGGCGACTGGCGGCTCGGCCTCGGGGTCTGGGCCGGGCTCGGCGCCGTCGCCCTGCTGCTCTGGATCCCGGTGCTGCTCGGCCGGCGGCGGGAGTCGGGCGGACCGGCGGCCGGCGCGGCGGACACCGTGCGGCTGCCGATCACCCGCAGCCGCACCGCCTGGGCGCTGGCGATCTTCTTCGGCTTCCAGGCCACCGGCGCGTACGTGGTGATGGGCTGGCTGCCGACGATCTTCCAGGACGCCGGGGTCTCCTCGGGCACCTCGGGCGTGCTGCTGGCGCTGACCATGGTGATCGGCGTGCCGGTGTCCTTCGTCCTGCCGAACCTGGCCGCCCGGCGCGGTGACCAGCGGCTCTTCGTGGTGGTCCTGGCGGCCTTCGGCATCGCCGGCTACACCGGGCTGGCGGTGGCCCCGGCCGGTGCGCCGTGGCTGTGGGCGGTCCTGGTGGGCCTGTCCAACTGCGCCTTCCCGCTGGTGCTGACCATGATCGGCCTGCGGGCCAGGACGGCCGGCGGGGTGGCGCAGCTGTCGGCCTTCGCCCAGGGCGTCGGCTACCTGATCTCGATCCCCGGCCCGATCCTGATCGGCCGGCTCTACCAGGCCACCGGCGAGTGGTACCTGCCGCTCGGCTTCCTGGCGGTGCTGCTGGTGCCGCAGATGCTGTTCGGCCTGCGGGCGGCCCGGGCCCGGCACATCGAGGACGAGGCGGTGGCGACGGCCTCCGGGGCCGTCGCGGCCTGACGGGTCCCGGTGGGGGACGGGCGTGTCCGGGATGGGAGAATCCGGGCATGCCCGTTCTCGAACCGAACCCCACCGACGGCCACAAGAAGCTCGGCCAGCTGGCCGCGATCATCGGCGGCATCGTCGTCCTGCTGGTGATCGTCGCGATCGTCGCCCGGAACATCGGCTGACCCCGGGGGGACGCCCGGGTGAACCCCGCATGATGGCACTCCCCGACGCCGGGGGCGGCGCCATCGGGCAGCATCGCGCCCGCGGCCGGCTTTTCTGCCAAGCTTGCTGGGTATGAGCGCCGACACGCCCCGCAGGATCATCGTTCTCCGCCATGCCAAGGCCGACTGGCCGGACGGCGTCGACGACCACGAGCGGCCGCTGGCCGACCGGGGCCGCCACCAGGCCCCGGAATCCGGCCGCTGGCTCGCCGATTCCGGTATCAATCCCGACTACGTGCTCTGCTCGACCGCCCTGCGTGCCCGGGAGACCTGGAAGCTCGCCGCGCACGAGCTGCCGAAGCGGGTGCGGCGGACCGTCTACGAGGAGCGGGTCTACGAGGCCAGCCCCGGCGAGATCATCGCCGCCCTCCAGGACACCCCGGAGGAGTACGCCGACGTGGTCCTGGTGGGCCACAATCCGGGGGTGCTGGGCCTGACCCAGGTGCTGGCCGGCGACGAGGGCGACCGGGACGCGCTGGAGCGGCTGCGGCTCGGCGGCTTCCCGACCGCGGCCGTCGCGGTGCTCAGCTTCTCCGGTTCGTGGAAGAACGTCGAACCGGGTGTGGCGCAGTTGGTCTCGTACTTCACGCCGCAGGACTGAGCGGCGGGCAGCGGCCCGGACCGACGACGAGGGGCGCGCGGCCATGGTCCGCGCGCCCCTCGGTGCGTCCGGGCAGCCCGCGCGCCGTCAGCCCCGCGCGCCGTCGGCCCCGCGCGCCCGCCTCGGGGCCGTCAGGCCCGCAGGCCCGCCTCCGGGTGGTCCAGGACGTCCACCACGTCGGCCGCCTCGACCTCCTCGCGGGTGATCCCGAGCAGGTACAGCACGGTGTCCAGGAACGGCACGTTCACCGCGGTGTCCGCCGCCTCCCGCACCACCGGCTTGGCGTTGAACGCCACGCCCAGCCCGGCCGCGTTCAGCATGTCCAGGTCGTTGGCGCCGTCGCCGATCGCCACCGTCTGCTCCAGCGGCACCTTGGCCTGCTCGGCGAACCGCTTCAGCCAGCGCGCCTTGCCCGCCCGGTCGACGATCTCGCCGACCACCCGGCCGGTGAACCTCCCGTCCACCACCTCCAGGGTGTTCGCCGCCGCGAAGTCCAGGCCCAGCTGCTCCACCAGGTGGTCGGTGACCTGGGTGAAGCCACCGGACACCACCGCGACCTGGAAGCCCAGCCGCTGCAGGGTGCGGATCAGGGTGCGGGCGCCCGGAGTGAACCGGACCTCCGCCCGCACCTTCTCGGTCACCGCGGCGTCCAGCCCGGCCAGCAGCGCCACCCGGGCGCGCAGCGACTCCGCGAAGTCCAGCTCGCCCCGCATCGCCGCGGCCGTCAGCTCGGCGACCTCCTCCTCGCAGCCCGCGTGGGCGGCGAACAGCTCGATCACCTCGTCCTGGATCAGCGTCGAGTCGACGTCCATGACGATCAGCCGCTTGGCCCGCCGCTCCAGCCCGGCCGCCACCACCGCGACGTCCACCCGCTGGGTGGCCGCCTCCTGGGCCAGCTCGGCCCGCAGCCGGTCGGTGGCCACACCCGAGACCGCCAGTTCGACGGCGGTGACCGGGTACTTGGCGAGCCGGAACACCCGGTCGATGTTGCCGTCCGCGGCCGTGATCCGCGCCGTGAGCGCGGCGACGGCGGAGGCGGTCAGCGGGTGGCCCAGCACGGTGACGTGGGAGCGGCCCTCGCGGCGCGGCCGGTTGTCGCCGATCCCGGAGATGATCTCGGCCTGGAGCTTCTGCTCCTCGGCCCAGCGGTGCACCACGGCCCGCAGGTCGCCCTCGGCGCCGCGGACGGCGGGGGCGGAGACCAGGGCGCACAGCGTTATCCGGCCACGGGTGACCACCTGCTCGATGTCGACGACCTCGACGCCGAACCCGGCCAGGGTGGCGAAGAGCCCGGCGGTGATGCCGGGGCGGTCCTTGCCGAACACCTTGACGAGCAGGGTGCGCCCGTCCTCGGTCCGGGGCTGCGGGGCGGGGAACGGCTCGGCGGCCAAGGGCGATGCGTTCATGGTGCCTCCCACGCTACCCGGAGCCCGACACCGTGACGGCACCCGTCCGGTTCGTGGACGAGCCCGCAGCCCGGCCGCAGCCCGGCCGCAGTCCGGCCGCAGTCCGGCCGCACCGGGCCGTCCGGCCGCACCAGGTCGTACAAGGGCGGTCCGTGAATCGTTGCCGCCTGGTCACAGTCCGCGGGGGCGGCTTTCACCCCTGGCCGACGGGCTGGAATGATTCCCCCGTCAGATTCACGATCATTTCGCCCCACCTGGCCGGGGCGCACCATCGGGGGAACCGAGAGAGCGGGGCAGGCGAGAGTGCCGCAACTCGTCATCGAGATCAACGGACAGCAGCGGGTCATGGAACCCGGGCGGTCCTACACCATCGGTCGCAACCCGCAGTCGGACTTCCAGTTCGACGACGCGCGGGTGTCCTGGCAGCACGCCACCATGTCCTTCAACGGAGCGGGTTGGCAGCTGGACGACCACGGCAGCACCAACGGCACCTACACGGGCGGTGCCCGCACCATGCAGGCCCAGCTGTTCCCGGGGGCCGTGGTCAACCTCGGCAACGCCGAGAACGGCCCCAGGCTCGCGTTCTCCGCGCCGGCCGCCCAGCCGGCCGCACCGCCGGCCTGGCACGAGGCCGCGACCAGCCGGAGCGCCGCCCCGCAGCAGCAGTGGCAGCCCCCGGCGGCGCAGCCGCCCTACCCGCAGCAGCAGTGGCAGCAGCAGCCGGAGCCGCAGGCCCAGCCGCAGCAGCAGGTCCAACCGCAGCACTTCCCGCAGCAGCAGGGCTTCCCGGGGCAGCACGCCCCGCAGGGGTTCCCGCAGCAGGCGCCCGCCCCGCACGACGGCGGCCCGCAGCCGACGGTCATCCGCAACCTGACCGCCGGTATGAACACCATGCGGATCGGTCGTGCGCTGGACAACGACATCGTCGTCTCCGACCTCCAGGTCTCCCGCCACCACGCCGAGCTGCGCCAGCTGCCCGACGGCCGGTACGAGATCGTCGACCTCGGCAGCCACAACGGCATCTTCCTCAACGGTCTGCGGGTCGAGCGCCAGCTGATCGGCCCGCAGGACCGGCTGACGGTCGGCCACTCCAGCTTCGTCCTGGTCGGCGACCAGCTGCAGGAGTTCGTCGACACCGGCGCCGTCTCCTTCTCCGCCCGCCACCTGACCGTCGAGGTCGACTTCAAGGGCGGCAAGAAGGTCCTGCTCGACGACGTCAGCTTCGGCGTCCCGGAGAAGTCCCTGGTCGCCGTCATCGGCCCGTCCGGCTCCGGCAAGTCGACCCTGCTGCGCGCCCTCACCGGCTACCGCCCGGCCGACCGCGGCGACGTCCTCTACGACGGCCGCAACCTCTACAAGCAGTTCGCCGAGCTGCGCTCGCGCATCGGCCTGGTGCCGCAGTCGGAGATCCTGCACAAGGAACTGACCGTCCGCACCGGCCTCAAGTACGCGGCCCGGCTGCGCTTCCCCGGCGACACCGAGCCGCGCGAGCGCGAGGCGCGGATCGACGAGGTGCTCTACGAGCTGCGCCTCGACAAGCGCGCGGACAACCGGATCACCGCCCTCTCCGGCGGCCAGCAGAAGCGCGTCTCGGTCGCCCTGGAGCTGCTCACCAAGCCCTCGCTGATCTTCCTGGACGAGCCCACCTCGGGCCTCGACCCGGGTATGGACCGCGAGGTCATGCAGATGCTGCGCGGCCTCGCCGACGACGGCCGCACGATCCTGGTCGTCACCCACTCGGTGGCCGAACTCGCGCTCTGCGACCGGCTGCTGGTGATGGCGCCGGGCGGTGCGGTGGCCTACTTCGGCCCGCCGGACGAGGCGCTGCACTTCTTCGGGTACGAGACCTGGGCCGATGTCTTCCAGGCCTTCGAGAACTACCCGGACCACGACTGGGCCGGCCGCTACCGCAGCTCGGTGCACCACCAGCAGTACTCGGCGGACGTGGAGTCCGGCGCCGTGCAGTCCGCGCAGATCGTCCAGGAGGCGGTCCGCCCGCCCAAGCCGCAGAGCTGGGGCTCGCAGCTGTGGACGCTGATCCGCCGCTACGCCTCGGTGCTCGCCTCCGACCGGGGCTTCCTGGCGCTGTCGGTGCTGCTGCCGGCGGTGCTGGGCGCGGTCAGTGTGCTGATCCCCAACGAACCGGGGCTGGCACCGAACCCCAAGTCGCAGCTCGGCCTGAACAGCGGCGCCGCGACGATCATGCTGATCCTGGCGATCGGCGCCTGCTTCTCCGGCGCGGCGAACTCGGTCCGCGAGCTGATCAAGGAACGGGCGATCTACGAACGGGAACGGGCCACCGGCCTGTCCCGCTCGGCGTACATGATGTCCAAGATCATCGTGCTGGGCTTCTTCAGCGTGATCCAGGGCGCGATCATCTCCGCCGTCGGCTTCCTGCCGCGCAAGCTGCCCGCGCACGGCCTGGTGATCAAGGACCTGCCGATCCTGGAGATGAGCTTCGGCCTGATCCTGCTGAGCTTCGCCTCGATGATGTTCGGCCTGGCGATCTCGGCGCTGGTCAAGACCGCCGAGAAGACCATGCCGCTGCTGGTCATGTTCGCGATCATCCAGGTCGTGTTCACCGGCTGCCTGTTCCAGATCTTCTCCAAGCCCGGCCTGGAGCAGTTCGCCTGGCTGATGCCGGCCCGCTGGGGCACCGGCATGGTCGCCACCACGCTCGACCTGTCCAAGCTCCTCGGACCCTGGAACAAGGACTTCCAGAACCCCGAGTACGACGCGCTCTGGGGCCATAACTCGGGCCAGTTCTGGTTCGACGCCGGGATGCTGATCCTGATGTCCGTCATCCTCGGCATCATCGTCACCCGCCTCCAGCGCCGGCACGAGCCCGAGGTCATGCAGAAGGGCTGACGCCCGGCACCGCCACCACCACGGGGGCGGCCCGTCCCGACCGGGGCGGGCCGCCCCCGCGGCGTTCCCGGCCCTGTTCCCGGCCCTGTTCCCGGCCCTCGTTCCCGAGCCCGGTTCCCTGCCCGTCCTACCCGGTCAGGAGCGCACGACCTAGGTCGCTGGACCTGCGCCCCACCCGGCCGGGGACCGACGCGCGGGCCCCGCGGACGGCGGTAGGTTGGCGTCATGCCCACCGTGCCAAGCGACCACCGGCACGCCGGACTGCTGCCCGCCGACCGGATCCCGGTCGGCCCGCCGCCGGACGGCACCCTGCCCGCCTGCGAACCCTGCCTGGCCGGCATCGAGGCCGTCAGCCAGGCCCTGCTCGGAATGAGCCGCCACCTGGAGGTCCGCGAGGTCCTGCGCCGGATCACCGCCTCCGCCCGCCGGCTGCTCGGCGCCGAGTACGCCGCCCTCGGGGTCCCCGACGACCACGGTGGCTTCGCCCAGTTCGTCGTCGACGGCGTCACCGACGAGCAGTGGCGCGCGATCGGACCGCTGCCCCGGCAGCACGGCGTGCTCGCCGCGATGCTCCACGAGACCGGCCCGATCCGGCTCGACGACGTCCGTCGCGCCCCCGCCTTCGGCGGCTGGCCCGACGCCCACCCCCAACTCGGCGCCTTCCTCGGCATGCCCATCGTCGACGCCGACCACGAGGAGGACGAGGACGAGGTCCTCGGAGTCATCTACCTCGCCAACAAGCGCGGCGGCGGCGGCTTCACCGACCACGACGAGGAACTCCTGCGGATACTCGCCGCGCACGCCGCGCTGGCCCTGACCAACGCCCGCCTCTACGAGCGCAGCCGGGAACTCACCCTGGCCGGCGAGCGCGCCCGGATCGCCCACGACCTGCACGACGCCGTCTCGCAGAAGCTCTTCTCGCTGCGCCTCACCGCCAAGGCCGCCGCCAAGCTCGTCGACCGCGACCCGGCCCGCGCCCGCGCCGAACTCGCCGAGGTCGCCCGGCTCGCCGCCGAGGCCGCCGACGAACTGCGCGCCGTCGTCGTCGAACTGCGCCCCGCCGCACTGGAGGAGGACGGCCTCAGCGCCACCCTGGCTTCCCAGGTGCAGGTCCTCGACCGCGCCCACAACGCCGACATCGCCTTCGCCGCCGACCGCGTCCGCGCCCTCCCGCAGGCCCAGGAGGCCGCCCTGCTGCGGGTCGCCCAGGAGGCCCTGCACAACGCGCTGCGCCACTCCGGCGCCGGCCGCGTCACCGTCACCCTGGCCGGAACGCCCGGACGCGGCGCCGTGCTGCGGGTCAGCGACAACGGCCGGGGCTTCGACCCCGGGGCCGTCCGGCGGGCCGGCCGCCACCTCGGCCTGGCCTCGATGCGCGACCGCGCCGCCGCCGTCGGCGGCCGGCTCACCCTGGACTCGGCCCCCGGAGCGGGCACGATCGTCGAGATGGAGGTCCCCGGTGCCTGACACCCTGTCCGCGATCCGCGTCCTGCTGGTCGACGACCACCAGGTCGTCCGTCGCGGCCTGCGCACCTTCCTGGAGGTGCAGGACGACATCGAGGTGGTCGGCGAGGCCGCCGACGGCGCCGAGGGCGTCGCCCGGGCCCGCGCGCTCGACCCCGACGTGGTCCTGATGGACCTCAAAATGCCCGGCGTCGACGGCATCGAGGCGCTGCGGGCGCTCAAGGAGGAGGGCAGCCGGGCCCGGATCCTGATCGTCACCAGCTTCACCGAGCACCGCACCATGGTCCCCGCGCTGCGGGCCGGCGCCGCCGGGTACGTCTACAAGGACGTCGACCCGGAGGCACTGGCCGGCGCGATCCGCTCGGTCCACGCCGGCCACGTGCTGCTCCAGCCGGAACTGGCCGAGGCACTGCTCGCCGACGACGGCCCGCGCCCGCCGCAGGGCCGCGGCGGCACCCTCACCGAGCGCGAGCGCGAGGTGCTCGGCCACATCTCCGACGGCCGCTCCAACCGGGAGATCGCGCGCAGCCTGCACCTGTCGGAGAAGACGGTGAAGACCCACGTCTCCAACATCCTGATGAAGCTGGACCTCGCCGACCGCACCCAGGCCGCGCTCTGGGCCGTGCGGCACGGCGAGACCCGCTAGCCCGGCTACGGTTCCCGCTCGTCCACCAGCGCGTTGTACGCCGCGACCTGGGCCCGGCGGGCCGTGCGCCACAGCGGCGCCAGCGCCTCCTGCCGGGCCGCCATCTCGGAGGCGCTCACCGCCGCGCCGTGGCCGCCGGAGGCGATCGACAGCAGCGCCGCCACCTGCCGGGCCGACTCCAGCACCCGCACCGCGCGCGGCGGGTACCCGGGTGCGAGCAGCTCGGCGTGCCCGCGCCGCCGGTAGGCCTCCAGCGCCCGCAGCGACTCCGGTCCGGCCCCGGCCACGTCCAGCCGGGTCAGCAGCACGGTGGCCCGGCGCAGCCCGTCGGCCAGCTCGAACTCGGCCTCGTGCAGCGAGGGCACGTCGGCCGGCGGCGCGTCGTTCACCTCGGCGCAGCGCCACAGCACGGTCGCCGACCGGTCCCCGGGCGGGCCGAACACCTCCACCTCGGGCACCAGCCCCAGCGGTGCCCCGACCGCCAGCACGGCCTCCCCGGCCGCCAGCGCGCGCGTGTTGAACGGCGCCGGGCCGGTCAGGCCCAGCGGGTGCCCGGCCGAGGGCAGGGCCAGCCGCAGGCCCTCGACCCCGAGCACCCGCAGCCGTCCCAGCGCCCAGGTGAGCCCGTGCCGGTCGTCCGGGCCGTCCCCGGGCAGACCGGTCACCCGGTGGCTCTCGTCGGCCCCCAGCACCGCTGCGGCGGCGTTGTCGGGCGGCACCAGTCCGGCCAGCAGAGCATTGCCCCAGGCGGCCAGCCGCCCCGAACGGGGCTCTTCGTACGGATTGTCGGCAGGTGTGGCGAGCATCCGGCCAGCCTACGGAATCGGCGGACACCCGGGTGGCGTAGGTTTGCCCATGCGCGTGCGGCGCACCCACTCCGTGCCCACCGGCCGCCGGGACGGGACGCCGCTCGCACCGACGGCCGTATATCTGTTTTTTGGGGAAGGCATAGGCATGAGCGACGTGCTGGAGCTGGTGGACGTTTCCGTGGTCCGGGAGGGCCGCGCGCTGGTCGACCAGGTCTCATGGTCCATCTCCGAGGGCGAGCGCTGGGTCATCCTCGGCCCGAACGGCGCGGGCAAGACCACCCTGCTGCAGATCGCCTCCTCGTACCTGTTCCCGACCTCCGGCAAGGTCAGCGTCCTCGGCGAGAAGCTCGGCGAGATCGACGTCTTCGAACTGCGCTCGCGGATCGGCCTGGCCGGCGCGGCCATGTTCGACAAGCTGCCCGCCGATCAGACCGTGCTGCAGACGGTGCTCACCGCCGCGTACGGCATGACCGTCACCTGGCAGGAGTCCTACGAGCAGTTCGACGAGTCGCGCGCGCTCGCCCTGCTGGACCGCCTCGGCATGGCCGGTATGACGGACCGCCGCTTCGGCACCCTCTCCGAGGGCGAGCGCAAGCGCACCCTGATCGCCCGCGCCCTGATGACCGACCCCGAGCTGCTGCTGCTGGACGAGCCCGCCGCCGGCCTGGACCTCGGCGGCCGTGAGGACCTCGTCCGCCGCCTCGGCGCCCTGGCCCAGGACGAGTTCGCGCCCGCCATGGCGATGGTCACCCACCACGTCGAGGAGATCGCCCCCGGCTTCACCCACGTCCTGATGATCCGCCAGGGCAAGGTGCTCACCGCCGGACCGATCGACACCGAGCTCACGGCCCGCAACCTCTCCAAGTGCTTCGGCCTCCCGCTGACCCTGGAGCGCCACGGCGACCGCTGGTCCGCCCAGGGCCTGCCGCTCGGCTGAAACGGCCCAGGCCGCACCCTCCGGGAGGGTCCTCTGCGCGGCCCGACCGGGCCCGCCCGGACGCCCCCGGACGCCGCTGGACCCGGCCGGGCCGGAACCGGTCGCACGTGCGACCGGTTTCCGCCCCTCCACCTGCGGGAACTGACCGCCTCATAGGCCCTTCCCTCCCTAGGATGGACACGTGGACAGCTGGATCTGGTGGCTCCTGGTCGCCGTCGGCCTCGGTATACCGTTGGTGATCACCACGATGCCGGAGCTCGCGATGTTCGCCGTCGGCGCGCTCTTCGCGGCCGGCGTCGCCGGTCTGGGCGCCGACGTGGTGTGGCAGGTGCTGACCTTCGTCGCGGTCTCGGTCGCGCAACTGGTCGTCGTCCGCCCGATCGCCTACCGGGCACTGCGGAAGGGCCCGCAGATCAGAATGGGCATCGAGGCGCTCAAGGGCGCCACCGCGGTCGTCGCGGAGAAAGTCGACGGGGAGGGCGGGCGGATCAAGCTCAACGGTGAGATCTGGTCGGCCCGCGCGCTCCACCCCGAGCAGGTGTACCAGCCGGGAGAGCAGGTCGACGTCGTCGAAATCCAGGGCGCGACCGCCCTGGTCGTCTAGGGGAGAGTCCGTGGAACCCGTCCTTATCGTCCTGGTCGTCCTGGTCGTGGTGGCCTTCATCGCGCTGATCAAGACGATTCAGGTCATCCCGCAGGCCAGCGCCGCGATCGTGGAGCGCTTCGGCCGCTACACCCGGACGCTCAACGCCGGCCTGAACATCGTGGTCCCGTTCATCGACCGGGTCCGCAACCGGATCGACCTGCGCGAGCAGGTCGTGCCCTTCCCGCCGCAGCCGGTGATCACCCAGGACAACCTGGTGGTGAACATCGACACGGTGATCTACTACCAGGTCACCGACGCGCGGGCGGCCACCTACGAGGTCGCCAGCTACATCCAGGCGATCGAGCAGCTCACCGTCACCACGCTGCGCAACATCATCGGCTCGATGGACCTCGAGTCCACCCTGACCTCGCGCGAGGTCATCAACGCCGGCCTGCGCGGCGTCCTCGACGAGGCCACCGGCAAGTGGGGCATCCGGGTCAACCGGGTCGAGTTGAAGGCCATCGAGCCGCCGACCTCGATCCAGGACTCGATGGAGAAGCAGATGCGCGCCGAGCGGGACAAGCGCGCCGCGATCCTCACCGCCGAGGGCAACCGGCAGTCCCAGATCCTGCGCGCCGAGGGCGAGAAGCAGGCCGAGGTCCTCAAGGCCGAGGGTGAGGCCCAGGCCGCGGTGCTCCGCGCCGACGGTGAGGCCGCCGCCATTCGGACCGTCTTCGAGGCGATCCACGAGGGCGACGCGGACCAGAAGCTGCTGGCCTACCAGTACCTGCAGACCCTGCCCGAGCTGGCCAAGGGCGACGCCAACAAGCTCTGGATCATCCCGAGCGAGATCGGCGACGCGCTCAAGGGCCTGGGTGGCGCCTTCACCGGGATGACCGGCAACGGCGGTGCCAACGGCGGCGCGGCGGCCGCCCCCACCGCGGCCCCGGCCGCCCCGCCCGCCACCCAGGTGCCGCTCGACCCGGCCGTCGGGCCGCGCCCGCTGGACACCGACACCAAGGGTGCCGCCCGCCCCCGGATCGACCCGCTCCGGGAGTACCGCAAGAACAACCCCGAGCAGTAGCCCGCGCGCCCGCTCCACCGAGGGCCCGTCTCCCGTACCGCACGGGAGCGGGCCCTCGGGCGTGTTCTCCCCGGGTGTGTCCTACGTCCCGAATCCGGGCCGAGGCTGGTACCGGCACCCGTCCGTCCGGCATGATCACGGCGGCAGGACCCCTACTGGAGGTGGCTCATGACGGTCTGGGAGGCGATCGCCGTCCTGGTGGCGGGCGTCGGCGCGGGGATGATCAATGTGATCGTCGGCTCCGGCACCCTCATCACCTTCCCCGTACTGCTCGCCGTCGGACTCCCGCCGATCACCGCCAACGTCTCCAACTCCTTCGGCCTGGTCCCCGGCTCGGCCAGCGGCGTGCTCGGCTACCGGCGCGAGCTGGCCGGCCAGGGCGCCCGGCTCGCCCGCTTCGGCACCGCCTCCCTGCTCGGCGGCGTCCTCGGCGCCTACCTGCTGATCGAACTGCCCAGCGCCGCCTTCGACGCGATCGTCCCGGTGCTGATCCTGCTCGCCCTGGTCCTCGTGGTGCTGCAACCCCGGGTCGCCAAGGCCGTCGCGGCCCGCCGCCGCCCCGACGGCGATCAGCACGGCGGCCCGCTGCTGCTTGTCGGCATCTTCCTCACCGGGATCTACGGCGGCTACTTCGGCGCGGCGCAGGGCGTCCTGCTGCTGGCCCTGATGGGCATGCTGCTCCAGGAGGACCTGCAGCGGATCAACGGCGTGAAGAACGCCCTCGCGATGATCGTCAACGGCGTCGCGGCGCTGTTCTTCCTCTTCACCTCGACCGTGAACTGGACCGCCGCCGGGCTGATCGCGGCCGGTTCGCTGGTCGGCGGCATGGTCGGCGCCAAGGTCGGCCGCCGCCTCCCGCCGCAGGCGCTGCGCGCCGTCATCGTCGTCGTCGGCCTGGCGGCCGTCGTCAAGCTGCTCGCCACCTGATCCGCGGGGACGACCCCCGGCACGGCCCCGGCACGACGGCACGACCCCGGCACGGCCCTGGGAACGCGCCCGATCCGCGAGCGCCACGAGGTGTCGCCGGCCCCGGACGGCCCGGCCTCTATATGTTCCTACGGGTGCACGTCCTGCGGGCCGTGCACCGAGGAACGGCCGGCGCCTGCCCGAACCGCGGAGGCGAACTGGTCGCCCGTCCCCGACGGACGGGCTGACGACCGACCGGCCGCCGGCGACAGGACAGGAGAGCCGATGAGCCCCGAACGGCTGACCGAGGACGAGACCACCGCCGGGCTGGCAGCCCTGCCGCACTGGACGCGCGAGGGCGACAGCATCGTCCGGACCGCCGACGCCCCCGACTTCCCGGCCGCGATCCGGGTCGTGGCGGCCGTGGCCGAGGCCGCCGAGGCGATGGACCACCACCCGGACATCGACATCCGCTGGCGCACCCTGCGCTTCGTCCTCTCCACCCACAGCGCCGGGGGTCTCACCGCCCTCGACCTCGACCTCGCAGGCCGGATCGACGCCGCCCTCGCCGCCGAGTCCGCCCGGTAGGCGGCGGACCCGTGGACCGCTGAACCGGTGCGGTCGGGCCCCGTCCGACCGCACCGGAACCGTCCGCTCCGCCCCGCTCCGGGGGCGTGAGATGCTGACTGCCGCATCGCAGGCGGTCGGGAGGGACGGAACGGATGGCTCAGGATCCCCTCGGCGACGGCCGCCCGCAGTCGTGGCACCCGGGGCAGGCGCCCCAGGAGTGGCCCGCCGAGCATCCGGAGCACCCCCAGCATCCGGAGCACCCCCAGCACCCGCAGTACGCCGAGTACCCCGCGTACCCCGACGGGACGTCGCAGGCCCACCCCGGGTATCCGGGGCAGCAGGCATGGCCGGGGGAGTACGGACCGCAGGCATACAACCAGCAGGCATCCGGCCAACAGGGGTACGGACAGCAGGGGTACGGACAGCAGGGCTACGCGGAGCGGGGCTACGCCACCTACGACCCGCACACCTCGGGGGCCGGGTACGGCCACGGCCACGTCCCGCAGCAGCCCTGGACCCACGGGGCCGACGACGGAGCGGACCAGCACTCGCAGTACGCGCCCTACGTCGTCGTTCCCCAGCAGCCGACCGGCGGAGAGCTGTACGCCCCCGCCGGGGCCGAGTACTCCGCCGACGGCTACGTCCGGCTGGAGCCGGAACCCGTCGCAGAGCCCGCGCCGGCACCGGAATCCGAGCCCGAGCCCGTACTGCCCTCGCCCTCGCCCTCGTCGCGGCGGGCGGACCGCACCGCCGGCCGGTCCGGCCTCGCCGCCAGGGCCAGGGCCGCCGCGGACGCCGTCGTCGCCGCCGAGCACACCCCCGGCCGCCGGGCCCTGCTGATACGCACCGGCGCGGGTGTCGCCGCCCTCGGCGTCCTGGCCGCGGCCGGGCTCATGGTCGGCGTGGAGGGCGGCGGCTCCGCCGACAACGCCACCGGCGGCGAGCCGGGCTTCACCGTCGCGCACACCCGGACCTGGGCCGCCGGTGCCGCCACCGCGCAGTCCGGCGGTGACGACACCCTGGTCGGCAGCTGGCTGCTGGCGGGCGCCGTGGTCCGCGCCGACGCCACCGGCGTCCGCGCCTACGACCTCATGGACGGCCGTCCGACCTGGTCGATGGAGCCGCCCGCCGCCGGCGCCGTGCCCTGCGGCCTCTCCCCGACCGTCAACCTGACCGGCCTCGGCGCCGTGCTGTTCCGGCCCCGGGCCGACCCCAGAAGCCCGTGCTCGCTGGTCGCGGCCGTCGACACCGGCACCGGCCGGACGGCCTGGACCAAGGCGCTCTCCGACACCAAGGGCGCCTACGGCGCGAGCGTCGGCGTCACCGACGACAAGGTGATAGCGGTCGGCGACAGCCACGCCGTCGCCTGGGAGGCCACCGGTGGCAGCGACCTCTGGCAGTACACCGGGCAGGGGAAGTTCTGCACCCTCTCCGGCGGGGCGTCCGGCGGTAGCGTCCTGGTCGCCAGCTCCTGCGCCGACTCCACCCCCGTGGACCAGGCCGTCGCGCTGAACGCCGTCGACGGCAAGGTCACCTGGTCGCGGGCCCTGAACAACCGGCCGAGGACCGCGACGGTGCTCTCCGTCGAGCCGCCGGTCGTCCTCACCACCGGCGAGAAGCCCGAGGACGACCGGGTCCTCGCCTGGGGCGCCAACGGCGACCCCGCCACCGAGATCCCGGTCGCCGGCCCCGGGGGCCGGCTCGACGTCGCGCACGGGATGTTCTCGGCCACTCCCGGGGCGTTCTTCCAGGACCGCACGATGATCACCACGGTCGCCCCGGCGAACGGCGCCGGGGGCTCCGTCGCGGTGGTCGGCTACGACCTCGACAGCGGCAAGCAGCGCTGGCGGACCACCGCGCGGGAGAAGGGCGCGGCCCGGGCCGTCGCGGTGGACGGCGGCGCGCTGGTGCTCGCGGTCGACGAGCGCCTCGACCAGCCGGCCCACCTCAGCCGCTTCGCCCTGGCCGACGGGCGCCAGACGGTCGGCGGCAACTTCCCGCCCGGCACCGGCTCGCTGCTGGTCTCCGGACGGGTGCTGATCGGCGGCGGCCGGGTCGTCGCCGTCCCCGAGCACTCGACCAACTTCGGCACCGCGACCGGCTACCGGGCCCAGGAGTAGCCCGGTCGGGCCCTGCCCGGCCGCGCACCGACTTCCCCCCGTCGACGCGCGGCCGAGCTTCCCCCGGCTCCCCCCGGTCCGGATGCCGCCTCAGGCGGCGGCCGACGCGGCCGACGCGACCACCTGGGCCGGCAGCCAGGCCGCCAGCTCCCGGACGTCCGCGCCGCGCAGGCCCAGCGCCATCATCAGGGTGGCCTGCGGTGTCGGCACGAACGGCCGGCGGAGCAGCTTCATCCCCGCCTGCTCCGGCGTCCGGTCGGCCTTGCGCTGGTTGTCCTCGGAACAGGCGGCCACCGTGTTCATCCAGGTGTCCGTGCCCCCGCGCGACCTGGGCTGCAGATGGTCCACCGTGGTGGCCCGCCGCCCGCAGTAGGCGCACAGGTGCTGGTCCCGGACGAGCACCCCGCGGCGGGACCACGGAGCCTGTTGTCGGAACGGCACCCGGACGTACCGCTGGAGTCTGATCACCCGCGGCACCGGTACGGACACCCCCGTCCCGCGCACGGTGCGCCGCGGGTGAGCCTGCTCGACCACGGCCTTGTCCTGGAGCACCAGGACCACGGCACGCTGGAGCGACACCGTCGTCAGCGGCTCGTAGCTTGCGTTCAGAACCAGCGTGCTGCGCACCTCGGCCACCCTTCCGCGGGCGTGCCACGGCGGCACGACCGTCTCCACACACGTCACTGCCGCCGCGCGGCGGTGGGACCACTGTGAAGGGGCACAGGGCCGTCGAACAACGGAATTTCCGGTGTCGCCGAGGGGCACGGCCACGACGGGACCGACGGGAGCGGGACCGGCCCGGAATCCGGCCCTCCCGGAATCCGACCAGCCCGGCGCGTTCATGCCAGTGCGGAGAAAACTCGTTGGCCGTGACCGCGTAGGCTCTACAAAGCTGGAGTCGTCCCGCACCCGGCCCGGACGAACCGGGCCCGCACCGGGCGGGCGCCCGATCGAAGGAGAAGCGTGACCGTGACGGACATCGTCGACGAGCTGCGGTGGCGTGGGCTGATCGCCCTGTCCACCGACGAGGACGCACTGCGCAAGGCGTTCGCGGACGGCCCGGTCACGTTCTATTGCGGCTTCGACCCGACGGCCCCCAGCCTGCACCTCGGCAACCTGGTCCAGATCCTCACCATGCGCCGCATCCAGCAGGCGGGGAACCTCCCGCTCGGCCTGGTCGGCGGCGCCACCGGTCTGATCGGCGACCCGAAGCCCACCGCCGAGCGCGTGCTCAACGATCCCGAGACGGTGGCCGGCTGGGTCGACCGCCTGCGCGGCCAGATCTCGCGGTTCCTCGACTTCGAGGGCCCGTACGCGGCGCGCATGGTCAACAACCTGGACTGGACCTCCGGGATGTCCGCGATCAGCCTGCTGCGCGACGTGGGCAAGTACTTCCGCGTCAACAACATGATCGCCAAGGAGGCCGTCTCCCGACGGCTCAACTCCGACGCGGGCATCAGCTACACCGAGTTCAGTTACCAGATCCTCCAGGGCATGGACTACCTGGAGCTGAACCGCCGCTACGGCTGCAGCCTGCAGACCGGTGGCAGCGACCAGTGGGGCAACCTCACGGCCGGTACGGACCTGATCCGCAAGGCCGACGGCAAGTCGGTGCACGCGCTGGCCACGCCGCTGATCGTCAAGGCGGACGGCACCAAGTTCGGCAAGACGGAGTCCGGCACGGTCTGGCTCGACCCAGAGCTGACCACCCCGTACGCCTTCTACCAGTTCTGGCTGAACGCGGACGACCGGGACGTCCCCAACTTCCTGCGGATCTTCAGCTTCCGCTCGCAGGAGGAGGTCGAGGAGCTGGAGCGCGAGACCACCGAGCGCCCGGCCGCCCGCCTCGCCCAGCGCGCGCTCGCCGAGGAGCTGACCACGCTGGTGCACGGCGCCGAGCAGTACGAGCGCGCGGTCGCCGCCTCCAAGGCACTGTTCGGCCAGGGTGACCTCGCCGACCTGGAGGCCCCGACCCTGGCGGCGGCGCTGGCCGAGGTCCCCAAGGCCGAGGTCACCGAGCTCCAGTCGATCGTCGACCTGCTGGTCGCCGTCGGTCTCTCTCCGAGCCGTTCGGCCGCGCGCCGGACGATCAAGGAGGGCGGTGCCTACCTCAACAACGTCAAGGTGACGGACGAGGAGGCGGTGCCGGCCCAGGCCGATCTGCTGCACGGCCGCTGGCTGGTCCTGCGCCGCGGGAAGCGCAACCTGGCCGCCGCCGAGCTGGCCGAGTGACCGAAACCCGACGCCGCTGACCTGCGGCTTCGACTCTCAGGGGCGGGATCCAGCCGGATCCCGCCCCTGATGTTTGACGGTGTCCTCCAGGTGGACTAGTGTTGAACGAGTCGCTGAAACGGCCATCCCATCGAGTGCCAGTCGCTCGGAGCATGAATTTCGAGTAACTCTCGGAATGCGCTAATGTGGAGGACGTCGCAAGAAAGCGACCCCGACCAGTTCGGGAAATCCGAT
>NZ_JAXCLC010000044.1:0-74458 GCF_034043715.1 Kitasatospora purpeofusca | reverse complement strand
AAAAGACCCTCTCCTATTCAGGAGGGGGTCTTTTTGCGTTAACGTCTCCCCACTACGTCCGAGCTCGGTGGAGAGGCACGAACCGTTGCAGAACCTGACGCTTACCTGGCAGTCCGCCGGGGGCACCGCGGCCGTGCTCTACGGGGGCTCGTACGTGGCGGCCCGGGTGCGGCGGCCCGGTGTCTCGACGGTCCTGCGGGAGGCCGGCACCCTGCTCGCGCTGTTCTCGCTCTGGCAGCTGGTCGGACGGCTCTCCTTGATGAGCACCGAACACGCCCTGGACCGGGCTCGCTGGATCCACCGGACGGAACTGGCGGTCGGACTGCCCGACGAGGCCTCCTGGCAGGCCGTGGTGACGCCGTACCCGGTGCTGGTGAAGCTGGCGAACTACTACTACGCCTCGATGCACTTCACCGTGATGATCGCGGTGCTGGTCTGGGTCTTCCTCAGACACCGGGAGCGGTACGCCTGGGTGCGGACCACGGTGGTGATCACGACGGCGGTCTGTCTGGCGGTCCAGTTCATCCCGGTGGCGCCGCCCCGGATGCTGCCGGAGAAGGGCTTCGTCGACGTCGCGGCGGAGTACGGGCAGTCGGTCTACGGCGGCGGGGTCGGCGGGCTGGTGCAGGCCGCGCAGCTCTCGGCGATGCCGTCCGTCCATGTGGCGTGGTGCGTGCTGGTGGCGGTCGCGGTGGTGCGGGTCTCGCGGAGCCCGCTGCGGTGGCTGATGGTGCTGCACCCGGTGCTGACCGTGGCGGTCGTGGTTGTGACGGCCAACCACTTCTGGGCGGACGGTCTGGTCGCGGTGGCGATCCTGCTGCTGGCGTACGCGGCGCAGAGCGGCTTGGCGCGGTGGCGGGCCCGGAACTCGGCGGACCTCCGGCCGGAGGCCGGACGGGACCGGGTGGGCGCCCGCGGCTGAGCGGGCGCACGACATGCCGGTGGGCCGGGCCCCGTGGGGGGAGGGTCCGGTCCACCGGTGTACCCGCCGTTACTTGACCGGCAGGGCCTCCCGGCCCCACGCGCTGTTGGTCAGCGACGCGGTGGCCCAGTACCAGGCCGCCAGCCCGGAGGCCGCGGCGATCCAGCCGGCTGCCTTGGCAAGGCCGCCGGAGGTGTTGAAGGTGGCGATCGCGGAGAGGAACAGCGAGACCGTCAGCAGGCCGTAGACGGCGCGGCTGAACAGACCGGCGTTCCAGCCGGCGGCGGTCAGGGTGAGTGCGAGCAGGGCCCACAGCAGCAGGAACAGGCCGGCCGCGTTCTTGCCGGCACCGGAGGCCGTGGACCAGGTCGCCCAGAAGGCACCGAGGCTGGTGAAGGCCGTCCCGGTGAAGCCCTCGCCGCCGCGGAACTGCCAGAGACCCGCGACGAACAGGGTGATGCCGCCGAGGATGTGGGCGAGATGGGCCGAGTTCCCCGCGGCTGTGCCGCTGAACAGGCCGGTCGAGAGGACGCCGTAGGCGAGGAGAGTCAGGCCGAGTGCGAGGTAACCGAGGTTACCCGCGTCGGCGCCGGTGGAGCGGGCGTTCAGTGCCCCGGTAGCTTCATTGCTCACCGGAGGCTCCTTTCACTCATGGGCGCGCGCGAGGGCGCAGTGAACGCGGGTGAGTTTCGACGAGGTGAAGGCGCGCGACCGCTCCGGGCGCGCACGGCTGGAGCGTGCGACGGCTGCGGTCAGAAAGCTGGCCAGCGAGAGAGCCGCTGGTCACGTCCCCTCCGGGGGATTCCCCGGTGAGATCGGTGTACCCACGGTGAGCGGGCTTGTACCCTTGTGAATCGCACATTTTGTGTCGCCGCCCGTCACGGATCGTTCAGGCTGCGACAGCCGGTCGGACAGTCCCGGTGCGGGGTCGGGCTCAGGTGGTCCGCTGGGTGGGCACCCGCAGGGTGAGGATGGCCATGTCGTCGGACGGCGGCTCCGGGGCGAAGCGTTCGACCGCCCGCTGCACGCGCAGCGCGACCGCCCCGGCGGTGAGGCCGGTGCAGCCGGTGAGCACCTCGGCGAGACCGTCGTCGCCCAGCATCCGCGGGCCCTCGCGGCGCTCGGTGACGCCGTCGGTGACGCAGAGCAGGACCTCGCCGGGGTGGAGCACCAGGTGCTCGGCGGTGAGGTCCAGGTCGTCCATGACGCCGAGCAGCGGCTGCGGGGTGGCGGCCCGGTCGACCGTGCCGTCGGTGCGCAGCCGCAGGGGCAGCGGATGGCCGGCGCAGACCAGCGAGAGCTCGGTGCAGCCGTCCGGACGGGGGGTCAGCTCGCCGTAGAGCAGGGTGAGGAAGCGGCTGCGCGAACCCTCGTCCAGGATCGCGGTGTTGAGCCGGCTGAGGACCTGCGGAGCGTCCAGGCCCTCGCGGGCGAGCAGCCGCAGCGAGTGCCGGGCGAGGCCGGTCACCGAGGCGGCCTCGGGGCCGGTGCCGCAGACGTCGCCGATGGCGAAGCCGTAGGTGCCCTCGCGGATCGTGAAGAGGTCGTAGAAGTCGCCGCCGACCTCGTTGCCCTCGCCGGCGGCCTGGTAGTAGACGTCCACCTCGACGCCCGGGATGTCGGGCAGGTCCGGCGGCAGCAGGCTGCGCTGCAGGGCCTGGCTGGTGGCCGTGCGCTCGGAGTAGAGCCGGGAGTTGTCCAGGGCGAGGGCGGCCCGGCGGGAGAGGTCCTCGGCGAGTTCCAGGACCTCCTGGCGGAATCTGACGCCGGCCGGGGTGCCGAGGGCGAGCAGGCCGATCACCCGGTTGCGGGCGGTCAGCGGCAGGACGACGGTCTCGCCGAGGAGGCCGCCGAGGCCGGGCTCGTCGGCGAAGCCGTTGCCGTCGGCGGTCTCGGTGGGGCCAGCCCAGAAGCGGGCGCCGTGGGTGGGGCCGGCGTCCGGGGCGGTGGTCTTGTCGAGCAGGGCGCGCAGCGGGTCGATCCGGTCCTCGTCCTCGTGCAGGACGAAGGCCAGTGAGGCGGGGGCGCCGTGGTCGCCGTTGGTGTAGACGGCGCACCAGGAGGCGAGGGTGGGGACGGCCATCTGCGCCATCAGGGCCAGTGTCTGCTCGTGCTCCAGGGTGCCGGCCAGCAGGTCGGAGGCCTCGACCAGGAAGGACAGCGAGCCGCGGCGCAGCCGTTCGAGCTCGGTGAGCCGGGTGGACTCGACGGCGAGCGCGAGCCGGTCGGCGGCTGACTGCAGCCGCAGCGCGTCCTCGTTGTCGTAGCGGCAGGGGGCGGCGGTGGCGATGCCGAGCGAGCCGATCAGCCGGCCCTCGACCTTGAGCGGGACGGTGAGCAGGGAGCGCAGCGCGCTGTCGTCCAGCAGGGTCGGGCCGGTGGGCCGGGTGGCGAGGTCCTCGTGCACCGAGGGGAGGCGGGGCGAGTCGTAGCGGTTGCCGGTGTCGACCGGGAAGCGGGTGTGCGGCCGGATCGCGGCGGGCAGTCCGGTGGTGGCGCGGAGTTCGAACTCGGTCTCGTCCTCGGTGGTGAGCAGCAGGTAGGCGGCGTCGGCGTCGAGCAGGTCGCGGGCGCGTTCGACGGTGTGCTGCAGCAGGGTGTCGAGGTCCTCGCCGCTGTTGAGGCCGGCCAGCAGGTCGAGCCTGGGTGCCGGTTCGGCGCGGTCGCCGGTCAGGGCGCGGGCGGGGGAGCGCAGGACGGCGCGGTCGTCGTCGAGGACCAGCATGCAGAGCGTGGACGGGGTGCCGTCGGTGTCGCGCAGGCGGACCTGGACGCCGTAGACGTCGGCGGTGGTGCCGTCGGCGCGGCGCAGGGCGTAGCCGCCCTCCCAGCGGGCGAGCCGCAGGGTGGCGGCGAGGCCGAGGCCGGCCTCGGCGGGTTGCGGCCAGACGGCGAGCTCGGCCCAGGGGCGGCCGAGGACGGCGTCGGCGGGGTGCTGGAACAGCGCCTCGGCGTCGGGGTTCCAGGCGCGCACCCGGCCGTCGTCGTCGAGCTGGACGACGGCGACGTGCACCGGGCCGCTGCTGCGGGGCAGTTCGCCGCCGGGGGTGGCGGGCAGCGCGTAGCGGGTGCCGGCGGTGTGCGCGGGCAGCGCGAGCCGGAACCAGACGGTCTTGCGGCCGGAGCCGTACTCGACGCCCCAGCGTTCGGCGAGGGCGGCGCACATCAGCAGGCCCCGGCCGCCCTCGCCGTCGGCGTCGGCGTAGTGGTCGGAGGCGGTGGTGGGCACGTCGGCGAAGGTGGGCAGGCCGCGTTCGGGGTGGTGGTCGGTGACCTCGATCCTGACCGTGCCGTCCTCGCGCAGGCAGCAGACCTCGGCGGCGGTGCCGGCGTGCACGACTGCGTTGGTGACGAGCTCGCTGACCAGGACCACGGCGTCGTCGACGACCTCGGGCAGGCCCCAGCCCAGCAGCGCGTCCCGCACGAAGGCGCGGGCGGCGGAGGCCGACCGGCCCACGGGTTCGAAGGTGGCGGCTGCGCGCGCGGTGACCACGTTGCCACGTCTCCTCTGCTCTGGCCCTGGCTGCCCGGGTGCGGCCTCGCCGCCCGGTGCGTGCCGACGGGTGGCGGCGACGCTGGGGCGGGTCGGTGGCCCGGTGCAGCGCCCCACCCTACTTTCCGCTTGGTTCCCCGCGGGGGCGGGGCGTCGAAACAGGCACCGGAGGGTGATTCTGCCCACCCGTTTAGGACCGGGTGGTACCAACCGAGCGCAACCGGTCTTGTACCGGGCGCGAGTGCTGCCAGACTGGGGGGTCCGCGGTGTCCGTTCGGAGCAGTACGGTCGTTGCGGGTTCCGGTGGATCCGAGTGGCTCACCGGGACGTACACCGGGACGGTTCCCGGCGGCGGGCCCCGGCGGGGCGCGGCCGCGGGGCCCGGACAGTTCACGATCTGGGAGGGGCCCGTTGAGTTCGGCCACCAAGGACGCAACCGGTACGACGCCGCCCGCTCAGCGTGGCGGGCGGCCCGGGGCCGCGCCGCGGAGCGCGGCCGGCCGGCGTGCCAACCACAACCGCGGCGCCGAGCCGGCCGAGCTGCGCAAGCTGCTGGCCGCGCTGACGGCGATGCGGGACGGAAACTTCCGGCGCCGGCTGACGGTGCCCGGGGACGGACCGCTGGCGGAGATCGCCGCGGTGTTCAACGAGGTGGCGGAGCGCAACCAGCACCTGACGGGCGAGCTGGCCCGGGTGCGCCGCGCGGTGGGCCGCGAGGGCCGGCTGAACGAGCGGCTGGAGACCGGGGCCGGCGAGGGCGCCTGGATGGCGGCGGTCGACAACTGCAACGCGCTGATCGACGACCTGGCGCGGCCGATGGCCGAGGTGGGCCGGGTGCTGAGTTCGATCGCCGAGGGCGACCTGGACCAGAAGATGGAGCTGCGCTCGCTGCACAGCAACGGGGTGAGCCACCCGTTGCGCGGCGAGTACCTGAAGATCGGCCGCACCGTCAACGGGCTGGTGGACCAGCTGTCGGAGTTCACCGACGAGGTGACCCGGGTGGCCCGCGAGGTCGGCACCGAGGGCAAGCTGGGCGGCCAGGCGAAGGTCCGCAGTGTCTCCGGCAGCTGGAAGGACCTCGCGGACTCGGTCAACACCATGGCCGGCCGGCTGACCGCGCAGGTGCGCAACATCGCGCAGGTGACCACCGCGGTGGCCAAGGGCGACCTGTCCCGCAAGGTGACGGTCGAGGTGGCCGGCGAGATGCTGGAGTTGAAGAACACCGTCAACACGATGGTGGACCAGCTGAACGGCTTCGCGGCCCAGGTGACCAGCGTGGCCCGGGACGTGGGTACCGAGGGCCGGCTGGGCGGTCAGGCGCAGGTGCCGGGTGTCGCCGGGGTCTGGCGGGACCTCACCGATTCGGTGAACTTCATGGCGGACAACCTGACGGGTCAGGTCCGCAGCATCGCCCAGGTGACCACGGCGGTGGCGCGCGGCGACCTCTCGCAGAAGATCGAGGTGGACGCGCGCGGGGAGATCCTGGAGTTGAAGAACACCATCAACACGATGGTGGACCAGCTCTCCGGCTTCGCCGAGCAGGTGACCCGGGTGGCCCGCCAGGTGGGTACCGAGGGGCGGCTCGGCGGTCAGGCGCAGGTGCCGTGGGCGGCCGGGGTCTGGCGGGACCTCACCGACAACGTCAACTTCATGGCGAACAACCTCACCGACCAGGTGCGGAACATCGCCCAGGTGACCACGGCCGTCGCCCGGGGCGACCTCTCGCAGAAGATCCAGGTGGACGCCCGCGGGGAGATCCTGGAGTTGAAGAACACCATCAACACCATGGTCGACCAGTTGTCCGCCTTCGCGGACGAGGTGACCAGGGTGGCCCGGGACGTCGGCACCGAGGGCATCCTCGGCGGTCAGGCGAGTGTGCCGGGGGTGTCCGGCACCTGGAAGGACCTCACCAACAGCGTCAACCTGATGGCCAACAACCTGACCAGCCAGGTCCGCAACATCGCCGAGGTGACCACCGCGGTGGCGCGCGGGGACGTCTCGAAGAAGATCACCGTCGATGCCCGGGGCGAGATCCTGGAGCTGGTCACCACGGTGAACACCATGGTGGACCAGCTGTCGGCGTTCGCCGACGAGGTCACCCGGGTGGCGCGCGAGGTGGGCACCGAGGGCAATCTCGGCGGGCAGGCCCGGGTGCGCGGGGTGTCGGGCATCTGGAAGGACCTGACCGACAACGTCAACTTCATGGCCTCGAACCTCACCAGCCAGGTGCGGAACATCGCCGAGGTGGCGACGGCGGTGGCCTCCGGCGACCTCTCCAAGAAGATCACCATCGAGGCGCAGGGCGAGGTCGCGGCGCTCGCCGGGACGCTCAACACCATGGTCGACCAGCTGTCCGCGTTCGCGGTGGAGGTCACCCGGGTGGCCCGCGAGGTGGGCACCGACGGCATCCTGGGCGGCCAGGCGGGGGTGCCGGGCGTGGCCGGCATCTGGAAGGACCTGACCGACAACGTCAACCTGATGGCCAACAACCTGACCGGCCAGGTGCGGAACATCGCGCTGGTGATCACGGCGGTGGCGCGCGGCGACCTGTCGCAGAAGATCGACGTCGACGCGCGCGGCGAGATCCTGGAGCTCAAGACCAGCATCAACACCATGGTGGACCAGCTGTCGGCGTTCGCCGACGAGGTCACCCGGGTGGCCCGCGAGGTGGGCACCGACGGGCGCCTCGGCGGCCAGGCCCGGGTGCCGGGGGTGGACGGCACCTGGCAGGACCTCACCGAGTCCGTCAACGAGCTGGCGAACAACCTCACCCGGCAGGTGCGCGCGATCGCCCAGGTCGCCACCGCGGTGACCCGGGGCGACCTGTCGCTGCGGATCGACGTGGACGCCGCCGGCGAGCTCGACGAGCTCAAGGACAACATCAACCAGATGATCGCCAACCTGCGCGAGACCACCCGCACCAACCAGGAGCAGGACTGGCTGAAGACCAACCTGGCCCGGATCTCCGGTCTGCTCCAGGGCCGGCGTGATCTGGAGGCGGTGGCCTCGCTGATCATGACCGAGCTCACCCCGGTGGTCTCGGCCCAGCACGGCGCCTTCTTCCTCGCCCAGCCGGCCGGCCGCACCGCCGAGCTGATCACCGAGGACGACGACGAGAACGACACCGTGCTGCGGCTGATCGGCAGCTACGGCTACCAGCGCCGGGCGATGCCGACGACCTTCCACCCCGGTGAGTCGCTGATCGGCCAGGCCGCGGTGGAGAAGCGGGCGATCATCCTCAAGGAGGCGCCGCCCGGGTACCTGAAGATCGCCTCCGGTCTGGGCGAGGCCTCGCCGGCCCACATCGTGGTGCTGCCGGTGCTGTTCGAGGGCCGGCTGCTGGGAGTGATCGAGCTGGCCACCTTCAGCTCCTTCACCACCGTCGCGCTGGACTTCCTCAACCAGATCGCCGACCTCATCGGCGTCACCGTCAACACCATCAGCGTCAACACCAAGACCGAGGGCCTGCTGCTGGAGTCCCAGCGGCTGACCGCGGAACTCTCGATGCGGTCCGCTGAGTTGGAGGCGCGCCAGGAGGAACTGGAGCACACCAACGAGGAGTTGCAGGAGAAGGCCGAGCAACTCGCGCAGCAGAACCGTGACATCGAGATCAAGAACAGCGAGATCGAGGAGGCGCGCCAGATCCTGGAGGAGCGTGCCGAACAGCTCGCGCTGGCCTCCCGGTACAAGAGCGAGTTCCTCGCCAACATGTCGCACGAGCTGCGCACCCCGCTGAACTCGCTGCTGATCCTGGCCAAGCTGCTCTCCGACAACAACGAGGGCAACCTCTCGCCCAAGCAGGTCGAGTTCGCCGACACCATCCACGGCGCCGGGTCGGACCTGCTCCAGCTGATCAACGACATCCTCGACCTGTCCAAGGTGGAGGCGGGCAAGATGGACGTCCGGCCGGCCCGGATCGCCCTCGTCCAGCTGGTCGACTACGTCGAGGCGACGTTCCAGCCGGTCGCGCTGGACAAGAACCTGGAGTTCGAGGTGCGGGTCTCGCCGGCGCTGCCGGTCACCCTGCACACCGACGAGCAGCGGCTCCAGCAGGTGCTGCGCAACCTCATCTCCAACGCGGTGAAGTTCACCGACACCGGGGCCGTGGACTTCTCGATCAGCCCGGCGGGCAAGGGCGTGCCGCAGCACGTGCGCGAGCAGCTGCTGGAGGCGGGCGCGATCGAGGGGCCGGACGATCCGCTGATCGCCTTCACCGTGTCGGACACCGGGATCGGCATCCCGGGGGACAAGCTGCGGGAGATCTTCGAGCCGTTCCGGCAGGCCGACGGCACCACCAGCCGCAAGTACGGCGGCACCGGCCTCGGGCTGTCGATCAGCCGGGAGATCGCCCGACTGCTCGGCGGCGAGATCCACGCCGAGAGCGAGTTGGGCAAGGGCTCGACCTTCACCCTCTACCTGCCGCTGCGCACCGAGGCCCCGGGTGCCGGCGGCCAGGCGCCGAGCCCGCCCGCGCTGCGCGCCTCGGTCGGGGTGACCCCGGTCGGGACGCCGGTGCCGGTGGGGGAGAACCCGGCCGACCACTGGGCGCAGGAGGTGCGCGAGCTGGTCGAGGTCCGCCGCCGGGGCGCGGTCGAGCGCCGCCGCGGCGCGACCCTGGACGTGTCGTCCGCCGGGGGCCGGTCCGCCCCGGTCCGGCCCTCCGGCCTCCGACCGGCCGAGGGCCGGGCGGCGGAGGGGCGCATCCTGGAGACCGCCCCGCCGGTCCGGTCCGCCGGCCGCGACACCCGGTTCGACGGCGAGCAGGTGCTGATCGTCGACGACGACGTGCGCAACGTGTTCGCCCTGACCAGCGTGCTGGAGCAGCACGGCCTGACCGTGCTGTACGCGGAGAACGGCCGTGAGGGCATCGAGATGCTGGAGCAGCACGAGAACGTGGCGCTGGTCCTGATGGACATCATGATGCCGGAGATGGACGGCTACGCGACCACCGAGGCGATCCGGCGGATGCCCCAGTTCGCCGGTCTGCCGATCATCGCGCTGACCGCCAAGGCGATGAAGGGCGACAAGGAGAAGTCGCTGGCGGCCGGTGCCACCGACCACATCACCAAGCCGGTGGAGACCGACCACCTGCTGTCGGTGATGCACGAGTGGCTCACCCTCCGGAAGTCCTGACCTCCAGAAGTCCTGACCGCCGGAAGTCCCGACCTCCGCAGGGTCTGACCGCCGGGTGTCCGGGCCCACCGGGCCCCGGCGGCGGCCGAGTTCGGGTCGTTCGAATGGCGGGGGCGTGAATCCCGGAGTACGCTCCGGGGTTCACGCCGATGGGCGGGCGGTTTGCTGGCGGGGAGGGTCGGGAACCGGGTAGGGTCACCGATCGTTGCGAACAGTGACCGAGTGACGACTCGCTGGTGAGCGTACGCCGGTGCACTGGCTGCGCACCGCTCCGGATCCGGACGCGACGGAGCGATGTGCCGGGCGAGGGGGTGCGGCTAGCATGACCGGGGTAGTGGTGGGCAGTACGCGGGTGCCTTCCCCAGGTAGGCAAGCGACAGGAGGGCGCGTCCTAATGCAGAAGGCGAAGATCCTCCTGGTCGACGACCGGCCGGAGAACCTCCTGGCACTGGAGGCGATCCTCTCGGCGCTGGACCAGACGCTGGTACGGGCGGCCTCCGGTGAGGAGGCGCTCAAGGCGCTGCTCACCGACGATTTCGCGGTGATCCTGCTGGACGTCCAGATGCCGGGGATGGACGGTTTCGAGACCGCCGCCCACATCAAGCGCCGCGAGCGCACCCGGGACATCCCGATCATCTTCCTGACCGCGATCAACCACGGGCCGCACCACACCTTCCGCGGCTACGCGGCCGGCGCGGTCGACTACATCTCGAAGCCCTTCGACCCCTGGGTGCTGCGCGCCAAGGTCTCGGTCTTCGTGGATCTCTACATGAAGAACTGCCAGCTGAAGGAGCAGGCGGCGCTGCTGCGGCTGCAGCTGGAGGCGACCGGCGCCGAGCCCGCCATCGGCGGCGCGCTGCTCGGCGAGCTGTCGGCCCGGCTGGCCGCCGTCGAGGAACAGGCCGAGTCGCTGAGCAAGCAGCTGGACGGCACCGAGGACAGCGGGGTGGCCGCCACCGCGGCGCACCTGGAGCGCAAGCTGACCGGCCTCCGGCGGGCGCTGGACGCCCTGCGTCCCGGTACCGACTGAGGCACGCCGGACCCGGCCCCGAAGGCGGCCGGCCGACCCCTCGGCGCTCACCCGTCCGGGTGAACACGACCGGGGTGACGGGGTGTCGGCGACACGTCCGGGCACCCCGGACGGACGACATGGGCACAGCTCGCGTGCCCCGGTAGGCTGCTGACCCATGGCCACACGCACGCCCGGAAGCGCGGCACGCAACCCGAGTCCGGGACCGTCCAAGAAGGCCGCGGCGAAGGCTCCGGCGAAGCCGCCGGCGAAGAAGGCGGCCGCCAAGAAGGCAGCCCCGGCGAAGAAGGCGGCGGCCAAGCAGACCCCGCCGCCGCCCCCGCCCCGGCCGATACTCTTCCGGGCCGTGCGCGCCGTCTGGCTCGGCACGGCGCACGGCATCGGCGCGGTCTTCCGCGGCTTCGGCGACGGCGCGAAGAACCTCGACCCGGCGCACCGCAAGGACGGCCTCGGCCTGCTGCTGTTCGCGCTGGCCCTGGTGACCGCCGCCGGCACCTGGTTCAGCCCGCAGGGCTGGCTGGGCGAGGCGGCCACCAACGTGGTCTCCGGCCTGTTCGGCCGGCTCGACGCGCTGGTGCCCTTCCTGCTGGCCGCGGTGGCGGTCCGGCTGCTGCGTCATCCGGAGCTGCCGGAGGCCAACGGGCGGATCATGATCGGCCTGAGCACCCTGCTGGTCGGGGTGCTCGGCCTGGTCCACATCGGCTGCGGAGCGCCCGTGATGGGCAGTGGCGCGACCCGGATAAGGACCGCCGGCGGGATCATCGGCTGGGCCGCGTCCACCCCGATGATGGCCGCCGCCGGGCCGGCCCTCGCGGTACCGCTGCTGCTGCTGCTCGCCTTCTTCGGCCTGCTGGTCACCACTGCCACCCCGGTCAACCGGATCCCGGAGCGCTTCCGCGCGGCCGGGGTCCGGCTCGGGGTGGTCGAGGCGGGTCCGAAGGACACCGGGGCCGAGGGGCGCACGCCGGAGCGCGACCTCTCGCACGAGCCGCCGGAGGACGCCGATCCCTCGGCCCTGCCCTTCACCGTGGACACCGACGGTGACGAACCGACGGACGAGGTGGCCGCCCGCCGGCGCCGCCGCAGGCGCAGGCCTGAGCCGGCCGAGGCGCCCGCCGACGAGCCGGACATGTTCACCAAGGAGGCCCTGGACCCGTACGCCACCCGGGACATCGCCGCCGGCGCCGCCGCCGACCTGGACGGCGCACTGGTCTACGGCGTACCCGCCTCCTCGGCGGTGGCGGACATGATGCACCAGGTGCAGGACCGCACCGCCCTGCCGGAGGAGCCCGCGGTCCCGGCCGCCAGGACCGGCGGCGCCGGCCCCGGCGCCCCCGAGGAGCACGGCCCGGCGCCGGTCCGGATGGAGCAGCTCCGGCTCTCCGAGGACCTCACCTACGTGCTGCCCCCGCTCGACCTGCTGGACCGCGGCGGCCCGGCGAAGGCCCGCAGCGCCCTCAACGACGAGGTGGTGGCCCAGCTCACCGGGACCTTCGGCGAGTTCAAGGTCGACGCCAGGGTGACCGGCTTCACCCGCGGCCCGACGGTCACCCGCTACGAGGTCGAGCTCGGCCCGGCCGTCAAGGTCGAGCGGATCACCGCGCTGGCCAAGAACATCGCCTACGCGGTGGCCAGCCCGGACGTGCGGATCATCAGCCCGATCCCGGGCAAGTCCGCGGTCGGCATCGAGATCCCGAACCGGGACCGGGAGATGGTCAACCTCGGCGACCTGCTGCGCTCGCGCACCGCCGCCGAGGACACCCATCCGATGGTCGTCGGCATGGGCAAGGACGTCGAGGGCCACACCGTGATGGCCAACCTCGCCAAGATGCCGCACATCCTGGTGGCCGGCGCGACCGGCGCGGGCAAGTCGTCCTGCATCAACTGCCTGATCACCTCGATCCTCGCCCGGGCCACCCCGGACGAGGTGCGGATGGTGCTGGTCGACCCCAAGCGGGTCGAGCTGACCGCGTACGAGGGCATCCCGCACCTCATCACACCGATCATCACCAACCCGAAGAAGGCCGCCGAGGCCCTCCAGTGGGTGGTCCGCGAGATGGACCTGCGCTACGACGACCTCGCCGCGTTCGGCTTCCGCCATGTGGACGACTTCAACGCGGCGGTCCGGGCCGGCACCGTCACCCCGCCGCTCGGCAGCGAGCGCGAGCTGACCCCGTACCCGTACCTGCTGGTGATCGTCGACGAGCTGGCCGATCTGATGATGGTCGCGCCGCGCGACGTCGAGGACTCGGTGGTCCGGATCACCCAGCTCGCCCGCGCGGCCGGCATCCACCTGGTGCTGGCCACCCAGCGGCCCTCGGTGGACGTGGTGACCGGGCTGATCAAGGCCAATGTGCCGTCCCGGCTGGCCTTCGCCACCTCGGCGATGGCCGACTCCCGGGTCATCCTGGACCAGCCCGGCGCGGAGAAGCTGATCGGCAAGGGCGACGCGCTGTTCCTGCCGATGGGGGCGAGCAAGCCGGTCCGGATGCAGGGCGCGTTCGTCACCGAGGCCGAGATCGCCGCGGTGGTGAAGCACTGCAAGGAGCAGTCGTCGGTCGCCTACCGCGAGGACGTGACGGTCGGCGGCGGGCCGAAGAAGGAGATCGACGAGGAGATCGGCGACGACCTGGAGCTGCTGATCCAGGCGGCCGAGCTGGTCGTGTCCACCCAGTTCGGCTCCACCTCGATGCTGCAGCGCAAGCTGCGGGTCGGCTTCGCCAAGGCCGGGCGGCTGATGGACCTGATGGAGTCGCGCGGCATCGTCGGGCCGAGCGAGGGCTCCAAGGCCCGCGACGTGCTGGTGAAGCCGGACGAGCTGGACGGGGTGCTCGTCTCCATCCGCGGCTGAGGGCGCGGCGGCCCGGGGCCGTTCGAGCCCGGGACTGTTCGAGCCCGGGGGTGTTCACCCGTTCGGACGGGGGTAGGCGGCGGGTGCGGAACCGATCGGGTGCGGACGGCGTCCCACGGGCGACGGACGATGCGCCACCCCGGCACGGGGGCCCGAGCACGGCGGCCCCGCACCGAAGGACAGTCAGTGCACGCCCGGCCCCCGGCCGGGGCGGGCGGGCGCATTCGGGCCTGTTCCGCTTGAGAAACGATCCACTCGCGCCCCTAGACTGTTCCCCAGCAGGTGGCCAACCGCTCGAAAGGCGTGCACCGTGACCATCGGCAAGTCTCCCGACCGCGAGAACGCCCCGTCGTCCGCGCTGCCCTCCGGCACCGCGGAACAGGCGGCCGATGCGCCGAGCATCGGCCGGGTGCTGTCCGCCGCCCGGATCGATGCCGGGCTCACGGTGGATCAGGTGAGCAGTGCCACCCGCGTGCGGGTGCCGATCGTGCACTCCATCGAGGAGGACGACTTCGGTCGCTGCGGCGGTGACTTCTACGCCCGCGGCCACATCCGCGCGATCGCCCAGCTGGTCCGCGTCGACGGCGAGGCCCTGGTGGCCCGCTACGACGCCGCGCACGGCGGCTCCCCGGCCTCCAAGCGGCCCACCGAGCTGATCGAGAGCGGCCCGATCAAGGTCCCCGGCCGGGGCCGCCCGAACTGGACGGCGGCGATGGTCGCCGCGATCGTCGCGGTCGTCGGAGTGATCGGCTTCAACCTGGTGAGCGGCAAGTCCGGCACCGGCACCACCGGCTCCGCCAGCGCGCCGCTGCCCTCGGGCTCCGGCACCGGCTCGGTCGCCACGGTGGCCCCGGCGCCCAGCCCGACGGTCCAGCCGCCCGCGCCCGCACCCAGCGCCGCCGCGATCGCCGCCGCCCCGGCCGACAAGGTCACCGTGAAGCTGGTCGCCGAGAAGGACACCAGTTGGGTCTCGGCGGTGGACGGCACCGGGAAGTCGCTGTTCCAGAACAACATCGGTGAAGGCCAGGACCAGACCTTCACCGACCCCAAGCAGATCAAGCTGGTGATCGGCAACGCCGGCGCCGTGCACGTGTACGTCAACGGCAAGGACCTCGGTCCGGCGGGCAAGAACGGCCAGGTGGTGCACGTCACGTACACCCCCGGCGACCCGCAGGCGGGCTGATGGCGAGGGGCGCCGGACCGGTCGGAAACCCGGCCGGAGGTAACGCGTGGCCTCCGGGGCGAACGGCTCCGGCGACCGCGCGTTAATCTTGGCCCTATGCCTGATCGCCGTACTGTCGCCCTTGTCACGCTCGGATGCGCCCGCAACGAGGTGGACTCCGAGGAACTCGCCGGGCGACTGGAGGCCGACGGCTGGTTGCTCGTGGACGACGCAGCCGAAGCCGACGTCGCCGTCGTCAACACCTGTGGCTTCGTCGAGGCCGCCAAGAAGGACTCCGTCGACGCTCTCCTGGAGGCCAACGACCTCAAGGGTCACGGCCGCACCCAGGCCGTCGTCGCGGTCGGCTGCATGGCCGAGCGCTACGGCAAGGAGCTGGCCGACGCGCTGCCCGAGGCCGACGGTGTGCTCGGCTTCGACGACTACTCGGACATCTCCGACCGCCTGCAGACCATCCTGTCCGGCGGCCACCACGCCCCGCACCTGCCGCGCGACCGCCGCAAGCTGCTCCCGCTGAGCCCCGTCGAGCGCCAGGCCGCCGCCACCGAGGTGGCCCTGCCCGGCCACGGCGCCCCCGAGGACCTGCCGGACGGCCTCGCGCCCGCCTCCGGTCCGCGCACCCTGCGCAAGCGCCTGGACGACAACCCGGTCGCCTCCGTGAAGCTCGCCTCCGGCTGCGACCGGCGCTGCTCGTTCTGCGCCATCCCGGCCTTCCGGGGCTCGTTCATCTCCCGCCGCCCCTCGGACGTGCTGCACGAGGCCCAGTGGCTCGCCGGGGAGGGCGTCCGCGAGGTCGTCCTGGTCAGCGAGAACAACACCTCGTACGGCAAGGACCTCGGCGACATCAGACTGCTGGAGACCCTGCTCGGCGAGGTCGCCTCGGTCGAGGGTGTGGAGCGGGTCCGGGTGTCCTACCTCCAGCCCGCCGAGATGCGCCCCGGGCTGATCGACGCCATGACCGGCACCGCGGACGTGGTGCCCTACTTCGACCTGTCGTTCCAGCACTCCGCGCCGGCCGTGCTGCGGCGGATGCGGCGCTTCGGCTCCACCGACCAGTTCCTGGAGCTGCTCGGCTCCATCCGCGACAAGGCCCCGCAGGCCGGCGCCCGGTCCAACTTCATCGTCGGCTTCCCCGGCGAGACGGAGGAGGACTTCGCGGAACTGGAGCGCTTCGTGACCCACGCCGGGCTGGACGCGATCGGCGTCTTCGGCTACTCCGACGAGGAGGGCACCGAGGCCGCCGGCTACGACGGCAAGCTGCCGGAGGACGTGGTCGCCGACCGGCTGGCCCGGCTCACCCGGCTCGCCGAGGAGATGACCGCCCAGCGCGCCGAGCAGCGGATCGGCACGGAGGTCGAGGTGCTGGTCGAGTCGGTCGACGAGGACGTGGTCGAGGGCCGTGCCGCCCACCAGGCCCCCGAGACGGACGGCCTCACCACCCTGCTCGGGGTCGAGGACGCCGAGGTCGGGCAGTTCTACCGGGCCCGGGTGGTCGCCAGCGAGGGCGTCGACCTGGTCGCCGAGGCGCTGGAGCAGGTGCGGGTCCTCCGGGCGCCCGGAGTCGGGGCATGACCCAGGGGCCCGGCGCCCCGGCCGCGGCCCACCCGGGCAGACCGGCGGCCGCGGTGCCTCCGGCGCCGGGGATCTGGAACATCGCGAACGTGCTGACCATGGCCCGGCTGCTGCTGGTCCCGGTCTTCGTGTCCCTGCTGTTCGCCGACGGCGGGCACGACCCCAAGTGGCGCTCGGTGGCCTGGGCCTCCTTCGCGGTCGCGATGATCACCGATCTGTTCGACGGCGAGCTGGCCCGGCGCAAGGGCCTGGTCACCGACTTCGGCAAGATCGCCGATCCGATCGCGGACAAGACGATCATGGGCGCCGCGCTGATCGGGCTCTCGGTGCTGGGGGACCTCCCCTGGTGGATCACCGTGGTGATCCTGGCCCGTGAGCTCGGCATCACGCTGATGCGCTTCTGGGTGATCCGCTTCGGGGTGATCCCGGCCAGCCGGGGCGGCAAGATCAAGACGCTCACCCAGGGCATCGCGGTCGGCATGTACGTGCTGGAGCTGACCGGCTGGCTGGCCACCGCCAGGGCCCTGCTGATGGGCGTCGCGGTCCTGCTGACCGTCGGCACCGCGCTGGACTACGTGGGGCAGGCGCTGCGGCTGCGCCGGGAGGGTCTGGCCGCGCGGCGCACGACCGGGTGAACCCGGGGCGAAGCGGCTCCGCGGCGGCCCTCCGGGCCCACAATGACGGGTACTCCGGGGTGGGCCCGGGGGAGCGCGACGGAGGGACGTCGGGATGAGCGGCGGAGCCGGGCCGGTCGATTCGGGGCCGGTCGACTTCGGAGCGGCCGGTTCGGGAGCGGCCGGTTCGGGAGGGGCCGATTTCGGGCTGGCCGAGCGGGTGCATGCCGGGCTGCGGGCGGAGGGCGGCACGTTGGCCGTCGCGGAGTCGCTGACCGGCGGACTGCTGGCGGCCGCGCTGGTGGACGTCCCGGGGGCCTCCGCGACCTTCCGGGGCTCGGTGACCGCCTACGCGACCGAGTTGAAGGCTTCGGTGCTCGGGGTCGACGAGGGGCTGCTGGCGGTCCACGGCCCGGTCCACCCGGTGGTGGCCCGGCAGATGGCCGAAGGCGTGCGGAAGCTGCTCGGCGCCACCTACGGGGTCGCGACCACCGGAGTGGCCGGCCCGGAGCCGCAGGACGGGCAGCCGGTCGGCACGGTACACCTCGCGGTCGCCGGCCCGGGGGGAAGTCTGGTCAGTTCGCCACGGTTGTCGGGGGAGCGTGCCACAATCCGTCACAGGGCGGTGACCGCCGCTCTGGAGCTGCTCGTCGGGCGGCTCCCGTCCGGTACGTCCACGCACTGAGCGTCGTCCGCACTGTCGTCACCGTGCCTCCGACCGTCCACGCACCACCTCCGACCCGGCTCCCGCCGACGGCCGCTCGCAGGATCTCCACCGAACCGAGATCCGCCGAACTGGCGTGCGGGCATCGGACAGCTGCAGGATCGTGTTACATCGGAGGCCCTGGTTGGGCAGAAACCAAGTGGCGAACGAGTGGCGCGGCGGTGACCCGGTGCCGCCCGGAGGGTACGACGGGGTGCCCACCGGCCCGGGCGCGACACCGAAAATGGGGAGGGGACAGCCTTGCAGCCCAGAGTGAACACGACCATGGTCCCCGCACGCGAAGCGGGCAAGGCGGTACGGTGGGGACGTGACATCTCGATCCGCAGTCCGAGGAGGGAGGCACCGATGATCCTGCTCCGTCGCCTACTGGGCGATGTACTGCGTCGGCAGCGCCAGCGCCAGGGCCGCACACTCCGCGAGGTGTCGGCAGCCGCCAGGGTTTCGCTCGGATACCTCTCCGAGGTCGAGCGGGGACAGAAGGAGGCCTCCTCGGAGCTGCTCTCCGCCATCTGCGACGCACTCGACGTCCGGATGTCCGAGGTCATGCGCGAGGTCAGCGACGAACTGTCGCTCGCCGAACTTGCGGCGATGGCCAGCCTCTCCGAAGGTGAACTGCTGAGGCCGGTGCTCGAACCGGTACCGCTGCCGGCCCCCGGTTCCGACCGGGCGAACATGTCGCCCAAGGCCGCCGCGATGGACGTGGTCGCCGCCTGACCCGGCCTCGGAGCGGGCCGTTCACGGCCCGGGTCGAGCGAAGGAGGCGGTCGTGCGTAATGCGGCGGCGATGCGTGCCGGGGCCCGAATACGGCTCCAGTGGGTGCGGTCCCGGCGGATCCCGATGCTGCTGGCTCTCCTGACGGTCCTGGCCGTCGGGTCCGGCTGGCGGCTGTCGGCGGGCGTCGGACGACTGCCCGACGGGGCGATGCTGGGACTGCTGGCGGCCGGAGGCTGGGGCCTCGGGCTGATCCCGGTCCACGCCGACAGGTGGTCCACCGGCCCCGCGAGGCGCCGGGCGGGTGAGCCGGTCGGACCAGCGGAGGCCGAGCCTCCGATCAGGTGAACAGAACGCGGACGAGGGCCGCGGGACTTCGACGTCCCGCGGCCCTCGTCGTGTGTCCGCGCGCGGCCGCGTGCGCCCGGTGGGCCGGGGCCGGTGTTCCCCGGCCTCCGGCCGGGTGCTTTTCGGCCGCTTCCGGATGATTTCCGGCCCCCTCGTGCAGGTGCTGTCGGTGCCTGCGCGAGGGGGCCGTGCGGGCCGCGGGTGCGGCCGGGGCTCCGCTCAGGGGCGCAGCCGCAGACCGCGCGGGGTGGGGTGGAAGCCCGCCTCCTCCAGGGCGGCGCCGAGCGCGGAGCCGAGGGCGGGCTCACCGTTGGCCCGTTCGACGGTCACGCTGCCGAGTGCCCCGGTCCGGGCCGCCCCGGCCAGCGCGGCCGCCGCGGCGGCGAGCGTGGAGCCGTCCTCCGGCCAGGCCAGCAGGGACTTGCCGCCGCGCTCGATGTACAGGCACAGCTCGCCGTCGACCAGGACCACCAGGGCGCCGGCCTTCCGGCCGGGCCGGTGCGCCTTGCCCGAGGTCTCGGCGGTCCCGGCGGGCGGCTCGGGCCAGGGCAGCGCGGCCCCGTAGGCGTTGGCCGGATCGGCGGCGGCCAGCACCAGGGCCTGCGGGGGCTCGGCCGCCGGGGCGGCCGGCCACTCCACGCCCCGGGTCCGCTCCAGTCGGCCGCTGACCGAGCGCAGCCGGTCGGCGGCGCCCTCCATGGTGAACTGGGCGCCGCCCAGCCCCTCGACGAAGTAGCCCCGGCGGGCCCGGCCGCGCTCCTCCATGGCGGAGAGCACCCGGTAGACCCCGGCGAAGCCGCCCGGGACCCGCTCGGCGACGACCGTGCCCCGGGTGAGCAGGCCGTGCCGGTCCAGCAGGGCCTGGGCCTGGGCGGTGGCCCGGACGGTGGGGTCGGTGGTGAACGGGGGCAGCAGCGACCAGCGCCCGCCCACCGTCGGCGGGCCGCTGCGCAGGGCCCCGCCGAGTCTGCCGTGCGGCCGGCCGGCGCCGCCGTAGCGGCCGCGCGGGGTGGCCCGGGGCGCCCGGTGCGCGGTGGAGCCGGCCGTCCGCCCGGAGCCGAGCAGGGCCCGCAGCGGGGCCAGGGTGTCGTTGCTGACGTAGCCGGCCCAGACGAGGTCCCACAGGGCCTCGACGATCTCGGGCTCGGGCGTCTCCGGGAGGTGCGCGACCAGCTGGCGGAAGAACAGGCCGTAGCCGCCGGCCAGCGCCTCCAGCAGGGCGGTGTGCACCGGGGTGACGGTGGGCGGGACGGGCTCGGGCCGCAGCAGATGGGCGTTCTCGGCCAGGTGCAGGCTGACCCAGCCGTCCTTGCCCGGGAGCGCGCCCGCGCCGGCCCAGCCGATCTCGCCGGCCGCCGTCAGCTCGTCGAGCAGGCCGGGGGAGTAGTCGCTCAGCCGGGCCGGGAGGATCAGCTTCTCCAGCGCGGAGGCGGGCAGGGCGGAGCCCTGCAGCTGCTCGACCACCCGGAGCAGGCCGTCCGGTCCGCGCAGCCGGTGGCCGGCCAGGTGCTGCCACTGCGGCAGGAAGGCGGCCAGGGCGCGTGGCGGGACGGGCTCGACCTCCTGGCGCAGGGCCGCCAGTGAACGGCGGCGGAGCCGGCGCAGCACCTCGGCGTCGCACCACTCGACCGCGCCGGTGTGCCCGTCGGGCGGGGCGGCGCTCGGTGTTTCCGAGGCGGGGAGGTGGGCGCCGGGCGGGCGGAACTCGCCCTGGACCAGGCGGCCGGTGGCGGTGAGCCGGTGCAGGGTGCCGGTGACCACGGCGCCGCCGAGGCCGAAGCGGGTGGCGGCCTCGGCGGCGGTGAACGGGCCGTGGGTGCGGGCGTACCGGGCGAGCAGGTCGCCGAGCGGGTCCTTGACCGGTTCGGTGAAGGCTTCCGGCACGCCGACCGGGAGCGGGGTGCCGAGGGCGTCGCGCAGTCGGCCCGCGTCCTCGACGGCGGCCCAGCGCAGCTCGCCGGCGATCCGGACCTGGATCAGCCGGCGGGCGGCCTCCAGTTCGAGGGCCAGGAGCGGTTCGGCGCCGCGGGCGGTCAGCTCGGCCTCGCTCAGCGGGCCGAGCAGGCGCAGCGCGTCGGCGACCCCTTCGGCGTCCTTGATCCGGCGCTCGGGGGTGAGCCGCTGGAGTTCGGCCTCCAGCTCGGCGAGGACCTCCGGGTCGAGCAGCTCCCGCAGCTCGGCCTGGCCGAGGAGTTCGGACAGCAGCCGGGAGTCGAGCGAGAGGGCGGCGGCGCGGCGCTCGGCGAGCGGGGAGTCGCCCTCGTAGAGGAACTGCGCGACGTAGCCGAAGAGCAGTGAGCGGGCGAACGGGGAGGGTTCGGGGGTGGTGACCTCGACCAGGCGGACGGCCCGGGATTCGAGGTCGCCCATCAGCTCGACCAGGCCGGGGACGTCGAAGACGTCCTGGAGGCACTCGCGGACGGCCTCCAGGACGATCGGGAAGGAGCCGTACTCGGCGGCGACCTCCAGCAGCTGGGCGGCGCGTCGGCGCTGCTGCCAGAGCGGGGTGCGCTTGCCGGGGTTGCGGCGGGGGAGCAGCAGGGCGCGGCCGGCGCACTCGCGGAAGCGGGAGGCGAACAGGGCGGAGCCGCCGACCTGGTCGGTGACCAGCTGCTCGATCTCCTGCGGGTCGAACAGGGCCGCGTCGGCGCCGACCGGGGCGTCGTCGGTGACCGGTGCGGCGGTGGTGGCCGGTGCGGTGGCGGGGCCGCCGAAGTCGAAGTCGGGCGAGAGCAGGTCGGCGTCGGGCAGCCGGAGCACGATGCCGTCGTCCGCGTGCATCACCTGCGGGTCGAGGCCGTGCTTCTCGCGCAGCCGGGCGGCCAGGGCGAGCGCCCAGGGGGCGTGCACCTGGGCGCCGAACGGGGAGTGGACGACGATCCGCCAGTCCCCGAGCTCGTCGCGGAAGCGCTCGACCACGATGGTGCGGTCGTCGGGGAGGTGGCCGCAGGCGGCGCGCTGCTCGGCGAGGTAGTCGAGCAGATTGGCGGCGGCCCAGTCGTCCAGGCCGGCCCGCTTGAGCCGCTCGGTGGCGGCGGCCGGCTCGAGTGCGCCGAGCTCGCGGGTGAAGGCGCCGAGGGCGCGGCCGAGTTCGAGCGGGCGGCCGAGGGTGTCGCCCTTCCAGAAGGGCAGCCGGCCGGGGATTCCGGGGGCGGGGGTGACCAGCACCTTGTCGTGGGTGATGTCCTCGATCCGCCAGGAGGTGGTGCCGAGGGTGAAGACGTCGCCGACCCGGGACTCGTAGACCATCTCCTCGTCCAGCTCGCCCACCCGGCGCCCGCCGGCGCCCTTCTTGTCGTCCGTGCCGGCGATGAAGACGCCGAACAGGCCCCGGTCGGGGATGGTGCCGCCGGAGGTGACGGCGAGCCGCTGGGCGCCGGGGCGGCCGGTGACGGTGCCGGCCACCCGGTCCCAGACCAGGCGCGGGCGCAGCTCGGCGAAGGCGTCGGAGGGGTAGCGGCCGGCGAGCATGTCGAGCACCGCGTCGAAGGCGGACTGCGGCAGGGTGGCGAACGGCGCGGCCCGGCGGACCAGGGCGAGCAGCTCGTCGACCGGCCAGGTGTCCATCCCGGTCATCGCGACCAGCTGCTGGGCGAGGACGTCGAGCGGGTTGCGCGGGATGCGCAGCGCCTCGATCCGGCCGGCCCGCATCCGCTCGGTGACCACGGCGGCCTGGACGAGGTCGCCCCGGTACTTGGGGAAGACGACGCCGGTGGAGACGGCGCCGACCTGGTGGCCGGCCCGCCCGACCCGCTGGAGGCCGGAGGCGACCGAGGGCGGGGACTCGACCTGGACCACCAGCTCGACGGCGCCCATGTCGATGCCCAGCTCCAGGCTGGAGGTGGCGACCACGGCGGGCAGCCGCCCGGCCTTGAGCTCCTCCTCGACCAGGGCGCGCTGCTCCTTGGAGACCGAGCCGTGGTGGGCCCGGGCGATCACCGGCGGGGCGCCGCGGGCGGCGCCGGAGCCGCCCATCAGCTGGGCGGGGGCGTGGGCCTCCGGCGCGGCGCCGCCCGCCCGCTCCAGGGCGATCTCGTTCAGCCGGTTGCAGAGCCGCTCGGCGAGGCGGCGGGAGTTGGCGAAGACGATGGTCGAGCGGTGGGCCTGGACGAGGTCGACGATGCGCTCCTCGACGTGCGGCCAGATGGAGGCCTTCCGCTGCGGGTCCTCGCCGCCGGCGGCGCCGGTCGAGGGGGCGGCGGGCAGGTCGTCGAGGTCCGGGACGGGGACCACCACGGAGAGGTCGAACTCCTTGGTGGCAGGCGGCTGGACCACCTCGGCGCCGCGCCCGGGGCTGAGGAAGCGGGCCACCTCCTCGACCGGGCGGACGGTGGCGGACAGGCCGATCCGGCGGGCCGGGCGGTCGAGCAGCTCGTCCAGCCGCTCCAGGGAGAGGGCGAGGTGGGCGCCGCGCTTGGTGCCGGCGACGGCGTGCACCTCGTCCAGGATCACCGTGTCCACGCCGCGCAGGGACTCCCGGGCGGCGGAGGTGAGCAGCAGGAAGAGCGACTCGGGGGTGGTGATGAGGATGTCCGGCGGGCGGGTGGCGAAGCGCCTGCGGTCGGCGGCCGGGGTGTCGCCGGAGCGGATGCCGACCTGGACCTCCGGCTCGGGCAGGCCGAGCCGGACGGCGGCCTGGCGCAGGCCGGCCAGCGGGGCGCGGAGGTTGCGCTCGACGTCCACCGCGAGGGCCTTGAGCGGGGAGATGTAGAGGACCCGGCAGCGGCGGCCGGGCTCGGCCGGGGGCGGGGTGCTGCTGAGCCGGTCCAGCGCGGACAGGAAGGCCGCGAGGGTCTTGCCGGAGCCGGTGGGGGCGACCACGAGCACGTCGGTGCCCCGGCCGATGGCGCGCCAGGCCTCGGCCTGGGCGGCGGTCGGCGCGGAGAAGGCGCCCGTGAACCAGGCCCGGGTGGCCGGGGCGAAGCCGGCCAGCGGGTCGGCCGGGGGCGGGGTCGGGTGATCGGTCGCCATGCCCCCATGGTGCCGGGTGGCACTGACAACGCGGGCCGGGCGGTGGCGGGTCGGTGGCCGTTCGGGGCAATCGGGAAGGCGAGTCGGACAAACGGACCATATGGTGATGATTCTTACCACCGTGATGCTCCTGTGATGATCAGCCCTCCGGTGGCCGGCCGCTCCGGCGCGGCCGCCGGGACCGACGAGCGGAGACCGTGCCATGGCGCAGGCGGACCCGTCCGGCCTCGGCGGTCCTCTCCCGGCCCGCGGTCCCCGCACGGCCCGCGGCGTCGGCCCGGTTGCCGTGCCCGTCCGGGCGGCCGGTCCTGGCAGGCCGCTCCGGCGCCGCGCCCGCGGGCCGCTCCGGGTGCTGCTCGCGATGCTGCTGACCGCGCTGGTCGTCGGCGGCGCCGTGCCCTACGTCGCCGGGCCGGGCCGCTCCTACCTCAGCTACCTGGTGCTCGCCGAGCGGGCCGACGCCGACGGGGCCGCGCGCGCGGCCGCCGAGGCCCGGGCGGCCGGGGGGCAGGTGGTCCAGGAGTACCCGCAGATCGGGGTGGTGCTCGCGTACGCGGGCGGGGGCTTCGCGGAGAAGGTCCGAGGGCGGCCCGGGGTGGCCGCGGTCGGGGCCAGCCGGACCTCGCCGGTGCCCGGGCCGCCCCGGCCGCTGGACGGCGCCGGCGACTTCCGGGCCGGCGGGGACCGGGCGGCCGGTGATCGGGTCGGCGGTGACGGGGTGCCGTCCGGACGCGCTGCCGACGGGAACGGCGTCCGCGGCAGCGGCGGTGACGGCAGGGAGGGCGGTGACGACGCCACCGCCACCGTCCCGGACCCGGGCGAGCAGGACCCCTGGAACCTCGTGCTGCTCGGCGCCGCCCCCGCCGCCGCGGACGCCACGCCCAACCTGCTGCGCGGCCCCGGCGCCCCGGCCGCCGACGCCCTGCGCAAGGTGCTGGTCGCCGTCCTCGACTCCGGCGTCGACGACACCCACCCCGATCTGCGCGCCGCCGTCGACCCGAGGAGCTCCGCCTCCTGCGCCGACGGCCGCCCCGACGCCAGGACCGGCGCCTGGCGGCCGGACGCCGGGGTCGGCGAGAGCGGCCACGGCACCCATGTCGCCGGGATCGTCGGCGCGGCCAGGGACGGCCGCGGCGTCAGCGGGGTCGCGCCCGGCGTGCGGATCGCCGCCGTCCGGCTGCTCGGTCCGCTCGGCCAGTACTACGCCGAGAACATCGTCTGCGGCATGCTCTGGGCCGCCGACCACGGCGCCAGGGCGATCAACAACAGCTACTTCGCCGACCCGTGGAAGTACAACTGCCCCGACGACCCCGACCAGGCCGTGCTGACCGCCGCCGTCGGCCGGGCCGTCGAGTACGCCCGGGGGAAGGGCGCGGTGGTGGTCGCCTCGGCGGGCAACGACGCGCAGGACCTCGGCGCGCCCCGCACCGACGAGCGCAGCCCCAACGACCGGACGACCGGCCCGCCGCAGTCCCGCCACGTCGGCCCCGAGTGCGTCCGGCTGCCCGGCGAACTGCCCGGCGTGGTCACGGTGACCGCCGTCGACCGGGACGGCCGCCCGTCCGCGTACACCAACTACGGGCGCGGCCACGTCTCGCTGGCCGCCCCCGGCGGGGACCCGGACGGCGGCGCCAGGGGGGCGGTGGTCTCCGACTGGCCCGGAGGCCGGTACGCCGCGCTGGCCGGCACCTCGATGGCCGCCGCGCACGTCACCGGCGCGGTCGCGGTGGCCGCCGCGCTGCACCCGGACTGGGGCTCCGACCGGCTGGCCGCCCTGCTCGCCGCGGACGCGGCGGCCGGCTGCCCGCCCGGGCCGCACGTCTGCGGCGACCACGAGTACTACGGCGCCGGGGCGCTGGTGCTGCCGCGCTGAGCCGCTGCCGCGCGGGACCGCCGCCGAACCGCAGCCGCAGCCGTAGCCGGGGCCGGGCGGCGGACGGGTGGTACGGGGACGGAGGGCCCCGGAAAACCGGGTGACGGGGCGGGGCCGCCGGGTCGAGGATCGGGGGATGGACACCTTCCTCACCACCGGACGGCTGAGGCTGCGCCGCTTCACCGCCGCCGACGTGGACGCCCTGGTGGAACTGGACGCCGACCCGGCGGTGACCCGCTACCTCAGCGGCGGCCGGCCCACCCCGCGCCCGGTGGTCGAGGACACTCTGCTGCCGCTCTACCTCGACCACTACCGGCGCTTCGGCGACCTCGGCTGGTGGGCCGCCGAGGAGCGGGAGGGCGGCGCCTTCCTCGGCTGGTTCGAGTTCCGGCCGGTCGACGGCGACCGCGCCGAGGTCGAGCTTGGCTACCGGCTGCGCCGCGCGGCCTGGGGGCACGGCTATGCCACCGAGGGCTCCCGGGCGCTGATCCGCCGGGGCTTCACCGGGCTGGGCGTCGAGCGGGTGGTGGCGTACACGATGGCGGTCAACAGCGGGTCCCGGCGGGTGATGGAGAAGGCCGGGCTGTCGTACGTGCGCACCTTCCAGGAGGACTACCCGGAGATGATCGAGGGCAGCGAGCACGGCGAGGTCGAGTACGCCCTGACGGCCGCCGACTGGCGGCCCTGAGCGGGCCCCGGGCGGCGCCGGGCGGCCGGACCGGTCGGTGGGCGCTCCGGGATACTGGGGGCATGAGGCTGACGGAGTTCTGGCGGCGAATGTACGAGCACTTCGGCGAGGCGTACGCGGAGTCCTTCGCGAGCGACCATGTGATGAGCGAGCTGGGCGGGCGGACCGTCCGGCAGGCGCTGGACGCGGGCCAGGAGGCCAAGGACGTCTGGCGGGTCGTCTGCGAGACCCAGGGGGTCTCCGGCGTGCTCCGCTGACCCCGGCCACCGGGCCGGACCGGTCCCGACCCCGCTCCGCAGAACCCTCCGCCGATGCTCGAACGTTCGTCGGGCATGGGTCAAACTGTGCGAGTGGCAAGCAGTGCAGAACAGCAGAATCCGGACAGGTCGGCGCAGGTCGCCGACGAGGCCGCGGGCCCTCCGCCCGCCTCCCCGCCCGGCCCGCCGGAGGGCCCGCCGGAGGGCCCGACCGGGGCCCGGACCGCGGGTGACGGCCTGTGGGGTTCCGGGATGCCGCGCTGGCTGCCGCGGGCGATGGTGCTCGCCCTGGTCCTGGTCGGTGCGTTCCAGCTCGCCGACTGGGCCTTCCACCAGCTGATCGACCTCTTCGTGATGCTGCTGGTCTCGTTCTTCCTCTCGCTGGCGCTGGAGCCGGCGGTGGACCGGATGGCGGCCCGCGGCGTGCGCCGCGGCATCGGCACCTTCCTGGTGTTCGTCGCGGTGGCGATCGCTGTGGCCGGATTCCTCACCGCGCTCGGCACCCTGCTGGTCGACCAGGTCGCGAAGATCGCCGGTGACCTGCCCCACCTGCTGGACAACCTGATCGCCTGGATCAACAGCACCTTCCACCAGGACCTCTCGCTGGACGAGCTGCAGAAGAAGCTGCTCAAGGACTCCGGCGCGATCGAGACCTACGCCCAGCAGGCCGCGGACAACGTCTGGGGTGTCTCCTCGACCCTGATCGGCGGGCTCTTCCAGGCCTTCACCGTCGGCCTCTTCACCTTCTACTTCACCGCCGACGGGCCCCGGGTGCGGCGGACCGTCTGCTCGATGCTGCCGCCCGCCAAGCAGGCGGAGGTGTTGCGGGCCTGGGAGATCGCGCTCGCCAAGACCGGCGGCTACCTCTACTCCCGGGCGCTGCTCGCGGTGGTGTCGGCGCTCGCGCACTGGGTGATGTTCGCGCTGCTGGACCTGCCGTACGCGGCCGCGCTCGCGGTCTGGGTCGGCGTCATGTCGCAGTTCGTGCCGACCATCGGCACCTACCTCGCCGGGGCGCTGCCGGTGCTGGTGGCGCTCACCACCCCGCAGCCGGTGGACGCGCTCTGGGTGCTGGCCTTCGTGGTGGTCTACCAGCAGATCGAGAACTACCTGCTGCATCCGCGGATCACCGCGCGGACGGTCGACGTGCACCCGGCGGTGGCGTTCGGCGCGGTGATCGCGGGCGCGGCGCTGCTGGGCGCGGTCGGCGCGCTGATCGCGATCCCGGCGGCGGCCACCCTGCAGGGCTTCGTCGGGACGTACGTGCGCCGCTACGAGGTGGCCACCGACCCGCGGATCGACCGCGGCGAGCAGCGCCGGCACCGCCGGGAGCTGCGCCGGGAGGCGGCCCGGCGGCTGCGCCGGATGGTCGGCGGGGACTCCCGGAGGAAGTAGTCCGAACGGCCCCGGCTTGATTCGAACACTTGTTCTTTGTACTCTCCGGCGCAGAGTTTTCCCCAGGCAGAGCCCGGTCGGGGCCGATTGTCAGTGGGAGGCGCTAGCGTCGAGAACGATGAAGCGCACAGCACAGAACCCGAGGGTGGAAGCCATGGCAGGTACGGACCGCGAGAAGGCCCTTGAGACGGCGCTCGCGCAGATCGAGCGGCAGTTCGGCAAGGGCTCGGTGATGCGCCTCGGCGAGAAGGCGAACGAGCCGATCGAGGTGATCTCCACCGGTTCCACCGCCCTGGACGTCGCCCTCGGGGTCGGCGGTATCCCGCGTGGCCGGGTGGTCGAGATCTACGGCCCCGAGTCCTCCGGCAAGACCACGCTGACCCTGCACGTGGCGGCCAACGCCCAGCGGGCCGGCGGCACGGTCGCCTTCGTCGACGCGGAGCACGCGCTCGACCCGGACTACGCCAAGAAGCTCGGGGTGGACACCGACGCCCTGCTGGTCAGCCAGCCGGACACCGGTGAGCAGGCGCTGGAGATCACGGACATGCTGATCCGCTCCGGCGCGGTCGACCTGGTGATCATCGACTCGGTGGCCGCGCTCGTGCCGCGCGCCGAGATCGAGGGCGAGATGGGCGACTCCCACGTCGGTCTGCAGGCCCGGCTGATGAGCCAGGCGCTGCGGAAGATCGCCGGTGCGCTGAACCAGTCGAACACCACCGCGATCTTCATCAACCAGCTGCGCGAGAAGATCGGCGTCATGTTCGGCTCGCCGGAGACCACGACCGGTGGCCGGGCGCTGAAGTTCTACGCCTCGGTCCGGCTGGACATCCGCCGGATCGAGACCTTGAAGGACGGCACCGAGGCGGTCGGCAACCGCACCCGGGTCAAGGTCGTCAAGAACAAGGTCGCCGCGCCGTTCAAGCAGGCCGAGTTCGACATCCTCTACGGCGTGGGCATCAGCCGCGAGGGCGGCCTGATCGACATGGGCGTGGAGCACGGCTTCATCCGCAAGTCGGGCGCCTGGTACACCTACGAGGGCGACCAGCTCGGCCAGGGCAAGGAGAACGCCCGCAACTTCCTGCGGGACAACCCGCAGCTGGCCGACGAGATCGAGCGGAAGATCAAGAGCAAGCTGGGCATCGGCCCGAAGGTGGAGGAGCCGGCCGAGGTCGAGGCGGCGGCGGACGGCGCCGAGGGCGCGGCCAAGCCGATCACCGCGACCGCCGCCAAGACGGCCGCGGCGAAGAAGACGACGGCGGCTGCCGCCAAGGCCTGAGCCGTTGACGCAGCACAGTGGGCCGACCGGCCCCGAGGAGGACGACGACCAGGGGCCGCCGGACTGGTTCGCGGCTGTCGCCGCGCCACGGACCGGGCCGCGGGCCGAGTCGCAGACCGAGTCGTGGACCTGGCCGGAAGCGGCGTGGGAGCCGGCGTGGGAGCCGGAGCCCGCGCCGGAGCGGGCCCGGGCGGTGAAGCGCCCGGCGGCCCGCCCGGCGGACGCGGGTGAGCTGGGGCTGGTCCAGGCCTCCGACCTGCCCACGGGGCGGCGCCGGCGGCGCTCGGCGCTGGAGGCCGAGGGTGGCGCGGCCGTCGGTGGCGGCCGGGGCGACGGAGCGGGGACGGCCGGTCACGGGGGTGCGGCCGACCCCGATCCGGCGTTCCCGGAGGAGCGCCCGAGGCGTCGGTCCGGCCGTACCCGGGGGGGCGGTGCCTCCGGGGGTCGGGACCACGACGGCACGGGCCGGGGTCCGGGCGGTCGCGGGGCGGGCCGGAGTGCCCGGACCGAGGAGCCGGCCGATCCCGAGAGCCGGGCGCGGGACATCTGCCTGCGTCTGCTCACCGGTGCGGCCAAGAGCCGCAAGCAGCTCGCCGACGCCCTGCGCAAGCGGGAGATCCCGGACGAGGTGGCCGAGGAGGTGCTGACCCGGCTGGAGGAGGTCGGGCTGATCGACGACGCGGCCTTCGCCCGGGCCTGGGTGGAGTCCCGGCACAGCGTCCGCGGTCTGTCCCGGCGTGCGCTGGCGCAGGAGCTGCGGACCAAGGGCATCTCCGGCGAGTCCGCCGAACAGGCCCTGGCCCAACTCGACCACGACGACGAGACCGAGGCGGCCCGGGCCCTGGTCGACCGGCGGCTCCGGGCCACCCGGGGCCTGGAGCGGCAGACCCGCACCCGCCGGCTGGTCGGACTGCTGGCCCGGCGCGGCTACTCCGAGGGCCTGGCCTTCCGGGTGGTCCGCGACGCCCTGGACGCGGAGGGGCTCACGGACGAGGACGAGTACGAGCACGGGGACGAGCACGGCGACGAGGACTGAGCCCGCGAGGACCGGCCCGCGGGGGCAGCTCCCCGTGCGGAGCGCGGCCCTCCCGCTCCGCCCCGACTGTTACCCGAGGGTTGGTCAACTACCTGGCCAGTCTTGACCGTTTCGTAACCCGCGCTTAGCCTCGCACTCAGTGCGGGAGCACCTCGATCGTCCCTCGGCCGCCTCCGGCCGTGGGCCCGGCCATGCCTGTGACCGGGCGGTTCCGGGCGGCCGCGCGGTGGTCCCGGGCGGTGTGCCGCGGCGGGACGGGGAGTGGGCAGCATGAGGATCGCGGTGAGCGCCGGATCGGCCGCTTCCCTTGCGGCGGCCGTCCTGCTGATGGTCCTGGCGACAGTATGGCTACTGGCCCGGCGGTCGGGGGTCGCTCGCCGCCGCGCCGCGGCGGCGGCCGAACGGGCCCGGCGGCAGGCCGAGCAGCAGGCCGACCGGCTGCGGGCCGAACTCGACCGGCGTGAGGAACGGCTGGCCGGGGAGCTCGACCGGCTGCGCACCCGCGAGGACGAACTCGCCGAGCGCTCGGCCGCGTTGGCCTCCGCCGCGGCGGAGGCCGGGGAACTCCTCCGGCGCCGGGCGGCCGAGCTGGAGCGGACCGCCGGGCTCTCCGCCGCCGAGGCCCGCGCCGAACTCGTCCGGGAGGCCGAGTCGGAGGCCCGCCGGGAGGCCGCGGTCACTGTCCGGGAGATCGAGCGCGCCGCCCGCGAGGAGGGCGAGCAGCGGGCCCGGGTCATCCTGGCCGGGGCGATCCAGCGGCTGGCGGCCGAACAGACCGCCGAGACCGCGGTGTCGGTGTTCCGGCTGCCCAACGAGGAGATGAAGGGCCGGGTGATCGGACGCGAGGGCCGCAACATCCGGACCTTCGAGGCCGTCACCGGCGTCAATCTGATCATCGACGACACGCCCTCGGTGGTACAGCTCTCCTGCTTCGACCCGGTCCGCCGGGAGACCGCCCGGCTCACCCTGGAGCAGCTGGTGGAGGACGGTCGGATCCACCCGCTGCGGATCGAGCACGTGTACGAGCGCAGCCGGGCCGAGGTCGGGCTGCGCTGCGTGCGGGCCGGTGAGGACGCGCTGCTCGCCGTCCGGGTCGGCGCCATGGACCCGGAGCTGGTCCGCATCCTCGGCACCCTGCGCTACCGGGCCTCCTACGGGCAGAACGTGCTCGGCCACCTGGTGGAGTCGGCGCACCTGGCCGGGATGATGGCCGCCGAACTCGGGGTGGACCCGGAGCCGGTGCGGCGCGCGGCGCTGCTGCACGACATCGGCAAGGCGCTGACCCACGAGGTCGAGGGCAGCCATGCGGCGATCGGTGCCGACCTGGCCCGGCGGTTCGGAGAATCGGCGGACGTGGTGCACGCGATCGCCGCGCACCACGGGGAGGTGGAGCCCCGGACGGTGGAGGCGGTTCTCACCCAGGCCGCCGACGCCTGCTCGGGCGCGCGGCCGGGCGCGCGCAAGGAGTCGCTGGAGGCGTATGTGCGGCGGCTGGAGCGGTTGGAGGAGATTGCCCGGGCGCACGACGGCGTGGCGACCGTCTACGCGATGCAGGCCGGCCGGGAGGTGCGGGTGATGGTCCGGCCGGAGGTGGTGGACGACCTCGGGGCGCAGGTGATCGCCCGTGAGGTCGCCAAGCAGGTCGCCGAGGAGCTGACCTACCCGGGCCAGATCCGGGTCACCGTGGTCCGCGAGAGCCGGGCGACCGAGGTGGCCCGGTAGCCCCGGCAGCCCCGACGGTCGGCCCGTCCGGCCGCCGCGCGGTCAGCGCCCGGACGGGCGCACCGGCGGGGCGGGAGCGGTGACCGGAGCCGTCACCGGAGTGGTGACAGGCGTGGCGGCCGGAGTGGCGGAGACCGGACCGGTGACGACCGGGCCGGGGGCCGGAGTGCCGGGGGCAGTGACACCAGAGGCAGTGACACCGGGGGCAGTGACGCCGGGCGCGGCCGGTTCGGAGGCAGGCGCCTCCTGCTCGGGCCCGCCGGGGAGCGAGGCCGGGCCGCCCCTGGCCCCGTCGGCCAGTGCCTGGAGGTCCTCCGCCGCCGCGCCCTGGGTGACCCCGACCAGATGGCCGTCGGGCCGGATCAGCAGCACGGTGTGCGGGCCGGCGCCCGGGTAGGCCTCGGTGACCAGGACCTCGGCCGGGACCGGCAGCGCGGCGGCGACCTCGGCCAGCCGGGGCATCAGCCCGGCGCCCAGCCAGCGCTCCGCGGACCAGACGGCGGTGCCGGGCGCGACCAGCAGCAGCAGGAAGCCCGCGCCGAGCCGGGAGTGCAGTCGGTCGGGGGTGCCGTCGGTGGTGAGCACCGGCAGGTCGGGGACGAGCACCCCGGGGGCGGTGGCGGGCAGCAGTTCGCTGAGCGAGGTGGTGCTGCGGGCGCCGCGCTGGACCGGTACCCGCCCGGGCACCCCGGAGGGGGCGGCCGGATAGGCGGGGGCGCCGCCGAACCGCCCGGTGCCGAGGTGCCCGTCGGCGAGCATCGGCGCGTGCTTGCGGAAGGACCCGGTGAGCAGCGAGCGCCGGGTCTGGGCCCAGCCGCGCAGCGGGCGCAGCAGCGGCATGGCCTGGTCGACGGCGCGCAGCCGGGCGCCGACCGCCCCGCGGCGTTCGGTCTCGTAGCCGTCGAGCAGGGAGCCACCGGGCTGGGGGCCGCCCGAGTGGAGGTGCCAGGCGAGGGCGAGCCGCCAGGCCAGGTTGTCGGCGTCGCGCAGGCCGTCGGTGAGGTTCTGCATGCCGAGCGCGCCGTGCAGATGGGCGGCGTCGCCGGCCAGGAAGCAGCGGCCGACCCGGAACCGGGCGGCCAGCCGCTGCTGGGCGGTGTGGTCGGCGGCGGCGAGCAGGTCGAACGTCGGGAGTTCGCCGCACCAGCCGGTGAGGGTGGCGGAGACCCTGGTCAGCAGGGTGTCGCCGGTGACGATGCCGGGCCAGGTGGCGTGCGGGTCGACCGGTTCGGCGGGGGCGGGCCGGCCCGGGGGGAGCCGCCAGTCGAGCCGCCAGACGCCGTCCGGCAGGGGGCGGGCGGTGGCTTCGCGGTCGCCGCGCCACGGCGGCTCGCGGTGCAGCCGGGGTTCGGTGAACGGCAGGTCCACCCGGACGGTGGCGATCGCGCTGCGGTCGACGGCGGGCCGCCCGGGGAAGCGGATCTTCAGGAGTTTGCGGACGGCCGAGCGGGCGCCGTCGCAGCCGACCAGGTGGCTGCCGCGCCACCAGGTCTCGGTGCCGTCCTGCGGGTTGCGGGTGAGCACGTTGACGCCGTCGCGGTCCTGTTCGAGCCGGGTGACCCGGTGCAGCGGGACCAGCTTGACCAGCGGGGTGCCGGTGAGGGCGTCGCGGAGGCCGCGTTGGAGGCGGTGCTGGGGCAGGTGCAGGACGGGGGTGTCGGCGAGGTCGATCCGGAGCACCTCCTGGCGGCGGCGCCAGACGGCGAAGGCGTCCCAGCGGGCGGCGTCGGAGGCGGCCCGGGTGTAGCCGGTCCGGGTCAGGAAGGCGGCGGTGTCGGCGCCGAGGACGAGGCTGCGCGGGCTCTCGGGGCAGAGTCCGGAGCCCTCGTCGAGCACGACGGTCGGCACCTCGTGCCGGGCCAGGGCGAGGGCCAGGGCCAGGCCGACCGGCCCGGCCCCGACCACGATCACCGGGTCCATGCCGGTCCCTCCGGGCCCGGGCGGGCGCCGTGGGTCTCGGAGCACGGACCGGCCGTCAGCCCGCCGTCATATGCCGCGTGGATGCTCCCGGATGGTGTCACGAAGAGCAATGCAACAGTTCACCTGCGTGTCCGTCAAGCAGCAGCCGAAGTGCGCCGGTTCGCGCCGCGTCGGCCGCGTGCCTCGATCCACCGGGCGAGCGCGGTGAGCAGGAGGCACATCGCGATGTAGATGGGGCCGATCACCAGGACCACGGGGATGTAGGGGAAGCCCGCGGCGTTGAGCGGCTGGGTGGCGATCTGCTTGCCGGCGTAGAGCAGCTCGGAGTAGGTGATGATGTAGCCGAGCGAGGTGTCCTTGAGGGTGACGACCAGCTGGCCGATCATCGTGGGCAGCATCGAGCGGACCGCCTGCGGGACCAGGATGCCGGCCATCACCTGGGTCTTGCGCAGGCCGAGCGCGTAGGCCGCCTCGCCCTGGCCGCGCGGGACGGCGTTGACGCCGCTGCGGATGATCTCGGCCTGGACCGAGCCGTTGTAGAGGGTGAGGCCCAGCACCAGGGCCCACATCGGCTCCTTGGCGAAGAAGGCGTAGTAGAGCGCGACGATCAGGATCAGCAGCGGCATCGCCCGGAAGAACTGGACGAAGGAGACGGCCGCCCAGCGCACCGGCCGGTGGTCGGAGAGCTGCCCGGCGGCGAGCAGCGCGCCCAGCGAGAGCGAGCCGACCGCGGCCAGCCCGAAGGCCTCCAGGGTGGACAGCAGGCCGTCGACGATCCGCTGCTGGATGGTGTTGTACTGGAACGCGTCCCAGAGGTCGGCGTCGAACTGGCCGTTGTCGGCGAGCGCCGTGACGGCGTACCAGAGCAGGCCGGCGATCGCGAGCAGCGACAGCACGCCGAACACCCGGTAGCGGGAGCGGGCCTTCGGGCCGGGGGCGTCGTAGAGGACGCTGGCCGTGGAAGGGCGGGTGAAGATCGAGCTCATCGGGCCACCGCCAGTCGGTTCTCCAGGGAGCGGAACAGCAGGGCGACGGTGGCGCTGATCAGCAGGTAGGCGCAGGCCACCCAGAAGAAGATCGCGAAGATCGAGTAGCCGCGCTCCGAGAAGGTCTGCTGCGCGCTGTACAGCTCGCTGACGCTGAACGCGCCGGCGATCGCCGAGTTCCTGGGCAGCGCGATGAACACGCTGCTCATGGGTGCCAGCACCGTCCGGGCCGCCTGCGGCAGGACGATCTGGGTGAGGGTCTGGCCGAAGGTCATGCCGAGGCTGCGGGCGGCCTCGGCCTGGCCGAGCGGGACGGTGTTGACGCCCGAGCGCAGCACCTCGCAGACGAACGACGCGGTGTACCCGCCGAGCGCCAGCACCGCGAAGGTGAGGTGGCTGAAGTGCACGCCGAGCGGCGGCAGGCCGAAGGTCACGGCGAAGAACAGCACGGTCAGCGGGGTGTTGCGGAAGATCGTCACCCAGCCGGTGCCGAAGGCACGCAGGACGGGGACGGGGGAGACCCGGAAGGCCGCCAGCAGGGTGCCCAGCAGCAGGGCGAGCAGCGCGCTGAGCGCGCTCAGCTCGATCGTCTGCAGGAAGCCGTCGCGGAACAGCGCGAAGTTGCCGTCCTCGAACAGGAAGCCCATCCGGCGGCCCTCCTCTCAGGGGTTCGTCTCAGGGGTGTGTCGACTCGGGGAGGATCAGGAGATCGGGCGAGGCGGGTGGATCAGTAGCGGTCGAGCGCCGGCGGCTGCGGGGCGGCGGCGCCGGAGAGGCCGAGGGTGGCGTCGTAGGCCTTCTTCCAGTCGCCGTTGTCCTGGTGGGCCTTGAGCGCGTCGCTGATCGCGTCGCGCAGCGCCTTGTCGTCCTTGCCCAGGCCGACGCCGTAGTTCTCCTTGGTGAAGGGCTGGCCGACGACCTTGAGCTTGGGCGCGTACTTCGAGGCGTAGCCCTTGAGGATGGCGTCGTCCGTGGTGACCGCGTCCACCTCGCCCGACATCAGCTTCTCGACGCAGGCCGAGTAGGTGTCGAACTGGGTGATCTTCGGCGAGTACTTCTCGATGTTCTTGATCGAGGTGGAGCCGGTGGCGGTGCAGACGTTCTTGCCGTTGACCGAGTCCGCGCCGGTGATCGCGGTGTTGTCGGACTTGACCAGCAGGTCCTGGCCGGCGACGTAGTACGGGCCGGCGAAGGAGACGGTCTTCTTGCGCTCGTCGTTGATGCTGTAGGTGCCGACGTAGAAGTCGATCTGGCCCTTGGAGATGGCCGGCTCGCGCTGCGAGGAGACCAGGGTCTGCCACTTGATCTGCTGCGGGGTGAAGCCGAGGTCCGCGGCGACCATCTTGGCGATCTCGATGTCGAAGCCGCTGCGGTCTCCGCTGGCGAGGTCCTCCCAGCCGAGGAACGGCTGGTCGGACTTGGCGCCGATGATCAGCTGGCCGCGCTTCTTGGCCTCGGCCAGCACGGCCGAGTCGACCTTGACGTCGGTCTTCACGGTGTAGGTGGGCAGCGCGGGGGCGGCGGTGCCACCGGACGAGGCGTTGCCGGTGCCGGGCGTGCCGTCCTTGCCGCAGGCGGCGGTGGCGGTGAGCGCGATGGCGCAGAGCGCGACGGCGAAGGTGCGACGAGTCCTCATGAGGGTAGTTCTCCTCGGGCTTGGCCACGGGTCGACCGGGCTCTGGCGATGGGTGCGGTTCGGGTGGGGGCCCGGCGGGCGGGCGGGAGGACGCGCGGTGGCGCCCCGCCGCCGTCGGCCGGGGGTCCGGACCGGGTGGTCAGTGGTGCAGGATCTTCGAGAGGAAGTCCTTGGCGCGCTCGGAGCGCGGCGCGGTGAAGAACGCCTCGGGGGTGTTCTGCTCGACGATCCGGCCGTCCGCCATGAACAGCACGCGGTTGGCGGCGGAGCGGGCGAAGCCCATCTCGTGGGTGACGACGACCATCGTCATGCCGTCGGCGGCCAGCTGGCGCATGACCTCCAGCACCTCGTTGATCATCTCGGGGTCGAGCGCCGAGGTGGGCTCGTCGAAGAGCATCACCTTGGGGTTCATCGCCAGCGCCCGGGCGATCGCGACGCGCTGCTGCTGGCCGCCGGACAACTGGGCGGGGTACTTGGACGCCTGGGCGCCGACACCGACCCGGTCCAGCAGTTCCCGGGCGGTCCGCACGGCCCGGTCCTTGGCGATGCCGCGGACCTTCACCTGGCCGAGGACCACGTTCTCCAGCACGGTCTTGTGGGCGAACAGGTTGAAGCTCTGGAAGACCATGCCGACCTCGGCCCGCAGCCGGGCCAGCTCCCGGCCCTCGGCGGGCAGCGGGCGGCCGTCGATGCTGATCTCCCCGGAGTCGATGGTCTCCAACCGGTTGATCGTCCGGCACAGAGTGGACTTGCCGGAGCCGGAGGGGCCGATCACTACGACCACCTCGCCCTGCTGGATCTCCAGATCGATGTCCTGGAGGACGTGCAGCGCACCGAAGTGCTTGTTCACGTTGCGCAGGACCACCAGGGGAGCGGCGTCGGCGCGGGAGTCCTGGTCGAGGCTCGTGGTCATCGGGCCTGCTCCCTCGGGTCGGCCCGTGGGTGCGAACTCCCTTGGGCAGCAATGGTGGTAGGAATCCGAGGGTCGCAGCCGGCGGAGCCGCGACCCTCGGTGGGCCGACCATAGGAGCCCTGACGGCGCCACGTCAGCCGATCTGAGTGGAATTTGAGGATCACGATCCGGACACATGCCGGGCGGACGCTGTTCACAAAGGCCCGCCAGGGGCACGGTGACAGCGTCCGGAGGCCGTGGCGGGCATGGTCGCGGAGCCCCGGCGGGCCCGGGCGGCCGTCGGCCGAGCCTGGCGTCCGGGCGCCCGCTGGCCCATACTGCGCAGGACCGGGACCTGCCCGGCAGGGGCCGTGACGATCGCACGGCGACCGGTGGACACTCCCCGGGAATCAGTCCGGGAGAGGAGGAGAACGATGCGACTGCTGCTCGTCGAGGACGACGAACGCGTGGCCGCCGCGCTGGTCGCGGTCCTGGGCCGGCACGGCTTCCAGGTCCGGCACGCCCGCAGCGGCCACGAGGCCCTGGACGCCCTGGTGCCGGACGGCAACGAGCCGTACCGGGTGGTCCTGCTCGACCTCGGGCTGCCCGACCGGGACGGCTTCGAGGTCTGCAGCCGGATCCGGGCCGGCAGCGGCGTACCGGTGATCATGGTGACCGCGCGGGCCGACATACGCTCCCGGATCCACGGCCTCAACCTCGGCGCCGACGACTACGTCACCAAGCCCTACGACATGGGCGAGCTGCTCGCCCGCATCCACGCCGTCGCCCGCCGCGGCGCCGCGCCCGCCGCCGTCGCCGCACCCGCCCCGGACACCGTTCCGCGGCAGCGCGGCCCGCTGGAGTCCCGCGGCATCGTGATCGACCGCGAGCGCCGCCGGGTCAGCGTCGAGGGCCGGGACGTGCCGCTCACCCGCAAGGAGTTCGACCTGCTGGCGCTGCTCGCCCAGAGCCCCGGCGTGGTCTACCGCCGCGAGCAGATCTTCAGCGAGGTCTGGCGCAGCGGCTGGGAGGGCAACGGCCGCACCCTGGAGGTGCACATCGGCTCGCTGCGCACCAAGCTCGCCCTGCCCGGCCTGGTCGAGGCCGTCCGGGGCGTGGGCTACCGGCTGATCCCGGAATGCCCGGCGCCCGCCGCCGACAGCCCGCCCCCGGCCCGCGCGGAGCACTGACCGCACGTGCGCACCCGCCTCCTCGGCATCCTGATCGCGCTGATGCTCTGCGTGCTCGCCGCACTCGGAATGCCGCTCGCCGCGGCGTTCGCCGCCGCCGAGCAGAGCCGGGTGGTGGTCGACCGCCTGGACGACGCCGCCCGGTTCGCCCAGGACCTGCCGACCTCCGGCGTCTCCGGCCTCGAATCGGCGCTCAAGGGTGACCCCCAGCCCGCCCCCGGCGACCTCAGCCGCCGCCACGCGCTGGACGCCGAGGTGGTGCGCTACCACGATCTGTACGGGGTGCGGATCGGCATCTTCCAGCGCGACGGCGTACCGATCGCGGTGGCCCCGGCCGACTGGCGGGTGCCCGCCAGCGGCTGGGCCGACCAGGCCTTCCAGGAGGCGCTGGACGGCCGGCGCAGCCACAACCCGCCGCAGGTCTGGCCGTGGACCCCGGACCGGACGCTCATCGTCGCCACCCCGGTGGTCCGCGACGGCGACGTGGTCGCGGTGGTGCTCAGCGACTCCCCGACCGGCGCGCTGCGCACCCGGGTGCTGCGCCAGTGGCTGGTGATCGGGGCCGGCGAGGCCGTCGCGATGATCGTTGCGGTGCTGCTCGCGGCCCGGCTGACCGAGTGGGTGCTGCGCCCGGTCCGCACCCTGGACCGGGCCACCCACGACATCGCCACCGGCCGGATGAACGCCCGGGTGGCGCCCGGCGGCGGACCGCCCGAGCTGCAGCGGCTCGCCCGCTCGTTCAACGAGATGGCCGACCACGTGGTGCTCGCCCTGGACCAGCAGAAGGCCTTCGTCGCCGACGCCTCGCACCAGTTGCGCAACCCGCTGGCGGCGCTGCTGCTGCGGGTCGAGGTGCTGGGCCTGGAACTGCCCGAGGGCCACGACGAGGAGCTCGGCGGGGTCCGCGAGGAGGGCGTCAGGCTGGCCCGGGTGCTGGACGACCTGCTCGGCCTGGCCACCGCCGAGCACGCCCGCCCCGAGCCGGAGCCCACCGACCTGGCCGTGCTCACCCTGGCCCGGGTGGACGCCTGGCGTCCGCTGGCCGCGCAGCGCGGGACGGAGCTGGTCTGGGAGGGACCGGCGCTGGCGCTCGGCCTGGCCGACCCGATCGGTTTCGGCAGCGCGCTGGACGCGGTGGTCGACAACGCGCTGAAGTTCGGCCCGCCCGGCAGCCGGGTGCGGGTGCTGGTCGCGGTGCGCCGCGAGGAGGTCGCGGTGACCGTCTCGGACCAGGGCCCGGGCCTCACCGAGGAGGAGCTGGCCCGCGCCGGGGACCGCTTCTGGCGCAGCACCCGGCACCAGAACGTGGACGGCTCGGGCCTCGGCCTGTCGATCGCCACCACCCTGCTCCAGGCCGCCGGCGGCTCCCTCACCTTCGGCGCCGCCGTCCCGCACGGCCTCGCCGTCACCCTCGCCGTCCCCCGCGCCGCCGACAAGCGCGGCTGAGGGTCAGGGCTTGACCGAGCGGTAGTAGCGGGCGGCGCCCTCGTGGAGGGGGAGCGGCTCGGTGTAGACGGCGGTGCGGAGGTCGACCAGCTGGGCGGCGTGGACCTGGGCGCCGATCTGGTCGCGGCTGTCGATCACGGCGCTGGTGAGGCCCTGGACCAGGTCGTCGTCCACGTCGGCGCGGGTGATCAGCAGGTTGGGCACGGCGACGGTGGCGACCGCGTCCTGGGGTTCGGCGTTGGGGTAGGTGCCCTTGGGCATGGTGGCCGCCCGGTAGGCGTCGGTGCCGCCGCCCTCGACCATGTGGACCGACTCGGCGAGGTCGCCCAGCGGCACGATCCGGATCCGGACGTGCTCGGACAGGTCGGTGAGCGCGTTGGTCGGCAGGCCGCCGGACCAGAAGAAGGCGTCCAGTTCGCCGCGCCGCAGCCCGTCGGCGGCGTCGCCGATGCCCAGCGGGGCCGGTGTGATGTCGCGCTCCGGGTCCAGACCGGCCGCGGCCAGCAGCCGCCCGGTCACCAGATTGACGCCCGAGAGCGGCTGGCCGACGCCGACCCGCAGGCCCTTGAGGTCGGAGGCCCGGTGCACCGGGGAGCCGGCCGGCACGATCAGCTGGAGGTAGTCGTCGTAGAGCCGGGCGATGGCCCGCAGCTTCTCCCGGCCGGGGCCGGTGTACTGGGCCACGGCGTCCGCGGTGGCTATCGCGAAGTCGTCCCGGCCGGAGGTGACCCGGCGGAGGTTGTCGATGGAGCCCTCGGAGTTGTCGAGTTCCAGGCGGACCCCGGGCATCGCCCTGGCCAGATGGGCGTCCAGCAGCTGACCGTACCGGTCGTACACCCCGCGCTGGACGCCGGTGGCCAGGCGGGTCTCGCCGCGCGGGTAGCCGGGGGAGCGGCTCTCCGACAGCCACCAGCCGCCCAGGCCGGCCAGCACCAGGACGAGCGCCGACACGATCCGCCACAGTGGTCGGCGGGCCGCGGTGCGCAGTCGGGAGGAGGTGCTGGAGGCCATGGAGGGATAGTGCCAGGCGCCCGCGGCGAACGGGAGGGGGAAGGACGGCGGAAGCACCGGGGGAGCTGCCCGTACCCTGGTCGGGTGAGCGGTGACAGCGGATCCAAGAGCTACAAGGTCGTCACGTACGGCTGCCAGATGAACGTCCACGACTCGGAGCGGCTCTCCGGGTTGCTGGAGGACGCCGGGTACGTCAAGGCGGACCGGGACGGTGACCCCGACCTGGTGGTCTTCAACACCTGCGCGGTGCGGGAGAACGCGGACAACAAGCTGTACGGCAACCTCGGACAGCTGGCCCCGGTCAAGACCCGTCACAAGGGCATGCAGATCGCCGTCGGCGGCTGCCTGGCGCAGAAGGACCGCGACACCATCGTGGCCAGGGCCCCCTGGGTCGACGTGGTGTTCGGCACCCACAACATCGGCCACCTGCCGGCCCTGCTGGAGCGGGCCGCGGTCGAGCGCAGGGCCCAGGTCGAAATCCTGGAGTCCCTGGAGACCTTCCCCTCCACCCTGCCCACCCGCCGGGAGTCCGCGTACGCCGCCTGGGTCGCGATCTCGGTCGGCTGCAACAACACCTGCACCTTCTGCATCGTGCCCGCGCTGCGCGGCAAGGAGGAGGACCGCCGGCCCGGCGACGTGCTCGCCGAGATCGAGGCGCTGGTCGGCGAGGGCGTCATCGAGGTGACCCTGCTCGGCCAGAACGTCAACGCCTACGGCTCCGACCTGGGCGACCGCGAGGCGTTCTCCAAGCTGCTGCGCGCCGCCGGGCAGATCGAGGGCCTGGAGCGGATCCGCTTCACCTCGCCGCACCCGCGCGACTTCACGGACGACGTGATCGCCGCGATGGCCGAGACCCCGAACGTGATGCACCAGCTGCACATGCCGCTGCAGTCCGGCTCGGACCGGGTCCTCAAGGCGATGCGCCGTTCCTACCGGCAGGACCGCTTCCTGGGCATCATCCGCAAGGTGCGGGAGGCGATGCCGGACGCGGCCATCTCCACCGACATCATCGTGGGCTTCCCCGGCGAGACCGAGGAGGACTTCGAGGAGACCATGAAGGTCGTCCGCGAGGCCCGCTTCACCAACGCCTTCACCTTCCAGTACTCCAAGCGCCCGGGCACCCCGGCCGCCGAGATGGACGGGCAGGTCCCGAAGGCGGTCGTCCAGGCCCGCTACGACCGGCTGATCGCGCTCCAGGAGGAGATCTCCTGGGACGAGAACAAGAAGCAGGTCGGCCGCACCCTGGAGGTCCTGGTCGCCGAGGGCGAGGGCAAGAAGGACGACCGGACCGACCGGCTCTCCGGCCGTGCCCCGGACAACCGGTTGGTGCACTTCACCCGGCCCGCCGAGCCGGTCCGCCCGGGCGACACGGTCACGGTGGAGATCACCTACGCCGCCCCGCACCACCTGCTGGCGGAGGGGCCCACGCTCGCGGTGCGGCGCACCCGGGCCGGGGACGCCTGGGAGAAGCGCAAGGGCGTGGCCGCGGCCAAGCCGGCCGGCGTGATGCTGGGGCTGCCGTCGATCGGCGCCCCGAAGGCGCTGCCGCTCGCCGCCCCGGCCGGGGGCGCCTGCTGCGGGGACTGACCGGCACCGGGCCGGCACTGATCCGCGCGGCGGCCCGGCGCTGGCCCCGCGCGACGGCCGTCGGGCCTTGCCCGGCCTTCGTCCGGCCCGGGGGACCGCACGGTCTCCCGGGCCGTCGGCGTTCTCGGCCGGGCAAGCCCTAGAGTGATCCGCATGCTGGTTGCCGCCGCCGTGTGTCCCTGTCCGCCGCTGCTCGTCCCCGAGGTCGCCGCCGGGGCCGCGGCCGAGTTGGAGCCGCTGCGCGCGGCCTGCGACGAGGCGCTCGGGGCGGTGCTCGCCGCCGGGCCGGACCTGCTCGTGGTCGTCGGCACCGGGCCCGAGGCCGAGGTGTGGACCGAGGGCGGGGCCGGGTCCTTCCACCGGTACGGCGTGCCGCTGGTGGCCGCGCTGCCGGGCGGCCGGGCCGAGGGCCCCGAGCTGTCGCCCGCGCTGACCGTCGGCGCCTGGCTGCTCGGCCGGGCCGGGGCGACCCTGCCGACGCACGCCTGCGCGGTGCCCGCCGACGCGCCCGCCGACCGGATGCTCGGGCTGGGCCAGGGCCTGGCCGGGCTGGCCGACCGGGTCGGGCTGCTGGTGATGGGCGACGGCAGCGCCTGCCGCTCGTTGAAGGCGCCCGGGTACCTGGACGAGCGGGCCGAGGGCTACGACGCGGCGCTCGCCCGGGCGCTGGGTACGGCGGACACGGCCGCGCTGGCGGCGCTGGACCCGGACCTGGCGGCCGAGTTGAAGGCCGGGGGCCGGGCGCCCTGGCAGGTGCTGGCCGGCGCCGCCGAGGGCGCCGGCCTCACCGCGCGGCTGGGCTACCAGGACGCGCCGTACGGGGTCGGGTACCTGGTCGCCTCCTGGAGCTGAGCCCCGGGCCGGGCCCGGTCGGGCGGTCAGCCGGTCGGGCCGGGTGTGCCTCCGGGTGTGCCGGGTGTGCCGCCGGTCGGGCCGGGCGTGCCACCGGTCGGGCCGCCCGTCGTGCCGCCCGGGGCGGTGTCGGTACCCCCGGCACCCCCAGTACCCCCGGCACCTCCGGCACCGTCGGTGCCCTCGGGCTTGTGGGCGAAGTCGTCCACGGCGGTCCTGGCCTTGCTGGTGCCGTGCTCGATCTTCTCGCTGTACTTGCCCTTGGTGGCCTTGTCGATCGCGCCGCCCGCCTTGTCCACCGCGCTCCCGATCTGGTCGCTGTGCTTGCCGGCGAACTCGCTGGCCTTCTCCTTGAGCTCCTCGGCCTTGCCCTTGAGGTTGTCCATCAGACCCATGGCGCCTCACCCTTTCCTCGCTGTCTCTCTCACAACGTCCGTCACACCGGAACCGTTCGCAACGGGACGAAGGGGACGTGAACGGACCTGGACGGGGGCCGACCGGTCGGCGGCCGTTCCCTGGCAGACTTGTCCGGTGAGCAGCTCCACTACTGTCCGGCCCAGCCGCCCCCGTGTCGTCTCGGTCGTCGGCGCGACCGCCGCCGGCAAGTCCGACCTGGCCGTGGCCCTGGCCCGCGCCCTCGACGGCGAAGTGATCAACACCGACTCCATGCAGCTCTACCGGGGCATGGACATCGGCACCGCCAAGCTCTCCGCCGCGGAGCGCGGTGGGGTCCCGCACCATCTGATGGACATCTGGGACGTCACCGAGGCCGCCAGCGTCGCCGAGTACCAGCGGCTGGCCCGGGCCGAGATCGACCGGCTGCTCGCGGCCGGCCGCACCCCCGTCCTGGTGGGCGGCTCCGGCCTGTACGTGCGGGCGGCGATCGACGAGATGGAGTTCCCGGGCACCGACCCGGAGGTCCGGGCCCGGCTGGAGGGGGAGCTGGAGCGGCTCGGCCCGTTCGCGCTGCACGGCCGGCTGGCCGCACTGGACCCGGCGGCGGCCGAGGCGATCCTGACCGGCAACGGCCGGCGGATCGTCCGGGCGCTGGAGGTCATCGAGATCACCGGGCAGCCGTTCACCGCGAACCTGCCGAGCAACACCGCCGTGTACGAGGCGGTGCAGATCGGCGTCGCGGTGCCGCGTCCCGAGCTGGACGAGCGGATCACCCTGCGGGTGGACCGGATGTGGCGGGACGGGCTGCTGGACGAGGTGCGGACGCTGGAGGGGCTCGGGCTGCGCGAGGGGCGGACGGCCTCCCGGGCGCTCGGCTACCAGCAGGTGCTGGACCACTTCGCCGGGACCTGCACCGAGGACGAGGCGCGGGCCGAGACCGTCCGGGCGACCAAGCGGTTCGCCCGCCGGCAGGAGTCCTGGTTCCGCCGGGACGACCGGATCCACTGGCTCTCCAGGCCGGCCGGCACCGACCCGGCCGAGCTGCTCGATCGTTCGCTCGGGCTGATCGATCGTCAGGAAACGGCCGCCCGGTAGGCGGTTTCCGGCCATCCGGCGGTGCAGTTGCGCGGGCAGACGGCCGTGCAGCACAGTCCGGCGGTCACGACCGGATCACGTGATGGCCACGGATCACCCGATGACCCCGGTCAGGCCCGGAACGCCACCCTGGACATGCCATTATCGAGGTCACGAGGGTCGGCCCGGGCGGGCCGGCCGGGCCAGGCCGCGAGTCGCACTCGTGTCGAACTGTCAGGGGAGGCCGCGTGTCCACGGGTACCGGCCCCGATACCGGCCACAGCGCCGGACGGTCCGTGAACGGCGGGGCCGTCGGCGGCAGTGCCACGGCGCGGACCGCCGACCTCGACTCCTCGACGCTGCCGGACCTGCCGGTGCTCGCCGGACTGGACCTGCCCACCTCGTACGCCCTCGCGCTGCCGGCGCTCGACACCAGTGCCCCCGCCGGCGCGGTGCACGAGCGGGAGATCCGACCGCGCCGCCGGCTCCGCTGGTGGCAGACCCTGCCGATAGCCCTGCTGGCCACCGCCGGGTCGCTGATGTTCGCCTTCCCGCTGGCCTTCGGCTCGGCCGGGGCCGGCTCGGCGATGATCGGGATGCTCGGTCTGCTGCTGACCGCCGCCTCGCTCGGCTGGGGGGCGATGGCCGCCCGGCACGCCGGTTACAAGTGGCCCGGACTGCCGCGCCGCGGCACCGGCGAGCGGGCCGGGTGGCGGGCGATCGTGATCTACACGCTGATCGTGCTGGCCGCCTGCGCGCTGGCCCTGTGGCGGGTCGTCCGGCTCTCCGGACGGTAGGCGGCCCGCGGTCCGCGCGGCGGTCCGCCCGTCCCGTACCCGGCTCCGGGCCCGGCTGCTCCCCGGGTGTTCGCCCGCCGGTCCGCGGGGTGGAACCGGAGGGCAGGGGTCCGATGCGCCTCGGTACCATCGGGAGGGTGACCGCATCCTCCGCGCAGCCCCTCGGCCTCCCCTTCCTCAAGGGCCACGGCACCCAGAACGACTTCGTCATCCTCCCCGACCCGGACGGCCGGCTGACCGTCGGTCCCGAGGCCGTCGCCGCGCTGTGCGACCGCCGCGCCGGCATCGGCGGGGACGGGCTGCTGCGCGTGGTGCGCTCCGCCGCCGACCCTGCGGCGGCCGACCAGGCCGACCGTGCCGAGTGGTTCATGGACTACCGCAACGCGGACGGTTCGATCGGCGAGATGTGCGGCAACGGCGTCCGGGTCTTCGCCCGCTACCTGGTCGAGGCCGGACTGGCCGAGCCGGGCGAGCTGCCGGTGGCCACCAGGGCCGGACTGCGGACCGTGCGGATCGCGGCGGACGCCGCGGACGGCACGCCCGGGGAGATCACCGTGGACATGGGCCGCGCCGCGCTGCCCGGACCGGAGGGCGTCGCGGTGGCGGTCGGCGGGCGCAGCTGGCCGGCCCTGAACGTCAACATGGGCAATCCGCACGCGGTCGCGTTCGTCGAGAGCCTGGACCACGCCGGCGAGCTGCGGACGGCGCCGGCGACCAGCCCCGAGGGCGCCTACCCGGAGGGCGTCAACGTCGAGTTCGTGGTGGACCGGGGGCCCCGGCACGTCGCGATGCGGGTGCACGAGCGCGGCTCCGGCGAGACCCTCTCCTGCGGTACCGGCGCCTGCGCCGTCGCGGTGGCCGCCGCCCGGCGGGACGGCCTGGACCCGGCGGTCACCGGCACGGCCGTGACCTACGCGGTCGACGTGCTGGGCGGCCGGCTGACGATCACCGAGCACCCGGACGGCCGGGTGGAGAAGACCGGCCCGGCGGTCATCGTCGCCCGCGGCGAACTGGACCCGTCCTGGACGGCGCTGCTCGGCGGCGCCTGACCGCCCCTCACGAGCGGTGCGGGCGGCCCGCGGAGTCCCCTTCGGGCCGCTTTGCCGTCGACGGTCGCGTTTGCCCAATTCGTATGGGATCGAATCCCCCCGTTCGAGTGACAGGGATGACGGATGGGAAGCGGGGCATCGCGGAACGTGCTCTGCTCGGTAGCATGGACCACCGGGTCGGCCCACGCCCCCGGTACCGCTGCCGGAGGTGCCGATGACCATCGAAGCCGGGCAGCCCCTGGCGGGGCAGCCGACGTCCGCACGGCAAGCCGGGCCCAGACGGCCGCTCGGCGGACTGGGCCGGGCCGCGCTCGGACGCGCAGGGCGCGCCGCGCTGCTGGCCACCGGCCGCCCGCCGGTGCCGGACGCCCTCGAACCGCTGGTCCAGGCCCACCGGCGGCACCATCCGCAGGCCGACCTCGGCCTCCTCGGCCGTGCCTACCGGCTGGCCGAGGAGAGCCACCGGGGCCAGAAGCGCAAGAGCGGCGAGCCGTACATCACCCATCCGCTGGCCGTCACCATGATCCTGGCCCAACTCGGCGCCGGCACCACCACCTTGGTCGCCTCGCTGCTCCACGACACCGTGGAGGACACCGAGTTGACGCTGGAGCAGGTCGCCGAGGGGTTCGGCCCCGAAGTCGCCTACCTGGTCGACGGGGTGACCAAACTGGAGAAGGTCGACTTCGGGGCGGCGGCGGAGGCGGAGACCTTCCGCAAGATGCTGGTCGCCACCGGGGACGACGTCCGGGTGATGGTGATCAAGCTCGCCGACCGGCTGCACAACATGCGGACCATCCGGCACATGAAGCCGGCCAGCCAGGTGCGGATCGCCAAGGTCACCCGGGACGTACTGATCCCGCTGGCCGAGCGGCTCGGCATCCAGGTGCTGAAGGCGGAGCTGGAGGACATCGTCTTCGCCACCCTGCACCCGGAGGAGCACGCCCGCAGCCGCGCCCTGCTGGCCCGGCACGAGGACGGCCCCGACACCCTGCTGGCGCCGTTCGCCGGCGCGCTGGGCCGTCAGCTCGCCGAGGCCGGGGTCGCCGCCGAGGTGACCGTCCGGCCCCGGCACTGCGTCTCGCTGCACCGGGTGCTGCTCAAGCGGGACGCCGCTCCGGGCCGGGACGGCCGGCCGCAGGAGCCGCAGCCGGCCGACTTCGGGCGGCTGCTGGTGGTGGTCGAGGAGAACGCCGACTGCTACGCCGTGCTCGGTGAGCTGCACACCTGCTGGACGCCGCTGCCGGGCGAGTTCAAGGACTTCGTGGCCGCGCCCAAGTTCAACCTCTACCAGTCGCTGCACACCGCGGTGGCGCTGGCCGGCGGCGAGGTGGTCGAGGTGCTGGTGCGCACCCGCCGGATGCACGAGATCGCCGAGACCGGGGTGGTGGCGCTCGGCGACCCCCGGCAGCCCGCGCGCGGCGGCGAGCAGGCCCCGGACGAGCTGGACCGCACCGACCCGGCCCGGCCGGGCTGGCTCTCCCGGCTGCTGGAGTGGCAGCAGGAGACCCCGGACCCGGACGCCTTCTGGTCCGCCCTCACCGCCGACCTCGCCGGTGACCGCGAGATCACCGCGGTCACCGAGCTCGGTGAGACGCTTCAGCTCCGGGCCGGGGCGACCTGCGTGGACGCCGCCTACCTGCTGGGCGAGGAGACCGGGCACCGATGTATCGGGGCCCGGGTGAACGGGCGGCTGGTGGCGCTCTCCACCGTGCTCCAGGACGGCGACCGGGTGGCCATCCTCACCGACGGCTCGGACCGGCCGGACGGCCCCGACGGTCCCGAAGGCTCGGACGGTCCCGACGGCTCCGAAGGCTCCGACGGCCCCGAAAGTTCCGGGCGCTCCGCCGCTCCCGCCGGGCGGCGCCGGTCGGAGCCCTCCGGCCCCGCCCCCGAATGGCTCGCGCACGCCCGCACCCCGGCGGCCAGGATCGCCATCGAACGCTGGCTGGCCGACCACCCGCCCCGCGGCCCGGTGGTCCGCACCGGCCCCGCGCCGAGCCAGCCCGCGCCGCCCGCCCACCCCGTCGCCGCCGGCCGGCCCGCCGTCCCGGTCACCGCGGCCGAGCGCCCGGGCGCACCCGTCCGGCTGGCCCGCTGCTGCACCCCGGTGCCGCCGGACGAGATCGTCGGCTACCCGATCCGCGGCGGCGCGGTCGCCGTGCACCGGGCCGGCTGTCCGGCGGGGGAGCGGATGCGGGCCGACGGGCGCGGCGCGCTGGACGTCGAGTGGCGTCCCGGCGGCGCCCCGCCGGCCGGCTACCGGGCGACCCTGCGGGCCGAGGCGCTGAACCGGCCCCGGCTGCTCGCCGACCTCACCGCCGCGATCTCGGGGGAGGGCGTCGGCATCGTCTCGGCCGAGGTCGAGCCGCCGCAGGAGCTGCGGGTCCGGCACACCTACACCGTCGAGCTGCCGGACCCGGCCGCGCTGGCCGGGGTGCTGCGGGCCATGCTGCGGGTCTCCGGGGTGTACGACGTGGAGCGGCCGCACGCCCCGCCCGGCGGCGGCCCCGGCCGGGCCCCGGCCGCCCCGCCCGGCGCGGCGCGCCGCCCGGAGCACGACCCGGCGGCGCCGGAGGGAAATACGGATGACCCGCCCGCGCCCGGCGTGCGACCATCGTGGGGAATTCACGGCCGGACCGCGGCGTTCTCGGGACAGAGGAGTTCCAGTCCGAACCGCGGCCCCGAGGGGTAGCTCGCACCTCGCCCGAGTGGTAGTCGGGGCGGCAGCTGGGCAGACTCCCGGCACGACCGTCCGTACGGTCGCGCACAGGCCACCCGTTCCAGCAGCCGAAGGACAGAATGACCTCCACGTTCGACACCCGCGACCAGACCGACGCCACGCGCCGCATCGACGGTCTGCGGGCGGAAGCCCTCATGGACGAGGACCTCGCGGCCATCGACGAGGACCACGACCACCACTACGACGGCGACCAGTACGACCGCAGCGAGCGCGCCGCGCTCCGCCGGGTCGCCGGCCTCTCCACCGAGCTCGAGGACGTCACCGAGGTCGAGTACCGCCAGCTCCGCCTGGAGCGCGTGGTGCTCGTCGGGGTCTGGACCGACGGCACCCTGGAGGAGGCGGAGAACTCGATGGCCGAGCTCGCCGCACTGGCCGAGACGGCCGGCTCCGAGGTGCTGGACGGTCTGATCCAGCGCCGCGACAAGCCCGACGCGGCCACCTACATCGGCTCCGGCAAGGCCAAGGACCTGCGCGACATTGTCGCCGCCAGCGGCGCCGACACCGTGGTCTGCGACGGTGAGCTCACCCCGGGCCAGCTGATCCACCTGGAGGACGTGGTCAAGGTCAAGGTCGTCGACCGGACGGCCCTGATCCTGGACATCTTCGCCCAGCACGCCAAGTCCCGCGAGGGCAAGGCGCAGGTCTCGCTCGCGCAGATGCAGTACATGCTGCCGCGACTGCGCGGCTGGGGCCAGTCGCTCTCCCGGCAGATGGGTGGTGGCGGCGCCGGCTCGTCCGGCGGTGGCATGGCCACCCGCGGTCCCGGTGAGACCAAGATCGAGACCGACCGGCGCCGGATCCGGGAGAAGATGGCGAAGCTCCGCAAGGAGATCGCCGACATGAAGAAGGGCCGCGACACCAAGCGCCAGGAGCGCAAGCGCCACCAGGTGCCGTCCGTGGCCATCGCCGGCTACACCAACGCCGGCAAGTCCTCGCTGCTCAACCGGCTCACCGGTGCGGGCGTGCTGGTGGAGAACTCGCTGTTCGCCACCCTCGACCCGACCGTGCGCCGGGCGCAGACGCCGAGCGGCCGGGTCTACACCCTGGCCGACACCGTCGGCTTCGTCCGGCACCTGCCGCACCACCTGGTCGAGGCGTTCCGCTCCACCATGGAGGAGGTCGCCGACGCCGACCTCATCCTGCACGTGGTGGACGGTTCGCACCCCGAGCCGGAGACGCAGCTGGCCGCCGTCCGCGAGGTGGTCGTCTCGGTCGACGCGCAGAACGTGCCGGAGATCGTGGTGATCAACAAGGCCGACGCGGCCGACCCGCTGGTGCTGCAGCGGCTGCTGCGCCGCGAGCCGCACGCCATCGTGGTGTCGGCCCGCACCGGCCTCGGCATCGAGGAGCTGCTCCAGCTCATCGACGACGAGCTGCCGCGGCCGGCGGTCGAGGTGCACGCGCTGGTCCCGTACACCCAGGGCGCGCTGGTGTCCCGGGTGCACGCCGAGGGCGAGCTGCTCGGCGCCGAGCACACCGGTGAGGGCACCCTGCTGCACGCCAAGGTGCCGGCCGAGCTGGCCGCCGAGCTGGAGCCCTTCACGGTGGCGCTGACGCCGCAGGGCTGATCCGGACCGCGCGAACGCGAACGGCCCCGGCCCCTCCTCACGGGAGGGGCCGGGGCCGTCGGCGTGTCCGGCTGCGTCTTCCCGGCGATGGTGCCGGTGTCCGTGTCCGTGTCCGTGTCGGCGCCGGTAACGGTGCCGGTGGTCGTGCCGGGCTACTTCTTCTTGGCGATCCAGTCCAGCGCCTGCTTGGCGACCGTCTCCAGGTACGGCCCGCTCAGCGAGGTGTGGTCCTGGGTGCCGATCGAGGTGTTGGACACCAGGGCGAGCTTGCCGTCCGGCATCGGCGCGAACCAGCCGCCGCCGCTGGAGCCCTGGGTCATGTTGCAGCCGATGGTGAGCATCGACGGGCGCTTCGGGTCGAAGGAGAGCCGGGTCGGCTTCCCGCCCTCGCACTTGTACAGCTCCTGGCCGTCGAACGGCTTGTACAGCGGGTAGCCGACGGCGGTGGCGGTGACCTTGTCGCGCGGGGCGTCGAACCAGACCGGGACGGCCCCGCCGACCGTCTCCTCCAGCGACTTGGCGCTGTCGTTCTGGTTGCTCACCCGCATGATCGCGAAGTCGTACTGGTTCGCCGCGTCACCGGTCCCGCCGCCCTCGACCAGCCACTGCGGCGAGGTCACCACGTCCTTGGCCCACCAGGTGCCGAGCGGGGCCAGTTCGGCCAGTGGGGCCTTCTTGCCGCCGCTGGAGGCGCCCGAGTTGTTGTAGGCGGGGACGAACACCAGGTCCTTGAAGTAGTTGCCGCCCTTGCCCGGGTGGACGCAGTGCCCGGCCGTCCAGACCAGGTTGCTCTTCCCCGGGTGCGCCGGGTCCTGGACCACGGTGGCCGAGCAGTTGCCCCGGCCGCCCTCGGCGGAGAAGAAGACCTTCCCGGACGGCTGCTTGGTGTACGGACGCGGCACCGGCACGGCCTTGACCACCGCGGGCTCCGGGTCGGTGACCCCGCCGTCGTCGGCGGGCTTGGCGGTGGGCGGCGCCGGGTCGGCCGGCTTGGAGTCGCCCATCTTGTCCGGGTTCCAGAAGTCCTTGACGATCGGGTTGTTGAAGACGTGCTTGGACGCCCAGTTGTCCCAGTCCTCGAACTTCCACCGGGTCAGGTCGTCCCAGCTCTTCGGCAGGCCCTCCAGCAGGCTGGTCGGGATGCCGGTGGGCAGGGTGATGCCGCCGATCGCGCCGGTGCCGCCCCCCGCGGCGGATGCGGAGGCGGAGGTGCCCGGCGAGGGCGGCGGGGCGGCGGTCCCCCCGCCGCCCGAAGGCCCGTCGGGGCCGCAGGCGGTGACGGCGAACAGGGTCCCCGCGGCGAGGGCCGCGGCTGCGGCTGACCGGTGGATCGCTGGCATGTGTGCTGTCCCCCTGGGTGGTTCGGTGTGGGCGGCGGGCCGCCGTCCTGGAGTCTGCCACTGGCCACCAGGACGGCACCGGGCGGCCCCCGGTTGCGGTCCCGGGCGGCGGTCACCGATCTGTGACGCGGGGCCCGCCCACTCGTTGGCACTGGGGCGCGGCTGCCTCCCTCATGGTGAACCTTCACCGATCTTCACCCGGACGAGTGAAGCGTCCTTGTGATCACCCGTCAGGGATAGGTAACCCTTACCTGACGCGACGGTGCGAGCGCCCGCCGGATTCCTCCACCCCCCGCGCGTCGGCACTCCACGCGCACCAAGGAGCAGCATTGAGCACCGCCCTCACCGGAGCCCCGCCCGACATCCAGGCCCCCGCCACCGCGGTCCCCACCGCCACCGTTCCCACCGCCACCGCGGTCCCCACCGCCACCGTTTCCGCCGCCGCCCCGGTCCCGTCCGACCGGCTGCTCCACCCGGACCCGGCCGTCGCCGCCGAACAGGCCGGCGTGGAGGCCCTGTTGCGCTGCTGGGCCCGCGAGACCGGCGCCGTGCCCGGCCCGGACGGTCAGCTGCGGATCGCCGTCCTCGGCGGCGCCGCCCGGCTCTCCGCCCCCGTCCGGCACTGGTCGGCGGCCGGCTGGCACCGGTTCGGCCCGGCCACCCTCGGGGCCGGCGCGACGGGGGACCTCCACGAGGCCCCGGTGGACGCCGTCACCGCCGCCGCCCTGCTCGCCGCCGCGGCCGCCGACCGGCCCGACCCCGGGCAGATCGCCGACCTCGCCGCCCGGGTCGCCGACTCGGTGGTCCGCACCGCCGACATCCTGGCCCACCACCGCTCCGCCACCGCCCCGGCGCCCGGCGGGCCCGAGCGCTCCGAGTTCCTCGCCGCCGAGCAGTCCCTGCTGCTCGGCCACCCGCTGCACCCCACCCCCAAGAGCCGCGACGGCCTCGGTCCCGCCCAGAGCGCCGCCTACTCGCCCGAACTGCACGGCTCCTTCCAACTGCACTGGTACGCCGTCGACCGCGAGCTGCTCGCCGCCGGCTCCGCCCTCACCGAGGGCGCCGACCGGATCACCGCCCAGCTCCTCGGCGACCCCGCCCTGCTGCCGCCCGGCACCGCGGCCCTGCCGCTGCACCCCTGGCAGGCCCGCGAACTGGCCCACCGCCCGGCCGTCGCCGCCCTGCTCGCCGACGGCCGGCTGCACGACCTCGGCCCGTCCGGCGCCGCCTGGTACCCGACCTCCTCGGTGCGCACCGTCTACCGGCCCGGCACCCCCTGGATGCTGAAGCTCTCGCTCGGCCTGCGGATCACCAACTCCCGCCGGGAGAACCTCCGCAAGGAACTCCACCGGGGCCTGGAGATGCACCGGCTGCTGGAGAGCGGCCTCGGCGCCGAGTGGCGGGCCGCCCACCCCGGCTTCGACATCGTCCGCGACCCCGCCTGGATCGGCGTCGACCACGACGGCCTCGGCGACCCCGGCGGCCTGGACACCGTGCTGCGCGCCCAGCCGTTCGCCCCCGGCGACCGCGCCTACTGCGTGGCCGGGCTGGTTGCCGAACGGCCGCACCCGGCGGGAGCCGGTGAGGAGGCCGGCCGGGTCCGGTCCCGGCTCGGCGACCTGCTGCGGACGCTCGCGGCCCGCACCGGCCGGGCGCTGCCCACCGTGGCGGCCGAATGGTTCCTGCGCTACCTGGACGCCGTCGTCCTGCCCGTGCTCTGGCTGGACGGACAGGCCGGCATCGCGCTGGAGGCCCACCAGCAGAACAGCCTCGTCCTGCTCGACGCCGACGGCTGGCCGAACGGCGGCCGGTACCGCGACAACCAGGGCTACTACTACCGGCACAGCGCCACCGACCGCCTCACCGCCCGGCTGCCCGGCCTCGGCGCGCGCAGCGACACCTTCCTCGACGATGCGGTGATCGACCACCACTTCGCCTACTACCTGGGCATCAACCACGTCCTCGGCCTGGTCGGCGCCCTCGGCTCGCAGCGGCTCGCCGACGAGGCCGTGCTGCTGGCGGCGCTCCGGCGCTTCCTGGCCGGCGCCGCCGCCCGGGCCACCGGCTCCGCGCTGCCGGGCCTGCTGCTCGACGCGCCGAGGCTGCCCTGCAAGGCCAATCTGCTCACCCGGATCCAGGGCCTGGACGAGCTGGTGGGGCCGGTCGCCACCCAGTCCGTCTACATCGAGCTGCCCAACCCGGTGGCGGGCGCGTGAGCGGGCCGGGGGACAGGCTGACGGACGGGCCGGCGGACGGGCCGGCGGACGGGCTGATGGACGGGCCGGCGGACGATCCGGCGGGGTGGGGCGCGATGGCCACCGCCGCCGGGGAGTTCCGGCTCCGCCGGGTCCGGCTCCCCGCCGACCTCGGCCTGCTCACCCGCTGGATGAACGACCCCGAGGTGGCCGCGTTCTGGGAACTCGCCGGCCCGTCCGCCGTCACCGAACGGCATCTGCGCCGCCGGCTCGACGGCGACGGCCGCTGCCTGCCCTGCCTCGGCCTGCTCGACGACACCCCGATGAGCTACTGGGAGGTCTACCGCGCCGACCTCGACCCGCTCGCCGCGCACTACCCGGCCCGGCCGCACGACGCCGGACTGCACCTGCTGCTCGGGCCCGCCGGCAGCCGCGGCCGGGGCCTCGGCACCACCCTGCTCGCGGCCCTGGCCGACCGCGTGCTGCGGGAGCGCCCGCGCTGCGAACGGGTGGTCGCCGAGCCGGACGTCCGCAACCGGCGCTCGGTCCGCGCCTTCCGGGGGGCCGGCTTCCGGCTCGCCGGCGAACTCGACCTGCCCGACAAGCGGGCCGCCCTGATGGTCCGCGACCGCACCCCGCACCCCGCCTAGGACAGCACCCGCCTCATGGACACCCCAGCCCCCCCGCCCGGACCGTACGACCTGCTCGGCATCGGCATCGGGCCGTTCAACCTCTCGCTCGCCGCGCTCGCCGAGCCCGTCCCCGGGCTGCGCACCCTGTTCTGCGACCGGCGCCCGGAGTTCCGCTGGCACCCCGGGATGCTCGTCGAGGGCGCGCGGATGCAGGTGCCGTTCCTCGCCGACCTGGTGTCCCTGGTCGACCCGACCAGCCCCTGGTCCTTCCTCAACCACCTGCGGGAGGAGGACCGGCTGTTCCCGTTCTACTTCACCGAGCGCTTCCAGCTCACCCGCCGCGAGTACGACCACTACTGCCGCTGGGCCGCCGAACGGCTCGCCAACTGCCGCTTCGGCACCGAGGCCACCGCCCTGCACTGGACCGGCGACCGCTACCGCGCCGAGCTGCGCGAACCCGCCACCGGCCGGGAGTACACCGTCGAGGCGCGCAACGTCGTACTCGGCGTCGGCACCCTGCCCGTCCGCCCCGCGGCCTTCGCCGCCCTCGACGGCCACCCGGCGGTCTTCCACTCCGCCGACTACCTCGACCGGCGCGACGGCCTGGCCGGCGCCCGCGACATCACCGTGGTCGGCAGCGGGCAGTCCGGCGCCGAGATCTTCCTCGACCTGCTGCGCCGCCACGACGGCGACGGCGTGCGACTGCGCTGGCTCACCCGCACCCGGGCGCTCGCGCCGATGGAGTACTCCAAACTCGGCCTGGAGCACTTCACCCCCGACTACACCCGGTACTTCCACGGCCTGCCCGAGGCCGTCCGGGACCGCCTGGTCGAGGCCCAGTGGCAGCTGCACAAGGCCGCCTCCGCCGAGACCCTCGCCGAGATCCACGACCAGCTGTACGAACGCACCGTCGGCCGGCCGGTCGGCGCGGCGCCGGTCGAGATCACACCCGGAACCGCCGTCACCGACGCCCGGCCCGGCCCCTGCGGCGGCCTCGAACTCCACTGCCGGCACACCGACTCCGGCACCGCGCACGTGCTGCGCACCGACGCCGTGGTGCTCGCCACCGGCTACCGGGCGACCGGCCCGGCCGCCCTGGAACCGCTCGCCCACCTGATCGACCGCGACCCGGCCGGCCGCTACCGGGTCGACCTCGACCACCGGGTGGCCACCCGGCCGGAGCTCACCGGCGGGCTGTACGTGCAGAACGGCGAGCTGCACACCCACGGGGTGGGCACCCCCGACCTGGGGCTCGGCGCCCACCGGGCCGCGGTGATCCTCAACGCCGTCGCCGGGCGGACCGTCCACCGGCTGCCCCGGCGCACCGCCTGGACCGGCTTCGCGCCGCCCGCCCCGACCGGACCGCCCGGCCCGGTGCCCGCCCCGGCCTCCGAGCCGGCCGCCCCCGCCCCCGCCTCTCCCGTTCCCGCTTCCAGCCTCCCCCGACCCCAGGAGCCGACCCGTGCCGCAACCGCCGGCCGCTGAACCGCCGCTGTACCTGCCGCCGCAGCTCACCGCCGGCCACTGGCAGCGGGCCGGCCGGGCGCTGCTCGCCAAGATGCTCGGCGAGTTCGCCTACGAGGAACTCCTCGCCCCGGCCGCGACCGGGACACCGGACGGCTGGACGCTCGCCCTGACCGGGGCCGAGTACCGCTTCACCGCCCGGCGCGGCGCCTACGGGAGCTGGATCGTCGATCCCGGCTCCGTCCGCTGCGACGACCCCGAGGGCCTCGATCCGCTGCGGTTCCTGGTCCACGCCCGGCACGCCCTCGGGCTGCGCGGCGACACCACCGGCCACCTGCTGCGCGAGCTCACCGCGACCCTGATCGCCGACGCCCACCTGCTGGCCACCGGCCTGACCGCCGCCGAACTCGCCGACCTCGGCCACACCGAGCTGGAGGGACGGCAGGGCGGCCACCCGTGGATCGTGCCCAACAAGGGCCGGATCGGCTTCTCCGCCGCCGACGCCGCGCGCTGGGCCCCCGAGGCCCGCACTCCGCGCCCGCTGCCCTGGATCGCCGTACACCGCCGGCTCGCCGAGTACCGGGGCGTCGCCGGCCTCGCCGACCCCGAGCGGCTGTACCGCCGGGAGATCGACGACCCGGCCGCGCTCCGCGCCCCGCTCGGCGCCGCCGCCGACGACTACCTGCTGCTGCCGGTGCACCCGTGGCAGTGGGACGAGACCGTGGTGCCGCTGTTCGCCCCGTGGATCGCCTCCGGCGAGATCGTGCCGCTCGGCACCGACGGTGACCTCCGGCTGCCCCAGCAGTCGATCCGCTCGTTCTTCAACGAGAGCCGCCCCGAGCGCTGCACGGTCAAACTGCCGCTGGCCGTCCTCAACACCCTGGTCTGGCGCGGTCTGCCCACCGAACGCACCCTGGCCGCGCCCGCCGTCACCGCCTGGATCCACGGACTGCGCGACGCCGACCCCTTCCTGCGCGAGGAGTGCCGGGTGGTGCTGCTCGGCGAGATCGCCTCGGTCACCGTCGACCACCCGGTCTACCGCGACCTGCCCGAGGCCCCCTACCAGTACAAGGAGCTGCTCGGCGCGATCTGGCGGGAGCCGCTCGGTCCGGCGCTGGCACCCGGCGAGCGGGGCCGCACCCTGGCCGCCCTGCTCCAGACCGGACGCGACGGACGGCCGCTGGCCGCCGAGCTGATCGCCCGCTCCGGGCTCGCCCCCGCCGAGTGGACCGGTCGGCTGTTCGCCGCGATGCTGCCGCCGCTGCTGCACTTCCTCTACCGGTACGGCCTGGTGTTCTCCCCGCACGGTGAGAACGCCGTCCTGGTCTTCGACGAGCGGGACGTCCCGGTCCGGCTGGCGGTCAAGGACTTCGTCGACGACGTCAACCTCAGCGACCAGGACCTGCCGGAACTGCGTGAGCTGCCCGCCGAGGTGGACGCGGTCCTGCTGCGCGAGGACCCGCAGGGCCTGTGCCAGTTCCTGCACTCCGGGCTGTTCATCGGCGTGTACCGCTATCTGGCACCGCTGCTGGAGTCCGGTCCCGGCCTCGCCGAGCCGGAGTTCTGGGCGCTGCTGCGCGCCGAGATCCACCGCTACCAGGCGCGGTTCCCGGAACTGGCCGAGCGGTTCGCGCTGTTCGACCTGTTCCGGCCGCGGATCGACCGGCTCTGCCTGAACCGCAACCGGCTGCTGCTGGACGGCTACGGCGACCGCCCGCACCGCCCGCACGCGGCCCGGCACGGCACCGTGCCCAACCCGCTCGCCGCGGACGGTACGGGCCGGGTGCCCCGCCGGCGGGACCGGATTGTCACACCCGCCCCGTAGTCTGGGAGGGTCATGACGAACGACTCCGAATCCCAGCTCCCCGCCGAGGACGCCGACGAGGCCGGGAGCGTCGCGGACGCCCCGGCGGAGGCCGTCCCCCGCGCCCGTGTCCCCGAGCTGCTGCACGCCGCGGTGGCCTCCGTCGGCGGCGTCGAGCGCCCCGGACAGCTCCGGATGGCCGAGGCCGTCGCGGACGCCGTCGACCAGGGTGAGCACCTGCTGGTGCAGGCCGGCACCGGTACCGGCAAGTCCCTCGCCTACCTGGTGCCGGCGCTCGCCCACGGGGACCGCGTGGTGGTCGCCACCGCGACCCTGGCGCTCCAGCGCCAGCTGGTCGAGCGGGACCTGCCGCGCACCGTGGAGGCGCTGCACCCGGTGCTGCGGCGCCGTCCGCTGTTCGCGATGCTCAAGGGCCGCTCCAACTACCTGTGCCTGCACCGGGCCAACGAGGGCACCCCGGGCGACGAGGGCGAGGGCCTGTTCGACCCGGTCGAGGCGCTGGGCGGGCCCGCCGGCAAGATCGGCAAGGAAGTGATCCGGCTGCGCGACTGGGCGGAGGAGACGGAGACCGGCGACCGGGACGACATGTCCCCCGGCGTCTCCGACCGGGCCTGGGCCCAGCTCGCGGTCACCTCGAAGGAGTGCCTGGGCGCGACCCGCTGCGCGTACGGCCAGGAGTGCTTCGCGGAGAAGGCGCGGGAGCGCGCCAAGCTCGCCGACGTCGTCGTCACCAACCACGCGATGCTCGCGATCGACGCGATCGAGGGCGCGCCGGTGCTGCCCGAGCACGGGCTGCTGATCGTCGACGAGGCGCACGAGCTGGTCAACCGGGTCACCGGGGCGGCCACCGCCGAGCTGACCGTCGGCGCGGTGAACCGGACGGTCAAGCGCGCCGCCCGGCTCGCCAACGAGAAGGCCGTGGACGCGCTGCAGGCCGCCGCCGAGAACTACCACGGTCTGATGGAGACCGCCCAGCCCGGCCGGGTGGAGGAGCTGCCCGAGTACCTCGCCTACGCCGTGACGGCGATCCGGGACGCCTCCCGGCAGGTGATCAGCTCGCTCGGCGAGACCAGGGACAAGGGGCTCAGCGACGAGGACGCCGTGCGCAAGCAGGCGATGGCCGCCGCGGAGTCCCTGCACGAGACCGCCGACCGGCTGCTCCAGGACTCCGAGTACGACGTGGTCTGGATCGAGCGCAGCGACCGCTACGGGCTCGGCACCGCCTCGCTGCGGGTCGCCCCGCTGAACGTCTCCGGGCTGCTGCGGGAGGGGCTGTACAAGGAGCGCTCGGTGGTGCTCACCTCGGCCACCCTCAAGCTCGGCGGCGACTTCAACGGCGTGGCCGCCTCGGTGGGCCTGCCGTCCGACGCCCGGCTGCCGGACGTCCGCACGCCCGGCGACAATCCGGAGGCGGCGGGGGAGGGCATGGGCGACGAGCCGGTGCCGCGCTGGCGGGGGATCGACGTCGGCTCGCCGTTCAAGTACCAGAAGCAGGGCATCCTCTATGTCGCCAGGCATCTGACCGATCCCGGGCGGGATCCCGCCCGGCCGGACATGCTCGACGAGTTGGCCGACCTGATCGGCGCGGCCGGCGGGCGGACGCTGGGGCTGTTCTCCTCGATGCGCGGGGCGCAGACGGCCGCCGAGGCGATGCGGGAGCGGCTGGACCAGCGGATCCTGCTCCAGGGTGAGGACACCCTGGGCGAGTTGATCCGCGAGTTCGCCTCGGACGCGACCACCTGCCTGTTCGGCACGCTGTCGCTCTGGCAGGGCGTGGACGTGCCGGGCTCGGCCTGCCAGCTGGTGGTGATGGACCGGATCCCGTTCCCGAGGCCGGACGACCCGCTGATGAGCGCTCGGCAGAAGGACGTCGAGCAGCGCGGCGGGAACGGCTTCATGGCCGTCGCGGCCACCCATGCGGCGCTGCTGATGGCGCAGGGCGCGGGGCGGCTGGTGCGCGCGGCGGAGGACCGGGGTGTGGTGGCGGTGCTCGACCCGCGGGTGGAGACCAAGCGCTACGGCGGCTTCTTCCGGTCCTCGATGCCGGAGTTCTGGTACACCACGGACCGCAACCAGGTGCGCCGCTCGCTGGCGGCGATCGACGACTCGGCGGCGGCGGTCCGGCCGGTGCCGAAGCGGGGCTGATACAGAGGGCCGACGCGGTGCCGAAGCGGGGCTGAGGCGGGGCCGAGACAGGCCGGAGGGGCTCCACGCGGTGTGCGGGGAGCCCCTTCCTGTGGGTCCGGGCGGGGGTCGGCGACCCCTGGGTGCCGGGTGCTTCCGGCCTCCAGTGCTTCTCCGGTGCGGCCGGAGCCGGTGTGGTCCGGGCTGGTGCGGTCAGAGCCGGTGCGGTCAGAGCCGGCGCAGGACGGCCACGACCTTGCCCAGGATGGTCGCGTTGTCGCCGTTGATCGGCTCGTACGCGGGGTTGTGCGGCATCAGCCAGATCCGGCCGTCCTCGCGCTTGAGGCGCTTGACGGTGGCCTCGCCGTCGATCATCGCGGCCACGATGTCGCCGTTCTCGGCGACCGGCTGGCGGCGGACGGTGACCCAGTCGCCGTCGCAGATGGCCGCCTCGATCATCGAGTCACCGCGCACGGTGAGCGCGAACAGCTCGCCCTCGCCGACCAGCTGCCGGGGCAGCGGGAAGACGTCCTCGACGGTCTGCTCGGCCAGGATCGGCCCACCCGCGGCGATCCGGCCGACCAGCGGCACGTACGAGGTGGACGGGCGGCCGGCGGTCTCGGCGGTGTTCGGCCGGGCCACCTCGACGCCGCGGACCTCGTAGGCGCGCGGACGGTGCGGGTCCCGCCGCAGGAAGCCCTTGCGCTCCAGGGCCATGAGCTGGTGGGCCACCGAGGAGGTGCTGGACAGGCCGACGGCCTGGCCGATCTCGCGCATGGACGGCGGGTAGCCCCGGCGCTGCACGGAGTCCCGGATGACCTCGATCACCCGGCGCTGGCGCTCGGTGAGGCCCGCCTCGTCGGTCCGGATGCCGGGCGGGCGGCCCGGCGCGGAACGGGCCGGCGCCGGGTGGGCGTCGTCCAGGGCGGGGGAGTGTTCGATGGGCTGGTCCGGAACACGCCCGACCCCGGAAATGCCCGGGCCCAGGGGGCGATGATCCTCGCTGCGGTCCATGTTGATGTCCACACTCTGCTGATTCGTGGTGCGCTGCCCCACCTTGAGCTGGGAGTGTTCCTGCACCGGGATGGTGTTGCTTTCAACGGCGTTCACGGCTGCCCCTTCTCGACGGCTGTCCTCTCCTTTTTCCAGCCCAACGCACCTCGTATCGAAAGGTTGCGCCAAACACACGTTCGAGTGAATTATTCGGGAGTTGGCTGACTCGATCAAGGCTTTGTTGTACATCGATTAAATGTTCGATCGGAAATCGGCTCCGAGGGTATCGCCCGCGCCGACACGCCGACGCCCGTTCTTCGCTCCAAAACCTAGATGTAGTGGTTACAGTCCTCCCTGTGTCCCAGTGCTTGTGGTCGAGGCCTCAAGATCAGGTTGCTCGCAGGCCCCCGGGATCGCATAGACTCGACCAAGTCCGCACGTCCTGCCAAGGAGGGATCCTCAGGTGCACTGCCCCTTCTGCCGGCACTCCGACAGCCGCGTCGTCGACAGCCGGACCACCGAGGACGGCAGCTGCATCCGACGCCGCCGGCAGTGCCCGGACTGCGGTCGCCGATTCACCACGGTGGAGACGGCCGCCCTGATGGTCATCAAGCGCAGCGGCGTCACCGAGCCGTTCTCCCGGGAGAAGGTCATCTCCGGAGTCCGCAAGGCCTGCCAGGGCCGCCCGGTCACCGAGGACGCCCTCGCCCAGCTCGGCCAGCGGGTCGAGGAGTGCGTGCGGGCCAACGGCAACGCCGAGCTCACCACCCATGACGTCGGGCTTGCCATACTCGGCCCGCTCAAGGAACTCGACGTCGTCGCCTTCCTGCGCTTCGCCAGCGTCTACCAGGCGTACGACGGGCTGGAAGACTTCGAGGCCGCCATCGCGGAACTCCGCGCCGAGCAGCCCGCCACCGAGGCCGACGGCGCCTGCGTGCCCGTCGCCGCAGCCGCGCCCTAGCCGGCCCGGCCCCTCCACCGGCCCCTTTCCGGGGTCGGCGCAAACCCTTCGGTCCCCCGGGGCCGACGTGTGCCCGAAAACGGTGCACAGACCATGACAAAACGTGCGCGGTGGGTGAGGATCCCTGCCTGCCGCACACCGGAAGAGCGAACCAGCCGTGCCCGGACTTTACGGGGCACTTCGGGCGTTTGCCCAACCAGGAGGAGGAACAGAAGTGACAGACACCACGAGCGGTTCCGCACGCGCGCCGAAGTCCGACAAGGCCGCGGGCAAGGGTGCCGGCAAGGCTCCCAAGGGCGGCCTGCGGATCGATCGCATCTACACCACCCCTGGCGTGCACCCGTACGACGAGGTCCGCTGGGAGCGGCGTGACGTCGTCATGACCAACTGGCGTGACGGCTCGATCAACTTCGAGCAGCACGGTGTCGAGTTCCCCGACTTCTGGTCGGTCAACGCGGTCAACATCGTCACCTCCAAGTACTTCCGCGGCGCCCTCGGCACCCCGCAGCGCGAGTGGAGCCTCAAGCAGATCATCGACCGCGTGGTGCTGACCTACCGCGCCGCCGGCGAGAAGAACGGCTACTTCGCCACCCCGGACGACGCCGAGGTGTTCGAGCACGAGCTGACCCACGCCCTCCTCCACCAGGTGTTCAGCTTCAACTCCCCGGTGTGGTTCAACGTCGGCACCAAGCAGCCCCAGCAGGTCTCCGCCTGCTTCATCCTGTCCGTCGACGACTCCATGGAGTCGATCCTCGACTGGTACAAGGAAGAGGGCATGATCTTCAAGGGCGGCTCCGGCGCCGGCCTCAACCTCTCCCGGATCCGGTCGTCCAAGGAACTGCTCTCCTCCGGCGGCAACGCCTCCGGCCCGGTCTCCTTCATGCGCGGCGCCGACGCCTCCGCCGGCACCATCAAGTCCGGCGGCGCGACCCGCCGCGCGGCCAAGATGGTCGTCCTGGACGTCGACCACCCCGACGTCGAGGCCTTCATCGAGACCAAGGTGAAGGAGGAGGAGAAGATCCGCGCCCTGCGCGACGCGGGCTTCGACATGGACCTCGGCGGGGACGACATCGCCTCCGTCCAGTACCAGAACGCCAACAACTCGGTCCGCGTCAACGACGAATTCATGACCGCCGTCGAGAACGGCACCGAATTCGGCCTGCGCGGCCGGATGACCGGCGAGGTCATCGAGACCGTCGACGCGAAGAAGCTGTTCCGCAAGATGGCCGAGGCCGCCTGGGCCTGCGCCGACCCCGGCATCCAGTACGACTCCACCATCAACCAGTGGCACACCTGCCCGGAGTCCGGCCGGATCAACGCGTCCAACCCCTGCTCCGAGTACATGCACCTGGACAACTCCAGCTGCAACCTCGCCTCGCTCAACCTGATGAAGTTCCTGCGCGACGACGACTCCTTCGACGCCGGGAGCTTCGCCAAGGTCGTCGAGCTGGTCATCACCGCGATGGACATCTCCATCTGCTTCGCCGACTTCCCCACCGAGAAGATCGGCGAGACCACCCGCGCGTTCCGCCAGCTCGGCATCGGCTACGCCAACCTCGGCGCCCTGCTGATGGCCACCGGCCACGCCTACGACAGCGAGGGCGGCCGCGCCCTGGCCGGCGCCATCACCTCCCTGATGACCGGCACCGCCTACCGCCGCGGCGCCGAACTCGCCGGTGTCGTCGGCCCGTACGACGGCTACGCCCGCAACGCGGCCCCGCACCAGCGGGTCATGAAGCAGCACGCGGACGCCTCGAAGGCCGGCGTGTCCCTCGACGAGCTGGACGCCCCGATCTGGACCGCCGCCACCGCGACCTGGGACGACGTCCTGCGGATCGGCGCGCAGAACGGCTTCCGCAACGCCCAGGCCTCGGTGCTCGCCCCGACCGGCACCATCGGCCTGATGATGGACTGCGACACCACCGGCGTGGAGCCCGACCTCGCGCTGGTCAAGTTCAAGAAGCTCGTCGGCGGCGGCTCGATGCAGATCGTCAACGGCACCGTCCCGCGCGCCCTCAAGCGCCTCGGCTACCAGGACGAGCAGATCGAGGCGGTCGTCGCCCACATCGCCGAGCACGGCAACGTGGTGGACGCGCCCGGCCTGAGGACCGAGCACTACGAGGTCTTCGACTGCGCCATGGGCGAGCGCTCCATCTCCCCGATGGGCCACGTCCGGATGATGGCCGCGATCCAGCCGTGGATCTCGGGCGCCATCTCGAAGACGGTCAACATGCCGGTCGCCGCGACCGTCGAGGACGTCGAGGAGATCTACTTCGAGGCGTGGAAGCTGGGCGTCAAGGCGCTCGCCATCTACCGCGAGAACTCGAAGGTCGGCCAGCCGCTCTCGGCCAAGAAGAAGTCCGGCGACGCGGCGAAGGCCGACCAGGCCCCGGCCACCGTGGTGGAGAAGGTCGTCGAGTACCGTCCGGTCCGCAAGCGCCTGCCCAAGGGCCGCCCGGGCATCACCACCTCCTTCACGGTCGGTGGCGCCGAGGGCTACATGACCGCCAACTCCTACCCGGACGACGGCCTCGGCGAGGTCTTCCTGAAGATGTCCAAGCAGGGCTCGACCCTCGCGGGCATGATGGACGCCTTCTCCATCGCCGTCTCGGTGGGTCTGCAGTACGGCGTCCCGCTGGAGACCTACGTCTCGAAGTTCACCAACATGCGCTTCGAGCCGGCCGGTCTGACCGACGACCCGGACCTGCGCATGGCCCAGTCGATCGTCGACTACATCTTCCGCCGCCTGGCGCTGGACTTCCTGCCGTTCGAGACCCGTTCGGCGCTCGGCATCCACTCGGTCGAGGAGCGTCAGCGCCACCTGGAGACCGGCTCCTACGAGCCGCTGGAGGCGGAGGAGGAGCTGGACACCGAGACGCTCGCCCAGTCCGCCCCGGTGGTCCCGGCCGCTGTGAAGCCGGTCGCCGCCCCGGCTCCGGCCCCGGTCGCCGCCCCGGCGCCCAAGGCCGCCCCGGCCCAGGCCCACAACTCCACCGAGCTGATGGAGATCCAGCTGGGCCTGAACGCCGACGCGCCGCTCTGCTTCTCCTGCGGCACCAAGATGCGCCGCGCCGGCAGCTGCTACCTCTGCGAGGGCTGCGGCTCCACCAGCGGCTGCAGCTGAGCGGAGCCGCCGCCTCGCGGATGAGGTGAGCCACTGCTGAAGGCGGGGCGAGGACAGTGATGTCCTCGCCCCGCCTTTTCGGCTTTTCTGTCAACTCTGGTTGACAGTTCGGCCGCCGTCAACCTAGGTTGACACTATGAGCGAGAGCGGAGAACTGGCGGCCGCGGCAGCCAGTCGGGATCCGGCCGTGGGGCTCCGGGCGGTCCGGGCGTTGCGGGACCTGGCGGACCGGCTGGAGGGGCTGCAGGTCGGCAGCGCGCGGGACCAGGGCTGGTCGTGGCAGGACATCGCGGTCTGCCTCGGGGTGACCAGGCAGGCGGTGCACAAGAAGTACGCGCGGCGAGGTGCCGTGGGAAGCGGGAAGGACGGGGACTGAGCGATGTTCGAGCGATTCACCGAGGAGGCCCGGCGGGCGGTCGGGCAGGCGGGGCGCGAGTCGGCGGAGCTGGGGCACGGGCACGTCGGGACGGAGTACCTGCTGCTGGCGATCCTGGCCGAGACGGCGGATCCGGCGGCACACGTGCTGATCGAGGCGGGGCTCGACCACGCGGAGGCCCGGCGGGCCGTCGGGCGGCTGCTCGGGACCGGTGGCGACGCGCAGGCGCTGGCCTCGATCGGGGTGGACCTGGGGGCGGTGCGCGAGGCGGTGGAGTCCGTGTTCGGGGCGGGGGCGCTGGACTCCCCGCCGGAGCCGGAACCGCGGCGGCGCGGGTGGTTCCGGCCCGAGGGCTGGGCGGGGCGGAGCCCGTTCACGGCGCGGGCGCGCAAGGCGGTGGAACTGTCGCTGCGCGAGTCGCTGCGGCTGAAGTCCGGCCGCATCGCGGTCGGCCACCTCCTGCTCGGGGTGCTCCGCGAGGGGGAGGGGCTCGGGGCGCGGGTCGTCGCCGAGCACGGGCTGGACCTCGCCGAGGTGCGACGTGGGGTCGAGGTGGCGATGGGGTGAGGGGATGGAGGTGGAGTGGTATACGGAGCGTGGCTGGAAGAGACTGTCCGTCAACTTACCGGTTGAGCACATCGTCTGAATGGATATGATCGGCCGACTGCGTGAACCGAAACACCGCCCGGAGACGTTCCACGACGTCGGCCGGGCGGTCGCGCATTCGCCCGACTTCTGCCGAGGACACCGCACCGATGACAGAAACCACCAGCCCCGACGGTGGGCCCAGCCGTCGACCCGATGTGCGTACCAGGGCCGTTGTGGCGGCCGCCGCCCTGCTGGCGGCGGTGGCCGGGCCGGTCGGGGTGATGCGGGCCTTCGACGCCGGGCGCCCGCTGACCGCGGCCGCCGTGGCGGCGGTCACCGTGCTCTGGCTGATCGCCGTCCGGCAGGCCGGCAGCGCCACCGAACGGGCCCGCCGGCTGGAGCTGGAACTGGCCCGGTGGGAGGGCGAGTCGATGACGGCCCTCGTGGTCGCCGGCGCGGCCAGGCAGGGTGAGACCGCCGCCAAGGCGCGCGCCACCGCCGCCGAGGCCGAGCGGGACGAGGCCAGGGCCGCGCTCGCCCGGGCCGAGGAGCAGGCCGCCGCCGCCCGCGCGGAGGCGGCCGGGGCCCGGGCGCAGGCCGAGGCGGAGCGCGCCGAGCGGGCCGCCGTGGACCGGCTCGCCGACGAGGTGCTGCCCGCGCTGGTGAAGCGGCTGCGGGGCGGCGCGACCGTGGACGCCGCCCTGGCCGCGCACCGCGACCATCCGCAGCGATCGCTGCTGCGCGCCTTCGCGGAGGAGATCGGCCGCGGCGAGCGCCTGCGGGCCGCCGCCCTGGCGGTCTGCGCCACCGCGGCCGGCCGGGTGCAGGCGCTGGCCACGAGCATGCACGCGGAACTGCGCGAGATGCAGCACCGGCACGACGAGGAGGTCCTCGGCGACCTGCTGCGACTGGACCACTCGACCGCCCAGGCGGGCCGGATGGCCGACAGCATCGCGGTGCTCACCGGCGCCCGCTCGGGCCGCCGCTGGGGCCGGCCGATCCCGGTGGAGTCGGTGCTGCGCGGCGCGCTCGGCCGGATCGGCGCGTACCAGCGGGTCAGGCTGCACAACGCGAGCACGGCCGCGGTGGCCGGGTTCGCGGCCGAGGGCGTGATGCACGCGCTCGCCGAACTGCTGGACAACGCGACCACGTTCTCCGCGCCGCCGGCCGAGGTGCACGTCTACGTCGAGGAGGTGCCGGCCGGTCTGGTCGTCACCGTCGAGGACAGCGGCCTGGGCCTGAGCGACAGTTGGCTGCGCCGCGCCGAACGGGCCGTCTCCGCCGAGTCGCTGGACCTCACCACGCTGTCGGCGGGCACCCGGATCGGTCTCGCGGTGGTCGGCGTGCTGGCCCGCAAGCACGGGCTGCAGGTCTCCTTCCGGCCGTCGGCGCGCGGCGGTACCGGGGTGGTGGTGCTGATTCCGCAGCAGCTGGTGACGCACCCCGCGACGATGCCGGCCGCGCTGCCCGCGCTGCCCGCGCCGGCCGAGCGGGCGGGCGAGCGGGCAGGCGAACGGGCGGCCGGTACGGGCCCGCGTCCCGCGCTCAGTCCCGCCCTTCCGGCGCCCGCGGTGCCCGCCGCTCCCGCTGGGCCCGCTGCTCCCGCTGTGCCGGTGGCCGCGCCGGTGGCGTCCGCCGCGCCCGCCGACTCCGCCGTGCCCGACGTCACGGACAGCGGCCTGCCGCAGCGCCGTCGCGGTCGGACCATGGCCGCCGCCCTCCCGGCGCAGGCCCCTGCCGAGCGGCCCGCCCGTCCCGACGGGGCGAGCGCCGCCGCCAGGCTGGGCGCCTTCCGCCGGGCCGCGCTGCCCGCCGCCGCGCCCGCTGCCGTCGCCGCGCCCGCCGCCGTGGACCCCACCGCTGCCGCGCCCGCCGCCGGCGCCCCGAACTCCGCGCCCGCCGGTGCCTCCGCACCGGCCGAGGGCGCCGTACCGGTCCCGGACAACCCGGGCGCGCGGTCCGCCACGGACCCCGCGTCCGACGCCTCCCCCGTCACCGAGAAGGACTTCCGATGAGCAGTGCCACCGACCGCGACCTCGACTGGCTGCTGGAAAACCTGCTGACCAACACCCCCGGCACCCGGCATGCCCTGGTGCTCTCCGCCGACGGCCTCAAGCTCTGCCACACCTCCGGCCTCGGCAACGACCGGGCCGACCAGCTCGCCGCCATCGCCTCCGGTCTGCAGAGCCTGGCGCACGGCGCGTCCATCGAGTTCGGCGACGGCACCGGCGGTGTGCGGCAGTCGATGACCGAGTTCCACGGCGGAGTGCTGTGCATCGTGGCCGCCGGCGAGGGCGCCCACCTCGCCGTGGTCACCGAGGAGGACGCCGACGTGGGCGTGGTCGGCCACAACATGCACGGGCTGATCGAGCAGATCGGCGTCCACCTCAGCGCGCCGGCCCGGGAGGGCGCGGTCGGGGCGGACGGCCCGGTGACCGAGGGGAGCGCCCGGGCATGAGCGGGCGCGGGGGGAACACCGACGGGCGGCCCGGCCGGGCCGACGACCCGGACCGCCTGTACACCATCACCCGGGGCCGCAGCCGGGCCCCGGAGAACGCCTTCGACCTGGTCACGCTGATCGTCGCCGAACGGGAGCCGGCGCCGGGCATGCAGTCGGAGCACGCGCGCATCCTGCGGATGTGCGAGGCGCCGACCGCCGTGGTGGAGGTCGCCGCGGAGCTGGCGCTACCGGTGTCGGTGGTGAAGATCCTCCTCGGCGACCTGCTGGAGGCCGGGTCGGTCACCGCCCGCCACCCCCGGTTCGCCCCGAACAAGGCCCGGCTGCCCGATCTCGACACGCTGAAGCAGGTACTGCATGGACTCCAACAGCTCTGAGGGCCGGGACCCTCGGCCGAGCGGGCGGACACCGCTGCGCCGCACCGCCGACAACGCGCTGAAGATCGTCGTGGTCGGCGGCTTCGGTGTGGGCAAGACCACCCTGGTCGGCGCGGTCAGCGAGATCCGTCCGCTGAACACCGAGGAGACCCTGACCAGGGCGGGGGAGGGGATCGACGATCCCACCGGCGCCTGGGGCAAGCGCTCGACCACGGTCGCCTTCGACTTCGGCCGGATCACCCTCTCCGCGAGCCAGGTGCTGTACCTGTTCGGCGCGCCGGGGCAGGAGCGGTTCTGGTTCCTCTGGGACCGGCTGTTCTCCGGAGCCCTGGGGGCCGTCGTGCTGGTCGACACCAGGCGGCTGGCGGACTCCTGGTACGCCATCGACCGGTTGGAGCACCACGGCACGCCCTTCGTCGTCGCCCGCAACAACTTCGGCGACCCGACCCACACCCTGGACCAGGTCCGGGAGGCGCTCGACCTGCCGCCCGGGGTGCCGCTGGTGGACTGCGACGCCCGGGACCGGGAGTCCGGCAAGCAGGTGCTGATCGAGCTGGTCCGCCACCTGACCGCCCGGGTCGAGGCCGAGACGGCGGGCACCCCCGCCGCCGCTGCCGCCCCCGTCCTTGAGGAGAGCACCCCGTGACCGAGCCCGCCGCCACCCCGCCGCCGGGCTGCCCGGCCCACGCCGGCGCCACCCCGTTGTACGGGCCGCGCTTCCAGACCGACCCCTCCCAGGTCTACCGGGAGATGCGGGCCGGGCACGGCCCGGTCGCCCCGGTCGAACTGGCCGGCGGGGTGCCGGCCTGGCTGGTGATCGGCTACCGCGAACTCCAGCTGGTCACCGGTCAGCCGCAGCTCTTCGGCCGGGACTCCGCCCGCTGGACCGGCTGGGCGACCGTCGCCGAGGACTGGCCGCTCAAGCCGATGATGGCGCCGGTGCCGTCGATCCTCTACGCCGAGGGCGAGGAGCACGTCCGGCGCTCGCGCGCGGTGACCGACGCGCTGGCCGCCGTCGACCCGTACGAGCTGCGCAAGCACTGCGAGGAGCTGGCGGACCGGCTGATCGACGACTTCGCCGGGCGCGGCGAGGCGGACCTGGTCGCCGAGTACGCCCACCGGCTGCCGCTGCTGGTGCTCTGCCGGGTGCTGGGGCTGAGCGAGGAGCAGGCGCCGGTGCTCATCGAGGGCCTGCTGACCATGCTGGACGGCGGCCCCGACGCCCCGGCCGGTGCGCAGCGGCTGCTCGCCGTGATGCTGGAGCTGGTCGAGGAGAAGGCGGCGCACCCGGGCGACGACGTCGCCTCGCGGATGCTGGCGCACCCGGCGGGCCTCAACCACGACGAGATCATGCGCGACCTGCGGGTGATGCTGATCGCCGGTCACCAGCCGACCTCGTACTGGATGTCCAACGCCTTGCGGCTGATGCTCACCGACGAGCGGTTCGCCGCCTCGCTGTCGGGCGGGCGGCGCAGCATCAGCCAGGCGCTGAACGAGGCGCTCTGGGAGGACACCCCGACCCAGATCTTCGCGGGCCGGTGGGCGACCAGGGACACCCAGCTGGGCGGGCAGCGGATCGCCGCCGGGGACATGCTGCTGCTGGGGTTCGCGGGGGCCAACGCGGACCCGTCGGTGCGGCAGCCGGACGGGCGGCCGGCCGAGGGCAACCGGGCGTACCTGAGCTACTCGTACGGCGAGCACGGCTGTCCGTTCCCGGCGCAGGAGGCGGCCGAGGTGATCGCGACGACGGCCGTCGAGGTGCTGCTGGACCGGCTGCCGGACCTGCGGCTGGCGGTGGCCGAACACGCGCTGGTGTGGCGGCCGTCGGCCTGGGTGCGCGGGCTGGTGGCGCTGCCGGTGGCGTTCGCCCCGGGATACGCGGGCTGAGCCCCGCCCGGGGCACCGTGGCCCTGGACACCGTGGCCCGGAAGCCCGGAAGCCCGGAAGTCGAGGGGGCATGGGACCCCTGGCCCGGAGTCGCCGTACCGCCGCACCGCCGTACCGGAACCGAAGGAGTGCTGTACCCGATGACCGCCCCCGCCCCGTTCGTCCTCGATCCGCTGGCCCGCGACAACGCCGCCGAGGGCGCGCTGCTGCGCGCCGCCGGCCCGGTGGTCCCGGTGGAGCTGCCCGGTGGCGTGGCCGCCTGGGCCGTGACCCGGCATGCGCCCGCCCGCGAGCTGCTGACCGATGCCCGGCTGGTGAAGGACGCCCGGCACTGGGCGGCGTTCCAGCGCGGTGACGTGCCGAAGACGTGGCCGTTGATCGGCCTGGCGGTGCCCGGTCCGAGCATGGTGACCGCGGACGGCGCCGAGCACCGGCGGCTGCGGGCGCTGGTGGCGCACGCGTTCACCCCGCGCCAGGTGGAGCTGATGCGCCCACGGGTGGAGGCGATCACCCGGGACCTGCTGGACACCCTGGCGGCGGGGGACCCGGTGGTGGACCTGAAGTCCGCCTTCGCCTTCCCGCTGCCGATGACGGTGATCTGCTCGCTGCTCGGCGTCCCGGAGTCGGAGCACGCGCTCCTGCGCGACCTCTACGAGCGGTTCTTCGGCGCCCGCCCGAACCCGGAGGGCATCCAGGCGACCATCGCCGGACTGAACGCCTTCGTCAACGGCGTGGTGGCGCAGCGCCGTTCGGTCCCCGGTGACGACCTGGCGAGCGTGCTGCTGCAGGCCGACGCCGAGGGCGGGGCGCTGACCGACGCGGAGGCGGCGGCCACCCTGCGGGTGATCATCGCGGCGGGCCACGAGACCACGGTGAACCTCATCGGCAACGCGGTGCGGGCGCTGCTGGCCCATCCCGACCAGCTGGCGCTGGTGAGGGCGGGCAAGGTCGGCTGGGACGCGGTGGTGGAGGAGTCGCTCCGTTGGACGCCGCCGACCAGCAACTTCCTGTTCCGGTTCACCACCGAGGACGTGGCGGTGGGCGACACGGTGATTCCGGCCGGGGAGCCGGTGCTGGTCTCCTACAACGCGATCGGCCGGGACCCGGCGCAGCACGGGGTGACGGCCGAGGTGTTCGACGTGACCCGGGACCCGGTCCGGCACCTGTCGTTCGGACACGGTCCGCACGTCTGCCCGGGCTCGCCGCTGGCCCGGCTGGAGGCGGGGATCGCGCTGCCGGCGTTGTTCGAGCGCTTCCCGGGGCTGTCGTCGGTGGTGCCGGACGAGGAACTGCGGCCGAGCGGCTCGCTGGTGGTGAACGCGCTGAAGGAGCTGCCGGTCCGGCTGTTCTGAGGGCTGGGGCTGTTCTGAGGGCCGGGGCAGCTGGGGCTGTTCCGACGGCCGGGGTGGTCGGGGCTGTCGGGGCTGTTCTGGCGGTCGGGCGTCGCGGGCGCCCGGCGGTCCGGGTCACAACTGGGGCACGCGGTAGCGAAGAGCGTGCCTGGACCTTGGCGGCACGTCGCGGCTGCGTTACCGTCGTCGGATCGGCCGGCCGCCGCATCCATGTCGAACGTCGAACTCCGGTACAGCGCAATGTCGTTCTGTCGTACAGCCGAGCGTTCACGCCCCGGCGAGGAGGACCGCGTTGACTCCCACCCCGACCGTGCCGTCCACGACCGTGCCGCCCCCGTCCCCCGGCCGCGCTGGCCGCCGTCGCCGTCCGCTCGCGGCGGTGGCGCTGCTGGCCGTCGCGGCCGTGACCGCGGCCTGCTCCAACAGTTCCAACAGCTCCGACAGCTCGGGAGGTTCGGGCGGCGGCGGCAACCAGACCCTGTCCGGCGACTGCGCCCGCTACCAGCCCTACGCCGGCCACGGGGGCACCACGGTGACGGTGTTCGCCTCGATCCTCAGTCCCGAGTCGGACAACCTGGAGAAGTCCTGGGCCGACTTCAGCCGGTGCACCGGCATCCGGATCAGTTACGAGGGCACCAACGACTTCGAGTCCCAGCTGCCGGTGCGGGTGAGCGGCGGCAACGCCCCGGACTTCGCGATCATCCCGCAGCCCGGCCTGCTCGCGCAGATGGTCAAGAGCGGCAAGGTGGCCAAGCCGCCGCAGCAGACCGTGGCGAACCAGGAGAAGTGGAACCCGGTCTGGAAGACCTACGGGTCGGTCAAGGGCACCTTCTACGCGGCGCCGATGAGCGCCAACATGAAGTCCCTGGTCTGGTACTCGCCCAAGACGTTCAAGCAGGCCGGCTACGAGGTCCCGAAGACCTGGGCCGACCTGACGGCGCTAAGCGACAAGGTCGCCAAGGCGGGCGGCGGCGCCAAGCCGTGGTGCGGTGGCATCGCCTCCGGCACGGCCACCGGCTGGCCGGCCACCGACTGGCTGGAGGAGGTGGTCCTCGGCTCGTACGGCGGTGAGGTCTACGACCAGTGGGTGAACCACCAGGTGAAGTTCTCCGATCCGAAGATCGCCGCGGCGATGCGGACGGTCGCCGACTGGATGCAGAACCCCGCCTGGGTCAACGGCGGCTACGGTGACGTGAAGTCGATCGCCACCACGATCTTCCAGGACGCGGGCGCACCGATCCTCACCGGCAAGTGCCTGATGCTCCAACAGGCTTCGTTCTACAAGGCGCAGTGGCCCAAGGACACCAAGATCGGGCCGGACGGCGACATCTTCGCCTTCCACCTGCCCGCGGTGAACCCCTCGGTGCCCAATCCGGTCGAGGGCGGCGGGGAGTTCCTCACCGCCTTCGCGAGCCGGCCGGAGGTGCAGGCGGTGCAGAACTACCTGTCCAGCGCCGAGTGGGCGAGCAGCCGGGTGAGGACCGCGACCGGCTGGGTTTCGGCCAATCAGGGTGTGGACAAGAGCCTCTACACCGATCCGATCGACCGGCTCTCCGCGGACGCGCTGACCGACCCGACGGCGACCTTCCGGTTCGACGGTTCGGACCTCATGCCGGCCGCGGTCGGCGCCGGGCAGGAGTGGAAGTCGCTCACCGCCTGGTTCGCCGAGGGGCAGTCGATCCAGAAGACCGCCGCGGACATCGACGCCGCCTGGCCGCAGTAGCGGCGAGCGTCGCAGGACCACCTGCCGAAGGGCGGTGCGGGGCCCCCCCCCCCCCCCCCCCCCCCCCCCCCGCCCCCCCGCCCTCGGCGGTTCGTTTA
>NZ_JAXCLC010000043.1:0-77039 GCF_034043715.1 Kitasatospora purpeofusca | reverse complement strand
GGGGGGGGGCCCCCCGGGGCGCCCCCCCGGGGGCCCCGAGGTGATCGAGTGGCGAGGATTGTCAACCGGTCAGCGTGAGCCTCGCGGTCAGCGCGGCGACAGCCGCGCCCTGGGGGTCGAGCACCACCGTGTACGTCCCGGCCACGGGCAGGGTGGTGGCACCGAAGCTGCACGACGTGCCGCAGTACTGCGACGACAGCAGCACCGAACCGTCCGGCTTCAACACCCACACCTTGGCGCCCAGCGAGCCGCCCCCCGCTCCGGCGGAGAAGGCGAACGCCGCCTTCTGCCCGGCCCCGGCGGTGAAGGTCCACGTGCCGTTCTGCCCCGGCGTCGCGGTGGTCAGCGCCGCCGCGGTGCCGTCCGCCGGCAGCGGGGCGGTGACGTCGGCCGGAACGGTCCAGACCTTGGCCGTGAGTGAGCCGACCGCGGCACCCTGGGGGTCGAACACCACCGAGTAGGTGCCGTCCGCCGGCAGCGCCGTGGTGTCGAAGAAGCACGCGTCACCGCAGTACTGGGCTCCGCGCCAGACCGAGCCGTCCGGCTTGAGAACGGACACCTTGGCCTTGAGCCCATCGAGCGTGCCCCCGGACAGGTCGACGAGGACGCGCCGGCCAGCCGTGCCGGTGAACGTCCACACGCTGTTCTGCCCCGGGGTGGCGACCGTCGTCCGGCTGGCCGTACCGTCCGTGGCGACCGCGGTCGCCGGTACCGCGGGCACGGCCCACGCCTTGGCGGTGAGCGAGCCGGCGACACCACCGGAGGACCGCAGGGCAACGGTGTAGGTGCCGTCCACCGGCAGCACCATGGTGTCGAACCCGCAGGACGTGCCGCAGTACTGCGAGGAGAGGAACGCCGAACCGTCCGGCTTCAGCACCGACACCTCGGCCTTCAGCGAGGTGAAAGTACCCCCGGACAGATCCAGGTAGACCCGCTGCCCCGCCGTACCCGCGAACGTCCACGACCCGTTCTGCCCCGGCACCGTCGTCGTCAGCGTCGACCCCGTCCCGTCCAGCAGGAGCGGGCGCACCACGTCCGTTGACACACTGGCCGTCATCGACCCCACCGACGCACCCAGCGGGTCGAACAGAACCCGGTAGACACCGTCCACCGGCAACGAGGTCGTCGGGAAGGTGCACGTCGGACCGCAGTACTGCGCCGAACGCAGCACTGAACCGTCCGGCTTCAGCACCGACACCTGCGCCTTCAACGAATCCAGCGTCCCACCACTGAAACCGAACGCCACCCGCTGCCCCGCCGTACCCACGAACGTCCACACACCGTTCTGACCGGGCACCGTCGTCGTCAGCGTCGACGGCGTACCGTCGGACGTGACCGCAGCGGAGAGGTCGGCGGGAACACTCCACAGTCGCGCCGTCAGCGAGCCGACTCGGTTGCCCTCCGGGTCGAACACCAGCCGGTAGGTGCCGGTCGCCGGAAGCACGGTCGTGTCGAACACGCACGCGGGGGCACAGTACGAGCTGAGAAGTGTGCCGCCGTCGGGCTTCAGCAGCACGGCGCGGGCACTGGTGCCGCCGATCGTCCCGTCCGAGAAGCTGGCGGAGATCCGTTGCCCGGTCGTCCCGTTGAACGTCCAGACGGCCTTCTGTCCGGGCAGTGTGGTGCTCTGCCGGGACTGCGTACCGTCCGCAGGGATCGCCACAGAGGTGTCGGTGACCGTGAAGATCCGTGCCGTCAGGGGCCCGGTGGCGGCGGCCCGCGGGTCGTACCGGAGCGCGTAGGTGCCGTCCACCGGCAGGATCACCGGGTCGAACCCGCAGGCGGCGCCGCAGTACTGCGCGTCGAGCAGCACCGAACCGTCCGGCTTGCGCAGCGAGACCTGGGCGTCGTAGTCGCCCAGCTTGCCGCCGGAGAGGTCGGTGTAGATCCACTGGCCCGCCGTACCGTGGAAGCTCCAGAGGCCGTTCTGGCCCGGGGCGTTCACCGTCACGGTCGACGCCGTGCCGTCGGTCGCGACGGTCGCGACGGCGTCGGCCGGGATGGCCGTCACCTGCAGCGCGTACGGGCCGGCGGCGTCGTTCTGCGCGGTGACCGAGAGCCGGTGGGTGCCGGCCGCCGGGCTGCGCACCTCGGCTCCCTGGCAGCCGTACCCGGAGCCTGCGGTGGCGCCGGTGGGCGTCAGCAGGCTCCAGCGCAGATTGGCGTTCCCGCCCGGGCAGGCGGTCGGACGGACGTAGACCGCCGAACCGGCCGGGAGGTCGAACCGGTACTCGTCCTGGGCGGCGGCGTTCTCCAGGTTCCCGGCTCCGGGGCCGGGAACCCCGTCCGAGACGGTGAGCGGGAGCGTGGCCGTGAAGGACTGCGGCGGTACGACGTCGACGTGCAGCGCCAGATTGTCGACGCCGAACGCCTGGCCGCCGATGCCGCTGACGCCGGTCGCGGCGATCGCGAACTCGGCCTGGCTGCCGCCGTGGGTGAACGGCACGGTGACCCGGTACCTGGTGTACGGCACATTGCCCGAGAGCGTGCCGGTGGCCACCGGGGTGAGAGCGCTCGGGGTGATCACCACCGAAATGCCCCGGTCGGTGCGAACGGTGACCGTCTTCGCCTCGCTGCCCGGGGTGGTCCAGTCCCCGATCGCCAGCAGGTCGAACGCCAGCGTTCCGCCGAGGTGCGGTGGCAGGCCCTGGACGTAGGAGCGGTAGGACTCCGTGCTGGTGAAAGGACCCGCGAAGGAGGTCGTACCAGGGTCGGTCGCCAACCTCGACGGCACCAGGTTGGGCGGCAGGGAACCGCCCTCGAAATCGGTGGCCAGGTCGCCCTCCGGACTCACACCCCGGGCCTGCGGGTCGGTACCGACGATCCTGCGCTGGGCTGCCGCGGTCGCGAACCGGGCGTCGGCGGTCAGCGCGAGGTCGAGGACGCAGCCGTTGAAGGCCGGGCCGGCCGGCACGCCCGCAGCTTCGCACTGCGTGGAGGCCAGCGCGACCTGGTCGGGCGCAAGGTCGTGCCAGGTGACGATCGAGCGGGGGAAGGTGAGGTCGGTGAAGGTCCCCGTGCTCTGGCCGGCACCGTAGGTGAACAGCGACGACTCCGCGGTGACCCGCCAGGAGTCCGCGTAGTCGCCGTGGAGCAGGGTGGCCGGGGCCTTGGCCGGCAGCGGGCTGCCATTCGCGTACCGCAGGTCGTTCGCGGGATCGCCGTCGGCGTTGCCGAAGAGCCCGACCAGGTCGCTGTCCGCCGACGGCGGCACCCACAGACTGGCCTTGCCGTACGACCAGGTGAAGACCGGACCTCCGACCCCCTGCCAGGTCACCAGGTAGCGACTGGCGGAGTCGCGGGTGACGAACGTGCCCTCACCGAGCGACAGCAGCTTGCCGGCCTGCAGCGGGTAGGGACTGCCGTCGAGGACGAAGCCGTTGTTGTCGAACTCGACCCGGTGGGCGTTGACGTCCATCGCGACCCGACCGACCGTGGAGACATCGCTGCCGCCCCACAGGGGGGTGAACCGGCCCTCGATGGTGAAGTTGTAGCGCTCGGACTCCGCGAGCACGAACTCTCCGACCGACTGGAGGTCGTAGCTCAGCCCGTCGACGGTCGTGATGTGCGGATCACCGTTGGCATTCGCGCCGTAGTGGTCGACCAGGTACCAGAGGATGAGAGTCGCGAGCACCACTCCACCCAGCGCGAGCGCGGCCGGCGCGGTCAGCCCCACCTCCACCAGGAAGGCCACGCCCGCGGCCGTGCCGAGCCAGGTCTCGAGTTCGGCGACCAGCGCGGCCGCGACGACCGTCGCGGCCCCGGCCGCGAGAACGCTCTGGGGGACGCCGTCCCGGGCCAGGACCTCGATCTTCTCCAGCAGTTCCGCAGGTACCGGTACCGGCACGGGCGGCACCGGAGGAGTGGTCGGCTCCGCCGTCGGCGAACTCGTCGGCGAGGCCGTCGGCTGGCTCGACGGCTGGCTGATCGGCGGCGAGGGCGGCTGGACCCGGTCCTTGTCGCAGACCTCCTTGTTCTCATCCTCCTCGACGTGCAGCAGCCCGGCCTGCGGTGAGGTCGCCACGTAGGTCCGCCGGATGAACCCCTTCTCCCCGCTGGGGAGTTTGCATGACTCCTTGGAGTCCCAGACCTGGAACTCGTCCCGGTACGGCCCCCACCGGTTGAGCACGGTACCGCGGCGGACACCCGCCATGCCCTGGTTCCGGAAGTGCTGGATGTACCCGTCGACCTGGTTGCCCCAGTCCGCGTAGTCCTTGTTCTCCGTGGTCTTGGCCTCGTAGACGTCGACTCCGGCCGCGGCGTTGGCACGGTCGTACACCACGATGTCCGGGCGCTTGCTGTCCGGCAGCTGCATCTCCCACTGGACGTTCGGACTGATCAGCCCCTGACTCGGCGTCTCCAGCCGGTCACTCAGGAACTTGACGGCGCGAGCCTGCCCGATCGCCTCGACCCCCTGGCCGCAGGACGACCTCCGCAGCACCAGCCCGGGCGGGCCCGCCTGCAGACAGCCGGGCACCTCCTTCAGTCGGCGCCGGGTCGTGTATTCGTACCCGTTGACGCAGCGCTTCGCCTCGCCGCTCTGTCCGTTTTTCCAGTTGGTGTCATTCACACAGGTGGCAGCGGCCGCGCTTCCATGCCCCCAGTACTGCTCAATGGGAACAATGAGCCCGGCTATCAGTACCGCGGTCAAAAAGAGACATAAACGACGCACATCTGCTCCGAAGAGTGGTGGGTGATCATGCGGCGCCGATCGTAGCCAGCCGCGATCACTCCGGACCAGAGCGCAGACGAAACATTTCGCGTAACTCTCCGGATGTATCCGGTACGCGCGCCATCGGGCCCGAACCGGGAATTCACCCATCGGCGCCGTTCGCCCCGATACGGGTGGATCAATCCTCACCACCGAAATGCCCCGGAAGAATTCGGGGCTCTTCGGGACGGAACGGATCGACGAGAACGTGAAATCGGGCACGGACGAAACCGTCCGTGCCCGATCCCGGTTCGGCCGGAGCTAGAACACCTCGCTCACATCGAAAAATCCGACCTCGTACGTCGAGGGGAGTCCGAGCACGGAGCGGGAGTCGGTACCGTCGAGCGCGCCGACGAACAGGCCGCCGGGCAGCCGCTGGACCAGCCGTTCGGCTGCCACCGCGGACACCCCGCCCACCTGGCCGGGCACCCGGTCGAAGCGCCGGACCCCTCCGGTGGCCACGTCATGGAGGAACAGCGGCGGAACGCTCTCGTCGGAGAACTCCTCGACCAGCAGGAGTTCCCGCTCACCGGTCCACGCTCCGTTGGGGCTGCCCAGGGCCGCCAGCCCCTCGTACCGGGCCAGGACCGAACCGTCCGCCAGGGACAGCACCACCGTGTCGGTGCGGTCCTCCTCCTCGTCGACGAGGCCCACCGCCAGCAGTGTGCCGTCGGGCGACCACGCCACCCCGCTGTCCGACCGCCAGCCGTCGGCCGACCACAGCGGCTCCCGTGTACCCGTCTCCAGGTCGGTGACATCCACCCGCACGCCGTCCTCGTCGGCCAGGGTGGCCATCGACCGCCCGTCGGGCGAGAGCGCCGCCTGCTCGACGAGGCCGTCCACGTCCGCGTCGAACACCCGCCGCTCGCCCGTCGCGAGGCGGAGCAGCACCAGGTCCCGGTCCGGCCGGTCCTCCGGTCCGGTGCGGAACAGCAGGTGGGCGCCGTCCCAGGACAGCGCCAACGGCACCGCTTCCGGACGGCCCGGCAGACCTGCCACCCCGACGAGCTCACCCGTGTCCGCGTCCGACACCAGCAGGGTCGAGGCCCCTTCCGGTGATCGTACGAGCGCCGAGAACGCGGCCCGCCGCACCGGCCTCGGGCCGATCGTCCCGGGCCTGAACTCCGCTGACCTGTCCGCCATCACGGCACCTCCACGGCTCTCCGCCGGGCCCTCCCCGGCCGCGCCGGAGCATAGCAACCGGGGATGTCCGGCCAGGGCTGGAGCGGCCCGCCCTGCGGGGTGTCCGGTCTTCTGCCGCCGGCGTCAGCCGGTGGGGGCGAGGGTGGCGGTGGTGGGAGCCGCGGTGAGCCAGGGGCGGTCGCGTTCGGCGTGGCGGACGGCGGGGCCCATGGCGCAGCCGGCGGCGAGGAAGAGGACGCCGAGGACCAGCCAGCCCGGGCCGCCGCCGTCGAGGAGGAGGGTGGTCAGCAGCAGTGGTCCGGCGGTGCGGGCCACCGCCACTCCGGTGCCGAAGAAGCCCTGGTACTGACCGAGCCGGTCGGCCGGGGCGAGGTCGAAGGCGATCTGCCAGGATCCGGCCGACTGCTTCATCTCTCCGACCACCTGGAGCACCGCACCGCCGACCAGCAGGGCGGCCATCGCCCAGACCGGGACGGGCGCGGCCGAGAGGGCGAAGACCGCGCAGGAGGCGAGCAGGACGGCGCCGGCCTGGCGGACGGCCCGGGCCGCCGACGGCAGGCCGGTGACGGCGCGGGCGGTGCGGACCTGGAACAGGGTCACGCCGACGGTGTTGAGGACGAAGAGCGCGGAGCCGAGCCAGCCGAGTTGCGGGGCGCGGTCGGCGATCCAGAGCGGGATCACCAGGCTGAGCAGGGGCATCCGCAGCAGCAGCACGGTGTTGACCAGCGTCACGACCGCGTAGCGGCGGTCCGCCAGCACCGCGAAGCCGCCATCCCGGCGGCGGGGAGCGTCCGCCGTCGTGCCGTCCGCCAGTCCGGCCTTCGCCGCCGGAAGCGCCGCCGGGAGCACCGCCGGGGCCACCGCCGGCAGCCGCAGCAGGATCAGCCCCGTGGCCAGGAAGCCCAGCGCGGTCAGCGTGAACGCGGCGAGGAAGGCCGCCCTGGTCCCGACCGTGAGCGCGACGCCGCCGAGCGCGGCGCCCACCGCCAGCCCGGCGTTGAGGGTGGCCTGCAGCCGGGCGAGCGCCGCCGTCCGCTCGCCGTCCGGGACGAGTCCGCCGACAAGTGCCTGCCGGGCCGCGCCCAGTCCGGACTGGGCGGTGGCGTAGAGGCAGGCGGCGACCAGGAACGGCAGGAAGTCGTCGACCACGAGGAACGAGGCGACCACCGCCGCCGTGGCGAGCGCGAGCGCCGCCGCCGTGCCCCGGGGGCCGCGCCGGTCGGCGAGGTGGCCGAGCGGTACGCCTGCGACCGACCCGATCGCCCAGGCCACCGCGAGGCCCAGGCCGAGCCGGGTGGGCGAGAGGCCGACGATCCGGGTGAAGTACAGCGCCGAGCTGGTGTAGTAGGCGCCGTCGCCGATCGCGCTCACCAACTGGGCTGTCGCGAGGGTTCGTTGGGATCCGGACAGCGGGGTGCGGCGGGACGGCACGATACTCCTGGGGTGGTGGGCCATCAGTGGTTCTTCGGTGTGGACACCAGTCTGTGCCGATGGCGGACCATGCGGAAGGTCCAGTGGATCATCATGACCCTGGGCCACTTCGGCAAGTCGCTTTCCGGACGCCCGCGCTCCGGCTCGCCCCCGCTCCGGCGCCGACCGCGCCCCGTCCGCCCCCCGGTATGCGGCACGCGCCCCTCGGCGCGCCTTACCCGGACGGCGGTACCGCGCGCCCCGCCCGGCGTGTTCCGCGCCCTCCGTGTCCACCCCGTCCGACATCCGCACAGATGTCCGACCATGCGCCAAGTGCCCGTGTTGACCGGCCAGTAGGCCCCTCCTATGCTCATCCGCGTTCTCGTTCGCGAACGTGGACACGACCAGAACGTGCCCGCTGTCGCGAGCACCGTCCGGCACCGCCCGGCACAGGGGCGCGACCCTCACGGCCCGCCCGTCCGGAAGCCGTCACCCGGCAAGAGGGGCTCCTCCCATCAGCATCTCCATCGTGCCCCCGGCCGCCACGGGCCCCGCCGCCGAGCAGCCGCCCGCCCCCGAGCCCCTGGCCGCCGACGCCGACACGCTCGCCACCGCCACCGCCACCGCCACCGCCACCGCCACCGCCACCGCCACCGATCGCCGACGCTTCCTCACCTACCTGCTCGCCGCGCCGACCCTGACCGTCGCCGCCCGGGCCGGACTCGACACCGTCGCACCCGCCACCGCCCGGGCCGCCGAGGCCCCGCCCGCACCACCCGCGCCCCCGCCGGCCGCGCCGCCGGCCGCTCCCTCCCAGTTGCTCGGCCTGCCCGGTATCCCGGACATCGTCGACCTCGGCCAGGCACTGCAGGTCGCCGGCCTGCCCACCGCGCACCTGCTAGTCCTGGAGATCACCACCGCCGGCCGCGCCGTCCTCCACCTGCCACGCCTGGAGGTCGGCCAGGGCCTGACCACCACGGTCGCCATGATGGTCGCCGAGGAACTCGACGCACGGCTGACCGATGTCGACGTCCCGCTCTCCGACAGCCGCCCCGACCTGCTGTTCAATCAGCTCACCGGCGCCTCCAACTCGGTCCGTACGCTCTACGACCCGGTGCGCGGCGCCGCCGCCGCCGCCCGGGCCCGGCTGGTCACCGCCGCCGCGCGCCGCTGGTCGCTGCCCGCCGACACCCTGCGCACCGCCGACTCCGCCGTGACCGCTCCCGACGGCCGCCGGGCCGGCTACGGCGAACTCGCCGCCGAGGCCGCCGCCGTCGTCGTGCCCGCCGTCCCCGCCACTCCCAAGCCGCCCGAGCAGCGCCGGGTGATCGGCCGCCCCACCGGCCGGATCGACGCCCGCGACCTGGTCACCGGCCGCGCCAAGTACGCCGGCGACCTCGCCGTGCCCGGCGCGGTACCGACCGTCGTCGCCCGGCCCACCACCATCCACGGCACCCTCGCCTCGCTCGACGCCTCCGCCGCCCGCGCCATGCCGGGGGTGCTCGCGGTGGTCACCGTCCCCACCGGGGTGGCCGTCCTCGCCGAGACCTTCGACCAGGCCCTCAAGGCCCGCGACGCGCTGCGCACCACCTGGAACCCGGGCCCGGTCGCCGCGCTCTCCGACCCCGACATCCGGGGGAAACTGCGGGCCGCGCACGCGCCGTTCCTGATCCCGCCGCTGCTCACCCAGTACGTGGACGGCGAGTTCGACTTCGCCTTCGTCAACCACGCGCCGATGGAGGTGCTGACGGCGATCGCCGACGTCCGCCCGAACCGCGCCGAGTTCTGGTTCGCCGCGCAGACCCCGATCGTCGCGCAGCAGACCCTCGCCGCCGAACTCGGCCTGCCGCAGGACGCGGTGACGGTGCACGTGGTGCGCGGCGGCGGGTCCTTCGGCCGCCGGCTGTTCTACGACGCCGCCGTGGAGGCCGCGCGGATCTCCCGCGCCGCGGGCCGCCCGGTCAAGCTGATGTGGACCCGCAACGACGACATGCGGCACGGCCGGATGCGCCCCGCCAGCCACCACCGGGTCCGCGCCACCTACGGGCTCGGCCAGGTACTCAGCTACGAGCACCGCGCCGCCACCGTGACGACCGACTTCGGCCACGGACTCGGCGAGGCCCTCACCGCCGCCGGCTTCCAGCTCTCGGTCGCCGGGCTCTCGCTCGCCCAGGCCTTCTTCCTGCTCAGCCAGAGCAACCCGTACGACGTGGGCATCCCGACCCAGCTGCTGGCCGAGGTGCCGCTGAAGATCCCGACCGGCAGCTGGCGCTCGGTCTACTCGGGCACCGTCCGGGTCGCCGACGAGATCATGATGGACGAGCTGGCTCGCCGCCTCGGCCAGGACCCGGTGGCCTTCCGCCGCGCCCGGCTTCGGGAGCCGGCCGGCCGGGCCGTGCTCGACACGGTCGCCCGGGCGGGCAGCTGGGGCCGCGCCATGCCGGCCGGACAGGCCCAGGGCATCGGGTACCACGCAGAGAACGGCGGCCGCACCGCCTACCTGGTCGAGATCGACGCGACCGACCCGCGGCAGCCGCGGGTCACCAAGGCCGTGATCGCCGCCGACGTCGGCACGGTGGTCAACCCCACCGGCCTGGAGGCGCAGCTGACCGGCGCGCTGATCGACGGGATCTCGGTGATCCTCCAGGCCGGCAACCACATCGACCGCGGCGCCGTCCGCGAGGGCAGCTTCGGCGACTTCCACTACGCGCGGCAGCGGCACACCCCGCCGGTGGTCGAGATCCACCTGCTGCCGCCGAGCGGGCCGCCCGGCGGAGCGGGCGAACTGGGAGTGCCGGCGGCCTCCGCGGCCGTGGCCAACGCCTACGCCCGGGCCACCGGGACCAGCCCACGCTCCTTCCCGATCAACTTCTGACTTCCCCTCATTCCCCGCCTTCCCGACCACGTCCGACCCGCTCCCCACGAACCCCCGAGGAACGCGCCTCCGATGCCCAGCCACACCTTCGTCCTCAACGGCCGACCGGTCACCGTCGAGGCACCGGACGACATGCCGCTGCTCTGGGTACTGCGCGACAAGCTCGGCGTCACCGGCCCCAAGTACGGCTGCGGCGTCGGCGTCTGCCGCGCCTGCACCAGCCACCTGGACGGCGAGGAGATCCAGCCCTGCACCGTCCCGGTCAAGGACTGCGCCGACCGCCAGGTCACCACCATCGAGGGCCTCGCCGACGGCGACACCCTGCACCCCGTCCAGGAGGCCTGGCTGGACTGCGACGTCGCCCAGTGCGGGTTCTGCCAGCCCGGCCAGATCATGACGGCGGTCGCACTGCTGCGCCGCAACCCCGCGCCGACGGACGCCGACATCGACCAGATCCAGAACATCTGCCGCTGCGGCAGCTACCCCCGGATCCGCGAGGCCATCAAGCGCGCCGCCGCCAGGACCGCGCCCGGCCGCTGAGTCAGGACTGGTCCCAGGCGTCGACGGTCAGCAGCGCGTCCGCCGGACACGCGGCGATCCGGTCCGGGCGCAGCTCGCGCGGCCGGAACTCGGCTCCGCGCCCGGCACCGAGCACCGAACCGTCGGCGAGCAGCGGCAGCACCTCGCCCGCCCGGGCCGTGAACCGGTGCGGGTAGCCGTCGAACGCCGACTGCTCCGCCCGCCCGGCCGCGACCAGCCCGGCGATCCAGTCCAGCCCGCCGATCCCGGCCTCCCACTTGGCCAGCACGACGTCCTCGCCGTCCCCCGCCGCCGGCACCGTCACGACGAACCACCAACCGAGCATCCGACACCCCGTCCCTGCCGCCCCCGTTCGGACCACCCCGAGCGTACGCGCCGCCGCGCGCCCCGGTGTCCGCGCGCCGCGCCCGCCGCGGCCGTGACCGGATCATCCGTCGGGACCGGTCGGTGCGCGGGGTGAAACCGGGATGCTGACCGGCGGCGGGCGGACCGCCGTACAGCGCGCCCGGGCCACGACACGTCCCCGTCCCCGGACCCTACGGACGCCAATGCCTGCACGGCCGCGCCACCTCCACCCACCCGTCGAGATCACGGGGCACGCCGCCCCTTCACGCCCTGCGGTAGAAGATCGCTACTGATAGCGCTGCTGCTCGCGGGTACAGCTCGAACTCGGCGCGCGCAAAAAGATCCTCGGTACTGGCTTCCCAACCAGCGAGGGCCATCTGTCGGCCACGCACAGGAGAAGCATGGGATCGGCGCCCTGCGAGGGCCAGGCCAGGACGCCGATGGCGGCGATCACGTAGTTGCTGGAAGTCGTTGTTGTAGAAGCTCTCGTCCTCGCTCATGCCGATGCCGTAGGTGCTGCCGTTCAGGGTCACGGTCTTGAGCCCGTCCAGGCCGAGCGTCGGTGCCACTGCGTTGGTGTAGGTGACCCACCCGTCGCTGACCGTCATCGGCAGCATGTGAGTGGAGACTGTCGGGTCGGCGGCCGACGCCAAGGCCGGTGCGGTTGCGCCGAACATGGTTCCCGCGCTCAGCAGCAGAGCGGTGGCCGGAGCGGCCACCTGCCTGGCGCGGAGCCCGAGTCGTCCCGCAGTGCTGCTCATAGTGGGGATCCCCTCCTGAGTGAGAATGAGGCGGTATCCACGTTGACCTCCCAACTTCCTTACAGATATCGGAGGTTGCGACTACACAGTTCGTCCTGGCCGCGCCCCGGCCGGTTGTGCCCCGGTGCGGCGAGGTGGCAGTCTGGCGATGCGGCGCCTGCGGGGCCGGGAGTCGGCTCTTGGACATCAGACTGATGTGCCGTCAGAGGGGGCCTGGTGGACGACTCGGATTCGGTGGTGGGCCGCGTCGGTGCGCGCGGAGGGTCGGTCGGCCTGCTCGGCGCCGCCCTGTGGTTCCTTGACGGGGCCGCCCTCACGTTCGGCCTGGCCTCGATCCTGACGATTGGGCTGCTACTGCTGGCGGCCGGCGCGGCCGGCGCCGTGCTGCTGGGGCGCTCGGCCGCCTTCCGGCGCTCCTGGCCCATGGTGCTCGGTGGTCCGGCGGCCGTGCTCGCCTACCTCGCCTACCTCAACCGCTCGGGGCCGGGCACCGTGTGCACGACGACCATGACCTCCAGCAGCTGCGTCGAGGAGTACTCGCCGTGGCTGTTCCTCGGGCTCGCCGTCCTGCTGCTGGTGGTGGCGGCCGGCCTCTGGTACCGCGCCGTCGGGAGCCGTGCCGCGTAGCGGGCGGGCCGGGTCGGGGCGAGGCGACGGTGGCCGGCGGGTCAGGTCGGTCGACGAGCCGCCGGCGACGCTGCTGAAGGACCCGGTGGCCGAGTTCGCCGCGGAGTTCGATCCCGGGTCGTCCGCCCGGGCGGAGTCCCTGGACGGACCGGGACCGCAGCTCTACGCCACAGCTGCGGCCATGGGCGGCCGTGGTGCTGCGTGCGCTCGCCTCCGAGCTGCCCATCTCCTGGGTCACTGCGGACTCGGCCTACGGACAGGAGGGACGCTTCCGTCGCCTGCTCGAACAATCCGGTGTCGGCTACGTCCTGGCGGCGCCCAAGTCCCGGTTCAGCGTGGGATGTCCACGCAGCGACGGGCTGTTCGCCCGGGCCCCGGCCGGGGCCCGGCAGCGGGTTTCGGCCGGGGACGGCGCCAAGGGGCCGCGTGTCTACGACTGGGCGGCCATCCGACTGCCGGCCGTGGCCGAGTACGACTACCGGGGCGAGCTCCTGGGCCGCCGGCGGTGGGGCCGGCCCGCCGCAGCCTGGCCAAGCCCATCGAGACCGCCTGCTACCTCGCCTACGCACAACTTGATACGACGCTTTCGTCTGGAGCCGCGGCTGAGGAGGGCGTCCGGCCGCCGACGCGCCGCCGCTGCCGACGCCCTGCAACTCTGCACCCCACGACGCCCGGCGGTCCCGGGTCCGCTCCGCGCTAACCGGCGGCCCCGGGGTCGCGGCCGAAGAACCCGGCGAGCCGGTCGTACACCGGCGCGTCCTCGGCGACCGCGACCTCCGGGCCGAAGGCGTGCTGCTCCTCCTCGCTCCCCCGGTACTCGGGCCGCAGCGCGCCGCGCGCCCAGGCCAGCGCCGCCCGCCCGACCTCCTGGTCGAGCCCGGCGGTGGACTGGCCGGTGGCCCGGGCGAGGTCCCAGCCGTGCGCGGCGAACTCGGCGATCTGCTGGTCCACCGGGAAGCGGGCCGGCAGTTCCCCGACGCCGGGGACGTCGACGACGCCACCGAGGTCGCCCACCCGGCGCCAGGCGGCCACCAGACGCTCCGCGCCGGACTCGAAGCGGTGCAGCCAGTCGTCCTCGACCCGGTCGAAGGGGTCCGACCAGTCGGGCGTGCCGCCCTCCGCCCGGACGGTGAACTGCCGCAGGTCGTTCAGCAGGTGACTGACCAGCTGTCCGACGTCCCAGGAGTGGCAGGGGGTCGGGTGGCCGGCGAGTTCGGTGCCGGCGCCGTCGATCAGCCCGGCCGTCTGCGCGAGCGCGCGGGCGAGCAGCTCGATCGGGTCTTCCGCTCCGGTCATGACGCACCTCTCCGTCGGCGGGGCCGCACCGGCCCCTCACGCGGGACCCGTGCGCGGGCGCGCGGCCGGTTCGGACGCGCGCCCGCACACGTGGTCGGACCGGCCGATCGTAAACGCGGGCACCGACGACCGGCCCGGAGCAACACCCCGGGCCGGTCGTCGGTTTCGCCGGCCTGGGGTCAGCCGGCGAAGCCGCCGTCCACGGCGATCTCGGCGCCGGTGATGTACCGGCCCTCCGCACCGGCCAGGTGCGCGATCGTGGCGGCGATGTCGGAGGGCCGGCCGAAGCCGCCGACCGCGGTGAAGGCGGACTGGAAATCGGCGCCCGGGCCGTCCGCCGGGTTCAGCTCGGTGTCGATCGGGCCGGGGTGGATCACGTTGACGGTGATCCCGCGCGGGCCCAGCTCGCGGGCCAGTGCCTTGGTGAGCCCGATCATCGCGGCCTTGCTGGTGGCGTAGAGGCTGCCGCCCCCGAAGGCGGCCCGCTTGGCCATGCAGCTGCCGATGGTGACGATCCGCCCGCCCTCGGTCAGGTGGGCCACGGCCGCCTGGGCGAACAGGTACGGCGCCCGGACGTTGACCTCCAGCACCCGGTCGATGTCGGCGAGGCCGGTCTCCTCGATCGAGCCCATGTGGCCCACCCCGGCGTTGTTGACCAGGATGTCGAGGCGGCCGAAGCGCTCGGCCACCGCCCCGACCACGGCGCGGACCTGCTCCGGGTCGGCACTGTCGGCCCGGACCGCCCAGCCGCGCCGGCCCATCGCGGTGATCTTGGCCGCGACGGCCTCGGCCCGGTCGGCACTGCCCAGGTAGGTCACCACCACGTCGGCGCCGTCCTCGGCGAGCCGCAGGGCCACCGCCTCCCCGATCCCCCGGCTGCCGCCGGTCACCAGGGCCACCTTGCCGTCGAGCGCTGCGATACCGGTCGTGATCGTCATCTCGTCAGAACTCCTCGTGTCGTTCGTGGACATGACTCGATCTTCGGCCGTGGCGGGCCGGGAGTCCGGCGGTATTCGGACCTCGCGTTCAACGTTCAACTACCACCGGCGCGCCCAGATCCGCACGCCTGCGTACGCGCCGCGCGCCGCCGGTCCGCGCGCCTCTGCCCCCTCCCCCTCCCCCTCCCCCTGCCCCCCCGACACGCCGAACGGCCGCCCCGGGGGAAGGGCGGCCGTTCGGTCCACCGGGGTGCGGGACCCGGTGGGGGGTCAGAAGGACAGGGTCTGACCCGGGAAAATGAGGTTCGGGTTGGCGCCGATCGCCTTGATGTTCCGGGCGTGCAGGCCGGCCGTGTCGAGGCCGAACTTGGCGGCGATGCCGCTCAGCGTGTCGCCGCCCTTGACGACGTAGCCGCCGCCGGTGAAGCCCTTCTCGGGCGCGGCGGACCCGGCGGCGGGCGCGGCGGGCTTCGCGGCACCCTGCGGCGGGGTCTGCGCCGGGGCCTTGCGGGCGGGCGACTTCGGGCTCTGGGCGGGGCCCTGGTCCGCCTTGGCCGGCTGCTGCTTGGCCGGCTGCGCGGCCTTGGGCTCCGGGTCGGGCGTGTCGGCGACGGCGGCGGGCGCGCCGCCGCGGCTCAGGCCCGCCTTGGCGGAGCAGACCGGCCAGGCGCCGGGGCCCTGCGAGGCGAGGACCTTCTCGGCGACAGTGATCTGCTGCGCCCTGCTCGCCTGGTGGGCCTGCGGGGCGTAGGCGGCGCCGCCGAACGCCCGCCAGGTCGAGGGGGTGAACTGCAGTCCGCCGGAGAAGCCGTTGCCGGTGCTGATGCTCCAGTTGCCGCCGCTCTCGCACTGGGCGACGGCGTCCCAGGCGGAGGCGGGGGCGGCAGCGGCCGAGGTGGCCGTGACGAGGCCGGCCACCGGCAGGGCCGCGACAGCGGCGCCCGCCACCACGGCCATCCGAACGCGGTTGCGCTTGGTGGCGGCGGTGGTGGTGGCAGCGGCGGTCTCGTGACGGGGATTCATGGAAGTCCTTTCGGCAGGCCCCGGGCAGGCATGCGGAACCAGGCCCCTGCCGGGGCCGGTTTCGCTCCCTCACTCGATGGGCGGCCGCGCACGTGTCCGACGTGCCGTGCCGCCCCGGCCACCCTCCGTTCGCCGACTGCCCGTTGAGGCCGGTCGTCGACGGCCACCGCCCTGGTGCCGATGGTCGGTCGGCGGGCCGTGGGTCGGGGGTGAACCCGGGTGGTGCTCGGTGCACCGCCAAAGAAGCTACGGGCGCTACCGGGCCGCATCAAGCAATTCTTGGTCGTCCCAGGTCAGTCGACTGTTACCGGTGGTATCGATCATGAAACCGACCCGGAAACGACCGGCTTTGACCGCATTCCCCGGCCCAAACGATCGATTTCCGTGCGCTCGCTCACATCGGGTCGGCCGAAAGTCCGGGCGCTTTATCGACTTACCGTCACCGATGACTGACGTGGCGTCACCTCGCCGAGCGGAGTTCCCGATTCCACCGACCGGCGAGGTGGCGCTCACCACTCTGACTACCGAGCGTGAGCGGAAAGTCGCTCAGCGCACGGCACACGACCCGTCCTTGCACGCACCGAACGCCCCGTCAGTCGCGCACCGGACGTCACCTCAGTCGAGCACCGGACGTCACCGGACGTCACCGGACGCCCCGTCGGCCGCGCGCCCGACACTCGGCGGGCCGGTCGGCGCGACGCCCCGTCAGCACTCCTCAGCCGACGCCGCCCAGCCCCGCGTCCCGGGCCAGCAGCGCCGCCTGCACCCGGTTCTCGCAGCCCAGCTTGGCCAGGATCCGGCTGACGTACGTCTTCACCGTCGCCTCGCTCATATGGATCCGGGCCCCGGCGTCCGCGTTGGACAGCCCCTCGCCCAACAGCGCCAGCACCTCCAGCTCGCGCTCGGTCAGCACCTCCAGCCGCTGCCGGGCCCGCAAGCCACGCGCCGCGACCGGTCCCGCCTGCCCGCCCGCCAGCGAGTCGACGATGTGCCGGGTCGCGGCGGGCGACAGGAAGGCGTGCCCGGTGGCGGCCGCCCGCACCGCCTGGATCAGCTCGGCCGGTGCGGTGTCCTTCAACAGGAAGCCGGCGCCACCGTCGCTCACGGCGCGCAGCACGTTGTCGCGCTCCCCGAAGGTGGTGAGGATCAGCGCCCGCGCGCCGGGCGCGACCCTCGGCAGCTCGGCGAGCGCCGACAGGCCGTCCAGCACCGGCATCTGAATGTCCAGCAGCACGACGTCCACCCGGTGCGCGCGGGCCAGTTCCAGCGCCTGCCGGCCGTCGGCGGCCTCGGCCACCACGTCGATGTCGTCGGCGGAGGACAGGATCATCCTGATCCCGGCCCGGATGAGCGGCTCGTCATCGGCGACGAGGACTCGGATCACTGCTGGTCATCCCCTTGGTACTGGTCCGGACGGTGCGGCGGCGGACCGGCCGGTGCCCCGCGGACCATCCTGGCATCCCCGTCGCTCACTGCTTCACCCGGTAGTGCTGCTTGTCGACCAGCACACCGTCCTTGAAGCAGAACCGGACGACGGCGTCCTCGCCCCAGGCGGTTCCCCCGTTGTCGTCGGAGAGGAAGTGGACACAGTCCGCGCCGGCGGGCGGCGTGGGGCCGGTGCCCTCCAGGTTCCGCAGGAAGAAGTCGCTGCCCCTCGGCAGTTGCTGCCGGACCTCCGCCTCCGGGGTGCCGATCTCCGCGCTGTCGAAGACCGACCGCTTCACCGTGGAGTTCTCAGCGGCCCGGACGAAGCCGAGCACGCCCCAGGCCAGCAGCCCGAGCACGGCCAGCAGTACGGCCACCCCGCCGACCGCGCAGCCGATCGCCGGGCTGCGCCGCTTCGGCACGCCGGCCGCCGCCCCGGGCACCCCGCCCGGCCCACCGTCCACCGCCCACTCCATCGACCCGGCCGCCGACCCGGCGTCGACGCCCTGGGCCCCGGCGCCCTCCGCGCCGCGGTACGGCAGCACGGCGGCCAGCCGGAACCCGGCCCCCGGGGTCGGACCGGCGTGCACCATGCCGCCGACCAGCCGCGCCCGCTCGCGCAGCCCGGTCAGCCCCTGGCCTCCGCTGACCACCGCCGGGGCGGCGCCACCGGCGCGCGACTCCGCCGGGGCTGGCGCCGCCGGGTTCGCCACCTCCACCACCAGCGCGTCCGGCTCGTAGCGCAGCGCCACCGTGATCGGCGCGCCGGGGGCGTGCTTGTGCGCGTTGGTCAGCGCCTCCTGCACCACCCGGTACGCCGCGTGACCGGCGGACGCGGCCAGCGGACGGCGCTCGCCGTCCCGGACCAGCGAGACCGGGGTGCCGGCCGCGCGGGAGGAGTCGACCAGCCCCTCGATCCCGTCCACACCTCCGGTCCCGACTCCCCCGAGCCCGGTCCCGCCCCCTGTCCCTGTCCTTATTCCTGTCCCTGCTCCTACCCCCGCCCCCGCGCCGGCCGGCGACGGGGACCCCGGCCCCGGCGGGAGCGCCGTCGACTCGTCGTGCAGCACGCCGACCACCTCGCGCAGCTCCCGCATCGCCGCGACCGCGGCCAGCCGCAGCACCCCGACCGCCTCGCGCTGCCGGTCGGTGAGCGTCCGGTCGACCTCCAGTGCCCCCGTGTGCACCGAGATCAGGGCCAGCTGGTGGCCCAGGCTGTCGTGCATGTCCTGGGCGATCCGGTGCCGCTCACGCAGCCGCGCCTGGTGCGCGATCATCGCGTGCTCGCGCACCAGCTGCTCGTTGCGCTCGCGCAGCGCGTCGGTCAGCGCCCGGCGCTGCGCCCGGTACCGGCCCCAGAGCGCGGGCAGCACGGCGAGCAACAGGTAGCCGCCCAGCGAGAACCCGAGGATCAGCTCGACCGGGACCTGTCCGGCGTCCTTCAGTACCCCGAACAGGGTCATCAGCGCCCAGCCGGCGACGAAGGAGCCGGCCAGCACCCCGACCCGGCGGACCCGGGCGCCGGCCGACCAGCCGACGCAGACCAGCAGCGGCAGCGTGCCGCCGCCGACACCGCCGGCCAGGGCGGTGAGCACCAGGGCGGTCGCGGGCAGTCCCCGGCGGACCAGGAAGAGGACGGCGGCGGCGGCGCTCATCGGCAGGGCCAGCCCGGTGCGGCTGATCAGCTCGATCGGCGCGGCGAGCCCGCCGATCAGCAGCGCACCCACCAGCTCGCGGACCACCAGCCCGGGCCGCCAGGGCCCGGGCAGTGCCGTTCGAACCGCCTTCGACCAGGCCCTCGCTATGACGTTCACCCGTCGAGGCTAACGAATCGCCCCTGGTCACCACCGTCACCGTTCGTCGCCACCGGCTCCGACGAAAGTCGCTCCCGCCGCCGGGACGGCCCGGCCCCGCGCAACCCGTGCAACCAGTACAACCAGTGCGACCCGCGCGACCCGTGCGAAGAGTCAGCGGTACCCGGTGAGCAGCAGAGCGACGTCGTCGACCCGGTGCGTGGAGCCGACCTCCCGCAGCACCCGGTCGGCCAGGCCGTCCAGCCCGGCCGCCGCGATCAGCCGCCCGACATCCGGGCCCGCCAGCGCCGCCCGCAGCCGGTCCACTCCCGCGTCGATCGCCACCGCCGGGTCCTCGACCAGGCCGTCGGTGTACAGGGCGAGCACCGAGCCCGGCTCCAGCCGCAGGCCGCTGATCGGGTACACGGCCTGCTGGTCGACGCCGAGCAGCGGCCCGCCGGGCACCTCCAGCGCCTCGGCCCGCCCGTCCGGGTGGCGCAGCACCGGCGGCAGGTGGCCGGCCCGGGCGAGGAGGGCGGTGCCCTCCCCCGGGGTGAGGCGGACCAGGCAGCAGCTGGCGAGGAGTCCGGGGTCGAGGTCGAGCAGCAGCTCATTGGTCCGGGCGAGCACCTCGTCCGGCGGGTTGCCGCCGGTGGCGAAGGCCCGTACCGCGCTGCGCAGTTGGCCCATGGTGGCGGCGGCGCCGACGCTGTGGCCCTCGACGTCGCCGATCACCAGGCAGAGGTCCCGCCCGGTGACGATGGCGTCGTACCAGTCGCCGCCGATCTCCATGCCCTGGGTGCCGGGCAGGTAGCGGGCCGCGATCCGGACCCCGTCCAGGCGCGGCAGCCGGTGCGGGAGCAGCGCCTGCTGGAGTCCCCGGGCGAGGGTGAACTCGGCGTCGTACAGCCGGGCGCGTTCCAGGGCCTGGGCGATGAAGCCGGCCAGCGCGGTGAGCAGGCCGCGCTCCTCCAGGGTGAACGGACGGGGCCGGTCGAAGCCGAGGATGCAGCTGCCGACCGGGTGGCCGGAGGCGATCAGCGGGAGGAACGCCCAGGCGCCCATGTCGTCCAGCACCAGTGCCGGGTAGGCGGCGGCGAGCTGCCCGACGTTCTCGAAGAAGATCGGGGTGCCGGTGCTGAGCGTCTCGGCCCCGGGCACCCGGGCGCCGACCGGGGTGCCCTCGAAGCGGTCGAGGAAGCCGTCGGGGTAGCCGCTCTGCGAGACCAGGTGCAGGTGCTTCTCGCGGATGGTGTAGATGGCGAGTTCCTGTCCGCCGAGGGCCGGGAGGATCTGGTCGGCCACCGCCCGGCAGACCTCGCGCACGGTGACCGCCTCGCTCAGCGCGCTGGCCAGCTGGAGCAGGTGGTACATGACGCCGAGGCCGGTCCAGGTGCCGGGCGGGGCGGGTTCGTCGGCCGGCGCGGCGTCGGGCGGCGGGTCGGCGGCGACCACCCGGCCGGTGACGCCGTGCGCGTCGGGGTAGAGGGAGAAGGCCAGCCAGTGGTCCGGCGGGCGGCGGGCGAGGAAGGCGGTGGGCTGCTGGGAGAGCAGGGCGGCGCGGTAGCGGTTCTCGTACACCGGGTCGGACAGCCAGGGCAGTACCTGCCACGGGTGGTGGCCGACCAGGTCCTCGCGGCGGGCCTGGAGCAGCAGCTCGACGCTGTGGTTGGCGTAGGTGATCCGGCCGTCCGGGTCGAGCGAGAAGACTCCCTCGCGCAGCCGCTCCACGGCGGCGGCCGCGGCGGTGCCGGTGCGGGTGTCGAGCACGGCGCCGACCAGGCGGCCGCGGGCCCCGGGGCCGTCGCGGGGCACCCGGGCCCAGAGTTCGACGGGGTAGGGGTGGCCGTCCCGGTCAAGCACCCGCAGCCGCGCGGCGAGCACCCGGCCCCGGTCGAGGGCTCCGCGCACGGCGGCCCGGAACTCCGGCAGGTCGCCGGGGGCGATCCGGGCGGCCAGGCTCTCGGCGCGGCCGTCGAAGTCGCCCGGGGCGAGCCCGAAGATCTCGCAGAACTGGTCGTCGGCGGCGACCTCGCCGAGCGCCACGTCCCAGTCGAAGAGGCCGACCCGGGTGGTCGGCGCGGAGGGCGGGGTGAGTTCGACGACCGTGGTATCGCCGTTCGGCTCCACCGGGTGGCCGGCCTCCTCCAGCCCGGCCAGTCCCGCGGCCAGCCGGGCGGCGACCGCGCGCACGTGCCGGCGCGCGCCCTCGGGCACACCGTCGTCCGAGGCCGCCCAGAGCACCCCGAGCACCCCGAAGACCTCCTCGCCCGCCTGTACGGGGACGCTGGCGGAGGCGAAGTCGTAGGGCAGGCCGACGGCGAGCTGCGGGAAGCGCCGCATGGTGTCCTCGGTGTCGGCGAGCAGGACCGTGCGGCCGGTGCGGTAGCTGACCGCGATCGGCAGCGGACCGGCGGCGGCGATCCGCCGGAACGGACCGAGTACGGACAGCGGCACGCCGGCGACCGCGCACAGCACCAGCGAGCGGCGGTCGCGGGAACGCAGGTAGACGGTCGCGCCGTGCGCGTCGGTGCCGCCGAGCACCGTCCGGACGGCGGAGGTCAGCAGGGCCTCCCGCTCGCTCGCGGGGTTCCGGCCCTCCGGCCCCGCCCGGCCCGCCGGGTCCGCCCGGTCCGCCCGGTCCGCCCGGTCCGCCGGATGCCCCGGGTCCGCCGGGTCCGGGGCAGCGCCCTTCCCTGGACGGCGCGGTTCGGGGCGCACCGCCCGGGCATCCCCACCGCTAGGAGGCGGACCGGGCGGGTCCGCCGGAACACCCTGGCGCATCCTCTCTTGCTACGCCGGGCCCCAGGGGCTGTCAAGGCGAGCCCCGGCCGCCCCGGCGTGCCCACCGGCCCCGGCCGCACCATTGTCGTGCCCATGACACCCCGCACCCGGGGGTCCGGCCCGACCGTCGTGGTCGGTCCGAAGGCCACCACGACGACCCCGCCTTCGGCGCCCCGGCCTACCGCGAACCGGCCCGCGTCGGCTGGTTCCGGGGCCGCCCGAGGGGGCCGCTCGGGCGCACGGCTTGGGTATTCTCCGTGGACAGTGCAGCGCGAGGGCTGCCCCGGGGGAAGACGAGTGGCGAAGTATGGGGAGCACACCGGCCGACCGATCGGCGGGCGAGGCGTCCTGGCGGTGGGACGGCGAGGACGAGGGCGGCACGACCGCACCGGCCGACATGGTGAGCGGTGGTGGGGACGGCGGTGGTGGGGACGGCGGCGGCGGCGGGCCCCGGCCGAGTCGGCGGCGGCTGCTGATCGGTGCCGGGGTGGCGGCGGCGGGCGCCGCCGTCTGGGGGGTGTCCCGGCGGACGAGCGCTTCCCCGCCCGCGAAGCCGCAGCCGCTGCCCAGCAAGCTCGCCGGGGCCGAGCCGCGCTGGGTGTACCGGGGTGCGGAGCCGATGACGCCGGGCCGGCTGAGCGGCCGGCTGTTCGCGCCCACCTATGTGACGGCCGGCGGCCTGCGGATCCTCGACCCGGCGACCGGCGCCGTGACCAGCACCGTCGAGGAACCGGCGGTCAGGAGCCGGCCGGAGGACTCACCGCTGATCGTCGGTGCGGGAATGCTCTTCACCGCCTCGACCGGCCATGTGGACGCCCGCGCGCTGACCGGCCCGGCCGCCGGCTGGAGCCAGCCGCTCCCGCCCGAGCTGGGCGAGCGGATCACCGTCGTCGGCAGCGACGGCGCGCAGGTCTACGGCACGGTCGGGAGCCGGGCCGACACCCGGGGCACCCTGTTCGCCGTCGACGCCACCGGCCGCGGCCTGCTCTGGTCCCGCCCGCTCGCGGACCGCGGCGAGACCGCCGTCACCGTGCTGCCCATCGGCGGCCGGCTCCTCACCTGGGGCGCCGACCCGGCCGCCGGCACGTCGCTGGTGGACGGCACCACCGGGCGGCGGCTCTGGACCACCGCGGGCTCCGCCCCGGCCTGGTCCATGATGGACCAGCGGCACGTCTACCTGCCGACCCCCGGCGCCGCCGGCGTCCAGGCCCTTCGCCTGGAGGACGGCGCACCGCGCTGGTCGGTGCGCCCCGGCCAGGGCGAGGAGTGGCGCGCCCTGCCGCCGCTCAGCGACGGCTACCGGGTGTACGTACCGCGCGACAACGGGCTGATCACCGCACACGAGGCGGGGAGCGGCGAGCAGACCTGGGAGTGCCGGCTGCCGTTCCGGCTGGACCGCCGCTGCCAACCGCTGCTGCTCAGCGCCGGCCTGATCGTGCCGGGCCCGGCGGACAAGGGCGTCCTCGCCGTCGAGGCGGAGAAGGGCCTGCTGTCCACGATCTTCGCCGACACCGGTCCGGGAGTCGACGTCTGGTCGGTCGCCAGCGACGGCACCCGGCTCTACGCGGGCCACGACAGCACCCTGTACTGCCTGGGCGAGCTGCCCGTCCCCTGAATGCCCGGCGCCTTCGACGACGAACGCCGACCCCGCAGGCCCGCCGGCCCCCCGACCGCAGGATGACGCCGTGCCGATTCGCCCGATCTCGCCCGACCGCCTCGTCGAGCTGCTCGCCGACCGGATCGCCGCCCTGCCGGGGGCCGGCGAGCGCCGGCTCCGGGTGGCCGTGGACGGCGCTCCGGCCGCCCGCCCCGGGGAACTCGCGGACGCCCTGGTCGAACCGCTGCGGCTGCGCGGCCTGCCGGCGCTGCGGGTCCCGGCGGCCGGCTTCCTGCGCCCGGCCTCGGTCCGGCTGGAGTACGGCAAGCAGGACGCGGACGCCTACCACGACCTGTGGCTCGACGACGGGGCACTGCTGCGCGAGGTCCTGGACCCGCTGGAGCCGGGCGGCAGCGGCCGGGTGCTGCCGTCGCTGCGGGACCCGCTGACCGACCGCGCCACCCGCGCCCCCTACACCGACCTGCCGCCCGGCGGGGTGCTGCTCCTGGACGGCGCACTGCTGCTCGGCCGCTGGCTCCCGCTGGAGCTGACCGTCCATCTGGCACTCTCCCCCGCCGCACTGGAGCGCCGGACCGCACCGGAGGAGCGGTGGACCCTGCCTGCCTTCGCCCGCTACACGGCGGAGACGGCCCCCACCGAGGCGGCCGACCTGACCGTCCGCCTCGACGACCCCCGCCACCCGGCCCTCGTCGAACAGCCCTGACCACCGGTCACCGCACCCCGGTGGTCCGCCACCGGCGTCAGCGGCGGGCGCCGGATCCCTTGGGCCCGGGCCTCAGCGGCGGGCGCCGTGGCCGTGCGAGCCCGGGCCTCGGCCCTGGGGGGCCGGGCCGCGCTGGCAGTACGGGCACCAGTACGCCGGGCGGTCCTGCGGCGGGGTGCCGTGCTGGGCCGTCAGGACCAGGGTGCCGCAGCGGGCGCAGGGGCGGCCCGCCCGGCCGTAGACCCAGTGCCCCCGGCCGCGCCGGGTGTCCCCGGTGGTGATGTGGCCGGGGCGCAGCCGGTTGGCGTCCAGCAGCTGGTGGGCGCGGGCCGCCAGCCGGTCGAGGTCCGGGAGTTCGCCCACCGGCGTCCACGGGGTGACCCCGGCGAGGTAGCAGAGCTCATTGGCGTACACATTGCCGATACCGGCCAGGTTCCGCTGGTCGAGCAGGGCCTCGCCGAGCGGCCGCCCGGGGTCGGCGCCGAGGCGGCGGACGGCCTCGGCCCGGTCCCAGTCCGGCCCGAGCAGGTCGGGCCCGAGGTGGCCGACCGCGCGCCGCTCGTCGGCGGTGCGCAGCAGCTCGACGACGGGCATCCGGTAGCCGACGGCGGTGCCGAGCCCGGTGCCGAGGACGACGCGGATCTGCGCGGGCGGACCACCGGTCCAGCGCTCGCCGGGGGCGAACACCGCCCAGCGGCCGTCCATCCGCAGGTGGGTGTGGAGGGTGAGGCCGCCTTCGAGGCGGGTGAGCAGGTGCTTTCCGCGCGGGACGACCTCCAGCACCCGGCGGCCGGCGAGGACGGCGGTGGCGTGGGCGGGGACGCGCAGCTCGGCGGCGGTCAGCACCTGACCGGCGAGGACGGCGCGCAGGCGGGCCGCCACGCGGAAGACGGAGTCACCTTCGGGCACGGGTCCATCCTCCCTCGGCGCGGCGGTCCGCCGCGCCACCGTCCTCCGGTCACCCGGCGTCGCCGGCCGTACTGCCGGCCGTGCCACCGGCCACGCCGTGGCGGACCACGACCACCGGGCAGGAGGCGTGCTCGGTGACGTGCCGGCTGACGGAGCCGAGCAGGGCGCCGGCGAATCCGCCCCGCCCGCGGCTGCCCACCACCAGCAGCGCGGCGGCGCCGGACGCGTTCAGCAGGACCTGGGCGGCGTTGCCCGGCAGCACCGATTCGATGACGCGCACCTCGGGCCGCGCGCCGGCGACCCGGGTGACGGCCTCGGAGAGGATCCGGCCGGCCAGCTCCTCGGGGTTGAACTCGGGCGAGGGCACACCCGGCCCGGCGAAGCCGTAGAGCGCCGGGTACTCCCAGGCTGCGACGGCGTGGACGGTGCCGCCGGCCAGCCGGGCGTAGTCGACCGCCCAGCGCAGGGCCTGCTCCGAGGCGGGCGAACCGTCCACACCGACGACGATCCTGGGGTTCGCGCTGTTGGCCATGCCGCTGCTCCTTGCTCGACGGGTCCGACCTGCTCGTATCCCGCCAAACTTAGATCAACCCGTACATTCGGCCGCCCTTGGCCGCGCCGGGGCCGCGCCGAGGCGGGGCCGCCGGAACTGGTACTGGCGGGTGCGCGGCGTCGTCGCCACGCACCCGCCAGCGTCTCAGGGGTGCGGCCCGTACGGACCCGTGCGGACGGCGGGGCCCCGTCCGGACCGCGGGGCCCGTCAGGCCCGGTAGGCAGCCCAGGAGTTGGCCATCCGGGCGACCTGGCCCGGAGTGAACTGGGTCATGCAGGAGTCGTAGGTGTAGTCCATGAAGTTGTGGATCGGGTCGACGCCGGTGGCCGTGCAGGTGTCCCGGCCGGACGGGCACTGGTAGGCCGCGCTCTGCTCGGCCGGGGTGTCGCCCACGTAGTCGCCCTGGCCGGAGCAGCCGCCCTGGAAGGTGTGGTAGAGCCCGAGCCAGTGGCCGACCTCGTGGGTGGCGGTGTCGCCCTCGTTGTAGTTGGCGGCGGAGCCGCCGGGGAACGAGGAGTCGAGGATGACCACACCGTCGTCGGTCGGGTTGGAGCGGTAGGAGCTGGGGAACGTCGCCCAGCCGAGCAGCGACTGGCCGAGCTTGGCGGTGTAGAGGTTGAGGGCGTTGGCCGCGCCCTTGCGCAGCTTGGTCTTCATCGCCTTCTCCGCGCTGGAGCCCGGGCTGACGCCGTTGTACCAGGTGGAGTTGTCGGTGTAGTCGGTGGCGACCAGCTGGAACCGGAACTGGCTCGCGGTGTTGCCCGTGCCCTGGCCGCTGTAGGCGGCGTTGAGGACGTCGATCTGCTTGGTGACGGTGGCCGCCGACAGCTTGCCGGTGGTACCCGAGTGCACGACGTGCACGTACACCGGCACGGTCGTGGTGGCGGCCAGCTCGCCGGGCGCGAGCAGGGTGTTGCCCTGGGCGGAGTGCGCCAGCTGGGCCAGCCGGCCCTGGAGGTCGCTGTCCATCGCGTTGGCCTGGGCGTCGGTGACGGCGTTGGGCTCCTGGCCGGCGGGGTGTCCGGCGGGCTTGCGGGCGGCGGCGTCCTGGGCCGCTTCGCCGGTGCTGCACTCGGTGGAGGTCGGGGCCTTGGCGGCCGCACTGGCGGTGGTGAACGCGGCCGGGGCCGCGAACTGGGTGAGCCCGAGGGCGGCGGCGACGGCGGCCGCGCCGAGGAATCTGCCGGCGGCACGCGAGGAAACACGGGCGGAACGACGCATCTGCGCTCCTGAGGGGGGTGGTGGGGGACGGCGGTCGAGGGGGGCCGCCGAGCCACAGGCTACGCAGGGTCGCGTGTACGCGTCAGACATGTTCCGGCCTGGAACTTCTGACGGCAAATCGGACATAACCCGGAAGTTTGAGCGGTCGAACAGCACCGCACATGGAGCATTTCCCGTCGCGCGCATGCGCACAGTACCGGCCCCGGTCTGTCCGAAACGTGACACCCCGTCTGCCCCGCGGCGCGGCGCGCCACCGGCGGGACGGGACGAACGGGGTGAACCGGGCGCCCGGACCGCCTCCGGCGAGACTACGACGCCGCGAAGACGATCTCCCGCAGGGCACGCGCACCGGCCCGGTCGAGTACCACGGCCGACGCACAGCCCGCCGGTGGCCGCCCCGTCCCGGCCAGGCGCCGGCGCAGCCGGTGCGCGGCGTCCCGGTGCCGGGCGAACGCGTACGCGGAGACGGCCTGGCCCCGCGCCCGCTGACCATCGCGGGCCTCCTCGGCACTGGCGTCCAGCAGGATCAGGTGCACCCGGCGCCCCTGCCGCTCGGCGGTCCGCGCCAGCCACTGCCGCACATACGGCACCGCCCCGCAGTCGTGCACGGTCAGCGGCCCGCCGGCCAGCACCGCACGCCGCAGCCGCCGGTAGTGCGCGAGGCGCACCAGCGGGCGGTACAGGGCGTACGGCAGCCAGGACGGGACCCGGGACGCGTACTCCTCGCGGACCAGCTGCGAGTCCACGACCGGCGTGCGCACACAGCGGCGCATGAGCGTGCTCTTGCCGCTGCCCGGCAGCCCGGAGACCACCAGCAGGTCGCCCGCCGGATACTGCAGGGCGCTCGGCGCGGCACCCGGGCGGCGACCGGAGCGGAGGTCCTGGAGGCCGTGCGGACGCAGCACGCCGGCCGACGGCTCCGCCGCCAGCTCCCGGCAGCCGGGCCGCGGCACCGTGCGGGCCGCCCGGTCGCGAACCGCCGCCCGGTCGCGAGCCTCGGCCCGGTCGCGAGCCGCCCCGAAGACCTGAACGTCCGACATCGGCACTCCCCCTGCTTCCCCACCGGTCCGGGCGCTCCCGGCCCCCTCCTCCCGAAGAGCTTTCCCCCTTCAAGAGAGAGTAAAGACTAATGGTCAGGCCGGGTCCGGGCCGAGTCCTTTATCGCTCCAGGATCGTCACAGCTGCGCTCCGGGAGCGTCACAGGCGGGAGCACCGGCGCGGGAGCGGGGGCGGGGACGGGGACGGCTCCCGGCCGGGGCCCGGCGGGCCCCGGCCGGGAGCCGCCTCAGCCGAGCTGCGGGGCGATCCGCGAGGCGATCAGCTCCAGGTGGTCCAGGTCGTCCAGGTCCAGCATCTGCAGGTAGATCCGCTCGCTGCCGACGGCGCCGTAGCGGCCGATCTTCTCCACCACCTCGTCCGGGGTCCCGGCCAGGCCGTTGGCCTTCAGCTCGTCGACCTCGCGGCCGATCACGGCGGCCCGGCGGGCCACCTCGGCGTCGTCCCGGCCCACGCAGGCGACGAGGGCGTTGGAGTACACCAGGTCCCCGGCCTTGCGGCCGGCCCGCTCGACGGCCGTCCGGACCCGGCCGAACTGGGCCTCCGACTCCGCCACCGACACGAACGGCAGGTTGAACTCGTCCGCGAACCGGGCGGCCAGCGCCGGGGTGCGGGTCGGTCCGGTGCCGCCGACCAGGACCGGGATCTTCTCCTGGGCCGGCTTGGGCAGCGCGGGCGACTCGCTCAGCTGGTAATAGGTGCCGGCGAAGTCGAAGGTCTCGCCCAGTCCGGTGCTCCAGAGGCCGGTGATGATCTCCAGCTGCTCCTCCAGCCGGCCGAACTTCTCCTTCGGGAACGGGATCCCGTACGCGGTGTGCTCCTCCTCGTACCAGCCCGCGCCGAGGCCGAACTCGACCCGGCCGCCGCTCATCGCGTCGACCTGGGCGACCTGGATCGCCAGCACGCCGGGCAGCCGGAAGGTGGCGGCGGTCATCAGCGTGCCGAGGCGGATCGTGCTGGTCTCGCGGGCCAGGCCGGCGAGGGTGATCCAGGCATCGGTCGGGCCGGGCAGACCGCTGACGCCGCCCATCCTCAGATAGTGGTCGGAGCGGAAGAAGGCGCTGAAGGCCCCCAGCTCCTCGGCGGTCCTGGCCATCCGGAGCAGGGTGTCGTAGCTCGCGCCCTGCTGGGGTTCGGTGAAGATTCGAAGATCCATACCGGCCATTCTGGTACAGACCACCCCGTGCCCACGCCCGAACCGGGGAAGCGGCACCGTCGGCCGGCTGTCCGGTGGGACCGCACGCCGGTTGTCCGGTTGTCCGGTGGGACCGCACGCCGGTTGTCCGGTCGTCCGGCGGGACCGCACGCCGGCCGTCCGGCGGGGCGGGCGACCCGGGGTGGCCAAGGTCTCCTCCCGGGGCCGCCTGCCCCGGCACCGCACTCGCCTACCGTGGACGGATGCCCGCCACGCCCGACGAGCCGCCCCGGCGCCTCCCCGCCGACTCCGCCGCCCCGCACCCCCGGCCGGAGGGCTGTCCGCTGCCCGGGATCGTCGCCGCCTTCACCCCCCGGCTGGCCGAGCTCGCCTTCGAGCCCTGCCTCGTCGCGGCGGTCGACCAGCACGCCGCCGAGCTGCGCGAGCTGCTGTACGCGCAGGGGCCGGAGCTGCTGCCGCGGCGGCTGAACCGTGCGGAGCTGTCCGACTACGCGCGCGGCTTCCTCGACCGGCTCGCCGAGATCGGCTGGCGCGAGCCGGTCGGCTACGACTTCGCGGTGCACCGGCTGACGGCGATCTGCTGGCTGGTCCGGCAGAACGGCCTGCTCCCGGCCTGACCGGTCGGCTCCCCGCCGCGTACCGTCGTCCCGTCCCACCGCTGCGTACCGTCGTCCCGTCCCACCGCCGCGGCCCGGGCGGGACCGGGATGTCGGGATATCGGGATTATGGAGAACGGCTAGGAACACCCCGGCACCCCGTGCGTACAGTGGCGGTCCACACGGCACGGACGGCCGTCCGCGGCACGGCCCGGGCGGCGGGCGGGAACGGGACAGCGTGAGCGGGAGCGGGAACAGGACGGGCGGCAGCGGCAGGAGCCGCACCCCCGGCAACAGCACCGGTAGCGGCAGCACCGGTCGTGGCAGCACCGGCGGGCACCGCGCGCTGGTCTGGCGCGGGCTGCCCGAGCGGCCCGGCGCCGCGGTGCTGGTCCTGCACGGCGGCCAGGAGCACAGCCTCTCCCGCCCCGGCCCGGTCAACCTGGCCGGCCTGCGGATGGCCGGTTTCGTGCACGCGCTGCGCCGGGAGACCGAGGGCGCCGGGGTCGCCGTCGGCACCGTCCGCTACCGCCACCGGGGCTGGAACGGCGAGCGGGCCGACGCCGCCAAGGACGCGATCGCCGCCCTCGACGACCTCGCCGAGGAGCTGGGCCCGGTCCCGACCGTCCTGGTCGGCCACTCCATGGGCGGCCGGGCCGCCCTCCGGGCCGCCGGCCACCCCGTCGTCACCGGCGTCGTCGCACTCGCCCCGTGGTGCCCGGCCGAGGACCCGTGCGAGCAGCTCGCCGACCGCGACGTCCTGATGCTGCACGGCGACCTCGACCGGATCACCTCCCCCGCCGACACCCGCGCCTTCGCCGCCCGGGGCCGCGCCGCCGGAGCCCGGGTCTGCGGCTACACCGTCCTCGGCACCGGCCACACCCTGATGCGGCGGATCGGCGACTGGCACCGCGCCACCGCCCGACTGTCCGCCGGCCTCCTCGGCCTGCGGGACCTCCCACCGGAGGCCGCGACCGCCCTGGCCCTCCCGGTCCACTCCACCGCCTCCCTCGACCTCCCGCTCCCCGCACACACCCGCACCGCCCCACCGGCCGGCCACCACCCGTCCAGGCCCCTCCCCACGGACGCCTGACCGCCCCCGCCCACACACCGTGCCCCAACTCTCCAACCCGCGCGTCGACTTGGGCATCCAGGCCAAACCGTCGGAGCACGCCGGTATGGTGAGGGACCGTCGGGGGGCGGATCTTCAAGGGGGCGGGCGCGCATGGCCGAAACGGTGACAATCGATCTCGGGGACGGCACGACCGTCCGGGCCGAGGTGATCGGCGAGGTGAACTTCCAGCACCCGGAGGCGCCTTCGGACGTCTGGGGAGACTCCGGCGACGCCGCCTGGGGCGGGGGCCGCCGGGCCGCCTCCCAGCTCGGTTCGGCTGTGGCACTGACGCTGGACCAGGTGCGCAGCACCGTCCAGGGCGTCGGCCGCTGGGCCGCGGAGAGCATCGCGCAGGGGGCGGCCGGCTCCCCCGACACCTTCGAGGTCGAGTTCGGGCTCAAACTGGCCGTCAAGTCGGGCCAGTTGCTCGGTGTCATCGCCGAGGCCGGCAGCGAGGCCGGGCTCACCGTCCGCCTCTCCTGGGATCTCGCCGAACGCCGTCGGCAGCTGGAAGCCACGGCGGCCGAGGCGGCCACGGCAGGTCTGCCGGCACAGAACGCGCCCGCCGGCGCGAGCGCCCCGGCCCCCAGAACGGCCGACGCCGAGTGACCGTACCCGCGCGGCCCGACCTCGCCGCGGCCGAGGCGCTGCGCCGCCGCACCGTCGTGATCACCGTCGCGGGCGGCTTCCGCGGCAGCGGCTTCCTGGTGGCGCCGGGTCTCGCGGTCACCGCCGCGCACGTGGTCGCACGGGCGGCGCGCGCGGCGGAGCCGGTGGGCGTCCGGCACGAGTCCGGCGAGCACGCCGTCCCGGCCGACCAAATCCGGCTGGCCCCGGAGAGCGGCGAGGGCAGCGGCAATGGCAATGGCTACTACCCCTTCCCCGACCTCGCCCTGCTCGGCGTCCCCGACTGGTCCGGCCACCCGGTGGCCCGGCTCGCGGCCACCGAGGCCGAACCGGACACCGTCCTCACCGCCCTCGGGTACTCCACCCACACACCGAGCCCCGGCGTCGGGCCCGATACCCTGCGACTGCGGGTCGTCGGCCTCGCTGACCGGTACCTCGGTGTGCGCGGCGACGGCATCCGCGACGGCCACAGCGGCAGCATGCTGGTCGACGGGGACGGCCTGGTGCGGGGTGTGCTCAAGGGCAGCCGCTCCTTCCAGCGCGACGAGGGCGGCTGGTACACCCCGGTCGGCGCGCTGACCGCGCTGCTGGCCACGGCGGGCGTCGCCGCGCCCGTCCCACCGCCGCCACCTCCGGCACCGGCTCCGCCTCCGCCGCCCGTGCCGCCCGGGAACGGCGAACTGGTCGACGCCCTGATGGCCTTCGAGCTGTTGCGCCGCCCCGACGGCCGCTTCGACCTGCTCGACGCCATGGGCGAGCACCTCGGCCTGGCGCACTCCTTCGAGGCCGAGGAACGCCCCGACCGCCGCACCCACCTGCACCAGATCGTGCGCGCCTGCCGCAGCTTCCACGACGGCCGGACGGCCCTGCGGGCACTGCGGGCCGCGATGGCCGAACTCGCCCCGGACGACGGCGCACTCGACACGCTCGACGCCGTGGTCGGGCGCGCCCTCGGCGAGCGGGAGGACGGCTAGCCGGATGCACGTGACACCGTTCCCGCCCCCGGCCGGCCGGGGGCCGTGGCCGGAGGCGGCCGAGGACGTTCTCGTCGAGGTCCTCCTCGGCTTCCGGACGATGCTCCAACTCACGTTCCGCCAGGACGTCCTGGCGACCATGGGCGCGTCGGCGAAGGCCCGCGGCATCCAGGCCGACGTCCGTGAGGACTACACCCCGCGACCGCACGTCCGGGAAATACTCCGGGCGATCCGCGCCTTCCGGGATCCGTGGGCCGCGCTGGACGCCCTGGCCGAGGCACTGGAGGAGCTGGCGCGGAACGACGGCGCACGCGACTGGCTGGAGCTCGCCCGGCGGGTCCTGAACCGCGGCGACGAGCTTCCCCGCAGTGAACTGCTTGCGGTGATCGGCGAGTTGCACACGATCACGGCGCCGAACAAGCCTGCCCGCCACCTGCCGGAGGGCATCCCGGGGCTGCGGGAGCGCGACACGGCGGAGATGACCCTGCCGGCGATCCTGGACCTCCTCGTCAACCGGATCGACGACGACCCGCTCGGCCCGCTGGTCGCCTTCCTCCGCGCGCTCGGCGACAACCCCGAGGTCGCCCGGCAACACCCGCTCCCGGCCCTGCGCCGGTTCCTCGCCGCCCACGCCGACCGGGCGCCCGCCCTCGGCGCGGCGGGGGTCCCCGGCGAGCGGCTGATCGTCCAGGTCCGGCTGGACGAGGAGGGCCCCGCCCACACCGGCGACACCCGGTACCGGCTGCACGTCTCCTACTACCGCCAGCCCCTGACGGGCGGGCCGTTCCGGCGGGTCGGCAGCCACCACGACGACCAGGCGTTCACCAGGAGCGAGCTGCTCAGGGCGGGCGGCGCGCGGCTGGTCGCCTGGAAGGAGCTGAATCTGGCGCTCCGCACGCCCGACCCGGTCCGGATCGAGTTCCTGCTGCCACGCTCCATCCTCGGCTACACCGCCGAGCTCTGGTCCACCGGCGCCACCCGCCGACCCCTGGGCGAGTTCCACCCGGTGGTGGTCCGGCAGCTCGAACGGTACTGCGAGCCCCACCTCGGCCTCGCGCTCTGGCGGCAACGCTGGGCCAACCTCGACACCCACGGCGCCGACTCGGACGAGGTCCTCGAACGGATCGAATGGCCCTCGCTCGACCGGGCGAGCGCCAAGGAGCTGCTCAACTGGGTGACCGGCAGGAAGAGCCTCGCCTGTCTGGGTCTGACGGTCCCGTACGAGCAGCTCGACCCCGAGGTGCAGTACGCGGTGGACGACGCGATGTACTTCGAAGGGGTACCCGTCCTGATCTGGCGGCGGGTCGCCGGCGACCCGGACCCGCTCGTCGCGGCCCTGCGCGAGCACAGGCCCACCCGGCTGGCCGAACTCCCCGACGCCGTCCACCGGTACCGGCGGCAGGTCGGCGGCCCCGACCCGGACCCGGACCGCGCGGTCACGCTGCTCTGGGACGACCCGGACTGCGTGGACCCCGATCAGGACTACTCCTTCCCCGGGATCGTCGGATGACCGCGAACCCCATGGCGACAAGCGACGAGTCAGGAGCGTTCATGGCCGAGGACTGGTGGATCTACCGGGGCACCGGCGTCCCCCACGACGGGATCGCCGGGCTCCCGCCGGCACCCCCCTGGCGCGCCTTCGGCGCCCCGGACAGCGACCCCGAACAGCTGCCGGCACCGCCCCCGGAGGACTCCGCGGCCGGTTCCACGGCCCGCCGGCTCGGCCGGGCCCGGCAGGCGGCGGCGTACCAGGCGGACGAGCGGGAGGTCCGGCTGGTCAACCTCGCCCTGCACCTGCGCCGCCCCCTTCTGATCACCGGCAAGCCCGGCGTCGGCAAGTCGACCCTCGCCTACGCGGTCGCCCACGAGCTGCGCCTGGGCCCGGTGCTGCGCTGGTCGATCAGCAGCCGGTCCAGCCTGCGCGACGGGCTGTACAGCTACGACGCGATCGGGCGGCTGCACGAGGCCGGGCTGTCGCGGGAGAGCGCCCGGCGGTCCGACCCCGGTGGGGACCCGCAGCCCGAACCCCAGGGCGAACCCCCGGACGGGCCCCGGTCGCCCGCCATCGGCAGGTTCCTGCGGCTGGGCCCGCTCGGGACGGCGCTGCTGCCGTGGCGGACGCCGCGGGTGCTGCTGATCGACGAGATCGACAAGAGCGACATCGACCTGCCCAACGACCTGCTGAACGTCTTCGAGGAGGGCGAGTTCGAGATCCCCGAGCTGCTGCGGCTCGGCCCGGACCCCCAGGAGGTCGGCACGGCCGACCACGGCCGGACGGCAGTGGTGCGCGGCGGTGTGGTGCGCTGCGCGCAGTTCCCACTGGTCGTCCTCACCAGCAACGGCGAGCGGGACTTCCCGAGCGCGCTGCTGCGGCGCTGCGTCCGGCTGGAGATCCGGGCGCCGGACGAGCAGCGGCTGGCCGCGATGGTCGCCGCCCACCTGGGTGAGGAGGCGGCCGCAGCGGCGCAGACCGCCGATCTGATCGCCGAGTTCCTCCGCCGACAGCGGCAGGACGCGGCGGAGCTGGCCAACGACCAGCTCCTGAACGCCCTGCTGATGGCCGGACGCGTCCTCAGGACGGACCAGCGGGGGCGGGACGCCGTACGTGACGTCCTGCTCCGTCCGCTCAACGAGAGCTGAGCGGAGATGGGTTCGGCAGCGCCGGGCGGGCCGACGGAAGGGCCGACAGAGGGGCTGGCGGAAGGGCTGACGGACGCGCTCGCCGGGCTGCTCCGGCCGGCGGACGGCGGGCCGCTGCCGCAGGACCTCGCGGACGTCCTGTGGATCGCCGGGCTGGCCGGACTGCTGGACCCGCCGCCGTCCCCGCCGACGGCCTCCGTGCCGCGACCGTCCGCGGAACCACGGCCCGCCCGGGCCCGGCCGTCGACCGTCGTGCCGCGGCAGTCTCCGCCGCCCCGACCCGCCGGGCGGGCCCCGGCCGACCCGGCACCCGCCGTCGCCGCACCGCCGACGTCACCGCCCGCGCCGGGCGCCGACCGGCCCGGACCGCACGCCGCGCTGCACCCTCGCTCCGACACCCCCGAGACCGACGAGCCCGACGAGCCCGGCGGCACGGACCGGTCCGGCGGCCACGTCGTCCAGGTCACCCAGCCCGCCGCGTTGGACGGCGGCCTGGCCCTCGCCCGGGCCCTGCGCCCGCTGCGCCGCGCGGTCGACGCCCCCGGCCGGGCCACCCTCGACGAGGAGGCGACCGCCGAGGCCACCGCCGAGACCGGCATCCTGCTCCCGGTCTGGCGGCCCGCCCAGCAGCCGCGCTTCTCGGTCGACCTGCTGGTGGACACCGGCGCCACGATGGCCGTCTGGCACCGGCTGGCCGGTGAGCTGAGCACCCTGCTGGAGCGGCACGGCGCCTTCGCCGACGTGCGGTGCTGGGCGCTCGACACCGACCGGCCGGTCCCCACCCTCGCGCCGTTCCACCGGCGCCGCCCGGGCGCGCCCGCCGCCGCCAGGGCCGACTGGTCCCGGCCGCTCAACGACCCGACCGACCGGCGGATCGTGCTCGTCCTCACCGACGGTGTCGGCCCGGCCTGGTACGGGAAGGCGCTGCCGAAGTTCCTCGCCGGCGTGGCCGCCGCCCGGCCCGCGGCGGCGCTCCAGGTGCTGCCCCGGCGGCTCTGGCACCGGACGGCACTGCGCACCGCCCTCGTGGCCGCACGCGCCTCCGTCGCGGGCCGACCCGTCCCGGCCTTCCGCTCGGACGCCGCCCTGCCCGGCGTCCCGCCCGGCAGCCGGGGCGCCGAACTCCGGGCGGACATCCGCTGGCTGCCGGTGCTGGAGGTCGACGCCGACTGGGTCACCCCGTGGGCCGACCTGACCGCCGGCCGCACCTCCGGGTGGACGCCGATGCTCGCCGCACCGATCGCCGGCGTGCCGCGCCCGCAGCGCCCGACCGGCCCCGCCAACGACCCGGCCACGCCCGCCGAACGCGTCGCCCGGTTCCGGGCGGGCAGCTCGCCCGCCGCCTACCGGCTGGCCTGCCACCTGGCGGCGGCACCGCTCAGCCTGCCGGTGATGCGGCTGGTCCAGCGGGCCACCGTACCGGAGTCCGGGCAGACCGATCTCGCCGAGCTGTTCCTCTCCGGGCTGATCGCACCCCGGGGCGCAACGGCCGCCGACCCGGACGAGCAGGTCTACGACTTCCGGGACGGCGTGCGGGAGGAACTGCTCGCCGAACTGACCCGCACCGAGGCCGTCCAGGTGCTGAAGCACGTGCTCACCAAGGTGTCCGGCCGGGTCGCGGCGACCTTCGGCGGCACCCGCGACTTCCGCGCCGTCGCCAGGCTCGTCGGTGCGGTCGACGACGGCGAGGCGGCCGGCGGTGGGGAGGCCGGCAGTGGGGAGGCCGGCGGTGAGGTGCGGCTGTCGGCGCGGAGCCTGCCGTTCGCCGAGGTCGCGGTGACGGTCCTCGCGAGCGCGGGCGGCCAGCACGCCGCGCTGGCCGCGCGGCTGGCCGAGGCGGTGACGCGGACGGCGCTGGGCCGGCCGGCCGAGCCGGAGCCCGGGCCGGTGCCGCCACTGCTCCGGCCCGATCGGCTGAGCCCGGTCCGGCCGGTGCTGAGCCCGCCGGAGCCGCCGAGGATGATCGGACGGAAACGCGAACTCGCCGCCCTGGCCGCCGCCTTCGCCCCCGACCGGGAGGCGTCCGGATCGCCCGGGCAACCTGCCGTGGCGATCGTCGTCGGGGACGTCGGCATGGGGCGCCGTCGATTGGTCCAGGAGTACGTCGCGGCGTACGGCGGGCGCCACAGCTTCACCCACTGGATCGACGCGCACTCGGCCGCCTCCCTGGAACGCGGGCTCGGCCGGCTCTGGTCCGCCCTGTCCTCCATCGACGAGCCCTACGACGCGTCCTCCTCGGCCATCCTGTGGGAGCGGCTGGCACGGCACCGGGACTGGCTCGTCGTTGTCGACAGCTTCCCCCGGGACGGTTGGCCCGCAGACCCCGGGTACTGGTTCTCCATCGAACCCCACGGACGGGGTTGCGTACTCGTCACGACCGACGGCCCCGGACCCTGGCCACCGGGCGCCACGATCGTCGAACTCGGACGCCTCGACACCGCCGAGGTGCTGGACGAGCTGGTGGCGCGGCTGGGCCCCGCGTACGACCCCTACGACTCCGGCCGGGCCACGGCCCTGCGACGGTTGGCGCAGCGCCTGCCGCACATGCCGGACATCCTCGCCGAGACGGACCTCGACGCGGAACTTGCGCGGGCCCTGGCCGACGCGGCCGCCCCGCCGACGCCGACGCCGACGCCGCCGAGCCGGACGAGCAGCAACCGGGTCGTCGTCCATGCCACGGTCCAGGGCCTGCCGGTGACGCTGCGCCTGCCGATCCCGGGCTCCGCGGCTCGGTCCGGGATCCCCGCGCCGTCCCCCGCGTTCACCGGCCGCAGCGAGGCCCTCGCCGCGCTGCTGTCGTTCCTGACACCCGTCGAACCCGGGCAGCCCCCGACCCGCACGGCGGTGGTCACCGGTCCCCCCGGTGCGGGGAAGTCCGAACTGGTCCTCCGGGCCGCCGCCACGGCGCTGGAGCGTGGCTGGTACCCCGGTGGAGCGCTCTACCTCGACCTGCGCGAGCAAGCGAACAGCTCCGCACTGTCACTGGCCGCCCTGCTGCACGCCCTGGGTGTTCCGGGCGAGATCGTGCCGCCGGACCCCCGTGACCGGTTCGCCCTCCTTCAGACTGTTCTCGCCCGACTCGGCGCGGTGGCCGGACCGCTCCTACTGGTGCTCGACAATGCGCCACCGCCCGTCGACCTCGCGCCCTACCTCCCGCCCGACGGTCCGGTCACCGTCCTGGTCACCTCCCGCCATTCGCTGCCGATCGACGCCGTCCGGCTCGAACTGCAGGCGATGACCCCTGAGGATTCCGTCCAGCTCCTCCAGAACGGGGTACAGGCATCCCTGCTCGGTGACGAGCGCGTCTCGGGCCCGCCCGGTCCCTGGCGGGCGCTGGCCGAGCTGTGCGACGGCCTGCCACTGGCGCTGAGGATCTGCGCCGACCGCCTGGCCGATCAGCCGGCCCTCCCCGTGGCCGCCCTGGTCCGGGAGCTGAGTGACCCCCGCTACCGGCTCGACGGACTCAGTCACCGCGAGCGGAGCCTGCGGGTCGCCTTCACCGAGTCGTACCTGGATCTGTCGAGCAGCGAGAGCCGCTTGTTCCGCCTGCTCTCGGTGTACCCGTACTACGAGCTGTCCACCGACGTCGCCGCAGGGGTGGCGAACCTCGACATCCTGGTGGCGGAGCAGCTCATGGCAGCGCTGGCCCGGGCCCACCTGGTGGAGCCGGGCCCGACCCGGGACCACTGGCGGTTCCCCCCGCTGCTCCGGCTCTACTCCCTCAGCCAGGGCGAGGCCAACGCCGATGTCGACGACCGGGCGACCGCGCTCGACCGGCTGCTGGAGCACTACCGGTTGGAGACGAATGCCGCCGCGTCCGGGGACCGCCGGGACAGCATCCGCTTCCGCCGTCCCGAGCAGGCCCGGGCCTGGCTGGAGGCGGAGCGGCCGATCCTGGTCGCGCTGGCCGAGTACGGGGCCGAGCACGGTCGCACCGACACCGCCTTCGCGTTCACCTGTTCCCTGCTGCGGGTCCTCCTCAGCGGCCGGCGGTTCGGCGAGCTGACCGCCATCGCCGAGAGCATGCGGGCGATCGACCACCGCCGGGGCGGCAACACGGTTGCCGAGTGGTTCCTGCGCGCCCTCGTCCAGGCCCTGGACGAGTCCCGGATCCGGCCCGTGGACCGGCCCGCCGAAGATCGAGCAGCGCTCGATCGGCTGTTCCGGGTCTTGTCCGGGGAGGAGGAGGCCCGGACCAACCAGCTCTACCTGGCCGTTCAGCTCCCGGACGCCGACGAGGCGTCGATCCTCGTCCTGGAGCGGATCCTCGGCGAGGTCCAGCGCGCCTCGACCATCGAGAGCGGCCTCTCCCGGCCGTCGCCCGGGTTCGGGGCCGAGCTGCTGCTCACGTTCTTCGAACCGGGCGATCCCCTGGCCACGGCCGGGCGCGCCTTCCTCGACCTCTGGGACCGGATCAAACGGCTCGACGCCGCCGACCGGCCGCGAACCCCGATCGCCGTGTCCATCATGCACGGCGACCACCCCGAACACCTGCCCGGAGCCGAACAGTTGAGGCTCGTGATCACCAGGGACCGCAACGACCGCAACCGGCTCGTCACGGCCGTCGCCGTCTCCGGGCCGGTGTTCGACATGCTCACCGAGCAGTTCGGCACGGACATCACCATGCGCTTCGACCTGCTGCTGGTCGGGGGTGCGGAGCCACCGGCCGAGGAGGCCACCTACCTGTACAGCGGGGATCCCCAGCTCCTGGGCCTGATCCTCTCCCATCCGACGGCGGGGCGGATCATCGAGTCGTGAGCCCGCCCGCCCCACCGCTGGGCGGTGGGGCGGGCGGGGGTTCCGGAGCGGGTCGGGCTCGGGTCGGGCTCGGGTCCGGCTCGGGTCAGGCTCGGGTCAGGCTCGGGTCAGGCGAGGCAGGCGGAGTCGGGCAGCGCCTCCAGGTACTTCCGGTCCAGCAGGGTCTTGACGTTGTAGGAGTCGGTCCCGAACTCGGCGGGCTTCAACTTCTCGTTCAGGTACTGCTGGACGCCCTTGCCGGGCTGGGCGAAGCCGGAGGCGATGCCGCCCTGTTCGACCTTGAAGGGCGTCCGCACGCCGTAGCAGAAGTAACTGTCGACCTCCTGGTTCTCCTCGATCACCGGGTTGAGGCTGTCCGGCGGGAGCGCGCGCTCGGGGAAGGACGTGCCCGGCTTGGAGAGGTAGCGGCCGTAGTAGAGCCCGAAGCGGTCGAGCTTGGTGCCGGCGGGGATCTCGACGGTGGTCCGGTCGATGGTGCCGTTGACGTCGCGGAAGCCGTCCTCGGCCGGGTACTTCCAGTCGAGGCCGTCGCGGTACCAGGACAGGAACTGCTGCGGCGTCAGGCCGCCGAAGCGGTCGTAGTTCTTCAGCAGCTTCGCGACCCCGGCGGGCAGGGTCCTGGGGCCGAGCTCCTTGAAACCGCAGTAGAACTTCTTCTTGTCCTCGGCGGTCGGGCGGTACTGCTCACGGGGGCAGTCGGTCGGGTCTGCCTGAACGTCGCCGGCCCGGGACGTGGTGGCGGCGGCGCTCTGGGTGGCGGCGGCGCCGGTCACCAGCAGGGCGGCCGCCAGGGACAGGGCGGCGAGATGGCGGGAACGCATGGGGGCGGGTCCTCCGGTGGGTGGCAGGAGTCCGGGCCGGGCGCGCAGGGGGGCACCCGGTGGCACGGAAGGAATTGATCGGCAACGGACCGATCGGCACCGGAAGCTACACGCCGCCACGGCATTGATTCGTGGGCGAAACGCCCACCCCGGCACCATTCACCCGATCGGCGGGAGTCCGGTGCGACCGGCACCAATTCGAGGGGCGGGAAGGGCCTTTGGCCCGAGCCGGGTCGATGCCGGCCCGCCGGCCACCCGAACGGCGCACGGAACGGCGCACGGAGTGGTTCATAAATAGTTCACGAGAAGAAATATCTACTTCCTCATCGTTGTTGTCCCCGGAGTGCGCGGGAAGGCCCCGCCACCAGGCGAGGACAGGAGCGACCCGTGCGCGTCGAGATCTGGAGCGACATCAACTGCCCGTGGTGCTACATCGGCAAGGCGCGGTTCGAGCGGGCGCTGGAGCGCTTCCCGCACCGGGAGGCCGTGCAGGTCGTCCACCGGTCGTTCGAGCTCGACCCCCGGGCGCCGCAGGAGGCCCGGCCGGTGGTGCCGCTGATCGCCGCCAAGTACGGGATCGGGCTGGAGCAGGCCGAGGCGGCGGAGCAGCGGATCGCCGACAACGCCGAGGCGGAGGGGCTGGCGTACCTGCGCTCGGGGCGTGATGCCGCGAACTCCTTCGACATGCACCGGCTGCTCCACTTCGCCGCCGAGCACGGGCGGCAGACGGAGCTGCTGGACGCCCTCTACCGGGCCAACTTCGCCGAGGAGCGGTCCGCGTTCGCGCCCGGGCGGCTGGCCGAGCTGGCAGTCGGGGCCGGTCTGGAAGGGGCGGAGGCGGCCCGGGTGCTGGCCGATCCGGACGCCTACGCGGAGGCGGTGCGGGAGGACGAGGCGACGGCGAGTGCGATGGGTGCCACCGGGGTGCCGTTCTTCGTGCTCGACCGGCGGCTCGGGGTCTCGGGCGCGCAGCCGACCGACACCTTCACCGCCGCCCTGGAGCAGGCGTGGGACAGTCGGACGGTCGTGCCGCTCGTCGCCGTCGGCGGAGACAGCGGCAGAGACAGCAGCGCGGACAGCGGCGCGGACCCCGGCACGGACAGCGGCGCGAACCCCGGCGAGGTCTGCGGGCCGGACGGGTGCGCGGTGCCGCGGCACTGACGGCGGCGGATGCGGGATGCTGGCCGTATGAGTACCGCGGTAGTGGTGGGCGGTGGCCCGAACGGGCTCGCCGCCGCCGTCCGGCTGGCCCGGGCGGGCGTGCGGGTGACCGTGCTGGAGGCCGCCGGGGAGATCGGCGGCGGGGCCCGCAGCGGGGAGGCGATCGTGCCCGGGCTGCTGCACGACCACTGCTCCGCCATCCATCCGATGACCATCGGCTCGCCCTTCCTGCGCGGCCTCGGCCTGGAGCGCTTCGGGCTGGAGTTCCGGCTGCCGGAGATCGACTGCGCGCACCCGCTCGCGGACGGCACGGCCGGCGTCCTGCACCGCTCGGTCGCGGCGACGGCCGCCGGGCTCGGGGGCGCCGACGGCCGGCGCTGGCGGCAGCTGTTCGAGGGGCCGGTCGCGGGGTACGACCGGCTCGCCGAGGACCTCATGGGCCCGCTGCTGCGGGTCCCCCGCCACCCGCTGCGGCTCGCCCGCTTCGGCGCGCCCGCCCTGCTCCCGGCCACCGCCGTCGCCCGGGCCTTCGCCGGGGAGCGGGCCCGGGCGCTGTTCGGCGGGGCCGCCGCCCACGCCTTCCGACCGCTGGACCGACCGCTCAGCGCCGCCGTGGGCCTCGGGCTGCTGGCCGCCGGACACCGTCACGGCTGGGCCGTCGCCGTCGGCGGCTCGGGGGCGATCACCCGGGCGCTGGCGGCGCTGCTCACCGAACTGGGCGGGGTGGTCGAGACCGGCGTCCCGGTCCGCTCGGCGGACCGGCTGCCGCCCGCCGACCTCGTCCTGTACGACCTCGCGCCCGGGGCCGTGGCCGCTCTCCTCGGCGACCGGCTGCCGTCCCGGACCGCCCGCGCCTACCGCCGGTTCCGGCACGGGCCGGGGGCGTTCAAGGTGGACTTCGCGGTGGCGGGCGGGGTGCCGTGGACGGCCGAGCCGGCCCGCCGCGCCGGGACCGTCCACCTCGGCGGCAGCTTCGCCGAGCTGGCCGCCGCCGAGCGGGCGGTCACGGCCGGACGGATGCCGGAGCGGCCGTTCGTGCTGGTCGGCCAGCAGTACCTGGCCGACCCCGGCCGCTCGGCGGGCGACGTCCACCCGCTGTGGACGTACGCCCATGTGCCGCACGGCTGGACCGGGGACGCCACCGAGGCGGTGATCGCCCGGATCGAGAGCTTCGCACCCGGCTTCCGTGAGCGCGTCCTCGGCCTGGCGGTCCGCCGCCCGGCCGACTTCGCCGCCGACAACCCCAACTTCGTCGGCGGCGACATCATGACCGGCGCCAAGGACGTCCGCCAGCTGGTCCTCGGCCCCCGCGCCACCCTCCACCCCTACGCCACCGGGCTGCCCGGCCACTACCTCTGCTCCGCCGCGACCCCGCCCGGGCCCGGCGTCCACGGCATGTGCGGGGCCAACGCCGCGGAGGCGGCCCTGCGGTGGCTGCGCGGGCGTCCTTCGGGTGGGCGGGGGCGTAGCGCGGGGCGCGGCTGACGGCGGGAGCGGGGGCGTGGCGCGGCGCGCGGCTGACGGTGGGGGCGGGGCGCGGCGCGCGGCTGACGGCGGGGACGGCCCGCGACCCGGCCCCGGGCCCCGAACCCCGGGCACTCCGGCCGATCAGGCCGGGGGCCCGGCCACCCGGGAGAACGAGCGGCGGTAGACCCGGGGCGGGACGCCGCGGCGGCGGACGAAGCGCTCCCGCAGGACCGCCGCGCCGCTGTAGCCGACCCGGCGGGCGATCTCCTCCACCGGCAGGTCGGTGGTCTCCAGGAGTTCCTCGGCGGCGGTCAGCCGCAGCTCACCGAGCCAGGCATGCGGGGTGGTCCCGGTGGCGGCGGTGAAGCGGCGCAGGAAGGAGCGCTTGCTCATCACGGCGCGCCGGGCCAGTTCGGCGACCGGCAGCGGCCGGTGGAGGTTGGCGCGGGCCCAGCCGAGCAGTTCGGCCAGCCGCTCGTCCTCGCCGTCCTCGGGCACCGGTGCGGCGAGGTACTGGGCCTGGCCGCCGTCGCGGTGGGAGGGCAGCACCATGTCCCGGGCGATGTGGTTGGCGACGGCGGCTCCGTGTTCGCGCCGGATCAGGTGCAGGCACAGGTCGAAGCCCGCCGCGGCGCCGGCGCCGGTGCTGATCCGGCCGTCGTCCAGGTAGAGCGCCTCGGGTTCGACGGTGACCTCCGGGTGGCTGCGGGCCAGCAGTCCGGCGAAGCGCCAGTGGGTGGTGGCGCGGCGGCCGTCGAGCAGGCCGGCGGCGGCGAGCGCGAAGGTGCCGACGCAGTGGGCGGCGACCAGGGCGCCGCGGTCGTGGGCGGCCGCCAGGGCGTCCAGGACGGCGGGCGGCGGCGGAGTGCGGAAACCGGCGCCGGGGAGGGCGAGCACGAGATCGGCGGCGGCGAGCCGGTCCAGGCCGTGCGCGATCGCCAGCGGCACGCCGAGGTCGGTGTCGACGCCGCCGGGGCGGTCGGCGCAGAGGGCGAAGTCGAAGCCCGGGTGTTCCGCCCCGTGCGGGCCGAAGACCTCGGCGACGATGCCGACGGCGAGCATGCCGGCGCCGGGCGGGACATAGGCGGCGACGGTGGTGAAGGGGGCCATTCGCGGAGTCTGGCACAGCGGGCGGCGGGTGGCGGCGGACGGGTTGGCACCTTTCCTGCGATCCTCGGCATCTGTGCCACTCGTCGGGGGCCCGGGCGTTCGACAGGATCGACCCATGACGAACTCACCGCTCGCAGACGCCCCGCTGACCGACGCTCCGCTCGCAACCGCTCCGGCTCCGACCGCACCGGTCGCAACCGCACCGGCTCCGACCGCACCGCCGGCCGACGCGCCGCTCGGCCGCAGCGCCGCCTTCCAGGTCCTGACCACCGGCTACGTGGGCTCCACCGGCCCCGGGGTCGCCGCCACCGTCTCCTACGTCACGGACGCGGGACGGCACGTGATCTTCGACCCGGGCATGGTGGCCGGGCAGGACGACATCCTCGGCCCGCTGGCCGCGCTGGGGCTCGGCCCCGAGGACATCACCGATGTGGTGCTCAGCCACCACCACCCCGACAACACCATGAACGTGGGCCTCTTCGGCCGCGCCCGGGTGCACGACCACGGGGTCGAGTACCGGGGCCACGAGTGGACGAACCGGGACGCCGAGGGGTACGAGCTGACCCCGTCCCTGCGGCTGATCCGCACGCCCGGGCACAGCGCCGAGGACATCACACTGCTGGCCGGGACGGCGGAGGGCGTGGTGGCGTTCGCCGGCGACCTGTGGTGGCACGCGGCCGGACCGGCGGAGGACCCGGTGGCTCCGGACCGCGAGCTCCTGCGCGCCTCCCGGCTCCGGGTGCTGGCCGCCGCGGACCTCATCGTGCCCGGTCACGGCGCTCCGTTCCGCGGCGACGAATCGACCCCGCGCTAGCGCGGGGTGCTCGACCGCGCCGGGCGGCGGACGGGGGCTGGGCCGAATGTATGTATCGCTCTCTTGACTGGCGTCACCGAAGCGCGATACTTGCCTCACTCCCGCTCACCCGATGAGGTGGCCCACCCATGGAGCTCTCGCCCTCCGCGCACGTGGACACGTTCTGTAGAGACAACCTGCCACCCTTCGAGGAGTGGCCAGAATTCCTGTTCGACCTACCGGAGTTGGCCTATCCGGACCGACTGAACTGCGCACACGAGCTGCTCGATGCGACGATCGAGCGGTTCGGCCCGGACCGGCGCTGCCTGGTCACGCCGGACGACGTGTGGACGTACGGCGAACTGCGCGGGCACGCCGACGCGGTGGCCCGGCTGCTGACCGGTCCGCTGGGCCTGGTGCCCGGCAACAGGGTCCTCTTACGGGGGCCCAACGCGCCCTGGTTAGTGGCCTGTTGGCTCGGCGTCCTGAAGGCCGGCGGGGTGGTGGTGACCACCATGCCGCTGCTGCGGGCGGCCGAGCTGACCGCGCTGCACGAGGTCGCGGCGCCCGTCCTGGCACTCTGCGACCACCGCTTCCTCTCCGAGCTGGAGCGGGCCACGACACCCGGGCTGACCGTGCTGCCGTACGGCGGGAGCGGGCCCGAGGACCTCACCGCGCGCTGCGCCGCGACCGCCGGACCGTTCGCCGCCGTGCCGACCGCCGCCGACGACGTCGCGCTGATCGCCTTCACCTCCGGCACCACCGGACGCCCCAAGGCCACCCTGCACTTCCACCGCGACGTGCTCGCCAACGCCGACACCTTCTCCCGCCATCTGCTGCGGCCCACCGCCGACGACCTGTTCGCCGGCACCCCGCCGCTCGCCTTCACCTTCGGGCTCGGCGGCCTGGTGGTCTTCCCGCTGCGGGCCGGCGCGGCCACCCTGCTGCTGGAGCAGGCCACACCCGAGCAGCTCGCCGAGCACGTCCACCGGCACGGGGTCGACGTGCTGTTCACCGCGCCGACGGCCTACCGGGCGATCCTCGCCGCCGGGCTGGCCGACCGGCTCGCCGGGGTGCGCCGGTGCGTCTCGGCCGGCGAGCACCTGCCGGCCGCCGTCTGGGAGGCGTTCCGCGAGGCCACCGGGCAGCGGCTGATCGACGGGATCGGGGCGACCGAGCTGCTGCACGTGTTCATCTCCGCCGCCGACGGGGACATCCGCCCCGGCTCCACCGGCCGGCCGGTCCCCGGCTACCGGGCGGCGGTCCTGGACGAGTCGGGCCGGCCGGTGCCGGACGGACAGCCCGGGCGGCTCGCCGTCAAAGGCCCCACCGGCTGCCGCTATCTGCGCGACGACCGCCAGCACGAGTACGTGCGCGACGGCTGGAACCTCACCGGGGACACCTATGTGCGCGACCCGGACGGGTACTTCTGGTACCGGGCGCGCAATGACGACATGATCGTCTCCTCCGGCTACAACATCGCCGGGCCCGAGGTGGAGCAGGTGCTCGCCGACCACCCCGACGTCGCCGACTGCGCGGTGGTCGGGGCGCCCGACGAGCGGCGCGGCACCGTGGTCAAGGCCTATGTGGTGCTGCGCGCGGGCGTCGCCGCCGGGCCGGACACCGTCCGGGCGCTCCAGGAGCACGTCAAACGGGCCATCGCGCCCTACAAGTACCCGCGCGCGGTCGAGTTCGTCGATGCGCTGCCCCGCACCGCGACCGGGAAGCTGGCCCGGGCCGAGCTGCGCCGCCGGGCCGCGCCCGCCACGGCGCCCACGACAGCGGCGGCGGCCGGTCCACGACCCGCCAGTGTGACCGTCGAACGGCGGGTCGAGTGGTCGGACACCGATGCCGCCGGGCACTACCACTTCTCGGCCGTCCAGCGCTGGGCCGAGGCCGCCGAGGCGACGCTGCTGCGCCGACTGGGCCTGGACGGGCTGTTCGGCCGGATCCCCCGGGTGCACTTCGAGGCCGACTACCGCGAACGGCTGTGGTTCGGCGACCTGGTCCGGGTCGAACTGCGGGTCGAGCGGATCGGCGGCTCCTCCCTGCACTACGCGTTCGAGGTGCACGGACCGAACGGCCCGGCCGCCGGCGGGCGGATGTCGGTGGTGCACGCCGCGCCGCACGCCAAGGGCACCGAGCCCTGGCCGGAACCGGTGCGCCGGGCGCTGGCCGGGGCCGGACGGCAGGAACCGGAGATGATCCGGTGACCGGGACCGGGAGTGACGCGGCCACCGGCGCCGGAAGCGGTCCGGTGGCCGGGGCCGGAGGTGATCCGTCCACCGGGGCGGCCCGCCGGGTGGCGGTGATCGGCGGTGGTCCGGGCGGGCTCTACTTCGCCGCCCTGGCCCGGCAGCTGGCGCCGGAGCGGGAGCTCACCGTCTTCGAACGGGACGGCCGCGAGGACGAGTTCGGCTTCGGGGTGGTGTTCTCCGACGAGACGCTGGACGGCATCGCCCAGGCCGACCCGGCCGTGTTCGCCGCGCTGAGCGCCGAGTTCGCGCGCTGGAGCGACATCGACATCCGGTACGCCGGGCAGGTGCGCACCAGCGGCGGCCACGGGTTCGCGGCGCTGGACCGCAACCGGCTGCGCGCGATCCTGCAACGGCGCTGCGACGAGCTGGCGGTGGACGTCCGCTACCGCACGCCCGCACCCCCGGTCGGGCAACTCGCCGAGGAGTACGACCTGGTGGTCGCCGCCGACGGCATCCACTCGGCGACCCGCGCCGCGTACGCCGCCACCTTCCGGCCGGAGCTGGACGAGCGGCACGCCCGCTACATGTGGCTCGCCACCGACAAGGTCTTCGACGCCTTCACCTTCCTCGTCGAGCGCTTCGACTTCGGGGTGCTCCAGGTGCACGCCTATCCGTACAGCGCGCAACGGTCGACGTTCATCGTCGAGATCGCCGAGGACGCCTGGCGCCGGGCCGGCTTCGAGGCCCTCGCCGACCGGGAGTTCGCGCGCGGCGAGAGCGACGAGGCGAGCGTGCGGCGCTGCGCGGAGCTGCTCGCCCCGCACCTGGAGGGGCACCGGCTGATCCCGAACGCCTCCCGCTGGATCCGCTTCACCACGGTGCGCAACGCCACCTGGCGGCACCGGAACGTGGTGCTGCTCGGCGACGCCGCGCACTCGGCGCACTTCTCGATCGGCTCGGGCACCAAGCTCGCCCTGGAGGACGCCCTCGCCCTGGCCGCCAGTCTGGGCGAACAGCCCACGGTGGAGCGGGCGTTGGCGGCCTACGAGGCGGAGCGGCGGCCGGTGGTGGAGTCCACCCAGCGGGCGGCGCAGGCCAGCCTGGAATGGTTCGAGACGATCGACCGGCGGACCGGGCAGGACGCCGACCGGTTCGCGTTCAACCTGCTTACCCGCAGCCGCCGGGTCACCTACGGGAACCTCCGGGCCCGCGACCCCGGGTTCGTCGCGGGGGTGGAGGCGGCGTTCGCGGGCGGCGCCGATCCGGCCGGGGCGGCGGCGGTGCCGCCCATGTTCCGGCCGCTCAAGCTCGCCGCGCTGGAGCTGCGCAACCGGGTGGTGGTGCCGCCGCTGGCCACCTTCACCTCCCCCGAGGCGCTGCCCAGCGCCTTCGAACGGGCGCAGCTGACCATTCATGCGCTCGGCGGCGCCGGGCTGGTGATCGCCGGGATGACGGCGGTCACGCCGGAGGGCCGGGCCACCGACCACTGCCCGGGGCTGTGGAACGACCGACAGGAGGCGGCCTGGCGCGAACTCGTCGGCTCCGTCAGGGCGGTGAGCGACACCCCGCTCGGGATCCAGCTCACCCACGCCGGGCGGCGGGCGGCCACCTCGGTGCCCGGGCCGGACGGGACCGGCCGGTCCCTGGGCGCGGACGGCTGGCCGCTACTGGCCGCCTCGCCGCTGCCCTGGGACGCCGACAGCCCCCGGCCGCACGAGGCCAATCAGGTCGAACTCGCCGCCGTGGTCGCGGACTTCGCGGCAGCCGCCGAGCGTGCGGGGCGGATCGGCTTCGAGGTGCTGGAGCTCCAGTTCGGCCACGGCCACCTGCTCTCCGGCTTCCTGTCCCCACTCACCAACCGGCGCACCGACCGCTACGGCGGCCCGCTCGCCCAGCGGTTGCGGCTGCCGCTGGAGGTGCTGGCGGCGGTCCGCGCGGCCTGGCCGGCCGGGCGGCCGCTGCTGGTGCGGATCTCGGCCAGCGACTGGGCGCCGGGCGGCACCAGCGAGCCGGAGGCCGTCGCCATCTGCCGGGCCCTCGCGGACGGCGGCGCGGACGCGGTGGACGTCTCCACCGGCGAGGTGGTGGCCCACCAGCGACCGCCGTTCGGGCGCGGCTACCAGACGCCGTTCGCCGAGCTGGTGCGCGGGGCCACCGGCCTGCCCACCGTCGCGGTCGGCGCGATCTCCGGGCACGACGACGCCAACTCGGTGCTGCTGGCCGGTCGGGCCGACCTGGTGGCGGTCGGCCGGGCGCAGTTGCACGACCCGCTGTGGACCCTGCACGCCGCCGCCGAGCAGGGGTACGCCGGTCCCGGCGCCCGTTGGCCCGGGCCGTGGGCGGCAGGCAGCCGGCGCCCGCCCGGGCCGGGCTCCGACCGGGTGGCGCCGAGACTGCGGCTGGTGCGCGAGGCCGAGCCGCCGGTGCACCGGCGCTGGCGGCCCGGCCTCGACCACCTCACCCACCTCACCGACTCTGCCGACCGTACCGACCCCGCCGATCTCACCGACCGCACCGACCGCACCGGCCGCACCGAGGAGGAACGATGACCGAGCCGATCGCCGCCGCGCTGCGGCGCCCGCGCTTCACCGCGGCCGCCGTCCAGGCCTCGCCCGTCTTCCTGGACCCCGCCGCCACCGTGGCCAAGGCGGTCGCCCTGATCCACGAGGCGGCCGAGCACGGAGCCACCCTGGTGGTCTTTCCCGAGGTGTTCGTCCCCGGCTACCCGTACTGGAACTGGACCATGAACCCGGTCCAGGGCTCGCCCTGGTACGAGCGCCTCTACCGCGCCTCGGTGGACGTGCCGGGCCCGTACGTCGACGCGCTGCGCGCCGCCGCCCGCCGGGCCGGCGTGGTGCTGGTGATCGGCGTCAACGAGCGCGGCCGGCACAGCCTCGGAGTGCTGTACAACACCGTGCTGGTCATCGACGCCGACGGCGAACTGCTGAGCGTGCACCGCAAACTGGTCCCCACCTGGGCCGAGAAACTGACCTGGACCCCGGGCGACGGCAGCACGCTGCGGGTCCACGACACCGCCGTCGGCCCGCTCGGCGCGCTGGCCTGCGGCGAGAACACCAATCCGCTGGCCCGGTTCTCCCTCCTCGCGCAGGGCGAACTCGTCCACGCGGCCTGCTACATCGCCCTCCCGGTCGCCCCCGAGGAATACGACATGGCGGAGGCGATCGCACTGCGCGCCGCCGCGCACTGCTTCGAGGGCAAGGTCTTCACCGTGGTCTCCTGTTCGACCATCTCCCCGGAGATCGTCGACGCCATCGCCGGCGAGGACCAGCAGCTCCGCAAACAACTCTCCCGCCCGCGCAGCGCGTTGTCCGGAATCTTCGGGCCCGACGGGCGGGCGGTGACCGAGCCGCTGGTGGACGAGGAAGGGATCGTGTACGCCGAGATCGACCTCGGCGACTGCGTCCGGCCCAAGCAGATGCACGACATCGTCGGCCACTACAACCGCTTCGACGTGTTCCGGCTGCACATGGACAACCGCCCGCTGCGACCGCTCACCTTTCCCGAACCGCCCCCGAAGGAGGAGGAATGACCGGCTACGACGACGACCGGATCGGCCGCGCCCGGGTCACCGACAGCCCCGAACTCGCCGCCTACTACGAAGAGCTGGCCAAGGTCGACGCGGGCGCCCTGTGGACCGTGGCGAACGAGATCGAGCCCTGGTACCCGCAGCCCAGGTCGGTCCCGGTGCTCTGGCGCTACGCCGACCTGCGCCCGCTGGTCCGCAAGGCGCTGCCCCTGGTCAGGGCCGACGACGCGGGCCGCCGGGTGGTCATGCTGGTCAACCCGGGCCGCCGCGAACTCAGCGCCGCCGTCGGCCTGCTGTACACCGGCCTGCAGATCATGGGCCCCGGCGAGGCGATGACCGCGCACCGCCACCAGGCCTCCGCGCTGCGCTTCGTGCACGAGGGCACCGGCGCCTGGACGATCGTCGACGGCCAGAAGCTCAAGGTCGGCCCGCGGGACTTCGCGATCACGCCCAACGGCGCCTGGCACGAGCACGGCAACGAGTCCGAGGACGCCCCGGTGATCTGGCAGGACGGCCTGGACATCCCGCTGGTCAACATGCTCGACGCCAACTTCTACGAGGTGCACCCCGAGCTGCACCAGCGGCCCGGACCGGTGGCCAACTCCTCCCTGCTCAGCTACGGCGGCAACCTGCTGCCGTACGGCGTCGAGAAGTGGACCCGGCCGTACTCGCCGCTGCTCGGCTGGCCCTGGGAGCCCAGCTACCAGGCGCTCACCCGGCTCGCCCGCGCCACCGAGGGCTCGCCCTGGGACGGGGTGGTCATGGAGTACACCAACCCGGTCACCGGCGGCCCGGTGATGCCCACCATGGGCGCCCACCTCCAGCTGCTGCGCCCCGGCCAGGCCACCCGGGCCCACCGGCACACCGGTTCGGTGGTCTATACCGCCGCCAAGGGACGGGGCGTCTCGGTGGTCGCCGGCCACCGCTTCACCTGGCAGCAGGGCGACATCTTCGTGGTGCCGTCCTGGGCCTGGCACGAGCACGCGAACCTCGACCCCGGCGAGGACGCCTGCCTGTTCTCCTTCAACGACTTCCCGGTGATGCACTCGCTCGGCCTGTACCGCGAGGAGCCCTACCCGGAGCACGACGGGCACCAGCCCACCACCACCCCGTGACCAGGAGCGCACACCCATGCGGCTGTTGACCTACTGCACCCCCGGCGACGACACCCCCCGCCCCGGCGCCCTGCTCGCCGGGGACCGGGTCGCCGACCTGTCCGCCCTGGCCTCGGCCGCCGGCGTCCGGCTGCCCCCCGACCTGCTGGGCCTGGTCGCGGCCGGCGAACCGGCCCTGGCCGCCGTGCGCGAACTCCTCGCCGGCGCACCGGCCGAGGGTGAACCGACGGGCGGCGCGGCGACCGACGGCGCAGCGGCCGACGGCGCCGTGATCCGCCCGCTCGCCGAGGTGGTGCTGCGCGCCCCGCTGCGGCCCGGCAAGATCGTCGGGGTCGGGCTCAACTACGTCGAGCACGTCGCCGAGTCGCACCGCACCCTCGACACCGAGCGCGAACTCCCCGACCGGCCGGTACTGTTCAGCAAGCCCGCCACCGCCGTCACCGGCCCCGGCCAGCCGATCCGGCACAACGCCGAACTCACCAAGCAGCTCGACTGGGAGTGCGAACTCGCCGTCGTCATCGGCACTCCCGCCTTCCGGGTGACCGAGGCCGACGCCCTGCGGCACGTCTTCGGCTACAGCATCGTCAACGACATCAGCGCCCGCGACCAGCGCCGCTCCGGCCAGTGGTTCTTCTCCAAGGGGCAGGACACCTACGCGCCGTTCGGCCCGGTCGTGGTCACCGCCGACGAGATCCCCGACCCGCAGCGGCTCGACCTGTCCCTGCGGGTCAACGGCGAACTGCGGCAGGACTCCAACACCCGCCACATGCTGTTCGGCATCGCCCGGCTGATCGCCGACATCTCCTCCGGCGTCACCCTGGAGCCCGGCGACGTCATCGCCACCGGCTCGCCGTCCGGCGTCGGCGCCGGGATGGTGCCCCCGCAGTTCCTCCGGCCCGGCGACCTGGTCGAGGCCACCATCGAGGGGATCGGCACCCTCGCCAACCCCGTGGTCGACGCCCGCTGACCGGCCGCCCACCCCCGCAGAGGAGCCCGCCCCGATGACCACCAGCTACCGGATAGGCCAGATCGTCCCGAGCTCCAACGTCACCATGGAGACCGAGGTCCCCGCCCTGCTGCGGGCCCGCGAGCGGGTCGCGCCCGAGCGCTTCACCTTCCACTCCAGCCGGATGCGGATGACCCGGGTCACCCCCGAGCAACTGCGCGCCATGGACGCCGAGTCCGACCGGTGCGCCGCCGAACTCGCGGACGCCCGGGTCGATGTGCTCGGCTACGCCTGCCTGGTCGCCGTGATGGCCACCGGTCCCGGCTACCACCGGGAGGCCGAACAGCGGCTGCACCGGCGCACCGTCGAGAACGGCGCCGCCGCGCCCGTGGTCACCAGCGCCGGCGCGCTGGTGACCGGGCTGCACACGATCGGTGCCCGGAAGGTCGCCGTCGTCACCCCCTACCTGCGCCCGCTGGCCCGCACCGTCGTCGACTACCTCGGCCACGAGGGCATCGAGGTGGTGGACTTCGCGGCCCTGGAGATCGCCGACAACCTCGACGTCGCCGCCCACGACCCGGCGCGGCTGCCGGCCATCGCGGCCGGCCTCGCGCACAGCCGGGCCGACGCGGTGGTGCTGTCCGCCTGTGTGCAGATGCCCTCGCTGTCGGCGATCGAGGAGGCCGAGCAGCGGCTCGGCAAACCGGTCGTCTCGGCGGCCGTCTGCACCGCCCACCAGCTGCTGCGCGCCCTCGGCCTGCCGGCCTTCGCCCCCGGCGCCGGCCACCTGCTCTCCGGGGCGTTCGCGGAGGCCTGAACCGGCCCGGGCCAGGCTGCGCGGCAGCCCGAGCACCCCGCCGGATGCCACCGCTATGATCACCACGAGCCGTCGGGAGGAGATCCGGATGACCGAGAGCACGCCCCGGCCGAGCTCGCTGATCCACACCGTCTACGGCGAGTTCGTCCGCCGTCTCGGCGGCTGGATATCCATCGCCGACCTGATCGCCCTGATGGCCGAGCTGGACGTCGACGCACCCGCCGTCCGCTCGGCCATCTCACGTCTCAAGAAGGCCGGCACCCTGCTCCAGGAGCGCGGCGGCGGGTCCGGCACCGGCTACCGCCTCTCCCCCGCGATGGGCCCGGTGTTCGAGGAGGGGGATCGCCGGATCTTCCGCAGCCTGGAGCCCGCCGAACTCGCCGACGGCTGGGTGGTGGCCGTGTTCTCCGTCCCCGAGTCCGAACGCGCCCACCGCCACACCCTGCGCTCCCGGCTCAGCTGGCTCGGCTTCGGCAACGCCGCCCCCGGTGTCTGGCTGGCGCCCGCCCGGGTCCTGCCGGACGCCCGGCGCCTGCTCGAACGCCTCGGCCTGGACGCGTACGTCCACCTCTTCCTCTCCGCCGAGTACGCGGGGTTCACCGATCTGCGCACCGCCGTCGCCGCCTGGTGGGACTTCCCCGCCATCGAGGGCCAGTACGCCGCGTTCACCGACACCTGGCGGCCCGTCCTCGCCGCCCGCAGCGGGCACCCCGACCCCGGCGCCGACGTTCCCGACCCCGCCCCGGCCGAGGCGTTCCGCGACTACGTCCCGATGCTCACCCAGTGGCGGCGGCTGCCCTACCTGGACCCGGGCCTGCCCGCCCCGCTGCTGCCGCCCGACTGGAACGCCGTCGCGGCCCGGGCCGTCTTCACCGGCCTCCACACGCTGCTCGCCGGGCCGAGCCTGCGCCACGTCGAACAGGTCACCGGGCTGGTGACCGCCGCCCACCACCGCCAGGAGCCGTGATGACCCCGCAGCCCCGCCAGCACCAGCCCCACCAGCCCCACCAGCCCCCCGCCGACCTGCTGGTGCGCGCGGCCGCCGTGCACACCCTCGTCCCCGGCGAGCCGCCGCGGCGCGCCGTCGCCGTCACCGGTGACCGGATCACCGCGCTGGCCGCCGACCCGCACGGCCTGGACGGGCTGATCGGCCCCGCCACCGAGGTCGTCGACGCGCCCGGGGCGACCGTGCTGCCCGCCTTCGACGACACCCACACCCATCTGATCCTCGCCGGACACAGCGTGCACGGCGTGCCCGTCCACCGCGCCACCGACCTGGGCGGATTCCTCGCCCTGGTCCGCGAACGCGCCGCCACCACGCCCGCCGGGGAATGGATCACCACCACCGTCAACTGGCAGGAGCTCAACCTCGCCGAGCAGCGGATGCCCACCACCGAGGAGTTGGACACCGCCACCGACCGCCACCCGGTCCTGGTCCGCCGCGGCGCCTACAACATGGTGCTCAACTCGGCCGCGCTGCGGCTGGCCGGCATCACCGCCGCCACCCCCGACCCGCCCGGCGGCGTGATCGAGCGCGACGCCGAGGGCCGCCCCACCGGCCGCCTGATCAACAAGGCGATCGAGTTCGCCGAGCGCGTCCTGCCGCGTCCCGGCCTCGCCGAGCGGATCGACGGACTGCGCGCCGCCTCCGCCGCCTACGCCGCCACCGGGATCGGCACCGTCCGCGACTGCCTGGTCCCGGTCGAGGACCTCGACGTGCTGCGCGCCGCCCGCGCCGAGGGCGCCCTCGCCGTCCGGGTCCGGGCGCTGGTCTCCGGCTTCGCCGTCCGCACCCCCGAAGAGGTGGACGCCCTGCTCGACCGCGTCGACGCCTGGCGGGCCGCCGGCCACGAGGACGACCGACTCTCGGTCTGGGGCGTCAAGTTCGGCATCGACGGCGGCTTCGAGGCGGGCGCCCTGGAGGAGCCGTACCAGGGGCAGCCCTGCTACCACGGCCGGTTGTTGTGGGAGCCGAAGGAGCTGGCCGAGGCCGTGGACCGGGTGGTCGGACGCGGACTGCGGGTCGGCGTGCACGCCTGGGGCGACCGCGGCCTGCGCACCCTGCTCGACGTCTTCGAGGAGGTGCTCGCGCGCCGCCCCGGACTGCCCGCCGGCACCCTGGTCGTGGAGCACGGCGGCCTCGCCCGCGCCGAGCAGCGGGCCCGGGCCGTCGCCCTCCGCATCCCGGTGACCGTGCAGCACCCGCTGCTGCACGACGGCGCCCCCACCCAGCGGCGGGCCTGGGGCGAGGAGCGCACCCGGGCGCTGTTCCCGTTGCGCGAATGGCTCGACGAGGGCGCGATGCTGGCCGCCGGTTCGGACTTCCCGGTCGGCCCGTACGGCGCGATGCTGTCCGTCTGGGGCATGACCACCCGCCGCACCGTGGCCGGGGTGGTCGGGGCGGAACACGCGATCGAGCGGTCCGAGGCGATCGCCCTGCACACCTCGGCGGCGGCCCGGCTGACCGGGGAGAGCGTGGAGCGGGGCGCCCTGCGGCCCGGCGCGTTCGCGGATCTGACCCTGTGGCCGACCGACCCGCTGACCTGTCCGGTCGAGGAGCTGCGGACCCTGCTGCCCGACCGCACGGTGGTCGGCGGGCGCACCGTGCACCGGCGCTGAGGCGCGTCAGTCCGGGGCGGTGCGCGTGGGGTCGTCGAGCGGCCGCACCTCCTGGAGCAGGCCCCAGGTGAAGTCCGCCGTGCGGGCCTGCGGGCGGCCGTCGGCGTCCGGGGCGGTGAAGTCCAGCCGGAACCGGTTCGGCGCGCTGCCCTCGCGCGGCACGGCGGGCGGGAACGCCGCGCCCAGATCGGCCACCACACAGCTCCACGGCCGCAGGTCGGCGAGCGTGCGGAGCACCGGCGGCGGGGTGTCCGCAGCCCGCACCAGCCAGGCGTTCAGCACCGGCGCGCCCGCCTCGGCGGGACCGGTCAGGACCTCGAACCGCAACCCGGGCCAGAGCGGCAGCGCCCACTGCCGGGCGGAGCACACGAGGTCCCCGATCCGCCGCGCCACCACCGCCTCCGGCGGCCCGAGCACCGCGGTGTACCGACGCCCGCCGCCCGGGAACCCCGGCGCCCTGAGCATCGCCTGCCAGCGCTTGTTCGCCTCCCGCATCCCCGCCCGGGTCTCCCCCAGCCGGCGGACCGCGTCCTCGACCAACTCCGGCCGGAAGTCCGCCATCCGCCGCAGCAGGACCAACTGGAACTCCGTCACCCCGAACCCGTGCACCCCGGCAGGCTACCGGGCGACTGCTGGATGCTGAGCCGGTGGCACACCGTCTGGTGGCCGGCCTTCTCCAACCCCGCCCCCGGGTCATCGGTCGGCCTGAGCGAGGTCGCGCCGGCCCGGTGCCGTGTCAGGGGCAGGACTCGCCGAACTTGACGGCCTTGACCGTCACCGGCTGCCCGTTCAGAGCGGCACCCGGCGCCGGATCCTGGGTGCACACCTGCCAGTTCGACTGCACGACGATGATCCGGTTCTGTGCCGTGGCGTCCTTCGCGCTGATCGATGTCGCCCGGTCGAGGGAGTCGTGCACCACGGACACGGCCTTGCCCTTGAAGTCGGGCATCGTTGCGCCGGCCTTCGTGGGACCGCCCGCGCCCTGGTCCTGCGCGGGGCACTGCTCGTCCAGCTTCACCGCCCCCATGTCGACCTTCGCGCCGGTGGCCTGCTCGCCCGGCCCCGGCGTCTGGGTGCAGACCTTCCAATTCCGGTCGTCGATCTGGTTGCGGGACCGGCCGAGCGCGTCATGACTGGTGAGCAGGTAGAAGCCCGCCTTCTGCGCGGCGTCCTGGGCGGACTGCAGACCCATGCCGACGAAAGCGGGGAGAGTAGCGGCTTTCGCCTGACCGGCAGCAGGAGCCGGTGCGGCAACTGGCGGCGCTCCGGGCGTGGTTGCCGCCGGAGCGACGGAACTCCGCCCACTGCTGCTGACGGTGTCCGCCGGCTCGCACGCGGCGAGGGCTGCGACGGCCAGGCCGGCGGCGACGGAGGTGAGAAGGGTGCGGCGCATGTGATCCCCAGAGGTGCGGTGGCTGCTGTCGGGACCGTAGCGGCAGGGGATCACATTGCGTGGGCAATGTGATGGACCTGTGACCAGTGACCCTGTCCGACGTCAGCCGAACCGCACCGCTGCGGTACTGCCGCGCGAAAGCACCCGCGCGTACTCGTCCCGCCCCTCACCGAGCGAGCGGTAGCGCAGCACCGGATCACCGGCTCGCACCAGGGCGGTGGCGCACCCGAGGCACCACGGCCGTGGCGGCTCCACCTCGATGTCCTCGATCGCCGCGGGTGAGGAGTGGCAGTTCGCGCAGTCCGTCATCGCATCCTCCATAGCCAGGACCACGTGGAGCCGCGCCGGGTGCGGCCCCACCGGCCTTCAATGGTCCGGCAGATGCTGGCCGATCCACAAACCGGACCGCGGGCTCCTGGCGGCGCCGGTCAGTGGCCCGCACCGGCGAGGCGGTGCGGGCCGAGGTAGCAGGAAAGTGCCGCCTGCGAGGGGCCGGCCGGGCCGCCAGCCGGTCTCCTCCTCGACTTCGCGGGCGATCGCCTCGACGGCCCGGTCGCCCGGAGCACCGATCCGGAAGCCCGGGATCCCGTTACCCCGCACGCGGCCCGACCGGGCAGAATCGTGGGCATGCGGCACATCTACGTCATCGGCATCGGTGCGGGCGACCCGGACCACCTCACCCTGCAGGCGGTCAAGGCCATCGCCCGCACCGACGTCTTCCTCCTCCTCGACAAGAACGAGCAGCGCCAGGACCTGATGCGGCTGCGCCGGCGGATGATCGAGGAGCATGCCCGCCCCGGTCACCGGGTGGTCGAGGTGCCGGACGCCGAGCGCGACCGGACCACTCCGGCCTACACCGAGGCCGTCCAGGACTGGCGCCGCCGCCGGGCCGAACTGGTCGGCCGGCTCGTCGGCGAGGAGCTTGGTCCGGACGGCATCGGCGCGCTGCTGGTGTGGGGCGACCCCAGCCTGTACGACAGTGTGACCGCCGTGCTGGACGAGGTGCTGGCGGCCGACCCCGGCGCGTTCGGCTACGAGGTGGTGCCGGGCATCAGCAGCGTCTCGGTGCTCGCCGCCCGGCACCGCACCACGCTCACCCGGGTCGGCCGCCCGGTGCGGATCACCACCGCCCGCCGGTTGGCCGCCGAGGGCTTCCCGCCGGGGGCCGAGGACACGGTGGTGATGCTCGACGGGCAGGCCGCCTTCGGCCGGATCGACCCCGAGGGCGTGCACATCCACTACGGCGCCTACCTGGGCGGGGAGGACGAGATCCTGGTCTCCGGTCCGCTCGGCGAGGCGGCGCCGGAGATCGCCCGGCTGCGCGGCGAGGCCCGCGAGCGCAAGGGATGGATCATGGACACCTACCTGCTGCGCCGCACCGGGGACTGACCGCGCCGCCCCCGCCCCGGTCTCCGTCCAACCGCGGGTCTCCTGGCAGCGACGGGCCGACCCAGAGGCGAACCGCCGGTCGGGCAGCGGATTCCACCGTGTTCTCCACGGACCGGGACCGGCAGGTCCGGCCGCTGTCAGCCCGGCTGGAAGAACGCGAGCATCTTCCGGGCGGCGTCCGGTGCCCTCAGCATCTCCTGCATGTCCGTGGACATCCGGGCGGCAGCGGCGGTGCGCTCGAACATCTCGCGTTCGTACTCCTCGACGGCGGCCGGGAAGTCGTCCGGGCGTGCGGCGAGCGCGAGACCGAGCAGTGCGCCGTCGAGCAGCGCCATGTTGGCGCCCTGTCCCACCGGCGGCATCAGGTGCGCGGCATCGCCGACCAGCGTGACGCCCGGCGTCGACGGCCAGGTCAGGCCGACCGGGAGCGTGGTGATCGACCGCGGCACGATCATGTCGTCGCAGGCCGCGATCAGCGCGGCGAAGCGCGGGTGCCAGCCGGGGAGGAGGTCGATCAGCCGGGCCCGGGCGGCGGCCGGGTCGTCGAACGGGATCCCGCTGGTGGCGAACCAGTCCTCGGCGGTGTCGTAGAAGCCGAGGCCGATGCGGACCCGGCCGTCGCCGTTGCGCTGCGCCGCCAGGGACAGCCCGTCGCCGAGCACCCAGTAGGTGCCGCGCCCGACCATCGCCGCGAGGTCCGGATGGGTGCGGTCGATGTCGGGGATACCGATCTCGACCACGTTGTGGCCGGTGTGCGCCGGGCGGACGTCGGTGAGCAGCGCGCGGACCCGGGAGTTCGCGCCGTCCGCGCCGACCAGCAGGTCGTACGTCGCACTGCTGCCGTCGGCGAAGCGCAGCAGGCCGCTGTCGGCGGATTCGAACGCGTGCCCCCAGCGCACCGTGCCCTCGGGGAGGGAGTCCAGCAGCAGGTCCCGCAGGTCGGCGCGGTCGACCTCGGGCCGTGCGAGCGGGGCGTCGTCAGGCGTGTCCTCCTGGAGCAGCAGGGTGCCGTCCGGCTCCAGCAGGCGCATGTCCTGGCCCTCACCGCGGGCGATCGCGAAGAACTCGTCGATCAGACCGGCCTCGCGCAACGCCCGCTGGCCGGAGTGGATGTCGAGCATGCCGCCCTGGCCGCGCGCACGGCGTGACGGCTCGCGTTCATGCACGACGCAGCCGATGCCGTTCACGTGCAGCACCCGGGCGAGCGCCAGGCCGCCGAGGCCGGCTCCGACGATGGCGATGGTCATGACTGCCTCCCCCTCCGGGACACATTGAGGCACCTCGATGCACCCGGGCCTCGATACGCCGTACTGGTCGATACACTGTATCGTGCAATGCGTTGTATGGTGAGCGGCATGTTGGTGTGGGAGAGGCCGGAGCCGCCGAATCGGCCCGTACCGGCCCAGCTGAGCCGGGAACAGATCGTGCGTACGGCGATTCGACTGGCCGACGCGGACGGCCTGGACGCGGTGTCGCTGCGCAAGGTCGCCACCGCGCTGGACGTCCGTCCGATGCGGCTGTACGGCTACATCGCCGGCAAGGAGGAGCTGCTCGACCTGATGGTCGACGCCGTCCACGCCGGGATCCGGCCGGTCGGCGACCACTGGCGGGAGGTGCTCCGCTCCCACGCCGAGGCCACTCGGAGCGCCGCCCACGAGCACGAATGGCTCGCCGATCTGCTGGGCGGCCGACCCCAGCTCGGGCCGGAGGCGCTGGCCGGCGGCGAGACCCTGGTGGCCGCCCTGGGCGAGATCCACGTGGACGCCGTCATGCCGGTGGTCGCCGCGGTCAAGGCGTACGTGATCGGCGCGGTGCGCCGGGAGATCGCCGAGCGGCGGGCCGAGCGGGCCACCGGGATGGACGAGAGGCAGTGGCAGAGTTCGCTCGGGCCCTACCTGGAACGCACCTTCGCCACCGGCCGGTTTCCCGCGCTGGCCACGGTGGTGCGCGATGCCGCCCACCTCGACGCCGACCACACCTTCCGGATCGGTCTCGAATTCGTGCTCGACGGCATCGAGGCCCACCTCTCGCGGTGACATGCCCTCCGACGCGGGCGCGGGGCACGTCGACGCTCGCGCCGGCCGGAGCGCGACGGGCCCCGGGGAGTGGAATCCCGGGGCCCGGACGGTAGTTGACGTGGCGTCAGTCGGTGGCGTGGACCAGTTCGCCGCCGACGTAGGTGCGCAGCACCCGGGCTGCGGCGATCTCCTCGGGGGGGCCGGTGAGGATGTCGCGGTCCAGGACGACCAGGTCGGCCAGCAGGCCGGGCGCGAGCACCCCGGCGTCGTCGTGGCCGTTCACATGGGCGGTGCCCGCCGTGTAGGCGGCGATCGCGGAGGCCAGGTCGAGCCGCTGCTCGGGCAGGAACACCCGGTCGTCCTCGGTCTCCGGCTCCCGCCGGTTGACCGCGACGTGCAGGCCGGCCAGCGGGTCCGGGCTGCTCACCGGCCAGTCGCTGCCCGCCGCCAGGGTGGCACCGGCCCGCAGGAGTGCGCCGAACGGGTACTGCCAGGAGGCGCGTTCCGGGCCGAGGAAGGGGATGGTCAGCTCGTCCATCTGCGGCTCGTGCGCCGCCCACAGCGGCTGGATGTTGGCGATGGCGCCGAGCCGGGCGAACCGGGGCAGGTCGTCCGGGTGGACCACCTGGAGGTGGGCGAGGTGGTGGCGGTTGTCGCGCCGGCCGTTGGCGGCGCGGGCGGCCTCGACCGCGTCCAGGGCCTCGCGCACCGCGCGGTCGCCGAGCGCGTGGAAGTGCACCTGGAAGTCCAGCGCGTCGAGTTCGGTGACGTACTCGCGCAGGGCGAGCGGATCGACGAAGCTGAGGCCGGAGTTGGCGGTGGCGCAGCCGCAGCCGTCCAGGTAGGGGCTGGTCATCGCGGCGGTGAAGTTCTCCGCGATACCGTCCTGCATGATCTTCACCGAGCCGGCCCGGAACCTGCCGTGGGCCGACGCGGCGCGGCGCTCGACGAGTTCGGCGATCTGCTCGGCGCCCCGCTCGCGCTCCCACCAGAGCGCGCCGTTCACCCGCGCGGTCAGCGCGCCGGAGCGTGCGGCGGCCAGGTAGGCGTCGGAGGGGTCAGGCTGGCCGTTGAACTCGCCGAGCAGCGCGTCCTGCCAGCCGGTGATGCCGAGCGAGTGCAGCAGCCGCTGCGCCCGCAGCAGCCCCTCCAGCCGGTCGGCGGCGGTGATCGGCGGCACCAGTCGGGCCACCAGGCCGGTGGCGCCCTCCTGGAGCACTCCGCTCGGGGTGCCGTCGGCCTCGCGCTCGATCCGGCCGTCCGCCGGGTCGGGGGTGTCGCGGTCGACGCCGGCGAGTTCCAGCGCCCGGGTGTTGGCCCAGGCGCCGTGGTGGTCCCGGTTGGTGAGGTAGACGGGACGGTCCGGGACGGCGGAGTCGAGCAGCTGCCGGGTCGGCAGGCCGCCCTCGAAGCTCTCCATCGACCAGCCGCTGCCGGTGATCCACTCCTGGTCGGGGTTGGCGTCGGCGTAGGCGCGGATCCGCTCCAGGTAGTCGGCCACGCCGACGGTGCCGGTGAGGTCGCAGACGGCCAGCTCGGTGCCGCCGAAGACGGCGTGGATGTGGGCGTCCTGGAAGCCCGGCAGCAGCAGCTTGCCGGTGAGGTCGACGACCTCGGTGTCCGGGCCGATCAGGTCCCGGACCTCGTCGTGGCCGACGGCGGTGATCCGTCCGCCGGTGACGGCCAGACCGGTCGCCCGGGTGCGGGCCGCGTCGCCGGTGTGCACGGGGCCGCGGGTGAAGACCAGATCGGCCTTGGTCATGGGTGGTGCTCCGTTCTCGGATGGTGCGGGTGTGCCAGGTGCTGGGTGCTGGGTGCTGGGTGCCAGGTGCTGCGCGTTGCGTGCCGCCTGCCCGGTGCGGTGGGCGGGGGCGCGGGCCGGTGTGTGGGGGTGCACCGGGCCCGCGCCCCCGGGTGTGCTCAGGCCTTCTCGGGCGGTGTGCCCGCGGCCTCGCCGAGGAAGTACGCCGAGCGGCGCCGCCAGCGCGCCCAGGCCGCCGCCGGCAGGCCGGTGACGATCATCAGTACCACGACGGTGAGCTCGAACCAGCCGTTGTCGGCGGAGAGTTCGAAGTGGTCGGTGGAGTCGTAGAAGGTCCAGGTGAGGTAGCCGCCGACGACCAGCAGGACCGCCGCGCCGAGCAGCGGGCCGACCACCGCGCGCAGCCCCTCCACCAGGTCGGTGCGCAGCAGGTGGCGGAACCGGACGGCGGCCGCGACCGCGGTGAGGGCGTAGTAGAGGGCGACGATGATGCCGATCGCGTTGACGGCCGCCGAGATGAGGTCGTTGACGGTCGGGATGACGACCGAGCACAGTGCCAGTGCCACCGCGACCGCGGTGATCAGCAGGGTGCCGACCGCGGGCGTCCGGTGCTTGGGATGCAGCTTGGTCCAGACCGGGCCGAGCACGCCGTCCCGGCCCATCGCGAACAGCCCGCGGGCGGTGGGGATCACCGAGGACTGCAGCGACGCCACCGCGGAGAACATCAGCGCGATCAGCGGCAGTGCGGCCAGTGGCTGGTCGGCGAGCCGCGCGCCGAAGTACGTGAGGCCGTGCGCGCCGTTGTCCGCGAGTTCGTCCAGCGGCAGCACCCGCTGGAAGGCCGTGCCGGCGAGCAGGAACAGCAGCAGCATCACGACCAGGGCGAGGGTGCCGGCGCGGGAGGCGTCACGGGGGTCGTGGACCTCCTCGCCGACGCTGAACACCGACTCGAAGCCCCAGTAGCAGAACACCGCGAGCACCATGCCCTGGGCGACGGCGTCGAAGGACGGGATCGTGAGCGGGTTGAACCAGTCGAGCGAGAACGGCTGGTCGCCGGCGAACAGCCCGTAGCCGCAGAAGCCGAGCAGGACCGCGTACTCGAACACCAGCAGCGCCTTCTGCAGCCGGGCGGCCAGGCCGAGTCCGCGCACCGCGACCAGCGCGGCGGCGACCAGGACGACCAGGCCGATCAGGGTGCACTGCACGGTCGAGTCGGCGTCCAGTCGCAGCCCGGCGACGCTGCGCAGGTGCGCCTCGTCGAGGAGTTGGACGATCGAGGAGCCGGTCACGGTCGTGGTGTAGGCCATGAACACCACGGTGCCGACGGTGTTCACCCAGCCGGTGAGGAAGCCGAGCCAGGGGTTGAGCGTGCGGCCCACCCAGCTGTAGCTGCTGCCGGCGTCCGGCTCCGAGCGGTTCAGCCGCCCGTAGCCGCCGGCGATGGCCAGCACGGGGAGGAACGCCAGCAGCATGATCGCGGGGAGGTGGAGCCCGACGACGCCGGCCATCAGGCCGAGGCCGATGCCGATACTGCTGGTCGCGGCGGTACTCGAGGCGGCGATCGCCGCCCCGTCGAGAAGGCCGAGGGAGCGGGGCATGGAGTCCTGGGGGCCGCTGCTGTCCGCTCTCGGACCGCTGCCCATGACCTTCGCCGTCGATGCCAAGGGATCACCGCCTTGCTGGTGGGGGGTGTGGGGGTGGGGGTGAAGTGCGAGCCATGAAACCGGCGGCCGAGAGACACGTCAATGCTGTTGTCATAAGGACACCGGCGGGCCCGGCTCCGGCGGCGCCCGCGGGCCCGGGGCCGGGCGCGCTGATCCGCACCGGCGAACCGGTCCTGCTCGCATACGGGGCGAGCGGTCGGGACCCGGGGCCGCTTGTCGGAGGGGGCCGCTACCGTACGGCCATGGACGACGACCGCACCCCCGCCGTACGCCTCGAACCCTGGTCCGAGGGCGACGCCGAGCTGCTGCACGCCCTCAACGCACCGGAGCTGATGACCCACCTCGGCGGTCCGGAGTCCGAGGAGGCACTCGCCCGCCGCCACCGCCGGTACGTCGACCTGACTGCCGACGGCACCCGCGCGGGGCGGATGTTCCGGATCGTGCTGCTGCCGACGGGGGCGGTGGAGGCGACAGGAGCGGCAGAGGCGGCGGCCGGGGCCATCGGCTTCTGGGACCACGAGTGGGCCGGCGAGCAGGTGTACGAGACGGGCTGGGCCGTGCTGCCGGCCTTCCAGGGCCGGGGCGTGGCCACGGCCGCGGCCCGCGCGGTGGCGGAGCTGGCCCGGGCCGAGGGCCTGCACCGCCACCTGCACGCCTTCCCCTCGGTGGACCATCCGGCGTCGAACGCGGTCTGCCGGGCGGCGGGCTTCGAACTCATGGGGCCGCAGGACTTCGAGTACCCGCCCGGCCACCCGATCCGCTCCAACGACTGGCGGCTCGACCTGGGCAAGCCCTAACCGAGCCGGAGGTTCCAGCGGCCGGCCCGGCCGGTCAGTTCGACCACCGCCAGCGGGGGCACGTCCAGGCGCCGGAAGGCCAGGTCGGGGACACCGAGCGCGTGCACGGCCGCGGCCCGGACGGCGTCCGGCTCGGCGACCACCAGGACCCGGCCGGTGAGTCCGGCCGCCGTCCCGTCCAGCCACCCGGCGACCCGGGCGCACAGCTGCCGCACCGACTCGCCCCCGTGCGGGGCGGCGGACGGGTCGGCGAGCCAGGCCATCACCGCCTCCGGCTCCTCGGCGGCCACCTCGTCGAGGGTCCGCCCGCGCCAGCGCCCGGGCGCGCAGCCGCGCAGCGCGGGCTGGGCGACCGCGTCGGCGAGGCCGAGTTCCGCGGCCGTGCGGCGGCAGCGGGCCGAGGGCGAGACGAAGCGGTGGGACGCCGCCGGGAGGTCCGGCCGGAGGGCACGGGCCGCGCGCACCCCGGCCTCGTCCAGCGCGTCCCCCGCGTCCGCCGTACCACCGCCGTCGTCCGCCGTGTCGAGGCCGTCCGCCCCGCCACCCTGGTACGCGGAGGCTTCGTCGGCGAACCGCGCCTGCCGCAGCTCGGGTCCGATCGCCGGGGAAACGAAAATCACCCGTACCGTCACGCGACTCCCCTTCGTACACCTGTCACCCTTGGGGGCCCTCGGAGCACGGTGCTCCGCGCCCTCCCGGCGCGCGAATCCGCAGGTCGCGCCACGACAACGATTCCGTGCACGCCCTTGGCGCCGTCGGCACCGGGCGCTACGGTCTCCCCGACAACTGAAGACGACGGCGAGACGGAAGTCCGGTGTGAATCCGGCACGGTCGCGCCACTGTATGCCGGACCAGGCCGCCTCACGCAACGGCGGTGCCCGGCAAGTCAGACCCGATGGCCGTCGTCCGAGATCCACCGAACGGGACGCGTGTTTCCCCAGGAGGTCCTGCCATGGCCCAGTCCGTCTTGTCTCCCAGCCTGCCCTCGGCCGGCTCCGCCCCCGCATCGCTGCCGATCCGCGCGATCCTGCCCTGGGCGCTCTTCCTCGGCACCCTGATGCTGGTCCTGCTCTACTTCGTCGGCGCCGAGCAGGGCGCCACCTCGGTCTTCTCCGGTGCGACGGTGCACGAATGGGTGCACGACGGTCGGCACCTGCTCGGCTTCCCCTGCCACTGATCCCGGAGAACACGCACCGATGAGCAACTCCGCGATCAACAACTCCGCAACCATGCCGTCCGGCACCGTCGGCAGGCTGCTGCTGCGCGGCTTGCTGGCCGGCCTGATAGCCGGGCTGGTGGCCTTCGTCTTCGCCTACACCGTCGGCGAGGGCCCCGTCTCGGACTCCATCGCGCAGGAGCAGGCCCACTCCGCCCCGGCCGGGCACCACGACCACGGCGGCGGCGCCGCGGCCGGTGGCACCGAGGACGCGACCGCGCACGAGCACGGGGCCGACGCCGGAGGCGGGGAGGAGGAACCGGTCGGCCGGGACCTCCAGTCCACCGCCGGTCTCGCCACCGGTGTCCTCGTGTACGGCGTCGCGGTCGGCGGGATCGCCGCGCTGGCGTTCTGCTTCGCCCTCGGCCGGGTCGGCCGGTTCGGCCCCCGGGCCACCGCCGCGCTGGTCGCGGGCGCGGCCTTCGTCACCGTCTACTTCGTGCCGTTCCTCAAGTACCCGGCGAACCCGCCGGCGGTCGGCGATCCGGACACCATCGGGAAGCGCACCGCGCTGTTCTTCCTGATGATCGCGCTCAGTGTGCTGATCGGCGTCGCCGCGGTGATCCTCGGCAAGCGCCTGGCCCCGCGCCTGGGCACCTGGAACGCCACCGTCGCGGCCGGCCTCGGCTACGCCGTGGTGATGGCCGTGCTGGCCTTCGTCCTGCCGCCCAACGACGACGCGATCCCGGAGGGCTTCCCCGCCGCGCTGCTGTGGGACTTCCGGCTCGCCTCGATCGGCCTCCAGGTGGTGCTGTGGACGGGCTTCGCCCTGCTCTTCGGCACCCTGGCCGACCGTGCCCTCGCCCCGGCGGCACCGGCCGCCGAACGGGCTCCGCTCGCCGCCCCGGCGGTCTGACCCGGCCCTCGCCCCACCGCACCGCACCACGACTCGACCCCGCCGAAGGCGCGCCGGCGGGGTCGGGTCGTGGTGCGGTGGCGTCGTCCGACCGCCGGGTCAGACCGTCGCCGTCTCGGCCTGCGCCGCCTCGACCCGCGCCGCCTCGACCCGCGCCGCCGCCTCCCGCTCCGCCCCGGCCGCCGCGCCCCGGGCCCGGGCCCGCTTCGCGTAGGCGATCGTCCAGGTGATCAGCAGCGCGGTCACACCCAGCGACAGCACCGTGTTCAGCGCCTGCATCGCGTCGGTGTCGAGCACGTACGAGAGCCCGACCCGCAGCCCGGCCTCCAGCAGATAGGCCACGCCCCAGCCGATGGTCAGGTGACGCTGGACCCGGCGGAACCCGGGCAGCGCCCAGAGCCCCTCCCAGCGCTCCAGCGACCCGGCCGAGCCGTCGGTGGCGAACTTGCGGCCGAAGTAGAACATCAGCGGTCGGGACGCGGCCAGGCTGGCCAGGCAGATCACTCCGAACAGGCCGGTGATCACCGAGTCCTTCACCAGCAGGAAGTGCGCGTCGGCCGGCCCGGCCAGGGTGACCGCGACGGTCAGCACCAGGAACAGCAGCGACACCGCCGCGAACTCGTCCACCCGCCGCTGCCACGCCAGGTGGATCCCCAGATCGACGGCGGGCCAGACGGCCGAGATCACCAGTGCGGTGAACTCACCGTAGCCGTGGTCGGTGAGCTGGTTGTAGGTGATGATCGGCGCGACGACGTTCAGACCGATGGTGAGCGCCCAGCCGAGTGCGTTCGCACCGCCGCGCTCCTTCGTTGCCTCGGACGGCAAGGTTTCCCCCGATGATCTTGATGATGGGCGGGGGGACTCTAGCGGATCCCCCGTCGGGCCCGCTACGGCGCGGGCGCCGCGCCCGACAGGTCGTCGACGACCTGTCGGCGGCCCCCGTCGGCGACCGCCGGACGCGACCGGCCGCCGAACACCCAGGTCCGCGTCATTGGTGCGTGTGCACCGATCGACGGAGCCCGACCCGGCCCGCCGTTCGGCCGAAAGGCCTTTCACGGCAAGGCCATTGACGAGTACGCGGAAACCGTCGTTAGGATGTCGGCGCTCTCGACGGCGGCCGGTCCGCGGCCCGCCCCCGAGTGGCGATCTCCGTTCCGTCCGCACGCCGGTTGGAGGGGGCCATGCTGCCGATCGACCCGGCCGGGAGGCCGGAATACCCGCCCGTCGCACCCGGCGACACCGTCGACCGGCTGGGCGGGCGCGACGTCCCGGACCCGTACCGTGCCCTGGAGGACGCCGACGCCCCCGCGACCCGGGAGTGGTCGGCCGGCCAGCGGCGGCTGTTCGACCGGCTGCGCGACGGCTGGCCGGCGGTGGGCGCGTTCCGGGCCGCGATGACCCGGCTGACCGCCTTCGAGCACCTGACCTCGCCCCAACTCGCGGGCGGCCTGGCTTTCTTCACGGTCCGCGGGCCTGCGGACGAGCACCCCTCGCTGGCGGTCGCCGACCCCTCCGGCAGCCGCCGGATCCTGTTCGACCCGCATCGTCACGATCCCACCGGCCGTACCGTGCTGGGCGGTTGGACACCCGACCCGACCGGCGCGCTGGTCGCCGTCCAGAGTGCCGAGGGCGGCGCCGAGGAGTACACCCTGCGGGTGCTCGAGGTGGCCACCGGCCGCACGGTGGACGGGCCGATCACCGGCTGCCCGTACGGCAACGTCGCCTGGTCGGGCGGGCCGGACGCCTTCTACCACGTCCGCGGCGGCCCGGGCGGCGACGGCGCCCGGCTGTTCCTGCACCGGATCGGCGAGCACCCGGCGGACGACATCGAAGTCCCCGGCGCCGCAGCACCCGCCGACCGACCCGCCGACGGAGCCGCCGACCGACCCGAACACGCGCACGAGCACGAGCACGACGCCGCCGACGGACCGGCCCCCGAGCTGGACGTCCTGCTCGGCGCGGACGGCCGGCTGCTGGTCGCCGCCACCGCCGACGGGCTCTCCAGCGGCAACCACGTCCGGATCGCCGACCTGTCCCTCGGCACCCCGGAGAAGCCCGACTGGCGCCCGCTGACCGCCCTGGACGGCGGCTGGAGCTCCCCCTGGCCCGCCACCGACGGCCTGCTGTACGTGCTCACCGACCTCGACGCGGACCGGGGCCGGATCCTGGTCCTGGACCCGGCGGCGCCGGAGCGGCCGCGCACCCTCGTCCCGCAGCACGAGCACGAGGTACTGGAGTCCTTCGCCGTCCTCGACGACCCCGCGCTGCCGGTCCCGCTGCTGCTGGTGCTCCGCTCGGCCGGCGGACACGGCCGGATCACCCGGCACGACCTGCGCACCGGCGAACCGCTCGGCACGCTCCCACTGCCCGGCACCGGCGTCGTCACCGACCTGACTTTCCGTCAGGGCGGCCACGAGGCGTGGTTCAGCTACTCCGACCCCACCACCCCGGAGACCGTCCACCACTACGACGCCCGCCGCGGCACGACCGGGGTGTGGCGGGCACCGGGCACCCCGGACATCCCCGCCGTCCTGGTCTCCGAACTGCGCTGCGCCTCCCCGGACGGCACCGAGGTGACGGTGCTGCTCACCCGGCCCGCCGACCGCCCGACCGGCCCGCTGCCGACCGTCCTCCAGGGCTACGGCGCCTTCGGCGAGCCCCAGGTCGCCGACTACTACGCCGCGGCGCTCGCCTGGGCCGGCCTGGGCGGCCAGTTCGCGGTGGCCCGGGTGCGCGGCGGCGGCGAGCACGGCGAGGGCTGGCACCGCGCCGGGATGCGCGAGCACAAGCAGAACGGCGTCGACGACTTCCTGGCCGCCGCCCGCGCGCTGCACGACCGGGGGCTCTGTCCGCCCGGCGGGCTCGGCGCGTTCGGCCAGAGCGCCGGCGGCCTCCTGGTCGGCGCGGCGATGACCCGGTGCCCCGGACTGTTCGCCGCGGTGGCGGCCACCGCCGCCCCGCTCGACATGGCCCGCTACGAGCTGACCGGCTACGGCCCCTACTGGACCGACGAGTTCGGCACCCGGGAGGACCCGGAGGAACTCGGCTGGCTGCTCGGCTACTCGCCGTACCACCACGTGGCGGCGGACACCGCCTACCCGGCCGTGCTGCTGACCGCGTTCGAGGACGACGCCAGGGTCGACCCGCTGCACGCCCGGAAGATGTGCGCCGCGTTGCAGCGGGCCACGTCCTCGGGCCGCCCGGTGCTGCTCCGCCAGGAGGCCGGCGTCGGGCACGGGGCCCGCGCCCGCACCGGGCGGCTCGCCTATTTCGCCGATGTGCTGGCTTTCCAGGCCGAATACCTGGGACTTTCCGTCCGTTCCAGCGGCACTTGAAGATCACCCCGCGAAAAGGTGTTCTTACATCTTGTCCGGGAAGTTCCCCGATGAATAGCATGGAGTCCGATCGGAGGGGGGAGGTGATTCCAATGATCAAGAAGTCCACCAAGCGCTACAGCAGCGCCGCCAGCACCGCCAAGGGCTGAGCCTGAAATGCGGCGGGGCTTCCTTCACAACGACGCCCCGCCGCACCCGTCCGGAACTCCTCCGCAAATTCCCGGACCCGGTATTTCCATGACTTCCGCCGCCCAGTCCCCGAGGGGTATCCGTGGCACGTCCCGCGCTCAAGACGAGCATCCCCTACTTCGTTTCCGACGGCTCGGTCCACTTCCGCCTCGGCGGTGAGCTGACCTCGCTGGAGGACACCGACGGCCGCGTACTGAGGCTGCTGCAGCTCCTGGACGGCAGCCGCGACCTGGACGACGTCCACCGCGACCTCAGCGCCGACTACCCCGACCTCACCCCCGAGGACGTGCGCGAGGCCGTCGACGACCTGGACGCGACCGGCCTGGTGCAGGACACCGCCGACCGGGGCGAGGACTTCGACGCCGCCGCCCGCGAGCGCTGGTCCAACAACCTGGGCTTCTTCGAGACCTACGCCTCCCTGGGGACCTCCAAGTACGAGTTCCAGCGCCGCGTCCGCGACGCCCGGGTGGCCGTGCTCGGCGTCGGCGGCATCGGCTCGCACACCCTGATCGACCTGGTCGCGATCGGCTTCACGGACATCCGGATCGTCGACTTCGACAAGATCGAGGTCTCCAACTTCAACCGCCAGATCATCTACGGCGAGCCGGACGTCGGCCGCACCAAGGTCCACGTCGCCGCCGAGCGGGCCCGCCGGCTCAACAGCCGGGTACGGGTCGACGCGGTCGAGGCCAAGCTGATGTCCGCCGACGACGTCTACGCGGTGGTGCACGACCGGGACATCGTGATCGCCGTGGTCGACCGCCCCAAGGTGCACGTCGCGCACTGGCTCAACGAGGGCTGCGTCCGGGCCGGCGCCACCCTGATCGGCGGCGGCGTCGACACCCAGCGGGCCATCCACTACACGATGGTGCCGGGCGTCAGCGGCTGCGTGGAGTGCTGGTACGGGCAGGTCCGCCGGGACGACCCGACCTCGCGGATGGTGCTCGACGTCCTCGACGACATCGACCGCGAGGGCAGCGCCTACGGCGAGGACACCGCCGCCTTCAACGGGCTGGTGGTGGTGGCCGCCGCCCACATGGTCTCCGAGATGGTCCGGCTGGCCTCCCGGGTCTGCCCGCCGCTCGCGGTGGGCCGGCTGCTGGAGCAGACCTTCCACAACCCCCGGGTGCGCCAGGCCGAGACCTGGACCCGCGACCCCGACTGCGCCGTCTGCCGTGACGCCCGGCCCGCCGCCGGCGCCGAGTGGCTGACCCGGGTCGACCGGGAGGAGCTCCCCTTCTGACCCGCGACCCACGGAATCCCGGACCCGGATCTGCGGCCCACGGCCCACGACCGGTGACCGCGCGACCGGCCGGGAACCCCGGCGGGAACGCCGTACCGACGGCGCCCGCCGGGATTTCGGCGATCCACCGGAAGAATTCCGGAACATCCTTTTACTTTCCGCCGACCAGCCATCGAAAAAGTGCATAGGAGAACGCCGGTGCCCACCGCGAAGCCGATCGAGGAACGTCCGACCCCGGGCCCGGCGGACATCCGCCTGCGCGCCGCATTCCTGGTCTCCGGCATCGGTGACTGGATCTACCGGCTGGCCATTCCGGTCCTCGTCCTGAAAATCACCGGATCGGCCACCTCGACCGCCCTCGCCTATGCGATCGAGTTCATTCCGTACATCGTGATCGGACTCTTCGCCGGCGTCATCGCGGACCGGTTCGACCGCCGCCGGGTGATGATCCTCTGCGACCTCGCCTCCGCCGTGCTGGCAGTCGCCGTCACCGCCCTGGCCACGCTCGACCGTCCGCCGCTGGCCGCGATCTACCTCTGCGCGTTCCTGCTCGCCTGCGTCCGCCCGTTCTACTTCCCGGCGTTCCAGGGCTTCCTGGTCGACGTGGTACCCGAGCAGCGGCTCGCCCGGGTCAACTCCTGGACCCAGACGGTCGACAGCGCGCTCGGCTTCATCGGCCCGGTGGCCGGCATCACCGCCGTCGCGGCGCTGGGCGTCCCGGTCTCCGCGCTGGTCAACGCGCTCTCCTTCGGGGCCTCCGCGCTGCTGATCACCGCCATCTCCACCACGCCCGCCCCCGCCGCGGGGCCGACCACGGCGGCCCGGATCGCCAAGGACTTCGCCGACGGCCTGCGGGCACTGCGGACCATGCGGGCGGTGCTCTGGGGCACCGTGCTGATGGCCCTGTCCAACCTCGCCGCGTGGACGGTCGAGGGCAGCCTCTTCTACCTCGTCCTGGAGGTCGAGGAGAAGCCGAAGGTCGTGCTCGGCCTCGTCCTCGGCGCCCAGGGCCTCGGCGCCGTGGTGGGCGGAGTGCTCGCCCCCCGCCTGACGGACCGTTACCGCCTGGGCCCGCTCCTGGCGTTCGGCATGGGCCTGTCCGGGGCGACCATGGTCCTGCCGGCCCTGGTGCCGACCTGGTGGGCGGTGCTGATCGCCTGGGGCGTGGAGGGCGTCGCCACCTCGCTGGTGATCGTCAGCTGGTTCACCGCCCGGCAGAAGGTGGTGCCCTCCGAGGTGATCGGCCGGGTGGTGTCGGTCAGCCGGGCCGCCGCCTACGCGACCATCCCGCTCGGCGCGGTGCTCGGCGGCCGACTGGTCTCCGGCACCTCCCCTACCCGGACGCTCTTCGTGTGCGCGGCCGTGGTGCAGGCGGTAGTGTTCCTCGGCACCGCGTTCTCCCCCGTGGTGCGCATCGACCCCGGCCCCGGGGCCGGCCCGCACGGCACCGGGAGCAGCAGCGGCAGCGGCAAAAGCAGCGGCAACAGCAGCACCGATACCGGCGACGGTTCCGCCGAGGCCGACGCGGTCGAGGCCGGCTGACCGGCTGACCGGCTGACCGGCGCGACGGGGACACCACGGCGTCCGAAGGAGGGCCCGGCATGACGGAGACCGGAACGACGGGGACCAGCAGCGCGGGAACGGGCACGCCGAAGGCGCGGCTCGCCCGGCGCTACCTCGAGGTCAACGGCGAGCACCCGATGACCGAGGCCGACGACGCCTACGTCGACCGGCACTTCTCCCCACTGGAACCGCTCTGCGCCCGCCACGGCCAGGACCCGGACGAGGTCCGCGGCCACATGCTCGCCGGCCGCCTCCCGCTGCCCGGCTACCTGCGCTCCGACGGCACCGAGATGGTCGCCCCCGACCTCCTCGAACTCGTCGACGAGGCAGGCGGGTTGGCGAAGCTGCCGGACTGGTTCCAAGGCCACTGGGAGGACCGGGAGGAGGGCGCCGAGGAGTACGAGTCGTACCTCAGCGGCCAGAACGTCTGTCTGCACCGCCTCCACCCGGTCACCATGCGCCGCAAGGCGGAACTCGTCCGGGGCATCACCGAGGCCCTCGCCCGCCCCACCGCCGGGCCCTCCGACCGACTGCCCGGCCTGCGTGACCTGCCCGCCCTCCACGACCTGCACGCCATGATCGACGAACTCGACGCCCTCGAACCGCCGTTCACCGCGTACGACCGCCTCCGCTTCGGCGGACCGGTCTCCAGGGACACCTGCATCGACGCCGTCCGCCGCGACCACCCGCGCGACTGACCCACCGCGCGACCGGACGGACCGACGAACGGACCGACGGACCCGGCCCGTGTCCGGATTCGACGGAGGCCGAAGCCCGTTGGTCGGCCGTGGCGGACGCGGCAAGACTGGGCCCCGCGTCCACGAGCGTCGCCACCGCGACCCGTCATCGAGGAGTCCCCATGAGCCGCACGTCCACCATCCGCACGTCCCCGGTCCGCACATCCGCGATCCGTCTGCGCGTCACCGCCGTGGCCCTCGCCGCCTCGGCCTGCCTCCTGGGCGGCGTCGGCGCCGCCCAGGCGTCCACCACCGGCGCCGCCGCCCTCACCACCACCTCGGGCCGGGCGGTCGCCGCGACCGAGACGGCGACCTTCACCGGCAGCGGGACCGGCGGTTCGATGGGCGCCGCCATCGAGAGCGCGACCAACGTGGCGCTGTCGTACGCCCAGGCGGCCGGCTGGCAGCGCAGCCAGTGCTACCGCCTCGCCTCCGACGTCCGGCAGTCCGGCGGCTGGTTCACCGCCACGTCCAAGGTGTTCTGCCAGCGCTGAGCCCCCGGGGGTCCGAACCGGCCGGACCGGCCGAACCGATGCCGCGCCCGGCATCAGTCCGGCCGGCTCCACCGCACGTCCAGGCGCCTGAGCCCGTTCTGGAAGTTGGACACCAGCCGGACGGGCGCCGCACCGGGGGCCGGTTCCAGTCCGGGCAGGCCGGTGAGGACGTGCCGCAGCATCGCCGCCATCTGCAGGCGGGCCAGCCGGGCGCCGATGCAGAAGTGCGGGCCATGGCCGAAGCTGACGTGGTCATTGGGGGTCCGGGTGATGTCGAAGCGGTCCGGGTCCGGGAACACGCTCCCGTCCCGATTGGCGGACGCGTGGTACACCACCACCTTGTCGCCCCGCCGGATCCACCGGCCGCCGAGTTCGACGTCCCGGGTGGCGGTGCGCCGGAAGTCCACCACCGGCGGCCAGTGGCGCAGCATCTCCTCGACCGCCGAGTCGGTCAGCTCCGGTCGCCGCAGCAGCAGCCGGTACTGCGCGGGATGGGTGAGCAGGGAGTACAGACCGCCCGGCAGGGCGTTGCGGACCGTCTCGTTGCCCGCGACCGCGAACAGGAAGAACATCGTCTCGAACTCCGCCGGGCCGAGGCCGCCCTCGCGCATCCGGGCGAGCACGCTTCCGGGGCGGGGGCGTTCGGCGAGCCCGTGCGCGTAGGCGAACATGTCCGCGAGGGCGGCGCGCGAGCGGGGGTTGACCGGGCGTCCGTCCGGCGCGGTACGGGCCGTGGGGCGGTGGGCGAGCGCGGCACGGCCGAGGTCGGAGAGCGTGGCCGGGTCGACCGTGGCGGAGTCGGCGTGGTCGGCGTCCTGGTAGCCGATCACCCGGTCCGCCCAGTCCCGCAGCAGCAGCCGGTCCTGCTCGGGAACGCCCATGATCCGGGCCAGCGTCCGCACCGGGAGGTCGGCGGCCAGCCGGACGAAGTCCGCCTCGCCGCGCACCCGCACCCGCCGGACGGCCTCCGCGGCGTGCCGCTCGATGCCGGCGGCCAGTTCGCGCAGGGCGCGCGGGGTGAACGCCCCCGCGACGATGCGGCGCAGCCGGGCGTGGTCGGGCGGGTCCTGGTTGAGCAACATGGCGCGGGCGAAGTCCAGGTCGGCCGCCGTGTCGGGGTCCCGGATCTGGGTCGCGCCGAGGTGCGAGGAGAACAGTTCGGGCGTGCGCAGCACGTACTTGACGTCGGCGTGCCGCAGCACCGCCCAGTAGCCGGGTCCGGCGGGCCACGGACCCACCGCGGGCTCCTCCACCCAGCAGACCGGCGTCTCGGCGCGCAGTTCGCGGAACAGCTCGTACGGCACGCCCTCGGCGTAGGTGCCGGGGAGGAAGATCCGGTTCGCCCGCGCCTGGTCGATGGCCATACCGAGGGACCGTACGCCGCGCTCCGGCGCACCGCCAGAAGGCGGGGCGTCGCGGCTGCGCCCGCCGGTCGCCGGGATCCCGTAGGGTCGGCCAATGGCGAAGTACTTCGACGTGCATCCAGAGTCCCCCCAGCCGCGCACCATCAGCACAGTGGCGGCCAGTCTCCGTTCCGGGGCCCTGATCGCGTACCCGACCGACTCCTGTTTCGCGCTGGGCTGCCAGCTGGACAACCGTGACGGCCTCGACCGGATCCGGTCCATCCGGCGTCTCGACGAGCGCCACCACTTCACCCTGATGTGCGAGGACTTCGCGCAGCTGGGGCAGTTCGTCCAGCTCGACAACAACGTCTTCCGCGCCGTGAAGGCCGCGACGCCGGGCAGCTACACCTTCATCCTCCCTGCCACCAAGGAGGTCCCCCGCCGTCTGATGCACCCGAAGAAGAAGACGGTGGGCGTCAGGATCCCCGACCACGCCGTCACCCGGGCGCTGCTCGCCGAACTCGGCGAACCGCTGGTCTCCAGCACCCTGCTCCTCCCCGGCGAGGAGGAGCCGATGACCCAGGGGTGGGAGATCAAGGAGCGGCTCGACCACGTGCTGGACGCCGTGGTGGACTCCGGCGACTGCGGCACGGTGCCCACCACGGTGGTCGACTTCTCCGAGGGCGAGCCGGAGATCGTCCGGCGGGGGGCCGGCGACCCCAGCCGCTTCGAGTGACGTTCCGGGGCCGAGCGGGGCCCGCCGCCCGAGGGGCGGTGGGCTCCGGGCCCCGGGCTTCGGTCTGCGGTCTGCGGTCTGCGGTCTGCGGGCCTGAGGCTCCCGGCCTCAGGC
>NZ_JAXCLC010000042.1:0-78881 GCF_034043715.1 Kitasatospora purpeofusca | reverse complement strand
CCCGGAAGGGTTTCGGTCGGTCACGCGGAAATCGGCGGGGGGGGGTGGGGGGGGGCGGAGCCGCCCGGGCCCCCCCCCCCCCCCCCCCCCCCCGGCGGGCGCGCCCCCCCCCGCCCCGGGGGGGGGGGCCCGTGGGGCGGGCGCGCCCCCGCCCCCGCCCCCGGCCCCCCCCCCCCCCCCCCCCCCCCCCCCCCCCCCCCCCCCCCCCGCCCGCCCGCGGGCCCCGGGGCCCGGCCGCTCAGACCACGCCGAGCGCGTACGCGGCGAAGAACGCCGCCGCCGCGCCCGCCCCCGCCTTGGCCGGCCGGGAGAGCGCCGTCCACGGGCCGTCGAACCGGCGGGTGAACCACCCGATCCCGACCAGCACCGCGCCGAACAGCGGCAGCAGCGCCAGCCGCAGCGCCACCCAGCCGAGCGAGTCCGGTGCCACCGTCAGCCCGGGCACCGCGCCGAAGGCCGCCGCACCCGGCACCGCGACGGCGAGCATCGCGCTCTGGTGCCAGCAGAAGATCGTCATCGCGGAGAGGTTGACCGCCACCACCGGCAGCCACAGCAGCGGCCGACCCGTCAGCAGCCGGCCGAGCCGGTCGCGCAGCAGCACCGCCGCGCCGCACTGGACCGAGGCCAGCGCCAGGACCAGCAGGGACGGCGGGTGCGAGTTGGTCCGGGCGGCACCCGGGACCCCGACCATCGACGCCGGGTAGTGGAACACCAGCAGCAGCGCCGCGAACAGCACCGCGCCCCCGGCCAGCAGCAGCCGCGCCGCCGGACGGCCCAGCCGGCCCCCGGCCCAGAGCACGCCCAGCTGATAGCCGAACAGCCAGCCCGGCAGGATGTTCAGCAGTCCGGCCCAGGACGGCACCGACTCCGCCCACGGCCCGTACCGCAACAGGTCGACGGCGGCGACCGCGGCCAGCGGCAGGCCGGCGGACCAGCCGCCCAGCCGGCGGGCGGCGGCGGCGCAGAGCGGGGTGAGCGCGGTCAGTCCGAGGTAGACCGCGATGTACCAGAGCGGCTGCACCACCAGCGTCGACCCGGTCCGGACGGTGTCGGCGGGCACGCCGAGGCGCGGCAGCAGCGGAATCAGCAGGGCCCAGACGGCGGCCACCCCGAGGACCGGGCGGAGCAGTCGCACCGCCCGGCCGCGCAGCCAGCCGGCCGTGCTCGTGCCGCGGGCCCGGGCCCGTTCCAGCGAGCGGGCCGCGGAGTACCCGCCGACCAGGAAGAACACCCCGAGCAGTTGCAGCCCCCAGCTGGCCGGGGCGAAGAAGCCGAGCGCGGGCGAGGACAGCGGGCTGGCGTTGTGCAGGGCGCCGTCGGCGGAGCGGGTGAAGCCGCCGAGCAGCCAGTGGCCCACCGGGACGGCGAGCAGCGCGAGGGCGCGCAGGCCGTCCAGCGCGCGGTCGCGGCTCTCGGGGGTGCGGGCGTCCACCTGGCGGGCGGCGCGGCGCAGGGGCGCCAGCAGGGGGGTGAGCGGGGAGGTGAGCGGGGAGGTGGACCGGGGGTCGGGCATGGCGAGGTCTCCGTTCGCGGGGTGCGGCGCGGCGGTCGGGGAGAGGGCGAGGAGGGCTCGGCGGCCGGGGCTCGGCGGCCGAAAGCTCGGCGGCCGAAGGTCAGGCGTCGGGGCTCAGCGGTCGTGGACTCAGCGGCCGAGCGCGAGCCCGGCGAAGGCGGCCAGCGAGGCCGTGCCCGGGGCGAAGTAGCCGGTGTGGCCGTGCGAGCCGGTGGACGGCAGCGGCCGGGCGCCGAAGGCCGGGGCGGTCGGGTCGGCGCCGTGGCCGAGGCCGAACAGCCGGACGAAGGGCACCCGGCCGATCCAGTCGGAGTCGTTGCGGGCGGTGGCCCAGAGCGGGACGCGCGGGTCGAGTTCGGCGGCCGAACCGACGCCGAGGCCGGGCGAGCCGAGCACCACCACGCCGGAGGCCCGGTCCGGGCCCGGCCTGGCCAGCCCGCAGACCACCGAGCCGTAGCTGTGGCAGAACACCGTGGGCGGGGCGTCCGGGCGGGCGCTGACGGCGAGTCCGTCCAGCAGCCGGGTCAGCCTCCCGGCGCCGGCCCGGGCCAACTGCTCGGTGGCGGCGTCCGGGCCCAGGCCGAGCGGGGTGGTGTAGCCGGCCCAGGCGATCACCGCGGTCCGTCCGCCGGTCGCGTCGGACAGGGCGCGGGCCATTCCGGCGGGGGTGCCGTACGGGTCGCCGGCGCGGTCGAAGGTGCGCAGGTCGATGTCGGAGCCGGGGACGACCACCGCGACCCGTCCGGCGGTGGCGAGGTCGCCGAACACCTCGGCGACCAGGCCCCGGCCGCGCGGGTCGAAGGCCAGGAACCGGCGCGGACCGCCGGGCGCCGCCCCGTCGAGCAGGGTGCGGTAGCGCTCCGCCCGCTCCCGGGCGGCGGCGTGGTCCTGCGGGGTGAGCGCCGGGTCACCGGCCCGGGCCGCGGCGCGGTCGCGCTCGGCGGCGATCGCCCGGGCGTTGGCCCGCAGCCGCAGCTCGACGGGCGCGCCGTCCAGGTTGCCGACCACCAGCGGGTGGCGGACGGCCAGCGCCTCCCGGGCGGCGGGCGGCAGCCGGGCGAAGAAGGCGGCCACCTCGGCGGGGCGGGCGGTGGCCGGGTCGGGCAGCGGCAGGCCGAGGGTGGTGTCGGCGACCCACTCGGTGCTGCCTGGCGGCGGCCCGGTCACCGCCCGCTCGCCGCCGGCGGCCCAGCCGCCCACACCCAGCACCCCGCCCAGTGCCAGTGCGGCGGCGGCCAGCGTCCGTCGGATTCGCTGCTTCCCCATGTCCGTTCCCTCCCGGGCCGTTCGGCTTCGACAGGAGGGGACGGTAGGGACGAGGCGGCCCCGCGGACGTCACACCGCGGGGCCAACTCCCGGGTGCTACCCGGGTATCAGGAGGTTCTCCCCCGGGGGAGAACCCCACCGGGAACCGGAGGGGGGCGTCATTGCCCGGGTGTCACTGCCCGGGTGTCACTGCCCGGGGGTGACCAGCCCGGACTCGTAGGCCAGCACCACCGCCTGGGCGCGGTCGCGCAGGTCCAGCTTGGCCAGGATCCGGCCGATGTGGGTCTTCACGGTCTGCTCGGCGAGGACCAGCCCGGCGGCGATCTCCTGGTTGGACAGGCCCCGGGCGATCAGCTCCAGCACCTCGGTCTCGCGCGGCGTCAGGCCGTTGAGCCGCAGCTTCGGGTCCCGGCGCCGGGCCGGCCGGGTGCGGGCGAAGTCCTCGATCAGCCGGCGGGTCACCGAGGGCGCGAGCAGTGCCTCGCCGGCCGCCACCACCCGGACGGCGGCGATGAGGTCGGCCGGCGGCGCGTCCTTGAGCAAGAAGCCGCTGGCGCCGGCCCGCAGCGCCTCGTAGACGTAGTCGTCGACGTCGAAGGTGGTGAGCATCAGCACCTTGGGGCGGTGGGCGCCGGGCACGGCCGGGTCGAGCAGTCTCCGGGCGGCCTCCAGGCCGTCCATGACCGGCATCCGGACGTCCATCAGCACGACGTCCGGGTGGGTGCGGCCGGTCACCTCCAGGGCCTGGGCGCCGTCCGCCGCGTCGCCCACCACGTCGATGTCGCTCTGTGCGCCCAGCAGGGCGGCGAATCCGGCCCGCACCATCGCCTGGTCGTCGACGATGATCACGCGGATGGTCATACGGTGCTCCCCCGGGGGCGTTCTACGGTTCGGCCGGCGTCCCGTCCGGATCGGGGGACGCGGTGCCGCTCGGCCGGCTGTCCTGCGACCGAGTATCCGTCAGACCGGTGACGGGCAGGACGGCGGCCACCCGGAAGCCGCCGTCCGCCAGCGGGCCGGTGTCCAGCCGCCCGCCCAGCAGCCGGACCCGTTCCCGCATGCCGACCAGCCCGTGGCCGGTGCCCTCGGCCGAGCCCTCCAGCGACTCGGTGCGCCCGGGCGGGGCCGCGTTGACCACGGTGACCAGCAGGGACTCCCCGGTGACGGCCAGCGAGACCCAGGCGTCGGCGCCCGGGGCGTGCCGGACCACATTGGCCAGCGCCTCCTGGACGATCCGGTGGACGGAGAGGCCGACGGCCGGCGGCAGCACGTCGTCCGTGAGCTCCGGGTCGAGGTCGAGTTCGGCCGCCACCCCGGCCCGTCGCACCGTGTCGACGAGCTGGGCCAGCCGGCCGATCCCCGGCTGGGGCGCCGTCTCGGCGCCGGAGTCCTCGCTGCGCAAAACGCCGAGCAGCCGCCGCATCTCGGTCAGCGACTCGCGGGCCGTCCCGGCGATCGCGGTGAACTCCTCCGCCGCCTCGTCCGGGACCCCGGCGATCCGGTACGGCGCGCTGGCCGCCTGCACGGCGATCACCGACATGTGGTGGGCGACCACGTCGTGCAGCTCGCGGGCGATCCGGGCGCGCTCCTCCAGCAGGGTGCGCCGCTCGCGCTCGGCCTCGCTGATGTGCTCCTGCTCCGTGAGCCGCCGGGCGGCCTCGGCGCGCTCGCGCAGCGCCCCGCCGAGCACCAGGACGGCGCCGGCCAGGGCGGTGGCGAGCAGGCTGTTGTCCCCGCCGAACCGGTCGGTGAAGCCCAGGAGGGACATCGTCAGGCTGGCCGCCGCGGTCGTCAGCCAGACCGCGACCAGGGTCCGCCGGGGCTCGCGCAGGGCCAGCGGCAGCATCAGGAAGAGGTAGCCGAGCAGCACCGTCGGAGGCCACGGCCAGGGGCCGGTGGGGCCGGTGCCGACGGTGAGGACCGCCAGCGCGGTCAGCAGGTCGGCGCCGCCGATCATCCACCAGGCGGGCAGCGGCCGGGTGAGGGCGAGCAGCAGCGGCACCGTCTGGGCGACCGCGAGGGCCGCGGCCAGGCCGACGGAGATCCCGTAGTCCTCGCTGAGCACGTTGATCCCGCTGGGCAGCAGCGAGGCGATCGCGGCCACGGCGGCGAGGTAGGGGAGGCGGCGGACCCAGCGGCGCGGGGACTGGCCCAGCAGCGGGGTGTGGTCCGCGGCGGGGCGGGTCAGCGGGGCGAGCAGCGCGCGCACCGGACCGGCCGGGGCGGGCCCGGCGAACGGCTTGGTCATCCGGTCAGCCTAGGGCGGCCGGGGTCGGCGGACGTCCCTCCCAGGTGCCGGGTCCCCGGTAGTACTGCGGTAGGGGGTCGGGCGGGGTGGCTAGCGAGTGGAGCGCCAGTCGCCGACCAGGGCCGGGCCGAGCTGGTCCAGGTGGCGGTCGATCAGCGCGATCATGCCCTCCGGCCCGACGTCCTCCTGGTCGGCGGTCCAGGACAGGTGGGCGGCGCGCAGCACGGCGCCGAACGCGGCCGCGAGGACGGCGGGCCGTAGGTCCTCGGCCGGGTCGAGCCCCTCGCGCTCGGCGAGCACCCGGATCACCACGCGCTCCTGCTCGGCGACCCGGCGCAGGTGGGCGGCGAGCAGGGTGGGGGTGTCCTCGATCATCCGGATGAGCTCCAGCGCGGCGTTCACCGAGCACGGTCCGGTGGGGTGGGCGGAGCCGCGCTCGCGCCAGGAGCCGACGATCGCGGCCCGCAGCGCCCGCAGCGGGCCCTCCTCGGCGGGGCGGGCGCGCAGCAGCTCGATGAAGTGGTCCTCGGCCTCGGCGAGCACGGCGAGGGCGACCTCGTCCTTGTTGGCGAAGTAGCGGAAGAAGGTGCGCTGCGAGACGTCGACCGCGGAGGCGATCTCGTCGACGGTGGTGCTGGCGAAACCCTGTCCGAGGAACAGCCGGTGCGCGGCCTCGATGAGCGCGTCCCGGGTGCGCTGCTTCTTCCGCGCGCGCAGCCCCGGCTCCGGGGCTGCGGCGGGAGGAGCGGACTGAGCGGCCATGGCGGGCGCCTTCCGGAGGGTGATCGGGCTGGTGTTCCGGAGGCTACTGTAGCCCTCTGACAAATGGCAGACGGCAGCAGAAGACAGCGTTTGCCGAATGTCAGCAGCTGACATAATCTGCCCGGAGTGGCGCCCGTCGGGCCGGGCACTCGTGGGGACGGGTGGGCCGGGGCGCCACGACCATGTCCGTCCGCAGTCAGCCCCGGAGGGCCCAGATGAGCCAGTCCCTCACCAAGAGCGCCACGGCGGACACGCCGCCGTCCGGCACTTCGCCGGGTGGGAGGAGCCTGCGGGGACACCCCTGGCTGACCCTGCTCACCGTCGCCGTCGGCGTGATGATGGTCGCCCTGGACGGCACGATCGTCGCCATCGCCAACCCGGTGATCCAGGCCGACCTCAACGCCGCGCCCTCCGAGATCCAGTGGGTGACCAGCGGCTACCTGCTGGCCCTCGCGGTCTTCCTGATCACGGCCGGCAAGATCGGCGACCGGTTCGGCCACCGGAGCACCTTCCTGGTCGGCGCGGTCGGCTTCGCCGCCACCTCGGCCGCGATCGGCTTCGCCGGCAACATCCAGACCGTGATCGCCTGCCGGGTGCTCCAGGGCCTGTTCGGCGCACTGCTCCAGCCGGCCGCGCTCGGCCTGCTGCGCGGGGCCTTCCCGGCCGAGAAGCTCAACATGGCGATCGGCATCTGGGGCGGCGTGATCGGCGCCTCCACCGCGGCCGGCCCGATCGTCGGCGGCCTGCTGGTCGAGCACGTCAACTGGGAGTCGGTGTTCTTCATCAACATCCCGGTCGGCCTGCTGGCGCTGGGCCTCGGCCTGTGGATCCTGAGGGACGTGCGGGCCGAGAACGCCGCCAGGTCCTTCGACGTCCCGGGCATCGTGCTGCTCTCGGTGGCGATGTTCGCGCTGGTCTTCGGCATCATCAAGGCCCCCGAGTGGGGCTGGGGCGACACCAGGACGGTGCTGTTCCTGGGCGGCGCGGTGGTGCTGATGGTGCTCTTCGCGCTCTGGCAGGGCAAGGCCCGCGAGCCGCTGATCCCGCTCGGCCTGTTCCGCTCGGTGCCGCTGTCGGCGGGCGTCCTGCTGATGGTCCTGATGGCCTTCTCGTTCTTCGGCGCGATCTTCTTCGTGACCTTCTACCTGCAGAACGTGCACGGTATGACGCCGGTCCAGGCGGGCGTCCACCTGCTGCCGATGACCGGCATGATGATCATCGGCTCGCCGGTGGCCGGCATCGCGATCGGCAAGCTGGGCCCGCGCGTCCCGATCGTGGCCGGCATGGTGATCACCACCGTCGCGATGTTCGGCATGTCCACCCTGGACTCCGGCTCGGGCAACGGCGTGATGGCGCTCTGGTTCGTGCTGATGGGCCTGGGCATCAGCCCGGTCATGGTCGGCGCCACCGAGGTCATCGTCGGCAACGCGCCGATGGAGCTGTCCGGTGTCGCCGGCGGCCTCCAGCAGTCGGCGATGCAGGTCGGCGGCAGTCTCGGCACCGCCGTGCTGGGCGCGCTGATGGCCGCCAGGGTCACCGACGTGCTGCCCGGCAACTGGGCCGGCGCGGGCCTGCCCCCGGTCGAGCCGGCCCAGGTCGAGGGCCTCAACCAGGCCGCGCAGCTCGGCATCGCCCCGCCCGCTCCGGCCGGTACCCCGCAACAGGTGGTCGACGCGATGGCCGGCGCCGTCCACGACTCCTTCGTCAGCGGCATGTCGCTGGCCTTCGCGGTCGCCTCGGTGGTGGCCTTCGCCGCCGCCGTGCTCGGACTGCTGACCCGCCGCGGCACCACCGAGGCCGGGCCCGCCGTCCACATCTGAGCAGCCCCTGCCCCTGCTCTCTACCCCCTGCCCCCGCCGGGCGCCGGCCCCGGACCGTTCCCACGGTCCGGGGCCGGTGGGTTTCCGCGGCCCCGCGGCGCCGCGCTGTCGCGGCGCCGCGGCGTCAGGAGGTGGGGCAGTCCAGCGACGGGTCGGTCTCGGCGGCGGCCCAGCAGGCCTCGGCCCGCTGCCAGTACTCCTCCTCGGAGAGCGCGGCGGACGGGCCCGGAGTGGGCAGCACCTGGCTGGGGCCGAAGTGGCCCCCGCCTCCGCCCCCGCCACTGCCTCCGGTACTGCCTCCGGTACTGCCACCGGCCGGCGGGACGGTCGGGGTCCGGGTCGGGCCGGGGGCCGAGGTGGCGGTCCCGGCGTCGCCGCTCCCGGCGGGCGGTGGGACGGTCGGCACGGTCGCTGCCGTCGGCGGCCCGGTGGACGTCGCGGTCGGTGCGGTCGGTGCGGTGGACGGCGGTGCCGACCCGGGCGGACCGGGGCTGCCCGCCGGGACCTCGGCGGCGACCAGCCCGAGGGTCGGCGGCCGGGCCGGGACGCCGGGAGCGGCGGGCGCACCGGGAGCGGCGGGGGAGGACGCGGCCGGTTCGGCGGGCCCGTCCGGGGCGGTCGGCGGTGCGGTCGGCGGTGCGGTCGGCGCGGGCCCCTCGGGACCCGCCGGTCCGCCGGACCCGCCGGACCCGGCGGACTCGGCCGACTCGGACGGTCCGGGCACGGGTCCCGGCCCCGCCGGCACCAGTCCGGTCACGGCCCGGTCCGAGGCGGCCGGCAGGGCCACCGACGGCCCGCCGACCTCCTCCGGGCCGGGCAGCAGCTGGGACAGCAGGGCGCCGGTCGTCACCCCGACCAGCAGCGCCAGGGGAAAGGCCCCCGACCTAGGTGTGCGCACGGTACCCGCCCCCTCCCCTCGCCCCCTCGGCACACCTTAAGGCTGACTCTCGGGAAGGTTAAGGGGCGGCCGGAACCGGTCCGGAGCACAGCCCCCGGGGGAAACGGCGAGGGGCCGGCCCTCCCGCACACGGCGGGGGGACCGGCCCCTCAGGGGATCAGCGGTGCGCTCAGGCCTCGCCGCCCGCGGCGCCCGGCTCGGCCGCCGCCACGTCCAGCAGCTGGTAGCGGTCGATCGCGTCCTTCAGCGCGCTGCGGTCGATCTTGCCCTGCTTGGCGAGCTCGGTGAGCACGCTCAGCACGACCGACTGCGCGTCGATGTGGAAGAAGCGACGGGCCGCACCGCGGGTGTCGGCGAAGCCGAAGCCGTCGGCACCCAGCGACTGGTACTGACCCGGCACCCAGCGGGAGATCTGGTCCGGCACCGCGCGCATCCAGTCGGACACGGCGACGAACGGGCCCTCGGCGCCCTGGAGCTTGCTGGTCACGTACGGGACGCGCTGCTGCTCCTCGGGGTGCAGCAGGTTGAACTCCTCGGCCTCCACCGCGTCGCGGCGCAGCTCGTTCCAGGAGGTCGCGGACCAGACGTCGGCCTTGACGTTCCACTCCTCGGCCAGGATCCGCTGGGCCTCCAGGGCCCACGGCACGGCCACGCCGGAGGCGAGGATCTGGGCCGGGATCTGGCCGGCGGTGCCGGGGGCGTACCGGTGCAGACCCTTGAGGATGCCCTCGACGTCCACGTTCTCCGGCTCGGCCGGCATCTTGATCGGCTCGTTGTAGACGGTCATGTAGTAGAAGACGTCCTCGCCGTGCGGGTGCTCGGCGCTGGAGCCGTACATCCGGCGCAGACCGTCCTGCACGATGTGCGCGATCTCGAAACCGTACGCCGGGTCGTACGCGACGACGCCGGGGTTGGTCGAGGCCAGCAGGTGCGAGTGGCCGTCGGCGTGCTGCAGGCCCTCACCGGTCAGCGTGGTGCGGCCGGCGGTGGCGCCGATCACGAAGCCGCGGGCCAGCTGGTCGGCCATCTGCCAGAACTGGTCACCGGTGCGCTGGAACCCGAACATCGAGTAGAAGACGTAGACCGGGATCAGCGGCTCGCCGTGGGTGGCGTAGGAGGAGCCGGCGGCGATCAGCGAGGCGGTACAGCCCGCCTCGGAGATGCCGTCGTGCAGCATCTGGCCGGTCGGCGACTCCTTGTAGGCCAGCAGCAGGTCGCGGTCGACCGACTCGTAGGTCTGGCCCAGCGGGTTGTAGATCTTCGCCGACGGGAACAGCGAGTCCATGCCGAAGGTGCGGTACTCGTCGGGCGCGATCGGCACGAAGCGGTTGCCGATGCCCTTGTCCCGCATGAGGTCCTTGAGCACCCGGACGAACGCCATGGTGGTGGCGATGGTCTGGTTGCCGGAGCCCTTCTTGACCGCCTTGTACGCGTCGTCGCCCGGAAGCTCCAGGGCGCGCGGGCGCACCTTGCGGGTCGGCACGTATCCGCCCAGCTCCTGGCGGCGGTCGTGCATGTACTGGATCTCCTCCGAGCCGCGGCCCGGGTGGTAGTAGGGCGGGTAGCCCTCGTCCAGTTGCTTGTCGGTGATCGGCAGGTGCAGCCGGTCGCGGAAGCGCTTCAGGTCCTCGACCGTCAGCTTCTTCATCTGGTGGGTGGCGTTGCGGCCCTCGAAGTTGGGGCCGAGCGTCCAGCCCTTGACCGTCTGGGCGAGGATGACCGTCGGCTGGCCCTTGTGCTCGCGGGCCGCCTTGTACGCCGCGTAGACCTTGGCGTGGTCGTGGCCGCCGCGGCCCAGGTGCTGGATCTGCTGGTCGGTCATGTTCTCGACCATCTTGCGCAGCCGCAGGTCGCCGCCGAAGAAGTTGTCCCGGATGTACGCGCCGGACTCGGTGGCGTAGGTCTGGAACTGGCCGTCCACCGTGGTGTTCAGCTTGTTCACCAGGACGCCGTCGCGGTCCTGGGCGAGCAGCGGGTCCCAGCTGCGGTCCCAGACCAGCTTGATGACGTTCCAGCCGGCGCCGCGGAACTGCGACTCCAGCTCCTGGATGATCTTGCCGTTGCCGCGGACCGGGCCGTCGAGGCGCTGCAGGTTGCAGTTGACCACGAAGGTGAGGTTGTCGAGGCCCTCGCGGGCGGCCAGGGACAGCTGGCCGAGCGACTCGGGCTCGTCCATCTCGCCGTCGCCGAGGAAGGCGTAGACCTGCGAGTCGGAGGTGTCCTTGATGCCCCGGTGCTCCAGGTAGCGGTTCATCCGGGCCTGGTAGATCGCGCCGAGCGGGCCGAGGCCCATCGAGACGGTCGGGAACTCCCAGAAGTCCGGCATCAGCCGCGGGTGCGGGTAGCTGGAGAGGCCGTAGGGGGCCTTCGACTTCTCCTGGCGGAAGGCGTCGAGCTGCTGCTCGGTGAGCCGGTCCAGCAGGAAGGCACGGGCGTAGATGCCGGGGGAGGCGTGACCCTGGAAGAAGATCTGGTCGCCGGACTCGCCCTCGGCGTCCTTGCCCCGGAAGAAGTAGTTGAAGCCGACGTCGTAGAGCGACGCGGAGGAGGCGAAGGTGGCGATGTGCCCACCCACCCCGATACCGGGGCGCTGTGCCCGGGAGACCATCACCGCGGCGTTCCAGCGGGTCGCGTTCAGGATCTTGCGCTCGATCTCCTCGTTACCGGGGAAGAACGGCTCGTCCTTGGTGGCGATGGTGTTGACGTAGTCCGTGCTCCGCATCTCGGGCACGGCGACACGCTTCTCGCGGGCGCGCTCGATCAGCCGCAGCATCAGGTAACGGGCACGCTCACGCCCCCGCTCGTCGATGGCCGCATCGAGCGACTCCAGCCATTCCGCGGTCTCCTCGGGATCGAAGTCCGGGACCTGACTCGGAAGGCCGCCAATGATGATCGGGTTGCGATCGGATCCGGAAGCCACGCTGTTCCTTCACTGTCGGTCGAAACTGAGGTGTGTCGCGCCGCCTCCATCGTGCTACCGCGCTCGGAGATCCGTCATCTCTACCGATCGGTAACCGTTCCGCCCAACAGAAGGAACGGTCTGGCGATGTGCGGTTCGGACAGCGTCGTCCGTGCCGCACACCCCCGGGTGTTACGAACAGAGGTGGTCCGACCTGGTTTCCCGCCCGTCCGATGGCGGACGGCCGGGGTGAGGGCCAACAGGAGACTCTACGCCCGCGCACGCGCGGACCCGAATGCTGTTCGCATCCCGGGCGTGCGTGCGACCTGTGGACCAGGACCTCCCGAAGCATCCTTGTCTTGTGCAGAGAAGGGCAAATCGGTGTGATTCGCGACACGTCGCCCGGCGTGTTTCCCGTGTGCCACGTCAACCTTTGGAGGGGATCGGGGGTCGGGTACTTGCGCGAACCGCCGCGCCCGTGTGGACTACGGCCACAGCCCCGGCATGGACGCCGGGCCGAATACTGGAGGTTATTCCCGTGAGCGCGACCGCGGACCCCGCGGACAAGTCCAACCCGGCAGCCCGTCTCGGCTTCGACGAGGGCCAGATCATCCAGGAGCTGGGGTACGACGAAGACAGTGACCAGGACCTCCGCGAGGGCATCGAGGAGATCACCGGGACGGATCTTGTCGACGAGGACTACGACGACGTCGCAGACGCCGTCCTGCTGTGGCACCGCGAAGACGACGGAGACCTCACCGACTCCCTCGTCGACGCCCTGGAATACCTGGCGGAGGGCGGCCTGATCTGGCTGCTGACGCCCAAGACCGGCCGTGACGGCCACATCGAGGCCTCGGACATCGCCGATGCCGCGAAGACGGCGGGCCTCTCCCAGACCAGCTCGATCGCGATCGCCAAGGACTGGGCCGCGACCCGCCTGGCGACCAAGTCGACGGCCAAGCCGGCCAAGCGCTGAGTCCTGACTGACGGCCCCACCGGACCCCGCCGGAGCATCCCTCCGGCGGGGTCCGGTCCGTTTTCCCCGGCACTCCGGACAGCCGTCCGGAGCGTCCGGGGAATACCGGGACCCGGACGGCCGAACCGTTCGCCCAGGGCGAAAGCGGTGGCCCCGGACGGCGCAGCCCTCACCCGTCCGGCTCAACCGACCTCGACGAATGCGAGGATGGCGCTCGCCGCGTCACCCGCGCGGCCCAGTCGCGTCGAGTGGGAAAGGTCACCGCATGGCCATCGAGATCGGCACCGAGGCTCCGGACTTCGAGCTCAAGAACCAGCACGGCGAGCTGGTCCGGCTCTCCGACTTCCGCGGCGGGAAGAACGTCGTCGTGGTCTTCTACCCGTTCGCGTTCACCGGTGTCTGCACCGGCGAGGTCTGCGCGATCCAGAAGGAGCTGCCGCGCCTGCAGAACGACGAGGTCCAGGTGCTGGGCGTGTCCAACGACTCGCCGTTCAGCCAGCGGATCTTCGCCGAGCAGGAGGGCCTGGACTTCCCGCTGCTCTCCGACTTCTGGCCGCACGGCGAGGTCTCCCGCGCCTACGGCGTCTTCGACGAGACCAAGGGCTGCGCCGTCCGCGGCACCTTCGTGATCGACAAGGCCGGCGTGGTCCGCTGGAGCGTCGTGAACGGCCTGCCGGACGCCCGGGACGAGCGGGAGTACCTGGCGGCCCTCGGCGCGCTCTGAGCCGCCCCGGGCACCCGTCCGCGTGGTTCCCCGGCCTGTTCCGGGGCCTCGCGGTCACCCGGTCCACGCGGTTCCCCGGCGCGGACGGGAACCCCGCACTACGATCGGTCCGTTGGCTGGTCAGAGGCTCGGGGCGGTTCGCCGCCGGAGCTTCGGACCGCACCACGGGGGCACCGAGGAGTGCCTCCCGAATCTTGGAGGACAAGTGGGTGTCAGCCTGAGCAAGGGCGGCAATGTCTCGCTCACCAAGGAGGCCCCCGGCCTGACCGCCGTACTGGTCGGCCTCGGCTGGGACGTCCGCACCACCACCGGCACGGATTTCGACCTGGACGCCAGCGCTCTGCTCTGCAACGACCAGGGCAAGGTCGGCGCGGACGGCAACTTCGTCTTCTTCAACAACCTGAAGAGCCCGGACGGCTCGGTCGAGCACACCGGTGACAACCTCACCGGCGAGGGCGAGGGCGACGACGAGGCGATCAAGGTCAACCTGGCGACCGTGCCGGCCGACGTAGAGAAGATCGTCTTCCCGGTGTCCATCTACGACGCCGAGAACCGCTCGCAGAACTTCGGCCAGGTCCGCAACGCGTTCATCCGCGTGGTGAACCAGGCGGACAACAAGGAGCTGGCCCGGTACGACCTCAGCGAGGACGCCTCCACCGAGACGGCGATGGTCTTCGGCGAGCTGTACCGCAACGGCGCCGAGTGGAAGTTCCGCGCGATCGGTCAGGGCTACGCCTCCGGCCTGCGCGGCATCGCCCAGGACTTCGGCGTCAACGTCTGAGTCGGGGCAGGGCCGGTGACGGCCCGGTGGACCACGGCCGGGGCGGCCGCGGACGCGAGAGCGTCGGCGGCCGCCCCGGCCGTTCGCCTTGTGCCGCCCCGGCCGTTCGCGCCGCGTCGGCGCGGGGTTCGCCGTGCCCGGGCTACGACCTGCTCGGCCGCACTGGAAGGATGGGAGTTCAGGAAAGTTCAGCCGGCCGGAAGGGGCCGGCCGGGGTCGCGGGGGAATAGACCTGAGATGCGCCCCGGGAGGCAAGGGAGGAAGGACCGCCAATGAGTGTCACGCTCGCCAAGGGTGGCAATGTCTCGCTCACCAAGGCCGCGCCGAATCTGACGCAGGTGCAGATCGGTCTCGGCTGGGACGCCCGGTCGACGACCGGCGCGCCCTTCGACCTCGACGCGAGCGCCCTGCTGTGCTCGAGCGGCCGGGTGCTGGGTGACGAGTACTTCGTCTTCTACAACAACCTCAAGAGCCCCGAGGGCTCGGTCGAGCACACCGGCGACAACCTGACCGGTGACGGCGACGGCGACGACGAGGTCGTCCTGGTCAACCTGGACCTGGTGCCGCCGCAGGTCGACAAGGTGGTCTTCCCGGTGTCGATCTACGACGCCGAGAACCGCGGGCAGAACTTCGGCCAGGTCCGCAACGCCTACATCCGGGTGGTCAACTCGGTGGACGGTCAGGAGATCGCCCGCTACGACCTCTCCGAGGACGCGTCCAGCGAGACCGCGATGATCTTCGGCGAGCTGTACCGGTACGCCGGTGAGTGGAAGTTCCGCGCGGTGGGCCAGGGTTATGCCTCGGGCCTGCGGGGCATTGCCCTCGATTTCGGCGTAAACGTACAGTAAAGGCCCTCACCGCTGTGATCGTTCCGTTCGGCGCTCAGGCGCGTCCGGACGCATCCCCGCGAACGTCGACCCCGTCGACGCCACGAACCCGAAAGGTAACCAAGTCCCGTGTTCCTCCGCACATTCGGCTGGTCATTCGCGATCACCATTCTCGGGCTGATCGCCGCCGGCCTGCTCTGGGGAGCCGAGGGATTCGGCATCGTGCTGATCCTCTCCATCCTGGAGATCTCCCTCTCGTTCGACAACGCGGTGGTCAACGCCACGGTGCTGAAGCGGATGAACCCGTACTGGCAGAAGATCTTCCTCACCGTCGGCGTGCTGATCGCCGTGTTCGGTATGCGGCTGATCTTCCCGCTGCTGGTCGTCGGCCTCACCGCGCACCTCAACCCGGCCACGGTCATCGACCTCGCGCTGCACAGCGACAAGACCTACGAGGGCCTCACCTACGGCCAGTACCTGGAAGCGGCCAACCCGGCCATCGCGGCCTTCGGCGGCGTCTTCCTGCTGATGATCTTCCTCGACTTCATCTTCGAGGAGAAGGACTACAACTGGCTGGCCTGGATCGAGCGCCCGCTGGAGAAGGTCGGCAAGCTGGAGGCCTTCTCCACCGTCGTCGCCCTGGTCACCCTGCTGCTGGCGGCCAACTTCTTCGCCGGTGACCACGCCGAGACGGTCCTGCTCGCCGGTGTGCTCGGCCTCGTCACCTACCTCTCGGTGAACGGCCTCTCCTCGGTCTTCGAGGCGGGCCTGGAGGAGGAGGCCGAGAAGGAGGAGGTGCAGGAGAAGTCCGGCAAGTCCATCGTGCAGGTGGGCGGCAAGGCCGCGTTCTTCCTCTTCATGTACCTCGAGGTGCTGGACGCCTCGTTCTCCTTCGACGGTGTCGTCGGCGCGTTCGCCATCTCCAGCGACATCTTCCAGATCACCCTGGGCCTCGGCATCGGCGCGATGTACATCCGCTCGCTGACCGTCTTCCTGGTCCGCAAGGGCACCCTGGACGACTACGTCTACCTGGAGCACGGCGCGCACTACGCGATCGGCGCGCTCGCGGTGATCCTGCTGGTCGGCATCGAGTACCACATCCCGGAGATCGTCACCGGCCTGATCGGCGTCGCCTTCATCGGCCTCGCGCTCGGCTCGTCGGTCCTGCGCAACCGCCGGGAGGGCGCCGACGGCGGGGGCGACGGGGACCGGGAGCTGGTGGGCAGCGACAGCTAGGTCCCGTCCAGGGCCCGTCCAGGCCCGTCCTGGGCCCGTCCTGGGTCCTGTCCCGCCGGTACCCCGGCAAACGCCGAACGGCCGTTCCTCCCGAGTGGGGAACGGCCGTTCGGCGTAGGTGGCGCGGATGCTTCCGCTGCTCAGCCGAGCTGCTGCTCGATGGCGCGCAGCTTGCGCTCCAGGGAGTCGAGCTTGGGCATCGACAGCGTGTCGTCGTCCGGCGTCAGGTCGACCGTCGAGCGGTAGGCGGACGAGGACGGGGACGAGGCGGACGACGAGGACGAAGACGAGGCCGAGGTCGAGGAGTACGACGAGGCCGAGGTCGAGGAGGAGGAGAACGAGGAGGAGAACGAGCCGGAGGCCGACTCGGAGCCGCGCGAGCGACGGGTCTCCAGGGCGCCCAGCGGGGCGGAGTCCAGCAGCGAGCCGGAGGTGCGGGAGGAGAAGGCGTCCACCTCGACGGCTAGGGCAGGCTCCGTAGCGGTCGGGCCGTCTCCGGCAGCGGCGAGGGCGGGCACCTGGCGGCCGCTGCGGTTGCGGGACAGCATGCCGCCCGACTGGCGGGAGATCGCCTTCAGCTCGGCACGCTCGCGGCGGTCGGCGCTGCGGGCACGCACCTTGGCGTCCAGCTTCGCCTGCCGCTCCTCGCGCACCTCGTCGACCGCCTCGTCCAGGCTGCGGACGTTCTCCAGCAGCATCAGCGACCAGGCGGCGTAGGTCTCGCGGGGCGCGCGCAGCCAGCGGACGATGCGGATCTGCGGCAGCGGGCGCGGGACGAGGCCCTGCTCGCGCAGCGCGGCCTTACGGGTCTGCTTCAGTGCGCGGTCGAACAGGATCGCGGCCGAGATGGACATGCCGGAGAAGAACTCGGGGGCGCCGTCGTGGGACATGCCGCGCGGGGCGTGCACCCAGTTGAACCAGGCCGAGGCGACCGCGAACACCCAGACCAGCAGGCGGGAGCCGAGCGCCGCGTCACCGTGGCTGGCCTCGCGGACGGCGAGCACCGAGCAGAACATCGCGGCGCCGTCCAGGCCGAACGGGACCAGGTACTCCCAGCCGTTCGACAGGCCCAGGTTCTCCTTGCCGAAGCCGACCAGGCCGTGGAAGGACAGCGCGGCCGCGACGCCGGCGCAGCAGAACAGCAGGACGTAGGAGGAGATCCCGTAGACCATCTCCTTGCGTCGACGGCGTTCCTCGCTGCGCTCCCAGGAGTCGCTGGATTCGTCCTTCCGGTTGTGGTTCTTGAAGCGCAGCGTCGCCACCAGGATGGCGGTGAACAGCAGGGCTACACCGCCGATGACGGTCCAGACCAGCTGTATGGAGGTCAGGTTCATTGCGGGTCGGGCCTCGGGTTTCCGCAGGGGACAAAGGTCTCAAGTGCGACACGATGGTCAGGATCCGTCCCCGGGACCGGGCCTGACGAAGCGTCGTCGTCGGACGGGTGCGCCGACGCGCCCGGGCGGGCGGGCGGGACACCTGTGCGGCTAGACGATATCGCGTCCGAAGTGGCCGCATGGTACGGGAGGTGGGCTTCGCCCCGCCAATCGACCCGCCGGTGTCCGGCCGGTGTCCGGCGGGCGGCGGCGGGTAGGGGACTTCGGGTACCCGCGGGCGGGCTGATGCCCGATCATTGAGCGGCGGACCGTCAGAACGGCTGGCGCGGCTGGGGGAGGACGGCATGGCCTCGATTTGGGAGTACCTGCGCGGCGAGCGGAACGCCCTGGACACGGGCGGCCAGTTCAAGGTCACCCTGACCAAGTCCTCGCCGCACCACGCGATCACCGGTGCGGCGGCGACCACCGGCTACCTCTACGTCAATCTGCACTGGACCACCCGGATAGGAGCCCCGAGGGCGAGCGCCGGGGAATCCCTGCGGCGGGTGTTCAGCCCGCGCATCCTCCGCCCGATGGAGCCGGACTCCAGCCAGAACGCCCAGGTCAACGTGGACCTCGACCTGGCCTGCATGTACGAGCTGGCCGACGGCAAACGGGGTGTGGTGCAGCCCCTGGGCGGCTTCTTCGGTGACCTCCAGCACCCGCCGTACATCAAGCTCAGCGGCGACGACCAGTACGGGGCGCCGTCCGGCGAGACGATGTACGTCAACCTGGAGAAGAAGGAGCAGTTCAAGCGGCTGCTGATCTTCGTGTACATCTACGACGGCACGCCGGCCTTCGAGCAGACCAACGCCCTGGTGACGATCGTGCCGCAGTCCGGGCCGCGGATCGAGGTCCATCTGGACGAGCGGGCGTCGGCGGCGCGTTCCTGTGCGGTGGTGCTGATCGAGAACACCGGTGACAACACGCTCACGGTGCAGCGTGAGGTGCGGTACGTGAACGGGTTCCAGGCGGACATCGACCGGCTGTACGGCTTCGGGATGCAGTGGCAGCGCGGGTACAAGACGGAGTGAGGCCGGGGTCGGGACCCTGGGGTGGGGGCCCCGGGGTGCGGGCGTGCGGGCTCAGCGCGGCTGGAACTGCGGGCCCTGCGGGGGCAGCGCGAACTCCTCGGCGGGCGGTGCCGGCTGCTGGGGGACGGGCTCCTGAGCCTGGGCCTGGGCGGCCTGCTGGGCCTGCGGTGCGGTGTTCGGCGGCGGGTAGCCGTAGCCGGGCTGCTGCTGTTGGGGCGGGTAGCCGTAGCCGGGCGCGGGCGCCGGGGGCTGCTGCTGGGGGTAGCCGTACCCCGGGCGCGGAGCCGGCGGCGGGTAGCCGTACCCGGGACGCCCGGCCGGCGGCGCGGTCGGGGCGGGCGGGAGGTTCGGCGGCACCGTCGGCGGCTTGGGCGGCGGCGGGGGCGTGTTGGCCGGGACGCCGGTCGGAGCCTGCGCGCCACCGGCCTGGGCGGCGGGCAGGGCCTGCGGGACGGCGGGCTGCGGGACGGCCGGGGCCAGGGTGAAGGTGCCCGGCTCGGGGCGGCCGGCCGGCCGGGGGTCGGGCAGGGCGGCCCGGGGGTCGCCCGCGGGCGGGCCTGCGGCGGCGGCCCCGGCCCGGGCGTCGCCCTCGTCCTCGACGGTGATGCCGAAATCGGTGGCCAGCCCGATCAGCCCGGAGGCGTAGCCCTGGCCGACCGCGCGGAACTTCCAGGCGCCGGCCCGGCGGTAGAGCTCGCCCGCGACCAGCGCGGTCACCTCGTCCCCGTCGGCCATCGCGAACTCGGCCAGCGCGGGCACGCCGTCCCCGGCCGCGGCGTCGAACAGCAGCAGGCGCAGTCCGCTCACCGCCCGGAACGTGCCGCCCTCGGAGGAGCCGGCCAGCACCACCCGGTCCACGTCGGTCGGCAGCTTGCCGAGTTCGGCCTCGACGGTGTCGGTGATCTCGCTGCCGTCGGCGGTCTGCTGCTTGGGCAGGTGGCGCACTACGCCGGACGGGTGGCGCGGCTGGTTGTAGAAGACGAAGTCGGCGTCCGAGCGGACCTTGCCGCCCGGTCCGAGCAGCAGCGCGGAGGCGTCCACGTCCGGCGCACCGGGCGTGGCGCTCCAGCGCAGCACGGCGCGGACAGCCGCCACCGGCAGTGCGATGTTTGCGCCCTTGGCCATCACGTGCGTCATAGCCGACCATCCTGCCTGTTCGCCACCCCTTCGGACAACGTGACCGGAGGAGGCGTTGTGGTGGGACTTTGCCAACGCTTGCGCTTTGTGAAGTGGAAGGTAACCTTCCGAGAATTCGATGTTTCGGAAGCCTCCCCGACCCGGCACCGTCCGTACGATGGGCGGGCGGGGGGCTCCTGGCCGGACGACGGTGACCGGGCGGGGCCGGGCCGGGAACCACCACGGCCGTCGAGCCGGTTGAACCGGGTACTGGGCGGGTGTCGCCGCCGTCCCTCCCCGTCCTTCCCCACCTCCGCCGGACCGGCGGCCGAACCTCCTGAGGAGAGCACCTTGCGCCACTTCGGCCACCTCGCGGACGACGTCCGCGACCGGCTCTTTCTCAGCGTTCCGGGGGAGTTCACCGCCGACAGCCCGGCGGCCGTGCTGGCCACCGCGCTGGGCGCCACGCTCTACAGCCCGGCCACCCGCGCCACCCTGCGCACGGACATCCGCAAGCAGGCCGCGCAGGGCGTCGTCTCGATGGTCCTCTGCCTGGAGGACGCCATCGCCGACCACGAGGTCCCGGAGGCCGAGGCCAACCTGGTGGCCCGGCTCGGCGAGCTCTGGGCGGAGATCACGGAGAGTGCCGGTCCGGGCGTCACGGAGGGTGGCGGGGGCGCTGTGACGGAGAGTGTCGGGCCGGGCGAAATCTTCACCGGCCGCACACAGGATCTTCCCCTGCTCTTCGTCAGGGTGCGGACTCCCGCGCAGCTGACCGACCTCGCCGGCCGGCTCGGGCCCGCGATCGGACTGCTCACCGGCTTCGTCCTGCCGAAGTTCACCGAGGACACCGGCGGCGACTTCCTGGAGGCGCTCGCCGCCGCCGAGGCCGCCACCGGCCGCCGGCTGTTCGCGATGCCCGTCCTGGAATCGCCCGAGCTCGCCCATCTGGAGACCCGCCGCGACCAGCTCTTCGGGATAGCCCGGCTGCTCGACAAGCACCGCGAGCGCGTCCTCGCCGTCCGCCTCGGCGTCACCGACCTCTGCTCCGCATACGGCCTGCGCCGCTCGCCCGACCTGACCGCGTACGACGTGGCGCTGGTCGCCTCGGTGATCGGCGACGTGGTGAACGTGCTCGGCCGCGCCGACGGCACCGGGTTCACCGTCACCGGCCCGGTCTGGGAGTACTTCCCGGTCCAGGAGCGGATGTTCAAGCCGCAGCTGCGCCGCACCCCGTTCGCCGAGGCCGAGCCCTCGCGCGAGGCCGTCCGCCGGCGGATCATCGAGCACGACCTGGACGGGCTCATCCGCGAGATAGAACTCGACCGCGCCAACGGCCTGTTGGGCAAGACCTGCATCCACCCCAGCCATGTGCCCGCGGTCCACGCGCTCTCCGTCGTCACGCACGAGGAGTACAGCGACGCCCACGACATCCTCCAGCAGGAGCGCGGCGGGGGCGGGGTGCTGCGCTCGGCGTACACCAACAAGATGAACGAGGCGAAGCCCCACCGGGCCTGGGCGGAGCGGGTGTTGCTGCGCGCCGAGGTGTTCGGGGTGGCCCGGGAGGACGTCAGCTTCGCGGAACTGCTCTCGGCCTGCCTCTGCCGCTGAGCCGCCCCGCCCGTCAGACCTTGCCCACCGCGGCACCGCACAGACCGAGGACAGGACCCGTAGTGACAGCAGCGCAGCAGGACCGGACCACTGGAGCCGACGGCACGGACGGGACCGGCGGGTCCGTTCGGTCGTTCGGGGTCGGGGGCTCCTTCGGGGGCGTCGGCTCGTCCGGGGTCGGTGGCTCGTCCGGGGTCGGTGGCTCCGTCGGCGACGGCTCCTCCGGCGTCGGCGGCTCCGCCGGGTCGAGCGCGGAGGGGCCCGCGGCAGCGGAGGAGTGGACCGGACGCTGGGTGGCCGAGCGGGCGGGCGTCGCGCTGACCGGCTCCGCACACCTCCCCGAGCTGGTCGGCCTCGCCCTGCGGGAGAACCGCAAGCGGGCCCACCTGCTGGTCTCCACCGTGCTCGGCAAGCACGTCCCGCAGCAGCCCGCGGTGGTGCACGGCGCCGGCCTGGAGCTCGGCCGCCGGGTCCGCGACCTGCTCGACCCGCTCGGCGGCGAGGCCGTCGCCCGCGCCGTCGTCCTCGGCTACGCGGAGACCGCCACCGGCCTCGGCCACAGCGTCGCCGACGGCCTGGACGCCCCGTACCTGCACTCCACCCGCCGCCCGGTGCCCGGCCTCACCCCGGTCGGCGGCTTCGAGGAGGAGCACTCGCACGCCACCTCCCACCTGCTGCTGCCCGAGGACCCCCGGCTGCTCGCCGGCGACGGCCCGCTGGTCCTGGTGGACGACGAGTTCTCCACCGGCACCACCGTGCTCAACACCATCCGCGAACTGCACGCCAACCACCCGCGCGAGCACTACGTGGTGGTCGCCCTGGTCGACCTGCGCGGCCCGGCCGACCGGCGGCGGCTCTCCGACACCGCGGCCGAACTCGGCGTCCGGCTGGACCTGGTGGCGCTGGCCGACGGCGGCGTCGAACTGCCCGCCGACGTCCTGGAGCGGGCCGAGCGGCTGATCGCCGAGGCCGGTCCCGCGCCCGAGCCGCCGGCCGCCCCGGCCGCCCCGCTGGTGCGGGTCGAGCTGGACTGGCCGGCCGGGCTGCCGGACGGTGGGCGGCACGGGTTCACCCGGGAGCACCGGGCGCGGCTGGAGGCGGCGCTGCCCGGTCTGGCCGAGCGGCTGGCGGCGGCGGTCGACCCCGGCGCGGGGGGCGAGGGCCCCGGCGCCGACCGTTCGCGGGTGCTGGTGCTCGGCTGCGAGGAGCTGATGTACGCGCCGCTGCGGCTGGCCGACGCCCTCGCCGAGCGGCTGCCCGGCGGCACCGACCGCGTCCACTACTCCACCACCACCCGCTCGCCCGTCCTCGCCGTCGACGACCCCGGCTACGCCATCCGCACCCGGCTGGCCTTCCCCGCCCACGACGACCCGGCCGACGACTCCTCGCGCGAGCGCTACGCCTACAACGTCGCCCCCGGCGCCGACCCGGCCCGCCGCTTCGGCACCGTGGTGCTGGTGGTCGACGACACCGCCGACACCCCCGCCCTGCACGAGGGCGAGCGCGCCCTGCTCGGCCAGCTGCGCCGGGTCACCGACCGGGTGGTGCTCGCCGTCCTGCCGTCCCACCGCCCGACCGCCCCCGCCACCGCGGCGGCTCCGGCCCGTCCGCTGTACGGCCCCGAGTTCTCCTCCTACCGCGCCGACGAGGTGGCCTGGCTGCTCAAGGACCTCACCGGCGTCGACCTGGAGGCACCCACCGAGGAGCGCGAGGAGGCCGTGCAGAGCGGCGGCGCCCACTACGCCGAATCGCTGCCGGTCGAGTACCAGCCGAGCCCCGAGTACCAGGAGCTGTTCCACCAGGCGCTGCGGGTCTCCGCCCGGCGGATCGCACTCGCCGTCGGCACCGTCGCCGAGACCCTGCTGCGCGAGCGCGGCTCCGGCCTCGTACTCGCCTCGCTGGCCCGGGCCGGGACGCCGGTCGGCATCCTGATCCGCCGCTGGCTCGCCGCCGGACACGGCCTCGACGCCCCGCACTACGCCGTCTCGATCGTTCGCGGCCGCGGCATCGACCCGGCCGCCCTGCGCTACCTCGACGCCCACCACCGGGCCGCCGACGTGGTGTTCGTCGACGGCTGGACCGGCAAGGGCGCGATCACCCGCGAACTCGCCGAGGCCCTCGCCGGGACCGGCTTCGACCCCGACCTCGCCGTCCTCGCCGACCCCGGCCGCTGCGTGCGCACCTTCGGCACCCGGGACGACTTCCTGATCCCCTCCGCCTGCCTCAACTCGACCGTCTCCGGCCTGGTCTCGCGCACCGTGCTGCGCCCCGACCTGATCGGCCCCGACGACTTCCACGGCGCCAAGCACTACACCGAACTCGCCGGCGCCGACGTCTCCGGCGCCTTCCTGGACACCGTCGCCGACCACTTCGCCGACGTCCGGGCCGAGGCCCTCGCGGCGGCCGACCGGTTCCTCGCCCCCGAGCACGCCGACGAGCGCGCCCCCGACTGGGCCGGCTGGGCCGCCGTCGAGCGGATCAGCGCCGAGTACGGTATCGACAGCGTCAACCTGGTCAAGCCCGGCGTCGGCGAGACCACCCGGGTCATGCTGCGCCGCGTCCCCTGGCGGGTGCTCGCCCGGCGCGGCGCCGGCGCCGACCTCGACCACGTCCGGCTGCTCGCCGCCCAGCGGGGGGTGCCGGTCGAGGAGGTGGACGACCTGCCGTACTCCTGCGTCGGCCTCATCCACCCCCGCTACACCCGAGGGGCGACCGGCGCCTCCGGCACGGCCGTCCTCACCAAGGAGTCCTGAACCCGATGAGTGGTCCCGCACGCCAGGACGGCGGATCCGCCGACGCACCCGGCTCCGTCGACGCACCGAGCCTCGTTGCCGCACCGCGCTCCGTTGCCGCACCGCGCTCCGTCGCCGCACCGAGCTCCGTCGCCGCACCGAGCTCCGTCGCGGCACCGCGCTTCGTCGTCGCGAGCGACCTCGACCGCACCCTGATCTACTCCAACCGCGCCCTCGCCCTGGACGTGCCGGACCGGCTCGCGCCGCGCCTGCTCTCGGTCGAGGTGCACGACGGCAAGGCGCTGTCCTTCATGACCGAACAGGCCGCCGCGCTGCTCGTCGAACTCGCCCGCGAGGCCGTGCTCGTCCCCGCCACCACCCGCACCCGGGCCCAGTACGAGCGGGTCAACCTGCCCGGCCCGACGCCCGGCTGGGTCCCGCCCTACGCGATCTGCGCCAATGGCGGCCGACTGCTCGTCGACGGCGTTCCGGACGAGGACTGGCAGAGCGAGATGGCCGGCCGGCTGGCCGAGGGGGCGGCGCCGCTGGCGGAGGTGGTCGAACACCTGGCGCTCTGCGCCGACCCCGAGTGGACCCACAAGCGGCGGGTGGCCGACGAGCTGTTCGCCTACCTGGTCGTCGAGCGCGCCGAACTGCCGCCGGGCTGGATCGCCGAACTCACCGGCTGGTGCGCCGAACGCGGCTGGACCGTCTCGCTCCAGGGCCGCAAGGTGTACGCGGTGCCGGCGCCGCTCAGCAAGAGCGCGGCGCTGGCGGAGGTCGTCCGCCGGGTCGGCCCGTCCACGGTGCTGTCCGCCGGCGACTCGCTGCTCGACGCCGACCTGCTGCTCGCCGCCGACGCCGCCTGGCGCCCCGGCCACGGCGAACTGGCCGACAGCGGCTGGACGGCCCCCGGGGTCACCGCCCTCGACGAGATCGGCGTCGCGGCGGGCGAGGAGATCGCCCGCCGCTTCCTGTCCCGGGTCCGGGGCGGGGTCGGGACTCCGGTCCCCGCCCCGGCTCCGGCGCTCGGCGCCTGACTTCCGGCTAGCCGCAGCAGCCGCCGCCGCAGCACCCCCCGCCGCCACCGGCCGACGGGGCCTGCTGCGGCGCGGCGCCGGCGGAGGCCGCGCCGGTCACGGCGACGGTCGACAGCAGCTTCACGGTGTCCGGGTGGCCCTGCGGGCAGACCGCGGGGTCGTTGGCCTGCGCCATGGCGCGGCGGAGCTCGAACGTGGCGCCGCAGGAGCGGCAGCGGAAGTCATAACGAGGCATACCCGCCAGCGTATCCGGGCCACCGGCCCCCGCTCCCGCCTTCCTCCCCTACTTCTGTCCCCGGGTCCTACTTCTGCCCCCCGAGCTCGCCGCGGATCAGCTCCACCACGTGCGCCGCCGACTCCCGCACCGCCGCCAACTCGGTCAGGAACCGCCAGTAGTCCGGGTGCCGCCCGGCCGCCTCCAACTCGGCCACCGCGCGGTCCAGCCGGGCCACCGCCGCGTCCAACGGCGCGGCGTGCCGCGGATCCGGCGCGTGCCGCCCGGCCATCGCCAGCCGCTGGGCGTCCCGCAGCGCGAACCGGGCCCGCTCGACCTCCTTGTTCGGGTCGATCTGCACCTCGTTCAGCTGCCGCAGCCGCTCGTTCACCGCGACCACCGATCCGTCCGCCGTCTCCAGCAGCGCGCGCACCGTCCCCAGCGCCCCCGTGGCATCCGCCCACCGCTGCTCGTCCCGGGCCCGCGCCGCCTCGGCCAGCTTGCCCTCGGCGGCCTGCCCGGCCTCCGCCACCTGGTCCGGCACCCGCTGGAGGTCCTGCCAGCACGAGGCCGAGAACCGCCGACGCAGCTCGCTCAGCGCCGGCGGCACCGTGCCGGCCTTGGTCTCCAGCGCCTGGATCCTGGTCCGCAGACTGGCCACCCGCCGGTCGATCTCCCGGGCCCGCTCCGGCAGGTGCCCGACCTCCGCCGCGATCGCCTCCGCGCGCTCCTTCACCCGCTCCGCGCGCTCCAGCGTGTCCGGCACCCCGTGCCGGGCCACCCCTTCGTTCAGCCGCCCCAGCTCCGGCGCCAGCTCCGCCAGCCGCGCCGCCGGCCCGTCCGCCCGCAGCCCGGCGCCGCGCGCCACGTCCAGCGCGTTACTGGCGTCCAGCAGCGCCCGCTTGGCCTGCTCCACCGCCGGCGCCACCCGCATCAACTGCGACTCGGCCCGCTCCAGCGTCGGCTGCAGCCTGCGCAGGAAGTCGCTCAGCTCCGCCAGCGCCGAACCGAGCTGGCCCTTCACATCGTCCAGCTGGTGCTTGGCCCGCGCGGCCGCGCCGGACTCCAGCTCCTCCGCGTCCAGGTCGTGCGCGTCCAGGGCGGACAGGTAGTTCACGGTCACCTGGTCGACCCGGCCCGAGATCGCCTCGAAGTCCGCGACCGCCCGCCGGGCCGTCGCGCTGTCCCCGACCGCACGCACCGTCTCCACCGCCAGCCGCACCTCGCGCTGGGTCGAGTCCACGTCGTAGAACGCCTGCTGCGCCGCATCCCTGGCCGCCCGGGCGTCCGCCCGCATGCCGTCACCGCCGCGCCGCCCCCACCAGCCCCCGCCGGCCCCGAACGACGCCGCCCCCGCGGCCGCCAACGCCCCCGCGACCACCACCGGCAGCACCAGCGCCTCGGCCACCGCGCTCCCCGGCCCCCGCCGTCGCCCCCGCCCGCCACCGCCGGCCACCCTCACTGCGCGCTCCCTGGTTCCCGACCGCTGATCCACCCCCCATTCTTCCCGATCACCCCCCGGACCCGGCACCCCACCCGCCCCACCGCCCCACCACCTGCACCACACCACCCGCCGGACCAGGTACCCTGGGCACTCGTCGTGCGCCCCACCCCGGGACCCGCCCGACCGGGGGCGCGTAGCTCAGTGGTAGAGCGCTGCTCTTACAAAGCAGATGTCGGCGGTTCGAAACCGTCCGCGCCCACAGCAGAGAAGGGCCAGTTCGGAGGCAGGATCCTCCCGAACTGGCCCTTGATCGTTTGTGGGGGCCTACTTCTCCCGTGCCACTGGCGTGCCAGAAGCCCCTGGCCGGCCGAGCGCCTCCCTGATAGCGGCCCATCCGATTGGCGATCGTTCCGTCCCGGTCATCGCGGGTTTGCCGTCGCCCAAGTAGGCAGTGGCCGATCCCGGTCATGGCCAGCGACCCCGGAGCGCAATGGCAGGCTGTGTCTTACTGGAAAGTGGTTGGCTGAAGCTCGTCAGGACGGACGTTTCGCCGTGTCGCCGATATGAATTGGCAGTCTTGTGGACCGTAGGTGACCTGGCTCGCAAACCGGCTCAGTTCGACGAACTGACTACTCGGGTTCGGGTCAGGGGCGACATACTGGACATCATGTATTGCGTCTGGTCCATAGCCAGCGAAGGTTCGGCAGTTGAGGTAGAGCGTGTATGCCTGTAGGCGGCCGGTGGTGTTGTGAATGCTCGCGGTGCACCCAGTCCACTCCATGAGAATGCCAGCGGTGTACTCAGGGCTGCTACTACAGCTCACACCTACCACGTCGCTGCTCGCGTCGTACTCGGTACGGTCGAGGTCGTCGGAAGCCGTAGTACCGGCAACGACAGCCGCCAGAACGAGCAGCGTGGTTGTCCCTATCGCGATGGTGGGCCTTGGGTTATGCCGTATCCAACGGAGGAGCGGCGCTTCGGTCGCAGGCGCGGGAGGCCAGTGGGGGTACGGGGTGGGCTGATCGGCCATTCCGGTCCTTCGATGGCAGCATTACGGTCAGGCGGGCGGTGTCATGTCGGCCGCAAGTACGCAGAAGTGCGGTGCTCTGCAGGTGCGTTAGTCTCTGCATCCGTCGCGCGCACCCTCATGCTAGTGATGCCGCGCTCAGTGGTCAGCGAGACGCAGAAAAAGGGCGTCCCAGCGCCGACGCGGACCAACACATCCCAACGTCCTGAGTCGCATCCTTGGTAGATCTCGCAGGCAGCCAGTCTTCAGGGCCCAAATCAGGACGCGGCAGCCGTGGCATGTAGTTCTACCCGCAGCACATGTCGGCGGATCGGAACCATCCGCGCCTACAGGTGAGAAGGGCCAGCTCGAAGGCAGGACCTGCCCGAACTGGCCCCTGAGTTAGCTGGTGCCCTACTCGCCCCGGGTGACCCCCGCGCCAGAAGTCCCCGGCCGGCCGAGCGCCTCTGACCGCAGCCCCCATGCGGTCGGCGACGGCCCGGTCCCGGTCGCTGGTCATGTGCTGGTAGATGAGCGCGGCCCGGGTACTGCTGTGGCCCATCCTGGTCATGAGCTCACGGGTGCTGGCCCCGTTCTGCGAGGCGAGGGTGTTCCCGGGGTGGCGGAGGTCGTCGAAGTGGGCATCCTCACTGATCCCGGCAGCCGTGCGGGCCCGGATCCAGTCGTCCCGGAAGTTGCTCCGGCGGAGCTTGCCGCCACGGGGCCGGTGAACAGATGCCCGTCCGGGCCGTGGCCGGCGTAGCCGTCGAAGTGGTGGGCCAGGTCGTCGACGATCTCGGCGGGGAAGGCCACAGGCCGGAAGCCCGCGCGGCTCTTGGGTGCCTTGTCGTAGAGGCGCCCGCTGTTCAGCTCGGCCTGGTTGCGCTGGACCCGGACGAGCCGGTTTGTGAGGTCGACGTCCCGCCGGCGGAGCGCGGCCAGCTCGCTGAAGCGGAGCGTGGTGGACGGGGTCAGCAGCACCAGCGCCCGCCACCGCGGACCGATCGCGCTGGCGACGGCGAACACCTCGGTGACGGAGAGGACGGGTCGCTCCGGCACGGCGTAGGTGTCGGCGCCCTTGATCCGGCACGGGTCGCGCTGGATCAACTCGTCGTCGAGGGCGGTGTTCATGATGGCCCGCAGCAGTTGGTACGCCTTGACCACCGAGGGCTCGCCGGCTCCGTCCTCCAGCAGCGCGGACCGCCAGGACCGCACCCGTACAGGGGTGATCTCGGCGAGTGTCCGGTGGCCCAGGCCGGGCTGGATGTACTGGCGGAGCGTGATCGCGTACCGCTCGCGGGTGCTCTCCTCCAGCTTGCGGTCCCGCAGCCAGGTGGCGGCGAAGTCGCCGACTTCAAGCAGTCGGCACCCGCGCCCGAGGGGGCGTTCCTGGGCAACGCGCGGCTGATCATCGCGACGCCGCTCAAGCAGGAGGCCGGCAATGCCAGGCCGGTCCTGGCCGCCGAGGACTTCTCGGCCGCCCAGCGGCTCGGCGACCTCGCCCGCTCGTACAAGCTCGGACCGAGCTTCGAGCACGTGCCGATCGGCGGCGAGATCGACCTCAACCGCGAGGACATGATCGTCATCTGCGGCCCCCGGCTGTCCAGCCACGTCGCCGGGGTGCTCGCCCAGGACCCGTCGATCTGCTTCGAACGCGCCCCGACCGACCGTGGACCTGCGCGACCGCGAGGCCGGCGTCGCCTACCGCTCCGGCATGGACTCCGAACCCGCCCTCAACTCCAACGTGGCCTACCTCGGTCGACTCCCGCGGCCCGACGGCCAGGGCCTGGTCATGGTCCTCACCGGGATCCACCCGCAGGGCACGCTCGGAGTCGTCCACCTGATCGTCAACGACCTCTACCAGCAGGCCGGCACCGGCCGGTTCTCCGTCCTGCTGAACGTCGACTACAACCCCCAGGACAACGAACCCGTGCGCGTCCGCCTACTGTCGGGTGCATCTGGAGATCGCCACCGAATCCGCCCGCCAGGACCGCTCCAACGAGGACTTCGTCGCGGCCAGCCCGAGCGCCGTCCTCCTGCTCGACGGCGCCGGCACCCCGCCCGGATCCGACTGCGGCTGCTCCCAAGGCGTGGCGTGGTTCGTCACCCGGCTCGGCGTCAACCTGCTCGCCGGTGTGACCAACCAGCCCGACCGCGCCCTGACCGACTGCCTCGCGGACGCCATCACCACCACCGCCGCACTGCACGCCGAGTGCGACCTCACCCACCCCGGCACGCCGTGGGCCACCGTCGTCGCGGTCCGCCTCACCGACCAGGACCTCCAGTACCTGGTCCTCGCCGACTCCACCCTGATCGTCGAACACACCGACCCCGCCACCGGACCCGTCGCCATCACCGACGACCGCGAGGCCCTGGTCGGCGCAGCCCTCCGCGGCTCCATGGACGCCGTTCCCACCGGCACTGCCGAACACGGCGACGCCCTCCGCCGCTACGTCGAGGCCATGCGCGCCCACCGCAACCAGCCCGACGGCTTCTGGGTCGCCGCCGCCGACCCCACCGCCGCCCACGCAGCCCTCACCGGCACCGTCCCGCGCACCGAGGCCACCGGCTTCACCATGGTCAGCGACGGCGCCTCCCGCCTGGTCGACCGCTTCCACCTCGCCGACTGGCCCGAGGCCCTCAAGCTCATCCACGACCAGGGCCCGGACGCCCTCATCCGCGCAGTCCGCACCGCCGAACTCGCCGACGCCGACGGCAAACGCTGGCCCCGCGGCAAGGCCCACGACGACACCGCCGTCGCCACCGTCACGCTGTAGTCCGCGAGCCCCGAAGCCCAACCCAAGTCACTGCCGAATTCCGCTCTACAAGGTCAAGGGCGCGCGCCCTGCGCGCGCCGCTGCCCCGCCCCGGGCGGCCGACGCCGGGCGTGCGGGCTGGCGCCCGTTCCCGTCGCGACCGCCCGAACGGGGCAGCAGGGTGGCTGGGGCCGGCGGCTCCGCGGTTTTACCCACCTCCCCGGCCAGGGACCCGCGTCGAACAAGACCGGGGGGCCACTCGGCCACACTGCGGTCAGGCCCAAAAGCCCTGACCGAGCCGCAGCAGCTTACGGCCCCCCGATCATGCCCGAACCCAGACCGGACAGGACACCGGCCAAAAGCGCTCCACCGCCCGCGTGACGACCCCTCACCAGGGGTATTGCCAGGCGGGTAGCCGCCAGGGGAGCATTGCTGTGTCACCTGGAAGACTTATAGCCAGATGGAGAGCCGTTTGAACAGTCCGCAGATCTCGGCGGTGGATGCCTTTCTTAATTCTCCGCCGCCGGAGGATTCGGGAACCGAGACCGCATCGCGATACTACTTTCAATATCAGTGCGCCGCAAGGCATTGCCTTGCAATGATCCTTGGCGGCTCGCTTAAGTCAGTAATTTGCGAGTGGCACACGGACTATTCTCTTGAATACGATAATGGCACCCTTCATCTGGTATCAGTGAAGCACCGTGAACTCAGTGCAGGGCCCTGGCCACTCGCAGATCTATGGGGAAAAGGAGGGTTGAAGAAGCTTTTTGGGCGTTGGCGGGAGAGTCCCGATGGAAGTCGATGCCGACTTGTCACCAATGGGGTAATGAAGGGCGGCAAGGACCGTGCAGTTGAATTGGAGACGGCATGTAAGAATCGCGATCAATCGACCCTGGAAGGGTTTGCAGACGATGCTATGCGACGTCTCTCCTGCTCCAAAGTAGAGGCTATTGAATTCCTAACCTCCCTTGATCTGGAGGTTGGCGTTCCCGATCGCACGACAATGCGAGCCGACTCGATAGTTAACCTTGCGACCAAGATAATTCCAGACTTTAAAGATCGTGGAATTGATCTGAGCAGGGCATGGGATTCTGTTGTCAACCTGGTTGCTTCGGCCTCCCGCGACTTCGATTCTCGAGACTATGCAGATCAGCTTTCGCTCTCGAGTATTGACGGCCTGCATGCGCCTCGGCTCGTTTCTGCCAAGATTCATCGCCGAACGATCACCAAAGAAGACGTGCTGAAGGCCATTTCAGAATCGCCGGCGAGCCCTGCAATTCAAAGAGTGTCCAACATCAAGACAAGGCGCCCCAGGGGAAGATTCTTCGGACGCCAGGATTCCTTGGCCTCAATTAGGGATTCGCTCTCGTCCTTCGGTTCCGACCCTGCTGTTGTTGCGGTCGTAGGAATGAGCGGAGTCGGAAAGACGGAACTTCTTAGGCAATTCATTTCTGCTGCGGGGGACGAAGCTGATTTTGTCTGGTGGATAGTGGGTGAGTCCTGGACCTCGATTGCGTCAGACCTACTTGAGCTCGGATCTGAGCTTGGTATCACTTCTGATTCGCCCCAGCGATCGCTTGATGCAGTTATAGAGCTAGTCGCCAGAAATCATGGCCTTATCGTTATTGATGGGGCGATGGCTGCGCCTGAGATCATCGAATTCGTCGCGCGGGTCGGAAAGTCGCAAGTCTTGGTTTCAAGCACCGATCAGACATGGTCTAATTACGCAGCGGTAATTAACCTAAGGCCGCTTCCGATCGACGACTCGATCCAGCTGCTGAAGTCATCACTGCCAATAGCCGAGGAAGCGGATCTGGAGGCTCTCTCGGTTGCACTTGGAGGCCACCCGCTCGCGCTCTTGCAAGCTGCAGGGTATATCAGTGTGACTGGCCTCTCAGTGGATTCTTATACATCAATTCTGCGCGGCCGTACAAGAGAGCTTATGGCGAGGGCGCTCCCTGTAGAACATATAGGGGTTGCGGCTGCCTGGGATGTCACAGTGGGCAGGCTCAAAGAAGACCATCCGAATGCGCTCACGCTTCTTCAGGTGTTTTCATTCTTCGCGGATCAGGTATTCCCTAAAGAGCTGTTCGGCTGGACGGTCCCGAGTGTCAGGTCAGAGGAGGAGATTAAAGCGGGGGCTCCAGCTGTCTACCGGCAGGGCCTCTCGTATGCCGCTGAGTGTGAATATGACCTGCCGAACCTTAAAGCCCTGCGAACGTTGCTTGCTGACCCCATCCATCTCCACGATGCAATCTTTGCTCTAAGGAAGTTTTCACTGCTTGAGGTGGAAGGGACTGGGCTGAGGTGCCACAGCCTGCTGCAGGCGCTTGCTAGGCAATCGTGCTCCCAAGAAGAGAGTGAAGGGGCACTGCTGACTGCAGCCTACCTGCTCTACAAGGTTACATATCTGGCACCTAATCACTCCGATCACTGGCCTCATTACGCGCACATTCTTCCTCATTTTGAATCAGTCATTGATAGCCTGGCCGGAATAGAGCAGGCGAGGTTCTGCCGGGTCCTATTCTGCACCTCGATCTCCGAATATCTTGGGGCGGTCGGGCTTCGAGCCAGCAGCCTTGGATATTCACAGGAAGCTTTTCGTGAATTCGACTCAATTGGATCTTCGGATATGGAATCAGATTTCTATGTTCGCGGTGTCCTTATGGAGGCGCTGGCCGGCGCAGACATGCTGGACGAAGCCCTTGATCTAGGCAATCACACCCTCAATCGACCTGAGGTTGGGCAGGTGGACGGATTCTCCGTGGCGATTATTAAGAGCCGGATGGCTTCCCTGTATCACCTAAAAGGGGATCTAAAAGGTGCTCTTGCTGCGCTCGAGTCCTGCGAGGCTTCATTTTCCGCGAGTTCCGTGAGCTCCGATTCTCACAGTGTCCTTGCAATTCGTTCCAGTCGTGCTAGCTTGGCGAGAGAACTTGGTGATGCAAAGCTGGCAATTTCAGAATTCCTGCGCTGCATTGATGAGGTTGGCGATAATGCGTCGGGAAGTATGCTATCTACGTTGCATTGCAATCTCTCGTTGTCATATTTGGAGAACGGGGACTTTCGGGCCGCTCTTGATTCCTCATTGGTTGCTCTTGATTATGATCAGAAGATATCTCACGGTGACCACGCAAGTACGGCGAGAGACTGGAATAATGCTGGGCTTGCGTTGTTTGAGCTAGGCCTCATCGAGAAGGCCACTGAAGCATTTTCAAGATCTGCTGAAATTTATGAAGGCCTGGAAGGTTCTCACACTACGAGGTCTCTCACTGCTCAGCTAAATTTGGCTAGGGCCCATGACGCGGCTGGCTCTCACGTCGAGGCCAGGAAGATCATGGAGAATGTCCTCGCCAGGCAGGAGGAGCTTCTTGGTCCAGCACACCGCGAGGTCGCAGTGACGCTGGTTAACCTCGCAACTGTGTACACCTCGCTAGGGCTCAATGCGAACGCTGTCAAGGTGTGCAAGCGGGCTATCGACATCGATAAAGCAGTATATGGGGAGCGTCACCCCGAACTAATAGCAGACCTAAATAACTTCGCAAATTCCCTAATGCGACTGGGGCAGTCCGCAGCCGCCATTAAATGGCTCAGACTTGCACTGGATATCTCTCTGGAATCATTTGGGATCGACAATGTAAGGACTGCTAAATGCCTTGAAGGCCTCGCAAATGTCGAGGCTCTGTGCGGCCAGATTCCTGCGGCTGTGATGAACTTGGGTAAGGCAATTGCCATCTATTGTGGCTCTGTTGGCCCTGAGCACCCTGATGCTCTAAGGGCCGAGAAGACGCTGAGGCTTCTGACGCATAAGTGAATCATGCGATAGGGATGAGAAGGGAAAACCAGTTGCGGCAGCTCTCGGCCGGTGGTTGCTGCTAGGGACCGTGCGCTGACCGTGCCACAGGCGTGCCAGATCGGGCGGTGCATGGCGGTCGGCCGCAGACGCTGGCGGGGCGGTGGTTTGGAAACAGGCAGGTCGGGTGGGCTGCAGGTCGGGGAGGGCGTCGCAGGCCAAGGCTTACAAAGCAGATGTCGGCGGTTCGAAACCGTCCGCGCCCACAGCAGAGAAGGGCCAGTTCGGAGGCAGCGTCCTCCCGAACCGGCCCTTGATCGTTTCTGGGGTTCCTGCTCGCGCCTTGACCGGGTGACTTCAACCGGTACGGCGACCGAACTGGGCCCAGACGCTTCGGCGACGCGCGACTTCGAAGACGGCCGCTGCGCGGTGAGCCTCGAGAATTGGAGGGCGGGAGCCGAGGACACCCGCGATCCGGGTGCCGTCCACCACATCAACACCAGGGCTTCCCTTTTGTGTCAGCGTCCGGGCGCCCACGACGGCGATCACCGGATGCACCGGGACAGCGAGACCGCACCAGCGGTGCAGGAGTTCTGCCGTCCTGCTGCCTTCGAGGCTGGATTTCTCGATGTACGGGTAGCTGTTGCGGTTGACCGTGATCCGCTTGTCCCCGACCCAGACCATGGCGTCGGGGTGGTGCTTGGTGTTCACCGTGAACACCCCGGGTGGCCCGATCACCACGTGGTCGATGTCCGCACCGCTCGGCAGCGGGACGGCGTGCAACACGTACCAGCCGTAGGCCCGAAGCCCGTCGAGCAGCCCACCGACCAGTTTCTCCCCGTCAAGCCCCTTGCTCAGCTCGGAGCGGGTGAGGTCGTCGCCGGAGAGCTTGGCCGCCATGCGCACCAGCCACGTCCGCTTGCTCTCATCAGCCCGGATCATGCCTCGGACTCCCTCGCCCGGGCAGTTCGAAGCAAGGTCGTCCTCGGTCGTGAGCGGCGGCAGAGCGGGCAGCACCACCGGTGGAGAGGTAGGACGAGGAGGTACGAGCGGTGGGACGGGTGGTGGGACGGGTGGCGAGATCTTGTGGACCACGGTCAGCGGTGGGATCGCCCGACCACAGGTCCGGCACCACTCCCTGATCCGATCGAGCGCCGACGATTCATGGGCGGCATCGGTGATCGTGACGACCCCGGTCGGACAGTCCAGCCACGCGACCGCCTGGCCACGGGGACCGGCCAGATTGACGTACAGCCGATCCTTGCCCGCCCGCCGCCACGGTTTGACCGTCAGTTCCGCCACGTTGCCCCCTCCGCTCCGGCCCTGACACGAGATCAGCACGCGGCGCGCACTCTGACAAGAAGGCCGTCGGTCGATCAGGGCGGGGGCGTACGGTTCCGTGATCGGACTGTGGGGTGGGAGATAAGGGGAAGTGGATGGTGGCGGAGAAGTTGTTCGAGGTTGCTTCGGGGTTGCCGGGGGTGACGGACGACGAGGCGTTCGGGCCGGGGGTGACGGTGTTGCAGGTGGAGGGGAAGGTGTTCGCGGTGCTGGGGGAGGAGCGGGTGACGCTGAAGTGTGAGCCGGGGTTGTCGGTGCATCTGAGAGGGCAGTACGCGGCGGTGGGGCTCGGGTACCACATGAACAAGCGGCATTGGATCACGGTTGTGCTGGATTCGACCGTCCCGGACGAGGAGTTGCGGGAGATGGTGGAGCACTCCTGGGAGCGGGTGGTGGCCGGGATGCCCAGGGCGGCGCGGGAGCGGTTGCTGCTGCAGCGGAGCTGACGGGCGGCGGGGTCAGTCGGGTGCTTTGGCCGGGAGGCGCGTGGGTGGGGCCTGTGTTTGGGTGGGCGCACAACGTTCGGGAGAGGTGATCCTCCGTGACCATGCCGCCGTTCGGGTCGAACGACCCGTTCTCGGACCTGCTCAGTCGGTTCTTCGGGATGAGCCCGTTGGCCTCGCCGCCCGCGGTGCAACGGGTGCCGATCGGGCGGCTGTTGAGCGAGTCGGCGCAGGAGTTGCTCGCGGCCGCCGCTCGGCGGGCGGCCGAGGGTGGCGGCAGTGATCTCGACACCGGGCATCTGATGTGGGCGGCCACCCGGGTGGATCCGTCGCGGCGGATGCTGGAGCGGGCGGGGGTGGATCCGGACCGGTTGGCGGGGGAGCTGGGCGAGGCGCTGCCGTCCGGGTCGCGGGCGGCGGGGGAGGAGGGGCGGCCGGCGCTGACGCCGGCGGCCAAGCGGGCGCTGCTGGCGGCGCACGCGCGGTCGCAGGCGGCGGGTGCCTCGTACATCGGGCCGGAGCACATCCTCGGCGCGCTGCTGGAGGAGGAGCGGTCCGGGGCGGGGGCGGCGGTGCGCAGCGCGGCGCCGGACGGGCGGGACCCGGCCGGGGGCGCCGGCGGCGGGCAGCCGAGCGCGACGCCGACGCTGGACGAGTACGGGCGCGACCTCACCGAGGAGGCCCGGGCGGGCCGGCTGGACGCGGTCGTCGGGCGGGCCGAGGAGATCGAGCAGACCGTCGAGATCCTGTCCCGCCGGACCAAGAACAACCCGGTGCTGATCGGTGAGCCCGGGGTCGGCAAGACGGCGATCGTGGAGGGGCTGGCGCAGCGGATCGTCTCGGGGGACGTGCCGCGGACCCTCGGGGAGAAGCGGGTCGTGACCCTCGACCTCACCGCGCTGGTGGCCGGCTCCAAGTACCGGGGCGAGTTCGAGGAGCGGTTGAAGAACGTGATCGACGAGGTCACGGAGGCGGACCAGAGCGTGATCCTGTTCCTCGACGAGCTGCACACCGTGGTCGGCGCGGGCGGCGGGGGAGAGGGCTCGATGGACGCCGGCAACATCCTGAAACCGGCCCTGGCCCGCGGTGAGTTGAGCGTGGTCGGCGCGACCACCCTGGACGAGTACCGCCGGTACGTGGAGAAGGACGCCGCGCTGGAGCGCCGCTTCCAGCCGGTGCTGGTGCCCGAGCCGACGGTGGAGGAGACGGTCGAGATCCTCCGGGGCCTGCGCGACGCCTACGAGGCGCACCACCAGGTGCGGTTCACGGACGAGGCGCTGGACGCGGCCGCGACGCTGTCGGACCGCTACGTCAGCGACCGCTTCCTGCCGGACAAGGCGATCGACCTGCTGGACCAGGCGGGTGCGCGGGTGCGGCTGCGCAGCCTGGGCGGTTCCACGGCCGCGGTGCCGGTGCGGGACCGGATCACCAAGCTGCGCCGCGAGTTGGAGGAGGCGGTGGCGGAGGAGGAGTTCGTCCGGGCCGCCAATCTGAAGACCGAGCTGCGGCAGACCGAGGACGAGCTGGCGGCGGTCGCCGAGGACCGCGAGGAGGTCGTGGAGGTCACCGCGGACGACATCGCGCAGGTGCTCTCGGGCCGGACGGGCATCCCGGTCGCCGAGCTGAACGCGACCGAGCGGGAGCGGCTGCTCCGGCTGGAGGAGCACCTGCACGAGAAGGTGATCGGGCAGGACCGGGCGGTCACCGCGGTGGCCCAGGCGGTCCGTCGGGCCCGGGCCGGGATGGGTGATCCGGACCGCCCGACCGGCTCCTTCCTGTTCCTCGGCCCGACCGGTGTCGGCAAGACCGAGCTGGCCAAGGCGCTGGCCGCGCTGCTGTTCGGCGACCCGGACCGGATGATCCGCTTCGACATGAGCGAGTTCCAGGAGAAGCACACCGTCTCCCGGCTGGTCGGCTCCCCGCCCGGGTACGTCGGTTACGACGAGGCCGGCCAGCTCACCGAGGCGGTGCGCCGCAAGCCGTACAGCGTGCTGCTCTTCGACGAGGTGGAGAAGGCCCACCCGGACGTCTTCAACCTGCTGCTCCAGGTGCTGGACGACGGCCGGCTGACGGACGCCCAGGGGCGTACGGTCGACTTCCGCAACACCGTGCTGATCATGACGAGCAACATCGGCTCGCAGCGGATCCTCGACCACGCGGGCGATGTGGAACAGATCCGGGACGACCTGATGCGGGATCTGCGCGCGAAGTTCCGGCCGGAGTTCCTCAACCGGATCGACGAGGTGATCGTCTTCCACGCGCTCACCCGCAAGGACCTGCTGCAGGTGGTGGACCTGATGCTGGACCGCACCCGGCGCCGGTTGAAGGCCCAGGACGTCGACCTGGAGGTGACCGACCAGGCCAGGGAACTGCTGGTGAACCTCGGCTACCAGCCGGCGTTCGGGGCCCGGCCGCTGCGCCGCACCATCCAGCAGGAGCTGGACAACCGGATCTCGGACCTGCTGCTGGACGGCACGGTCGGGGAGGGGGACACACTGGTCGCGGACGCGTCGGACGGCCGGCTGACGGTGGCGCTGGCGCATCCGGAGCCCGAGTCGGAGCGTCCCGAGCCGGCACGCCCCGAGCCGCCGCGTCCCGAGCCGGCGCGTCCCGAGTCGGCGGCGGAGTAACCGGGCAGGCGCGCCGGGGACCCGGACACCCCGGCGCGCGACGCCTCACGCGTCCGGGAACACCTCGCGCAGCAGCGGGTCCGGCAGGCCGCGCCGCCCCCACTCGCGCGGGTAGCCGAGCGACACCTCCTCGAACGGCACCCCGTCGTACTCGGTCCGCCGGGGGATGTGCAGGTGCCCGTAGATCATCGTGGCGGTGTTGAACCGGAGGTGCCAGTCCGCGGTCAGCTCGGTGCCGCACCACTGGGCGAACTCGGGGTACCAGAGGATCTCGGTGGGCCGGCGGACCAGCGGGTAGTGGTTGACCAGGACCAGCGGCAGTCCGGGGTCGTGCTCGACGAGGCGCTTCTCGGTCAGCCGGACGCGCTCGCGGCACCAGGAGTCGCGGTCCGGGTACGGGTCGGGGTGCAGGAAGCGCTCGTCCGCGCAGACCACGCCGGTCTCGTAGGCGGCCGCCAGGGACTCCTCCTTGGTGGAGGTGCCGGGGGCCCGGAAGCTGTAGTCGTAGAGCAGGAACAGCGGGGCGACCGCGACCGGGCCGCCCGCGCCGGTCCACACCGGGTACGGGTCCTCGGGGGTCACCACGCCCAGCTCGCGGCACATGTCCACCAGGTGCTGGTAGCGCTCGACGCCGCGCACCTGCACCGGGTCGTTGGGGTGGGTCCACAGCTCGTGGTTGCCGGGGGCCCAGACGACCTTGGCGAAGCGTTCGGCCAGCAGCCCCAGGGCCCAGCGGATGGTGGTGGTGGACTCGGACACGTCGCCGGCCACGATCAGCCAGTCGTCGGGCGAGCCCGGGCGCAACTGCTCCACCAGGTCGCGGTTCTGCTGGTAGGAGACGTGCAGGTCGCTGACCGCGAGCAGCCGGCCTCCGGTCGGTCCGAGCCGTGTGTCGTCCGTGCGGTGGTCGCCGGTCATGTCAGCCCCCCAGATGGTCTTCCTGCCGTCCCGATCACAGTACCGGGGTCCGGCGGCCGGAACACGGCCCTCTGGCCCGGGGGGCCGCGACAGGACCCTTGACAGGGCGTCATGTCCGCGCCAGCTTTGGGGCACCCCCACGCCGAGAACACCGAGAGGTCTCTCATGAAGAAGCCGCTCATAGGCACGGCCGCCGCGCTCCTGTTCGCCGGGGCGACCGCCCTGGCGGGCGCCCCCGCCGCGACCGCGTCCACCGCCGCCACGAGCACGAGCACGACCGCGACGTCGCCGCAGGCCGCGAAGGCCGCCGCCGTCACGTTCGCCGGGACGGTGGCGCTGAGCAACTGCTCCGGCTCGCTGGTCCGGTTCCCCGCCTCGACCGCCAACGACCCGGCCCTGGTGCTCTCCAACGGCCACTGCCTGGAGTCCGGCATGCCCGGCCCCGGCCAGGTGGTCACCAACCAGACCTCCAGCCGCAGCTTCACCCTGCTCAGCGCGAGCGGCGGATCGCTCGGCACGGTGAAGGCCAGCAAGATGGTCTACGGCACCATGACCGACACCGATGTGTCGATCTACCAGCTGAACACCACCTATGCCGCGATCCAGTCGCGCTACGGCATCGCCCCGCTGACGGTCGCGGCCACCCACCCCGTCCAGGGCAGCTCGATCAAGGTCGTCTCCGGGTACTGGAAGAAGATCTACTCCTGCTCGGCCGACGGCTTCGCCTACCGGCTCAAGGAAGCGGACTGGACCTTCAAGGACTCCCTCCGCTACACCTCCACCTGCAACGTCATCGGCGGCACCTCCGGCTCCCCGGTGGTCGACGCCAACAGCGGGCAGGTCGTCGCGGTGAACAACACCATCAACGAGGACGGCCAGCGCTGCACCCTGAACAACCCGTGCGAGGTGGACCAGAACGGCGTGGTGACCGTCCGCCGGGGCATCGGCTACGCCCAGGAGACGTACCTCATCCCCGCCTGCTTCGGCGCCGGGAACAAGCTCGACCTCACCAGGGCCGGCTGCACCCTGCCGCGCCCCTGACCTGCGCTTCTTCCCCGATGGGCCATCCGCGACCGGCGGGTGGCCCATTCGGCCGTCTACCGGACGGCCGGTCCGCCCGGCGGCGGCGCGCCGACTGCCGGAGAGTTCGGACCAGAACACCGCACAGTTCCGTTGACCCGATGGAGAGTTGATGACCACCACGATCAGAAGGCTGCTGGGCGCCGTTCTGCTGATACCGCTGCTCGGCCTCGGCCTGGCCCCGACGGCACTCGCCGGGCCCACCGGGACGGTTGGCACAGCCGGGACGACTGCCGCGGCCGGGGCGAATGGCACCGCTGCGGCGACCGGTACGGCCGCGGCGTCCTCGGCGGCCGACGACCCGTCGGCCGACATCAAGGACCGGCTGGCCGGGATCCCCGGCATGACCGTCACCGAGGAGCAGCCCACCACCACCGGCCACCGGTACTTCCTGCTCACCTACACCCAGCCGATCGACCACGCCCGCCCCTGGCTGGGCACCTTCCAGCAGCGGCTGAGCGTGCTGCACCGGGGCTACGACCGGCCGACCGTGTTCTTCACCAACGGCTACACGCTGCGCACCACGCCCTCCCGCACCGAGCCGGCCCGGCTGGTCGACGGCAACCAGGTCTCCATCGAGTACCGCTACTTCACGCCGTCCCGCCCCGAGCCCGCCGACTGGAGCAAGGCCGGCATCAAGCAGGCGGCCACCGACGCGCACCGGATGATCACCGCGCTGAAGCGGATCTACCACCAGGAGTGGCTGTCCACCGGCGGCTCCAAGGGCGGCATGTCCTCCACCTACCACCGGCGCTTCTTCCCGGACGACGTGGCCGGCACCATCGCCTACGTCGCCCCGAACGACGTCGACGAGCGCGAGGACTCCGCGTACAGCCGGTTCTTCCGCGAGGTCGGGACCCCGGAGTGCCGGGCCGCGCTGACCGCCACCCAGCGTGAACTGCTGGCTCGCCGCGACCGGCTGGAGCCCCGCTACGCCGCCGACAACGCCGCCGCCGGCTCCACCTTCACCACCATCGGCAGCGCCGACAAGGCGTACGAGCTGGCCGTACTGGACTCGGTCTGGGCGTTCTGGCAGTACAGCCTGGCGGCCGACTGCGTGAACGTCCCGGGCGCCGCCGGCACCGACGACGCGCTGTACGCCTGGCTCGACACCCAGTCCGGCATCACTGGCAACAGCGACCAGTCGCTCGCCGGGTACACCGCGTACTACTACCAGGCCGGCACCGAGCTGGGCTCGCCCTCCTTCGACGTCTCGGCCCTCAAGGGCCTGCTGCACTACGACTACAAGGAGCTGTACGCGCCGCGCACCTATGTGCCGCGCTCCATCCCGATGCGCTTCGACCCGTCCGCGATGCGCGACATCGACCGCTGGGTGCGGAACTCGGCCGAGCGGATCATCTACGTCTACGGCCAGAACGACCCGTGGGGCGCCGAGCCGTTCCGTCTCGGACGGGGCAGTGAGGACAGCTACGTCTACACGGTGCCGGGGGGCAACCACGGCTCCAACATCGCCAAGCTGCCGGCCGGCGAGTCGGCGGCGGCCACCGCGAAGGTGCTGGAGTGGGCCGGTCTCGGCGCGGACGCCTCGGCCCGCGCGCTGACCGGGCAGTACCAGGTGCCGCCGATCGGCCCGCTGGACATCGAGGGGCTGAAGCAGGACCGCGTCCGGCTGTAGTCCGGACCGCCCGCGGTCGCGGGACCCGGGACCGTACGAAGCGAGGGCCGCCCGGCGGACGGGCGGCCCTCCGCCGTTCCGGGGTCCGCGCCGCGGCCCGCCGCCCGCCGCCCGCCGGCGACCCCCGGGCCCGCGTCCGATGCCTCCCCGAAGCAGTGAATCGGTGCTTCAATACTTCCATGGCCTACCGTCGCACCCCCGCCGTGCAAGCCCGCCTGGACGCCCAGCGCGAGGCGGTGCTCCAGGCCGCGGTGGGCCTGCTCGCCGAGCGCGGCTACGGCGGCTGCAGCATGGCCGCGGTGGCCGAGCGGGCCGGTATCGCCACCGGCTCGATGTACGGGCACTTCGCGAACAAGGCCGAACTCTCGGTCGAGCTCTTCCGCCGGGTGGTCACCCGGGAGGTGGCCGCCGTGCACGAGGCCGTCGCCCGGCACGACACCCCCCGGGACCGGATCGCGGCCGTCGTGGAGACCTTCGCCGCCCGCGCCCTGCGCGCCCCCCGGCTCGCCCACGCCCTGCTGGTCGAACCGGCCGACACCGTGGTGGACGCCGAGCGCCTGGTCTTCCGCCGCACCTTCCGCGATGTGCTCGCCGCCGAGATCGCCACCGCGCTCGCCGCCGGGCGGCTGCCGCCCCAGGACCCGCAGCTGACCGCCGCCGCGATCGTCGGCGCCACCGCCGAGGCCCTCACCGGCCCGCTCGCCGCGGTACCCCCGCTCGCCGCGGTACCCCCGCACGGCCCCGGAGCCCCCGACGCCGTGGTCCCCGCCCTCGTCTCCTTCACCCTCCGAGCGCTTGGAGAACGCGATGACAGCGACGCATGAGGTCACCAACCAGGCCCCGCCCCCGTACGGGCACGACACCGCCGCCGACCCCGCGCTGCTCGCCGCCCTGCACCGGGCCGGCGCCGGCTGGGCCGAGCCCGAACTGCACGCCCTCGGCCGGCTGGCCGGCTCCGAGCAGGCCGCCGAGTGGGGGCGGCTGGCCAACGAGCACCCACCGGTGCTGCGCACCCACGACCGCTTCGGCCACCGGATCGACGAGGTCGAGTTCCACCCGTACTGGCACGAGCTGATGCGCACCGCCGTCGGCCACGGCCTGCACGCCGCCCCCTGGCGGGACGACCGGCCCGGCGCGCACACCGCCCGCGCCGCCAGGTTCCACGTCTGGAGCCAGGTCGAGGCCGGCCACACCTGCCCCGTCTCGATGACCTACGCCGCCGTTCCCGCGCTGCGCGCCACCCCCGCGCTGGCCGCCGAGTTCGAACCGCTGCTCGCCGCCACCGAGTACGACTTCGGGCTGCGCGAGCCGCACGGCAAGCGCGGTCTGATCGCCGGCATGTCGATGACCGAGAAGCAGGGCGGCTCGGACGTCCGTGCCAACACCACGACCGCCGTCCCGCAGCCCGACGGGAGCTACCGGCTCACCGGCCACAAGTGGTTCACCTCGGCGCCGATGTCCGACCTCTTCCTCACCCTCGCCCAGGCGCCGGGCGGGCTCAGCTGCTTCCTGCTGCCGCGCGTCCTGCCGGACGGCAGCCGCAACCGGCTCCGCCTCCAGCGGCTCAAGGACAAGCTCGGCAACAAGTCCAACGCCTCCGCCGAGGTCGAGTACGAGGAGGCGTACGGCCGGCTGGTCGGCGAGGAGGGGCGCGGGGTGCGGACCATCATCGAGATGGTCAACATGACCCGGCTGGACTGCACGATCGGCGCCGCCTCCGGGATGCGGCTCGGGGCCACCCGGGCCGTCCAGCACGCCCTGCACCGCCGGGCGTTCGGCCGGGCGCTGGTCGACCAGCCGCTGATGCGCAATGTGCTCGCCGACCTCGTGGTGGAGTCCGAGGCGGCCACCACCGTGGCGATGCGGCTCGCCCAGGCCACCGACGCCGCCCTCGCCGGGGACGAGCGGGAGGCGCTGGTCCGCCGGCTCGGCCTGGCCGTCGCCAAGTACTGGGTCTGCAAGCGCGGTCCGGCGCACGCCGCCGAGGCCCTGGAGTGCCTGGGCGGCAACGGCTACGTCGAGGAGTCCGGCATGCCCAGGCTCTACCGGGAGGCGCCGCTGGTCTCGATCTGGGAGGGCTCCGGCAACGTCGCCGCCCTGGACGCGCTGCGCGCCATGGCCAAGCACCCGGAGACCGTCGACGCCCTCCTCGGCGAGCTGGACGCGGCGGCGGGCGCCGACCGCAGGCTCGACGCGGCCGTCGCCGGGCTGCGCAAGCAGCTGACCGACCTCGACCAGCTGGAGTACCGCACCCGCCGGCTGGTGGAGGCGATGGCGCTGGCCTTCCAGGGCTCGCTGCTGGTCCGGTACGGGGACCCGGCGGTCGCCGACGCGTTCTGCGCCTCCCGGCTCGGTGGCGACCACGGTGCCGCGTTCGGCACCCTGCCGCCCGGCCCGGACGTCGCGGCGATCATCGACCGCGCCCGGCCGGTGCCCGCCGTATGAGCGGACCCGACCCGGTGGCCGCCCCCGTTCCCGCCCCCGTTCCCGCCGCCGAGCCGGCCCCCGTTCCCGCCGCCGAGCCGGCCGGGGTGCGCGCCTTCTGGCAGCACCTCGGCCTGCCCGGCCTGATCGACGTCCACACCCACTTCATGCCGAAGAACGTGCTCGACAAGGTGTGGGCGTACTTCGACGCCGCCGGCCCGCTGACCGGCCGCCCCTGGCCGATCGCCTACCGCGAGGCGGAGGAGCAACGAGTCGCCCGGTTGCGGGAGTTCGGCGTCCGGGCGTTCACCGCGATGCTCTACCCGCACAAGCCGGGGATGGCCGAGTGGCTGAACGCCTGGGCCGCCGGCTTCGCCGCCCGCACCCCCGACTGCCTGCACACCGCGACCTTCCACCCCGAGCCCGGCGCGCCCGGCTATGTGGCCCGGGCGCTCGCCGACGGCGCCCGGGTGTTCAAGGCGCACCTCCAGGTCGGCGGCTACGACCCGGCGGACGAACTGCTCGACGAGGTCTGGGGACTGCTCGCCGAGACCGGCACGCCGGTGGTCACCCACTGCGGTTCCGGACCCGTCCCGGGCAAGCACACCGGCCCCGGCCCGATCGGCGCGGTGCTCGCCCGGCACCCCCGGCTGGTCCTGGTGGTGGCCCACCTCGGCCTGCCCGAGTACACCGAATTCCTCGACCTCGCCGAGCGGTACCCCGGTGTCCGGTTGGACACCACCATGGCGTTCACCGACTTCTCCGAACGGGAGACCCCCTTCCCGCCCGCCGAGCTGCCCCGGCTGCGCGCCCTCGGGGACAAGGTCCTGCTCGGCAGCGACTTCCCCAACATCCCCTACCGGTACGGGCACCAGCTGGACGTGCTGGACCGGCTCGGGCTGGGGGAGGACTGGCTGCGTGCCGTCTGTCACGACAACGCGGCTGCGCTGCTCCGGATCTGACTGTCAGTCAACGTCGTTCAGCAGGGGGAGGGCCCGCCCGTGGAGGCCCGGCGCCGCGGCCAGGAAGGCGTCCGCGGCGGGCGTCCACGGGGCCCCGGCGGTGTCCGTGACCGCCGCTCCCGCCTCCGCCGCGACCAGTGCGCCGGGCAGCAGATTGGCCGCGTCCGCGCCGAACTCCCAGAACAGGCCCAGGTGTCCGGAGCCGACCTGGGCCACCTGGAGCGAGGTCGGTCCCAGATTGCGGACGGCCAGCACCGCGCCCGCCACCGCCGACAGCGAGGCGCCCGCCCGGCGCAGCGCCACCGGGTCGGCGGCGACCGTCGGCGGCTGGCTGGTCCCGGCCACCGCCGCCGCCAACTCCCGCTCCACGGCGGCGATCGGCCGCCCGTCCAGCTCGGCGCCGCCGCCGCGCACCGCCCGGTAGGTGCGGGCGCCGAGCTGCGGCGCGTGCACCACGGCCAGCACCGCCGCGCCGTCGCGCACCAGGGTCGCGGTCACCGCCCACTGCGGCATGCCGAGCAGGAACTGCACCGCGCCGTCGACGGCGTCGCACAGCCACCACTCGCCCTCGGCCGGCACCGCGCAGTGGAGCTCGTCCTCCACCCAGCCCGCCGCCGGGCGCAACACGCCCAGCCGTGCGCGGAGTTCGGCAGCCGCCGGGTCGTCGAACGCGGCGAACCGCGCCATCGCCCCGGCCAGGCCGGGCTCCGGGCAGGGCTCGGCCGGCCGCCGTTCGGCCAGCCGCGCGCCGACCTCGCGGACCGCCGCCTCCACGGCCGGCAGCAGCGTCCGCAATTCCCGCACCTCGATGTCGCCCATGGTCCCTCTCCCGTTCCTCGTGGCCACGTGGTCATGTGGTCACGTGGTCAAGGAGTACCGTCGGAGCGCCCGGACAGGACGTCCGGAGCGGACGGACGACGGAGATCGGACACCATGGACGCCGCTGCTGCTGATCCGGACACCGTGCTGGACACCCTGGACCGCCGGCTGGTCTGCGCGCTCCAGGTGAACGGCCGGGCCGGGGCCGGGAGGATCGCCGAGGTGCTCGGCGTCTCCCCGCGCACGGTCACCCGCCGGCTCGTCCGGCTCCAGCAGACCGGCCTGGTCCGGGTGGTCCGGATGCCCGATGCCGGGAACGCGGCGGTCGGCGCGCTGCTGCTGCGGATCCGGGTGCTGCGGGGCAAGGGTGACGCCGTCGCCGGGGCGCTGGCCGAACGGCCGGACGTGCCCTTCGTCGACGTCATGCTCGGCGGCCAGGAGGTCGGCGCGGTGATGCTCGCCGGAGCGGGCGCCCGCGACCGGCTGCTGTACGGGCAACTGCCCGCCACCGCCGCGGTCACCGAGACCACCGTCCACGCCGTGCTGCACGCCTTCGCGGACGCCGGCCAATGGCGCTCCGGCCATCTGGAGGAGGCGGAGGCGGCCCTGCTCGCCGAACTCCCGGCCGCCCGCCCCGCCGCCGGGGGCGTGCCGCTGGACGCGCTGGACCGCGACCTGCTGGCCAGGCTCGGCGAGGACGCCCGGCAGTCGCACGCGATGCTGGCGGCGGCGGCCGGCACCCCCGAGTCCACCGTCCGGCGCCGGCTGCACCGGCTGGACGGGGCGGGGCTGCTGCGCACCCATGTCACCGTCGACCCGCGGCTGTTGGGGCTCGCGGTGGACGCCAACCTGTGGCTGGACGTGCCGCCGGGCCGGCTCGCGGCCGTCGGCGCGGCGCTGGGCCGGCACCCGCAGGTGCACGGTGTGTTCGCGACCAGCGGGCCGGCCAATCTGATGGCCGCGGTGTTCTGCCCGGACCACGGGGGCCTCTACCGGTTCGTCACGGACACTCTGGGCCCGCTCGGTGTGGACCGCGCCGAGACGGCGATCGTCGCGCGGGCGGTCAAGCGCGCGGGCGTGCCGCTGCGGCCGCCGGGCGCCGAGGTACTCCGGCCGCGCGCCCAGCGGTTCTGATCCGGCCGACACCCGCCCGGGCGCGGGGCAGGACCCCGGAGGAGGACGGATGACCCCGGAGGTAATCGACGGCCGTCCGGCCGCCCGGCACAGTGGTGCCCACCCCGGAGGCGGAGCGCCGACCGGGAACCCACCCCACTGCCGGAGGTCGATCCGCCATGTCCGCCCACACCGTCACCACCGCCCGTCGCACCGCCCCCGCCTCCTGGACGGCGCTGCGCCGGTTCCTCGCCCTCGACGCCGTGGTCAGCGGCGGCAACGGCCTCGCCTACCTGGCCTTCTCCGGCCCGCTCGGCGACCTGCTGGGGGTGGGCCGCTCGACCCTGCTCGAACTCGGCGCCGTGCTGACGGTGTTCGGCCTGGCGGTCGGCCTGCTGGCCACCCGTCCGCAGCCGTCGCGGACCGCGGTGCGGGCGGTGATCGACATCAACCTGGGCTGGACGGCGCTCAGCGTGCTGGCGATGGAGCTGTGGTTCGAGCCGAGCACCGCCGGTTACGTCTGGATCCCCCTGCAGGCCGGCACCGTCGCACTCTTCGCCGTCCTCCAGTTCACCACCCTGCGCCGGATCCCGGCCTGACCGCACGCCCGCCCGCCGGAAGGGTCCTACCGCTCCGCCCCCACGGCGGCCTGGAGGAACACGACCGTCTCCGTGTCGGCCGGGAGGAAGGCCTCCAGGGCCAGTTCGGAGACGGTCACGTCCATCGGCGTGTTGAAGGTCGCGATCGTCGACAGGAACGACAGCACCCGCCCCTCGTGCGCGATCCGCAGCGGGAGCGCGAACGGGAACAGCTCGGTGAGGTCCTCCTCGGCCTCCTGTGCCACGCCCGGTGGCTCCGGGTAGGCCCGCACCTCCTCCAGCAGCGCCCGCAGCGGCGCCGAGCGGACCAGCCCGAGCTGCCGCTCCATCCGCTCCAGCAGGTGCCGCCGCCACTGCCGCAGGTTCACGATCCGTGGCGCGAGCCCCTCCGGGTGCAGCGTGATCCGCATCGCGTTCAGCGGCGGCTCCAGCAGGTGCGGCGCGACCCCCGCCAGCAGCAGCCCGAGCGCCCGGTTGGCCGCGAGCACCTGGAAGGACCCGTCGACGACCAGCGCCGGGTAGGGGTCGTGGGCGGCGAGCAGCCGTTCCATACCGGAGCGCAGCGCCGCCATCGAGGGATCGTCCAGCCGCTTCTCCGGGTAGAGCGGCGCGAAGCCGGCGGCCAGCAGCAGCGCGTTGCGCTCCCGCACCGGGACGTCGAGGTGCTCGGCGAGCCGGAGCACGAGGTCCTGGCTGGGCCGGGCGCGGCCGTTCTCGACGAAGCTGATGTGCCGGGCCGAGGAGTCGGCCAGCAGGGCGAGCCGCAGTTGGCTGAGCCGCCGCCGTTCCCGCCAGCCGCGCAGCAGCGGCCCTATTCCCGTCCCGGTGCCGGGCCCCATCCCCGCCATGATCGTCATGGCCGGACAGTACTACTGTCGGTGCCGCGGCGGTCCGGGCAGTACTACTGCCGACGCCGGGGCGGTCAGGCGCCGGTGGTCGATCCCGGCCGGACGATCATCAGCACCACCACGGCCGCCCAGAGCAGGTTGAACACGCCCGCCGTCATCGGCAGTTGCTTCAGTCCGCGGACGGCTCTGCCGTGCTCGGCCGAGCCGGGCTCCAGGGCGAGCGCGTCGACCGCGGCCTGCTGCGCGGGCAGCACGAACAGCAGCAGCGCGAGGGCGGCGACGGCGGTCAGCACCATGGAGGCGATCAGCCAGGACTGCCCGAGCACGTCCATCACCTGGGCGAGCCCGATGCCGAGGACCGGCACCGCGATCCCGAGCAGCGCGTAGACCTGGGTGATCCGGTGCAACTGCCGCAGCATGCCGGCGTCGGCCGCCTGCTCGGGCCCGCCGGCCAGCGCGGCGCCCGCCCGGCGCGGGAACATGCTGACGGCCACGGCCACCGGGCCGATGAACAGCACCGAGGCGAGGACGTGCAGGCTCAGCAGGAATTTGGCCATGGCGGGCACCCTTGCGGTTCAGCGGGGCGGCCCGGCGGCGGTCGCGGCGCGGGCAGCCGGGGCGGACGGTTCTCATCGCCCCGTCCAGGACGCTAACACCGCTTATCCGACCGCCTTCCACCCAGGTCGGAGCCGCCGCAGGCCCCGGGTCGGAGCAGCCACCCACGTCGGAGCCGCCGCAGCCCCCGGGTCAGAGCGCGGACAGCTCCACCACCCGCGGCGGGAGCCCGCAGACCGCCGCGACGGCCGCGCCGTGCGACTCGTCGGCCCAGTCGAGCAGCTCCAGGTCCTCGAAGCGACCGAGCAGCGGACGGCCGCCGGGCAGGTCGAGCGGCAGCCCGGAGAGGTCGACGGCGGCGAGGCCGTCCAGGGTGGTCCGGCCGACCTTGATCAGCGCCTCCTTGCGGACCCACAGCCGCAGGAAGGCGCGCGCCGGGTCGGCGTGCGCCCGGACCTGCCGCAGCTCCTCCTCGGCGAGCACCCGGGGGGCGACGTCGAGCAGGGTGCCGCCCCGGTCGGTGAGCTCGACGTCGACGCCGATCGGCCGGTGCCCGGCGGCGGCGGCGACCACGCCCTTGGTGTGCGAGAGGCTGACCGAGATCCCGGCGTGGTCGGGCAGGTAGGGCTTGCCGTGGTCGCCCTTGCCGCAGTCGGGGCAGTGCTGCGCGAGCGTCAGCGAGGCCGCCGGGACGCCGAGCAGCCGGGCCGCGCAGAGCCGGACCAGGATGTGCCCGGCGGTGAAGTCGACCCGCCCCGACTCGTACCGGAAGCGGGCCGCGCGCTCCTTCTCGACCCCGGTGAGCAGGTGCTCCCCGGCCTCGGGGTGGCGCAGCACGTCGGCGCTCGCGGCGACGGTGGCGATCGCGTCGGTCGTGCGGGCCGCGTCGGAGGTCCTGTCGGCGGAAGTCATGGCTCCAACCTAGCGGGGGCCGCGCGTGGCCCGGAAGGACACGGTCGGCTCGTCCGACCGGAGCATTTTCGGATCGCCGCTGATGGTCTGTAAGGTACGGATGGTCCGATTTAGTAGGGAATTCCCTGTATATCGGGATTCTCCGCAATGGGACGAGATGATCGGGAATCGACTGGAATCTGGCAGGTGCTGCTCCACCTGCCTTTCTCTGTGCGGAGGAATGTGCCGATGGGTCAGGGTCAGAGAACCGGTGCGCCGGACCGCAGCAGGACCACCGTGGAGCGTCCGCCGTCCCCCAGGGGGCGGACGACCGTCCGGGTCGCGGTGGCGACCGCCGTCGCCGTATTGCCCCTGGCGGCGGTGCTGACGGTGGGTTCGGCCGCTCCGCTGGCCCCGCCGCTGGGGCCGTGCAGCGGACCGGACTGCCCCGCCGTCTGGCCGACGCCGCCGAACAACGGCGACTTCGCCGGCCGGGACGCCTCCCTCACCGTCTTCACCGGCGGCAACTACCTGGTGGCCGGCCGGGCAGCCGAGGCCGAGGGCAGGATCGTCACCCTCGGGAACTTCGAGATCAACAAGAGCGAGGGCGGCGGCGCCTTCAACGCGGGTGTGGTCGGCGTCGGCTCGCGGGTGGTCCCGCCGAACGGCAGCGACTTCCTGACCGTCGGCGGCAACGTCACCGTCCAGCCCGGCAACAGCCTGCTGATCGGCGGTAGCGACTCCAAGGGCGAGGCCTTCGGCAACCTGCGGTACGCGGGCACGCTCACCGGCACGGTCGCCATCGACCCGACCGGCCAGGCGATCAAGGACGCCGACGCGGCCGCCCCGTACCGGTCGGTGCTCACGCAGATCGAGGAGGTCTCCTCCTGTGTCGGCCGGGCGGCCGCCACCGGCACCGTCGCCGTCACCAGCAGTGAGGCGACCTTCACCGGCGACGGGACCAGCATGAAACAGGTCTTCAACGTCCCCGGGAACCTGGCCTCGCCGACCGGCGGGCAGATCGGCCTGGTGTTCAACAACATCCCGGCCGGCGCCACCGTCGTGGTCAACATGCTGGCGGACAACCCGGTGATCAACACCTACACCGGCACCGGCCTGGCGGGCGACCAGACCACCGAGATGCGCTCCCGGCTGATGTGGAACTTCCCCACCTCCACCGGCGCGCAGATCCTCGGCAGCGCGCAGTTCCAGGGCTCCGTGATGGCCGGCAACCCGGCCGGCACCACGACCATCACCATGCCGGGCATGAACGGCCGGGTCTACCTGGCCGGCAACCTGGTCCAGAACGGCAGCGGCGGCTACGAGATCCACAGCTACCCGTTCGACGGGGACCTGCCGGAGTGCGAGGTGACGCCGAGTCCCTCGCCCACCTCGCCGTCGCCCTCGCCGACCTCCCCGACGCCGACCCCGACCCCGACCCCGACCGAGACCACCACCTCGCCGGCGCCGACCTCGCCCAGCCCGGTCACCCCGACCAGCACCTCCCCGGCGCCGACGTCCCCGACCCCGACCTCACCGACGCCGACCACCGGCTCCGCCGTCCCGACCACCCCGACCACCTCGCCCAGCTCCTCCAGCGCGGCGCCCACCAGCCACGGCCCGTCGAGCCACGGTCCCAGCAGTCACGGTCCGACCGGTCACCACCCGGCGCCCGGCCACGGCGGCGGGGGCGGCCAGCTGCCCGCCACCGGCGCGGGCAGCGCCCCGGTGGTCCTCGGCCTGGCGGGCGTGGGCCTGCTCGGCCTCGGCGCCCTCGCCGTCCTGGCCGCCCGTCGCCGGGGCCGCCACAGCTGACGCGAGCGCCGACGGCAGTACCCCAGCAGTACCCCGGGCCGCCCGGTCACTCCGACCGGGCGGCCCGGGGCCGTCGGCGGGGGCTCGAGGACGCGTCCCGGGCCGGCCGGGCGGCGGAGTTCAGCCCCCCGCTCGGCCCGGCCAGCCGTCGAGGCCCGCCGTCAGCAGACCGAAGGCCGCCGTCACCGCGGCCACGACCCGCGCCCGGACGGCGTCCACCGGCTCGCCGGCCACCATGCCCCGGCGGACCTCCGCCAGGGCCGCCCGGTGCGCCCCGGCCAGCGCGCCCGCCACCAGTCGGGGCAGCGGATCGCCGGGCGCCGTACCGGCCTCCTCGGCGAGGGCCCCGGCCAGTGCCTCCTCGGCGCGCTCGCCGAGCTCCAGCAGCCGGGCCCGGAGCGCCGGGCTGTCCTCGACCGTCCGCCAGAACGCCGCGGCCCGCGGGTCCAGCCCGTACGTCGGCTCGGTCGCGTCCAGCCCGGCCAGGAGTTCGGCCCGGACGGCGTCCACGGGGGAGCTGCCGGGCGGCCGCTCGCGCACGACCAGGGCCAGCCGGGAGACCACCTCCTCCTGCCGGTCGAAGAAGAGGTCCTCCTTGGTGGGGAAGTAGTTGAACACCGTGTTGACGGCCACGCCGGCGGCCCGGGCCACCTCGGCCACCGTGACCCGTTCGAACCCGTGCTCGGCGAACAGTCCGGTCGCGGTGTCGGCGAGCAGGGCCCGGGTCTGCCGCTTCTTCTCCTCGCGAAGTCCCATAAGGGAATCATAGTGCCGCTCCAAACTTGCAGTGACACCAAGAATTTCGGCTACGGTGGGGCCATGACCTTCACCTTCGGCGTCTATCCCGGCGGCCTGCTCGGCGACGAGAGCCGCGTGATCACCCCGGTCCGCCCGGACGACCCGGCGCGGATCACCGCCGCGCTGCGCGAACTCCAGGGCGCCGCACCGGCCCTGCTGGTCCGCGCCTACCGCTCGTACCCGCCGGGCCCGGCCCTGCCGCCCACCCCGGCCGAGCCGGAGCGGTACCTCGGCGAGGGGCGCCGGCTCGACCTGGTGCTCCAGTACCGCGGCCCCGGCGAACGGCCGGACGGCTGGACCGACTTCGTCCGGCACACGGTCCGCACCGAGGGCGGGCGGATCGGCACCCTGCAGATCTGCGAGGAGCCGAACGTCGACTCGCCGGTACTCGACGGCTCCGCCCCGGGCGTCCTGCGGGCGCTGGTCGACGGGGTGGTCGCGGCCAAGGAGGAGGCGCTCGCCCTCGGCCTCGACCTCGCCGTGGGGTTCAACGCGGCCTTCAGCCCGGACCCGGCCGAGCCGTTCTGGTCCGCGCTCGGCGAACTCGCCGACGAGCGGTTCCACCGCGCGCTCGACCACGTCGGCCTGGACTTCTTCCCGGACGTCTTCCGGCCGGTCCCCGCCGGGGTGCTAGGGGCGGCGGTCACGGCGGTGCTCACCGGCTTCCGGAGGGAGACCGTGGTCCGGGCCGGGATCGGGGCGGCGGTGCCGATCAGGGTGTGCGAGAACGGCTGGCCGACCGGCCCGGACCGCCCCGAGCAGCGGCAGGCCGAGGTGGTCGAGGAGGTGGTCCGGACGGTCGCCGGGCTCGCCGGGGAGCTGAACCTCACCGGCTACGGCCACTTCGGCCTGCGCGACGCGGACAGCGCGGGGCCGGGCCTGTTCCACCACTTCGGCCTGCTCCGTGACGACTACACCCCCAAGCCGGCCTTCGCCGTCTACGGAGGGCTGGTCCAGGAGCTGACTGTGCTGTGACGTGAGCGCCGTGACGCGAACGGCCTGACGCGAACGCCGTGACGCGAACGCCCTGGCGCGAACGGCCCGCACCCGGAACCCGGGCGCGGGCCGTTCGCGGGGCCGTTCGCGTCACGAGGGGCTCAGGTCACCTCGCCGCGGCGCGAGAAGCGCTCGTCCTTCCACTCGCCGCTCGCCAGCACCTCGGCGAGGTGCCGCGCGGCGTCCCACACCTCGGTGTGCGAGAGGTAGAGCGGGGTGAAGCCGAAGCGCATGAGGTCCGGCGCGCGGAAGTCCCCGACCACCCCGCGGGCGATCAGCGCCTGCACCACCGGGTAGCCGTCGGCGTGCCGCAGCGCCACCTGGCTGCCGCGCCGCCCGTGCTCGCGCGGGGTGACCACCTCGATCCCGTCGAGGTCCTCGACCAGGGCGATGAACAGATCGGTCAGCGCCAGGCTCTTCGCCCGGACGGCGGCCCGGTCGGCCCGCTCCCAGATGTCCAGCGAGGACTCCAGCGCGGCCTGGCCGAGCAGCGAGGGCGAGCTGGTGAGGAAGCGGCCGATGCCGTCCTTGGGCTCGTAGCCGGGCTCGAAGGCGAACGGGCGGGCGTGCCCGAACCAGCCGCTCAGCGGCTGCGGCGGCCCGGCCGCCAGGTGCCGCTCGGCGACGTAGAGGAAGGCCGGCGAACCGGGGCCGCCGTTCAGGTACTTGTAGGTGCAGCCGACCGCGAAGTCCGCTCCGCTCGCACCGAGTTCGACCGGCAGCGCGCCCACCGAGTGGCAGACGTCCCAGATCATCAGCGCCCCGGCGGCCCGCACCCGGGCGGTGATCCCGGGCATGTCGAGGAGTTCACCGGTCCGGTAGTCCACGTGCGAGAGGACGACCGCGGCGACGTCCCCGTCCAGGTGCGCGTCCAGCTCCGCCGGGTCGACCAGCAGGCTGCGGGCGCCGGGGACCAGCCCGGTCACGCCCTCGGCGATGTAGAGGTCGGTCGGGAAGGCCGCCCGGTCGCCGAGCACCGCGGAGCGGCCCGGCCGCAGCCGCAGCGCCGCCGTCAGCACCTTGAAGAGGTTCACCGAGGTGGTGTCGCAGACCACCACCTCCTCGGGCGCGGCGCCGACCAGCGGGGCGATCCGCCGGCCCAGCCGGTACGGCTGCTCGAACCAGCCCGCGTCGTTCCAGCTGCGGATCAGCTCGCGGCCCCACTCCTCCTCGACCACCGCCCGCACCCGTTCGGGGGTGCGGACCGGCAGCGCGCCGAGCGAGTTGCCGTCCAGGTAGACCACCCCCGGCGGCAGCGAGAACTCCTTGCGGAACGCCGCCAGCGGATCGGCGGCGTCCAGCGCCGCGCACTCCTCGCGCGTGATCATGCCCTGCCCTTTCCCGTTCCTCGTTCGTGCCCGCGGCTCCGTGCCCGCGGCTGCGTGCCCGCGGCGCGTGGCCAGGCGCCCGTCCGGGCGCCTGGCCCGGCCGGTTCCTGCCCCCGGTTCCGGCCCCCGGTTTCTGCCCCGGTTCCTGCCCGGCCGGTGCCGGTCACATACCGTCCCGGATCTCCCACAGCTCGGGGAAGACGTCCTGCTCGGCGGAGCGGCGCAGCCAGCTCAGGCCGCTGGAGCCGCCCGACCCCGGCTTGGCGCCCATCGCCCGCTTGACCGCCATCAGGTGGCGGTGGCGCCAGCGGGTCACCCGCTCGGCGACGTCCAGCAGCGCCTCGGCCAGCGGGCGCAGCTCGGCGTACCCGTCCTCGGCGTAGACCCGCCGCCAGGCCGCGGCGACGGCCTCGTCGCTCTGGTGGCGCCGCTCGGAGACGGTGTCCGGCAGCTCCAGGCCGCGCCGGGCCAGCAGCGCGAGCGCGTCGTCGTACAGGCCGGGGGAGCGCAGTACCTCGGTCAGCTCGGCGAGCGCCTCCGGGCTGTCGTCGTACATCCGCAGCAGCGCGGCGTTCTTGTTGCCGAGCAGGAACTCCAGGTGCACGAAGGCCGAGGACTGGAAGCCCGAGGCCTCGCCGAACACCGAGCGGAAGGAGTTGAACTCCTGCGGGGTCATCGTGGCCAGCAGGTCCCAGGACTCCGCCAGCACGTCCTGGACGTGGGTGCCCCGGCGCAGCGCGGCCAGCGCGCCCGGCAGGTCGTCCGCGCGCAGCGCCCGCTGGGCGAGCGTCCACTCGTGCCGCAGCAGGCCGAACAGCAGCTCCATCACCTGGGTGGTGACGATGAACGACAGCTCGGCCGGGGCCTCGCTGAGCGGCTGCTGCAGGCTGTGCAGTTCGTCCAGCCGGGCGTAGCGCGCGTACGGGGTGCCCCGAACCGGCTCCCCGGCCCGGCCGAACGACAGGTTGGGCTTCTCCACCGTGTCGTGCCCCATACCGATCCCTCCTGAAGTCACCGGCGGCGGGACCACCGGACGGGCCCGGGATCCGGTCCCGTCGCCCCGGTCCTCACCGGGGCCCCATTGTGCGGTGGTCCGGTCCCGCATTTGAATGGGCGGCGGGCACGGCAACCTCGATCGCGCCTGTCGTACAAGAGGTGTTTTCCTGATCCTCTTCACGATCGCAAAGCGGTGGGATCCGGCCAACCGGAGCACACCCGCACCACACCCTCGGGAGCCCGTCGTGGACACCGTCGACCGCCGTCTGCTGGCCGAGCTGCAGGCCGATGCCCGCCTCTCCTACAACGAACTCTCGCGCCGGGTGAGCCTGTCCGCACCCGCCGTGGCCGAACGGGTCCGGAGGCTGGAGGCCGACGGGGTGATCGCCGGCTACCACGCCCACGTCGACCTCACCCGGGCCGGCCTGCCGATCACCGCGCTGGTGCAGATCCAGTGCTACGGCCCGCGCTGCGTGCTGCGCGACCCGGAGGTGGCCCGGTGGCCGGAGGTGCTGCAACTGCACCGGGTGACCGGCGGTGCCTGCTGCGCCCTGCTGGTCGCCGTCCCCGCGATGGCCGATTTCGAGGCCCTGATCGACCGCCTCGGCGCCTACGGCCAGCCGGCCAGCTCGATGATCCTCTCCAGCCCGGTGCCCTGGCGGCCGGTGGTCGTGCCGTGACCGGTGGACATCGGGCGCGGACGGGGTGCTGCGACCTATAGGTTCCTGCCCATGCCGAACGACCGTCACATCCTGCTGCTCCCGGGCAGCCTGCGCGCCGGGTCCGTCAACGAGACGGTGCTACGCACCGCCGCCGCCGTGGCGCTGGCCACCGAGGGCGTCGCGACCACCTACTACACCGGGCTGGCCGGGCTGCCGCACTTCAATCCGGACCTCGACACCGATCCGCTGCCCGGGCCGGTCGTCGCGCTGCGCGAGGCCGTGGAGGCCGCCGACGCGCTGCTGGTCTGCGCGCCCGAGTACGCCGGGACCCTGCCGGGCAGCTTCAAGAACCTGCTGGACTGGACGGTCGGCGGGATGGAGATCGTCGACAAGCCGGCCGCCTGGATCAACGCCGCCGGGCCGGGGCGCGGCCTGGGCGCGGAGGAGTCGCTGCGCACGGTGCTCGGGTACACCGGGGCGGCCGTGGTGGAGGCGGCCTGTGTGCGGCTGCCGCTGGCGCGCGGGGACGTCGGCGCGGACGGGCTGGTCGCCGACCCGCTGGTGCGCGACCGGATCGCGGAGGCGCTGGCCCGGCTGGCCGCGGCGGTCTGAGCCGCCGGGCGTCGCCGGGGGCGGGACCTGTACCGGCGGGCGGCTCAGTGCCCGTCGGGCAGGTGCAGGCCGAGTCCGGCCAGCCCGTTCAGGAACAGCTCGACGCCGACCGCCGCCAGCAGTAGTCCGAGCAGCCGGGAGAGCACCTCCAGCGAGGTGCGGTGGCTGTGCCGCATCAGCGGGGCGAGCAGGAAGACGCAGACGTAGTTGATCAGCACCACGGCGACGTACGCGCCGGCCACGGTGGTGTGCCAGCCCCAGTCGTCCTTGGTGAGCGAGGCGACCAGCACCGCGGTGACCGCGAGTGGGCTGGCCAGGTAGGGCAGCAGCAGTTCGCGGATGCCGTCCACCAGGGGCCCGGCCAGGTGCTCGTCCGCCTCGTCGGTGCCCCAGCCCAGGTGGACCCCGAAGACCAGGGCGACCGCGTAGACGAAGAAGATCAGCCCGCCGGCGAGCTGCAGCGACTGGTCGCTGATGTGGAACAGGGTGGTGATGAAGTCCGCGCTGAGGGCCATGACCGTGCCGATCAGCGCGGAGATGACGGTGCTCCACGCCGCGAGGCGCCGCAGCTCCCCGGTGGTCCGGGTGGTGGCCAGCCGGGCGAAGGACAGCAGGACCTTCGGCGGGCCGACCACGGCGAAGAAGGCGATGAAGGCGCTGCTCAGGTTGAAGACGAACATGGGCCAAGCATGGCCGCGACGATCACCGCCGCCCGGCCGCCACGCCCCCGGCCGGTTATTCCCGCTCGCGCCGTCATTCGCCCGAACGGCCGCCCCGGGTCGAGTGGAGCCGCTGTTTCCGGTGCCATGGAAGCCGGACCGCCCCTCCGTTCGGCGGAGGGCTCCCGAAGGGGACATCGACATGGCTCTGAACCGTAAGGACCTGGGGCTGCTGGCCCTGCGCGGCGCCGTCGGCGGCGTGCTGATCGCCCACGGCACCCAGAAGTTGTTCGGCTGGTTCGGCGGTGGCGGCCTGGACGGCACCGCCAAGGCGATGGAGGCGATGGGCTTCCATCCGGCGCGCCAGAGCGCCCTGGCCGCCGGTCTCGGCGAGGCGGGCGGCGGCGCGATGCTGCTGGTCGGGCTGGCCACCCCGGCGGCCGGCGCGGTGGTGGCCGGCACCATGGCCGGGGCGGTCGCGGTGCACGCCCCGGCCGGCTTCTTCGTGACGTCCGGCGGCTACGAGTACCCGGCGTTCCTGGGCACGACCGGCCTGGCGCTGGGGCTGGCCGGTCCCGGCCGGTACTCGGTCGACCACCTGACCGGGCACGCCTTCGACCAGCCGTGGATCGGCGCCCTGGCCTTCGTGGCGAGCGCGGCCTCCGCGTACGGCGTGGTGGCCCGCCGCCGGCACGCCGTACGGCTGGCGGAGGAGCGCGCGGCGGTGGAGGCGGACACCCAGGACGGCTCCGGACTCTCCTGAGCCGCCCGCACCCGCCCCGGACCCGTTCCGCACCCGCCCCGCAGCCACCCCAGAACCGCACCAGGACCCGCCCGGACCGCGCCCGGACCGCCCTGTCCGGCGCCGCCGGCCCGGGCTCACCCGAACGCACCAGCCCTGTTGGCGGGCGTCTCCCGGCCCCCGGAACGTGGGCGGGGAGGCGCGCCGGGCCCCCGGCGCCGGCCAGAATCGAGGACCCCGATGGACCGCCAGCCGCTCCGCCGCACCGCGGCTCCGCCCCGCCGGACCGCCGTCACCACCGCGACCACCCCCACCACCGCCGCCCCGGCCACCACCGCCGGCACCTCCCCCCGCCCGGCCGCGCCGCCGCGGCCGACCGCCGGGGACCCGCGCGCCCCCGCCGTCCGCCGGCCGGGCCGCGCCGTGGCCGCGGTCGTGGGCGCCGCCCTGATCGGCGGGGCCGCGCTGGCGGGCTGCTCCTCGGACAGCACGGCGGGCAGCGCGGTCTCCTCGGCCGCCGGGCAGGTGGGCTCGGGTATCGCGGGAGCGGCCTCCGCCGCCGCCTCGGCGGCGAGTTCCGCGCTCGCCTCGGCGGCCGGCGGGATCTCCTCGTCCCTGGCCTCCGCGGCCTCCTCCGCCCAGGCCGCGGCCTCCTCGGCGCTCGCCGGGGTCAAGGGCGGCCTGGACGCGAAGGCGGACGTCTCGGCGGGGGCGGTGTCCTTCACGGACGGCAAGGCCGAGGCGACGCTGACCGTCACCAACCACGAGCAGCAGGGCAGCAATCGGTACGTGGTCCAGGTCAACTTCACCGACGACAGCGGCAATGTGCTGGACGCCACCGCGGTGACCGTGCCGGACGTCGAGGCCGGGAAGAGCACCGAGGTGAAGGCGCGCAGCAACCGGGACCTCTCGGGTTCGGTGAAGGCCGTGGTCGCCAATGCCGTCCGCTACTGAGCGGACCCGGCCGGCTCCGGGCCGGCCGTCCGACCTGGTCCGCCCCCGTTGACCCGCAGGTCAGCGGGGGCGGACCCGTTCCGGGGGAACCTTAACGGCGGCTCAAGCCTCAACATCACCCCTTGACGGGCTAGTTGGTCTAGTCCATTTTAGTGCCCAGGTGCAGGGAGCCCCTGAGCCGGCGTCAGCGGTTCGCCGCTGGCGCCGGTTCGGCATATCCCGGCGTCCGTCAAGGCATGTTCCGTTCGATTCCCCCATCCTGTTCTGTCATGTCCTGGTCGCACGGCCCCACCCCGTGCGAGCTTCCCGGGCCCGGCGGAATCCCCCACACCAGGAGTCACGCACCCATGCTCCGTTCACGCATCGAAAGGGCCGGCGCCCCGGTTCAGGAGGGCGGCCGTCGCAAGCGGTCCAAGAGCCTGACCGCGATCGCCGCCGGCACCACGGCCTCCCTGCTGCTCGGCGCGGGTCTCGCGCTCACCGGCGGCACCACGGCCAACGCCGCCGTCACCAACTCCACCGGCGCGCCCGCCACCAGCGGCGGCATCAAGGTGGCGTACTTCGACCAGTGGTCGATCTACGCGAACGGGTACTACCCGAAGACCATCCAGGACACCGGCGTGGCCGGGAAGCTGGACTACCTGATCTACTCGTTCGCCAACATCAACCCCAGCAGCCTCACCTGTTTCGAGGCCAACAAGGCGGCGAGCCAGGACGAGAACAACCCCAACGCCGGTGACGGCGCGGGCGACTCCTTCGCCGACTACCAGAAGAGCTTCGGCCCGGACATCTCGGTCGACGGTGTCGGCGACGTCTGGGGCCAGCCGATCGTGGGCAACTTCAACCAGCTGAAGAAGCTGAAGGCGAAGAACCCCAAGCTCAAGGTCCTGATCTCGCTGGGCGGCTGGACGTACTCCAAGTACTTCTCGGCGGCGGCCGCCTCGGACGCCTCGCGCAAGAAGCTGGTCTCGTCCTGCATCGACATGTTCATCAAGGGCAACCTGCCGGTCGAGGCCGGCTACGGCGGCCCGGGCTCGGCGGCCGGCATCTTCGACGGCATCGACATCGACTGGGAGTACCCGGGCGGCGGCGGCCACACCGGCAACCTGTCGAGCCCGAACGACAAGCAGAACTTCACCCTGCTGCTGAAGGAGCTGCGCGAGCAGCTCGACGCGCAGGGCAGGACCGACGGCAAGAGCTACTACACCGCGGCCGCGGTGGGCGCCGGTCAGGACAAGATCAAGAACGTCGAGACCGACAAGATCGGTCAGTACCTGTCGTTCCTCGACATCATGACGTACGACATGCACGGTGGCTGGGAGTCCAAGGGCCCGACCAACCACCAGGCCCCGATCTACGCCGGTCCGAACGACCCGATGACCCCGGTTCCGGGCGGCACCGGCAAGTACTCGGTCGACTCGGCCGTCAAGGCGTACACCGCCGGCGACCAGCAGTACGGCATCCCGGGCGGCTTCCCCGCGAACAAGATCAACGTGGGTGTGCCGTTCTACTACCGGGGCTGGACCGGCGTCCAGAACAACGGCAAGAACGGTCTCTTCCAGCCCGCCACCGGCCCCGCCGCGGGTGCCTCCATGTCGGGCAACGTCGCGGGCATCCAGATGTACAAGGAGCTGGCCGGATTCGTCGACAACCCGGCGAAGACGTACTGGGACGAGGACGCCAAGACGACGTACTTCTACGACGGCAGCACCTTCTGGTCCGGTGAGGACGCCCGCTCGATCCAGGCCAAGCTGGACTACGCGCACTGCAACGGCCTCGGCGGCTCGTTCGCCTTCTCGCTGTACGACCTGGGCACCAAGACCGGTCTGTTCGACAAGATGGTCGAGGCCACCAACGGCTCCGCCGCGGGCTGCCCGGCGCCGCCGGTGACGACCCCGCCGACCACGCCGCCGACCACTCCGCCCACGACCCCGCCGACCACTCCGCCCACCACCCCGCCCACGACCCCGCCGACCACTCCGCCGACCACCCCGGCCGGTTGCGCGGGCGCCCCGGGCTGGGACGCGGCCGCCACCTACGCGACCTCGACCAAGGTCTCCTGGAAGGGTCACTACTACACCAACAAGTGGTGGACCAAGGGCGACGACCCGAGCGCCAGCGGCGCCTGGGGCGTCTGGGCCGACAACGGCCCCTGCTGATCCCGCGGTACTGACCGGGTGAGGACCTGACGGACCCTCGCACCCGTCGCACCGAGCGTCCGGCCCGCCGGGGGACATCCCCCGGCGGGCCGGACGTTTTCGGCTGCCCGGGGGCCTGCCTCAGCCCTGGTCGGCGGCGCGCGCCGGGGTGTCCGGCCGGCTCTCCTCGATCCGCCGCAGCATCCTGGCCAGCATCCCGGCGAGCACCGCGCGGTCCTCGCCGACGACGTCCTGGAGCAGTTCCTCCTCGAAGACGGCGGCCATCCGCATCGACTCCAGCCACTTGTCCCGGCCGAGGTCGGTCAGCTCGATGATCACCCGGACCCGGTTGGCCTCGTCCCGGTCCCGGGTGACCAGGCCCTCGGCCACCATCCGGTCGATCCGGTGGGTCATCGCGGCCGGGGTCAGTCCGAGCCGCTTGGCCAGCTCGCCCGGACCGAGCTGGTAGGGGCTGCCGGACACCACCAGCGCCTTGAGCACCTCCCACTCCGCGGCGGTGATTCCCAGCACAGTGAGCTGCCGGTCGTAGGCGACGGTCATCCGCCGGGCGACCCGGGAGAGGCTCTGCACGATGGTCTCGACCTGAGGGTCCACGGTGGGGAATTCCCGCTGGTAGAGCGCCACCTGCTCGGCGATGCCCAGCTCGCGGGCGGTGGCCGGCGCGGGCTTCTCTGCAGTCATGCGGACCAGTGTCGCACGCGGCATGCACTCCTTAAGACTTTGACTCCGCACTCTTCCGGTGCTAAGACTTTAGAGTCAAACTTTAGCTCTTAAGTCTTCCGGGCTTAAGAGTATCCAGTGAAACCTGACGAAGCCCTGACGGGCGGAGTCCACAGGAAGGTGTGTGCACGGTGACCGGCACGGTGAAGCAGCAGAGGCAGCAGCGGCGTGGGGCGGGCGGCCCGCTGCGCCGCGTCCAGATCGGGAACGCGCTCAGCGCGTTCGGCAGCGGCTTCACGATGCCGTACATGTTCGTGTACGTGGACCAGGTGCGCGGACTGGGCGCGCCGGCCGCCGGGATGGTGTTCACCGTCTTCGCGCTGGCCGCGCTCGCCGTGCTGCCGTTCACCGGCCGGGGCATCGACCGCTACGGCCCGCGCCCGGTGCTGCTGGCCGGCGCCGCGCTGGCCGCCACCGGCGCGTTCGCCTTCGGGCACGCCACCGGCACCCCGGCACTGCTGGTCTCCTCGTTCCTGTTCGGCGCGGGTATCACCACCTGCCAGCCGGCGCTCGCCACGATGATCGTCCGCTGCTCCACCGCCGCGACCCGCTCGCACGCCTTCGCGCTCCAGTTCACCCTGATCAACCTGGGCATGGGCATCGGCGCGCTGGTCGGCGGGCAGATCGTGGACGTCGCAGACCCGGCCAGCCTGACCCGGCTGTTCACCATCGAGGCCGTGACCTTCCTCGGCCTCGCCCTGGTGACCGGCAGCGCCCGGATCCCGAAGGCCGCGCCCGTGCTCGTCCAGGACGGCGCCGACGCCCCGCGGGGCCTGCGCGCCCTGGTCGCCGACAAGGCCATGGTCCGGCTCTGCGTGCTCGCCGGGCTGATCTTCTTCACCTGCTACGGCCAGTTCGAGTCCGGCGTCGCGGCCTTCGCCACCGACACCGTCGGCACCGCCCCGTCCACCCTGGGCCTCGCCATCGGCGCCAACGCGCTGACCATCGTGGTGCTGCAGATGTTCATGGTGCGGATCACCGCCCGCCGCCGCCGCACCACCGCGATGGCCGCCGCCGGCGTGGTCTGGCTCGGCGCCTGGGCGATGGCCCTGGTGGCCGGTCTGGTCCGGACCGAGGCGATGGCCGCCACGGTCGCGATCGTCTCGATCTACGCCCTGTTCGGCGTCGGCGAGTCGCTGCTCGCCCCGACCATGGGCCCGATCGTCGCGGACCTCGCCCCGGCCCGGCTGCTCGGCACCTACAACGCCGGGTACGCCCTGGTGAAGCAGATCGCGATCGCCGTCGGCCCCGCCGTGGGCGTGCTGCTGGTCGGCTCCGGCACCTGGCCGGTCTACCTGGCGGCGATGGCCGGCTGCACCGTGCTGATCGTGGTCCAGGCGCTGCGCCTGCGGCCCCACCTCACCGCGGCCCAGGACAACGCGGCCCCCTCCGCCGGTGACGAGCAGGCCCCCGCCACCCCGGTCCGCACCCCGGCCCGGCCGGTCCGGGAGCTGCGGACCGCCGCCTGACCCCGCCGCCCGACCGCCCCGCGACGGGCGCCCGACAGGTCACCTGTCCGGCGCCCGTCGCGCTTGGTTTCGCGCCCACCGGCACATAGTGTCGGTGGCTGTTGACCGTCCGGCCCGACCCCCTCGGGGCCGGAACCCGGCGAGAACGGCGAAGCGGCGAGGCTACCGAGACCATGACCCAAGCGGCGCTCACCCACCCACCGGCCGCGACGGAGCCCGCCGACCCGGCACCGGAGCGGCGAGGGCTGCCGCGCCCGGCGGCGGTCCGCTGGGACTGGCTCGGGCCGATCGCGGTGGCGCTCTTCGCCGGGCTGCTGCGGTTCTGGGACCTCGGCCACCCCAACGCCTTCGTCTTCGACGAGACCTACTACCCCAAGGACGCCTGGTCCCTGCTCCGGCAGGGCTACGAGGGCACCTGGCCGGAGCACGCGAACGAGCAGGTGCTCGCCGTCCCGCAGCAGATCCCGCTCACCTCGGCGCCCGAGTTCATCGCCCACCCGCCGCTCGGCAAGTGGGTGATCTCGCTCGGCGAGTGGGGTTTCGGCCTGCACCCCTTCGGCTGGCGGTTCATGACCGCGCTGCTCGGCACCGTCACCGTGCTGATGCTGGCCCGGATCGGCCGCCGGCTCTTCGGCTCCACCCTGGTCGGCTGCACCGCCGCCCTGCTGATGGCCGTGGACGGTCTGCAACTGGTGATGAGCCGGGTCGGCCTGCTCGACGGCGTGCAGATGTTCTTCGTCCTGGCCGCCTTCGGCGCGCTGCTGATCGACCGCGACCACGCCCGGGCCCGCCTCGCCGCCGTCCTCCCCGACCGGGGCGGGGACACCGTCCGGCTGGGGTGGCGGCCCTGGCGGATCACCGCCGGCGTCTGCCTGGGCGCCGCCGCCGGCGTCAAGTGGAACGGCGTCATGGTGCTGGCCGCCTTCGGTGTGCTCACCGTCCTGTGGGACCGGTCCGGCCGCCGCTGGGCCGGCGCCCGCCGCCCCTGGCGCTCGATGCTCCGCCGGGACGCCGGGCCCGCCTTCCTCGCCACGGTCGGCGCCGCGTTCGTCGTCTACGTCGGCGGCTGGGCCGGCTGGCTGTTCACCGGCGGCGGCAAGGGCGCGACCGGCGGCGGCTTCGACCGGCACTGGGCCGACGACCGGGCCGGCCTGTCCCCGGACAGCTTCCTCGGCGTCCCGCTGCCGCAGCTCCCGATGGGCTGGGTGCCCGCGCCGCTGCGCAGCCTCTGGCACTACCACGCGCAGATGTACGACTTCAACACCGGCCTCAGCAGCCCGCACACCTACCAGTCCAACCCGTTCAGCTGGCTGGTCCAGGGCCGACCGGTCTCGATGTACTGGGAGCAGGTACCGGCCGGTCAGCACGGCTGCACCGCGTCCGGCGGCTGCGCGGCCCAGATCCTCGGCCTCGGCACCCCGCTGCTCTGGTGGGCGGCCTGCCTCGCCCTGGTCTACCTGCTCTGGCGGTGGGCCTTCCGCCGGGACTGGCGCTCCGGCGCGGTGCTGTGCGCGGTGGCCGGCGTCTACCTGCCGTGGTTCCAGTACCAGGAGCGGACGGTCTTCTCCTTCTACATGGTGGTGCTCGTCCCCTTCCTCTGCCTGGCCGTCGCGCAGATGCTGGGCGCGATGCTCGGACCGGAGGGCTGCCCGCCCGGACGGCGGCGGATCGGCGCGGCCGGCGCCGGGCTGGTCGTGCTGGCGGTCATGGCCTGCTTCGCGTTCTTCTACCCGCTGTACACGGCGGAGGTGATCCCGATGACGTCCTGGCAGGACCGGATGTGGTTCACCACCTGGATCTGACCGGTGCCCGGTGTCCTGTCGGCCGCCGGCGGGGGACAGCTGCTGCCGGTGACCCCGGCGCTGGGCGCGGTCACCGCGGTGCTGCTGCTGGCGGCCGTCGCGGTCGCGGGAGGGGGCCGGCTCGGGCACGGGCACGCCGTGCTGCGGGCCGGGCTGCGCGCGGTGGTCCAGCTCGCCGCCGTCGCGCTGGTGATCGCCTGGGTGGTCGACTCGCTGTGGTGGTCGGCGCTGTTCGTGCTGCTGATGTTCACCGTCGCGGTGCGGACCGCCGGGCGGCGGATGGTCCCGGACCGGGGGCGGGCCTGGCTGTGGGCGGCCGCGCCGATCGGCGCCGGGGTGCTGCCGGTGCTGGTGCTGCTGCTCGGCAGCGGACTGCTGCCGCCGAAGGGCCTGTCGGTCATCCCGGTCTCCGGCATCCTGATCGGCGGCGCGCTCACCGCCACCTCGCTGTCCGGGCGGCGCGCCCTGGACGAGCTGCGCCAGCGGCACGGCGAGGTCGAGGCGGCGCTGGCGCTCGGCTTCGAGGAGCGGGACGCCCGGATGGAGATCTGCCGGACGGCCGCCGCGACCTCGCTCGTCCCGGCGCTCGACCAGACCCGGACGGTGGGCCTGGTCACGCTGCCGGGGGCGTTCGTGGGCATGCTGCTGGGCGGGGCCTCGCCGGTCCAGGCGGGCGCGGTGCAGCTGTTCGTGCTGGTGGCGCTGCTGGCGGTGGAGTCGACGGCGGTCGTGGTGGTGCTGGAGCTGGTCGGCCGGGGACTGGTCCGCGCCGGGCCGGCCGGAGCGGTGATCGGGTAGGCTGGCCCGAGTTGAAGGGGAGTAGCCCTCCACCGGACCGTCGACATACTGGCCCCTCGGGGCCCGGCGCCCGGGGCACCGCGGATCTTCGTCCGACGGGTGCCGGCGAGACCTTCGGCCGCAGTGCTGTGTACGTGGGCGCGTCCGTGCGTCCCACGTGTCTTCCCACCAGCGCTGTCGGGCCGGAGCGACCCCTGACGGAGCTGCCCGCGGTCCGGCAGCCCGAACCGAGGGACACCACCCCCGATGAGCCTGACCGTCGCCGCGATCACTTTCGGCATCGTCTTCCTGGCCGAACTGCCCGACAAGACCGCCCTGGCCAGCCTGATGCTCGGCGCCAAGTACCGGGCGAGCTACGTCTTCGCCGGGATCGCCGCCGCCTTCGCCCTCCAGGTGGGTATCGCCCTGGTCGCCGGGCAACTGCTCTCGCTGCTGCCGCAGCGCTGGGTCGAGGGTGTCACCGGCGTGCTGTTCCTGGCCGGCGCGGCGATGCTGCTGCTCCACGGCGGGGGCGACGACGAGGACGGGCACGCCGCGAAGGAGCCGTCCGCGAACAGCTTCTGGAAGGTCGCCGGGGCCAGCTTCGTGGTCGTGGCGATCGCCGAGTTCGGCGACCTGACGCAGATCATGACCGCCAACCTGGCGGCCAAGTACGCCGACCCGCTGGCCGTGGGCCTGGGTGCCTGGCTGGCGCTGTGCGCGGTCGCGGGGATCGCGATCCTGGGCGGGCAGAAGCTGCTGAAGCACGTGCCGATGAAGATGATCATCCGGGTGGCGGCGGGCATCATGGTGCTGATGGCCGCGTTCAGCATCTTCAAGGCGGTCACGGGCTGACGGCCCGTCCGGGGCGGCGCCCCGGGGGTCAGCAGCCGGTGCGCTTCTCCAGGGCGGCCCGGGTGTTGGGCCCGTAGACGCCCTTCTTGTCGCCCCGGACCCCCTGCATGCTCTGGAAGTACGACACGAAGTACTCGGTGTCCCCGTCGTAGTAGCCGTTCACGGGAATGTCCGGCGCCATCCAGCACATCACCACGGCGAGCTTCTGCTGCATGGCCTGCACGTCGGCGCCCTGCATGCCGTACTGCAGCACCCGGGTCGTGGGGGTCGGGGTCGGCGTCGGCGTGCCGCTGGGCGTCACGGTGGCCGTCGGCGTCGGGCTCGCCGAGGGGGTCGGGGCGGGGCTCGACGGCGCCGGCGGCTGGGTGGCCGGGGCAGCGGTCGGTGCCGGAACCTGGGCCGGCGGGGCGGCGGCCACCGTGGTGCTCGGCGCGGCCGGGGGCGGGGTGCTCGCGGTCGACCGGGTCGGCGAGGGCTTGGCGCTCGTCCGGCTCGGCGTGGGCGTCGGGGTGTCACTGGTGGGCGGCGGCGCGCTCGGGCTCGGCGCGGCCGGGGTGGTCGGGGCCACCGGGGCGGGGGCGATCGTGGTGCTGGGCGGGGGCGCGGCCCGGTCGTCCGGGTCGGCGGACGGGGTGACCGCGTAGGCCAGGCCGACGGTGAGCGCCAGCAGACCGGCGCCGGCCGCGACCAGCAGCCCCTTGCGGCGGCCGGGCCCGCCGCCGTTCTCCTGCTCGGCGGCGCGCCGGGCGGCCCGGCCGCCGGTGGGCGCCGGGGCGGCCGGGGCGACCGGGAAGACGCCCAGCTCGCCGTCGTCGGCGGCGTCGTACGCCCGGGGCCGGGCCCCTGGCGGGGCCGGGGGGAAGCGCGGGGCGCCGGCGCCCACCGGCGGCAGCACGGTGGTCGCGTAGGCGTCGGCGTCCGGCCCCAGCGGGGGAGCGAGCGGCGGGGGATTGACCGGCGGGTGAGTGACCGGCGGCAGCACGGTGGTGCCGAACGGGTCGCCCGGCGGCGGCCCCGGTGCCGGGGGAGCTTCGAGGGGCTCGGGGAAGGCCGGGTCCGCCACCTGGCCGACGGCCTGCGGCACGTACGGGCGGACCAGTGGCGGCCCCTCCAGGTGCGGCAGGACGGCGGTGTCGTCGAGGCCGTGGTCCGGTGGGAGGCAGCCGCACCCGGTGGATCGTGCGGAGCCGCACGTCGGGCAGCGCTGGTCCGGCATCGGCCGGCCCTCCTCGGTTCTCGGTCGTTCGCGGTCGTTCGCGGTCCCGGACGCGTGGTCGGTCGGACTCGTGTTCAGGCGATGGACGGGCCTGATTATGCAGGACGTCCCCGAGGGGGGACAGGGGCGTCCGGCCCGGTGTGGGGGCCTTGTGCCGGTTGGTGGGGGTTGGTCGTCGATGAATGGTGGGTGGGCGGATGTGAAGGTCCGGCTGACGGCCGTGCTTACGTTCGGCTCAACTGAACGGAGCAGAACGGGGCATTTCTGACAGCATGGTGGCTTGGAGTGATCATCTGCCGACCTGTGAGGGATACGGAGACGCCATGACGGATCCGATCGCCGCGTCCGACCGGAGCCCGGACCGGGGGCCAGGACCGGGGCCGGCGGGAGTCCCCGCCCAGCCTCCGGTCACCGCGGGCAGTCTGTGGGTGCCGATCGGGGCCCTGCTGCTGGCGATGCTGCTCGCCGCGCTCGACCAGACCATCGTCTCCACCGCGCTGCCCACCATCGTCAGCGACCTCGGCGGTCTGGAGCACCTGTCCTGGGTGGTCACCGCCTACATGCTCGCCGCGACCGCGGCCACCCCGCTGTGGGGCAAGCTCGGCGACATGTACGGCCGGAAGGTCTTCTTCCAGGCCTCCATCGTGATCTTCCTGCTGGGCTCGGTGCTGTGCGGCATCGCCCAGAACATGGGTGAGCTGATCGCCTTCCGCGCCGTCCAGGGCCTGGGCGGCGGCGGTCTGATCGTGCTCTCGCAGGCCATCGTCGGCGACCTCGTGCCGCCCCGGGACCGGGGGAAGTACCAGGGCGTCTTCGGCGCCGTCTTCGGCGTCACCAGCGTGCTCGGCCCGCTGCTCGGCGGCCTGTTCGTCGACAACCTCAGCTGGCGCTGGGTGTTCTACATCAACCTGCCGATCGGTGTGGTCGCCCTGGTGGTGATCGCCGCCGTGCTGCACGGGACGGAGGCCCGGCGCCGGCACCGGATCGACTACCCCGGCACCGTGCTGATCGCCTCGGTGGCCACCTGCCTGGTGCTGATGACCTCGCTCGGCGGGACGACCTGGGGGTGGAGTTCCTGGCAGATCATCGGCTTGGGAGTGCTCGGCCTCGTCCTGCTGGTCGCCTTCGTCCAGGTGGAGCGGACCGCGGAGGAGCCCGTCCTGCCGCTGCGGCTGTTCCGCTCCCGGACCTTCAGCCTGGTGGCCGTCATCTCCTTCGTGGTCGGCTTCGCGATGTTCGGCGCGCTCACCTATCTGCCCACCTTCCTCCAGGTGGTCATGAAGGTCTCGCCGACGATGTCCGGCATCCACATGCTGCCGATGGTGATCGGCATGCTGGTCACCTCGATCGGCTCCGGCCAGATCGTCGCCAGGACCGGCCACTACCGGGTCTTCCCGATCGCCGGCACCGCCGTCACCGTCGTCGGCCTGCTGCTGCTCTCCATGCTCGACGAGCACAGCAGCACCTTCGAGATGAGCTGCTACTTCCTGGTCTTCGGCCTCGGCCTCGGCCTGGTGATGCAGGTGCTGGTGCTGATCGTGCAGAACTCCGTCGGCTACCAGGACCTCGGTGTCGCCACCGCCGGCGCCACCTTCTTCCGCTCCATCGGCGCCTCCTTCGGGGTCTCCGTCTTCGGCACGATCTTCGCCTCCGGGCTCAACGACCGGCTCGGTGACGCCCTGGCCGGCGTCCCGCTGCCGCCCGGCTTCGGCCCCGGGGCGGTCACCTCGGACCCGCGCGTCGTCGACCAGCTGCCCGCCGCCACCCAGGCCGCGGTCTACCACGCCTACGCCGAGTCGATCACCCGGGTCTTCCTCTACGCGGTGCCGGTGGCGGTGGTCGCCTTCGTCCTCTCGCTGTTCCTGCGCGAGCAGAAGCTGCGCACCACCGTGACCGCCCCCGACCTCTCCGAGTCCATCGGCCTCAACCCGGTCGAGCGCTCCTCGCTGGACGAGATCAGCCGGGCCCTGTCCGTCCTCGGGACCAGGGAGGCGCGGCGCGACCTGTTCAAACGGATCACCGCCACGGCGGGTCTCGACCTCAAACCGGCCTCCAGCTGGCTGCTGCTCCAGATGTACCACCACGGCTCGGTGGAGCCCGCCGAACTGGCGGAGCGCCGGATCGTGCCCTTCTCGGTGGTGGAGGAGGCGGTGCGCGAGGTCGAGGGCCGGGGGCTGGCGGCCCGCACCGGCGGGCTGCCGCTGCGGCTCACCGAGCCGGGCGAGGCGGCGGCCGTGCAACTGGTCGCGGCCCGGCGGGCGCAGCTCGCCGAACTCCTCGGCGACTGGGACGAGAAGCAGTTCGACGACCTGGCCGAACTGCTCACCCGGCTGGCCTCCACGCTGTGCGCCGACAGCCGGGACCGGCCGGACCCCGTGCTGGACCAGCCCCCGTACCAGGGCGAGGGCCGCTCCTTCTGACGCCCGCGTCACGGGCCCCCGAACCACCTCGGGGTGTCCAGTCGGAACGGGTCCCCGGGCGCGAGCGTCCGCAGCGCGTCCTCCAGCCCCCGCAGGCGCTCCTCGCCGCCCAGCTGCGCGACCCACTCCGCGCGCAGCTCCTCGAAGATCCGGGCCGACCGGACCAGGCAGTCCACCCCGCGCGCCGTCAGCCGGACCACCTTGCGGCGGGCGTCCGCCGGGTCGCTGCCGCGCTCGACGTAGCCGAGCCGTTCCAGCTGCTCGACGGTCTTCCCGGCGGCCTGCTTGGACACCCCGAGCCGCTTCCCGAGCTCGACGGCGGTGGTGCCGTGCGGCCCGATCGCCTGGAACACGAAGCCGTGCGTGGGGCGGAGGTCGGGATGTCCCTCGCGGGCGATCCGCTCGTGCAGTTCGTCGATGACCGTCCGGAACGCGAACAGCAGCCGGAGCGGCAGTTCGTAGCCCGGCGTCACGCCTTCCCCGGAATCCCTTGACATGATCGACAACCTCATTGACCATATAGACAACCTGATTGTCCATCATAGAGGAGACACCCGCTCTTGTCCGTCATCCGCAGCACCGACGCCCGCCGCACCGAGACCCCCAACGCCGTGATGACCACCTTCGCCTCGCCCGCCCAGGGCGGCACCGGGCTCGCGCTCTGGCGGGTGGAGATGCGGCCGGCCCGCTCGGGCCCGCGCCACGCCATGGACACCGAGCAGGTGTGGACCTTCCTCACCGGCACCGCCGTCGTCGACCTGGACGGCGAGGAGTTCACCCTCGGCGCCGGGGACACCCTCGTCCTGCCCGCCGACCTCCCCCGGCTGATGCGTTCCGTGGACGGCTTCACCGCCGTCGTCGCCTCCCCGGCGCCCTCCATGGCCGTCAACCTGGACACCGGTGACCGGGTCGCCCCGCCGTGGATCGTGTGAGGTGTAGCAGACTGCCTCCCGGAACAACCCTGAGGAGGTACGGCGTGTCCGTCGTCAAGATCAATGTGCTGACCGTTCCGGCCGAGCAGCGGGAGGTGCTGGAGCAGCGCTTCGGTGCCCGGGCCGGCGCGGTGGAGAACTCGGACGGCTTCGAGTACTTCGAGCTGCTCCGCCCGGTCGAGGGCACCGACCAGTACCTGGTGTACACCCGCTGGCGGGACGAGGAGTCCTTCCAGGCCTGGCTCGCCGGCCCGATGCAGGCCGCGCACCGCCCGGCGGCCAAGGACGGCGAGGCCCCGCAGCGGCCCGCCGCCAGCGGCTCCACGCTCTGGTCCTTCGACGTGGTGCAGTCGGCCGGCCCGAAGGGCTGAGACCCGCATTCGCGGAACGGCGCGCCCCGGACGCAACGGCGTCCGGGGCGCGCCGTCGTGGGGGTGCCGAAGGGATGAGCCCGACCTTCGCGCCCGGTGATGGGCGGCGGCGCTGTCCGGCATTGGACGGTTCATCACATGGGGGCGCTGTTCGGCATTCGAGTGCGCCGGGGTGGGTGCGCGTGCGCCGCCCGATCGGGTGATGGGGATGAGGTTTCCGGGGCTGTTCGCTGGATTAGCGTGATCATTGCGTTCAGCAAAGGAAAGCCCCGGCGGTGCGCCAACACCCCGGGGAACGGCACCAGGAGAAGTAGGCCCTCCAAGATGCAGATCAATCGTATCCCCAAGCACGCGCCCGGGTACACGATCCTCGACAACGGGCATGTCGTGCGGAAGCACTCGCTCAGTTGGGCGGCGCGCGGGTTGCTCGGCTACCTCCTCAGTCTGCCGAACGGCGCTCGGGAGGATGTTCGGACGCTGGCCGCGAAGAGCGTCGAGGGGCGAGCGACGGTCGCCCGGGCGTTGCGGGAGCTGGAGACGGCCGGGCACTACGTGCGGCGGACCGTGCGCGACCCCGTGACGGGTCGGGTCAGGACGGTGGTCTCCGTGCATGAAGTGCCCTTGGCGGACAAGGCGGTTCACGCATTGCCACCGGTTCCCGTGACACCGGCCGCCGGGCCGTCCGGCCCCGGGAAGGCGGGAAGCCCCTCCTTGAGGGTAAGGACGGTGAGGCGGAAGGAACCTTCCGTCCTTCCGGTGACGACAGTGCCCCGGATGACGGAGGGGATGGGCCTTCTGCTCGAACTCGGCTGCCAGGAGCCGGCGTTGGCTCTGGCCGGCAAGCCGCTGGCGGACCAGGCCGCGCGGGTGGAGGGCCTGTTGGCGGGCGGATGGTCGGCGGACGCGCTGATGGGCATCCTGGCCGCGCCGCTGCCGGGGAAGGTGACCCACAGCGTTGCGGCGATCCTCGGCGGGCGGTTGACGAAGGTGCCGCCCGTTCCGTTGGGCCGTGGCACCGCAGTGAAGCCGGTGACGGTGCCGCGCCCGAGGCGTCATGAGTGCGCAGGGCGGGACGGCCTGTGCGGCCGTCCTGTTGGCGGGGCGGCTGAGCTGTGCACCGGCTGCCGCCGGCCCCGGGTGGTGGGGGAGCGGACGGTGTCGCGGACCTCGATCTAGGCGGTCGGGGCGGTGGCCCATGGGGTGAAGGTGGTGTCGCGCGCGCAGGGGCAGGCCCGCGCCGCACGGTTCACCCGCCTGAGCGCAGAGGGTGGCGGGCGGCTGCGTCTCCTCATCTGCTTCCGCGCCGGGCGAGGGTGACATGACCTAACGAAGGTGCCCTGCGGCCTTTCCTGTCTCGTCTCTCCGCATGGCGGTCATGCCCAGTTCGGCGAGGCGAGGGAGGAAGGTCACGTCCAGCTGGTCTGTTGGGTGCAGCAGGCCGCGCTCGCAGGTCTCCGCAGTCCATACGATGCACCGGGATCGAGGATAGGCCGGATTGATTCCGATCTCGCCTTTCGGGATCGTGCCGTTGAACGGCATCGGGATGCCCTCGGTGTTCCAGTAGTCCCACGCCTCAAGCGCCTTGGATTGTTCGAATGCGAGGTACAGCTGCGGGTAGCGGTCGATGACGCGCATCTCGCGGAAGACGAGCTGCCCGAGCAGGTGCGGTGCGGTCGCGCCGAGGATGTCGAAGTCCGCGGCTCCGAAGGTGACGGATGTCGCGTCCTGGCCGGGTGCGAGTGCCACGGTGGCGAACAGGTGTGACACGCGCCGCCTGATGTAGCAGGCTGCCCCGGCTGTCAGTCCGGCCTCGATCTGTCCGATGAGCCGGAGGAGGCGATCGTGTCCCGGGTTGAAGCGGGACAGGTCGAAGAGCTTGTCCATGTTCCGGACGGCGGCGAATGCCAGCCTCTTGTAGAGGCGGTTGTTCATCTCGGCGACCTGGGCGTATGCCTTCGTCTCGGGGGTTTTGGAGTTGAGCATCAGGTATTCGGACACCACCTCGAAGTAGAGGTAGCCGAGGAACGGGAAGGTCGGCACGGTGGCGGCGAGCCGGTCGATGAATTCCGCGTCTGGTGTCGGGTGCCCCGTGGCGTTGGCAAGGAGGGTGTCGAGGAAGGGCGCCGCTGCACGGACCCGGCCCAGCGCCGCTCGGCGGAGCTGGGCGTCCTCGGCCTCGGTGAGGAAGTTGCGGTGGGTGAGGTAGGTGCGCAGGTGGACAGCGCCCAGCCGGAGGTAGTCGATGCCCTTGGGCGGCACGGGAGCGTCAGGGGTGATCTCGAAGACCAGGGTGCGGGTGTGCTTCTTGGTCTCAAGCAGGTAGCTGCCCAGGTTGTGGGGACGTAGGCCGGCGGGCTCGGCGGCGAGGGGTGCGCAGTAGAGCGCGGCTGCCAGGCAGCCGGTGGAGGCGTACAGCTGCCCGCTGGCGCGGATCGCGTCCAGGGCGACGATGGTGTGCATCAGGTGGACAGGGCGCCCGGAGGTCAGCGCCTGGGTCATGGCGTTGCCGCTCAGCAGCCAGCCGTTGGGCGTCTCGTGTACGAGGTGTCGGCGCCAGTCGGCTTTGGTCTCGGCGAGGCCGGACGGCCCCGGTCGGGTGGCGCTGCCTGTGTGGTCGGTGTGGGCGTTGTCCCACTCGTGCTGCATGAACGGCCTCCTACTGCCGGGGGTTGAGGAACCGGCTGGCGTGGATGAGTGCCCCGTGGTTGGTGGCGCCGTTGAGCCGGGCCTGTTCGCTTCGGACGACGAGGTGGAAGGCGACGGGGTGGAGCCATGCGGGGATGGCGATGCGCAGGTGGGACGGGTCGGGCCACCAGCGGGTGAGGGGAAGCCGGTAGCGGTCCAGGCAGTCGGCCGCCTTGAGCAGGTCGATCAGGTGTGGCGCCCGCTGGTAAGCGAGGTCCTGCTGCGAGGTGAAGTCCGGGTACGGGACGTCGTGGAGGCCGATGGCGATGGCTGCCTGCTGGGAGAGGCCGGGGGGGGGGAGTTCTCGGCCGAGCATGGTGGTCACGGCTTGCTGGTTTCGGGTGAACCAGAGCGCTGCCCGTCGGCCGTGTCCGGGATCGTCGCGGTCGTCGCGCCGCCGGCAGTCGTGGACTGCTGCGGCGGTGCACAGGGCCGCGGTGTGATCGGGGTCGAGTCCGTACTCCTGGGCGAGCAGACCGGCGAGCAGGGAGACGCGCGCGCTGTGCCGGATGCCGTGGATGGAGTCCACAAGCCGGGGCTGCGCGAACCAGGTGTCGGCCGGTACCAGCATGAGTGGCGGATGTGGCAGGGTGGGCGGCGCGACTGGGGCTTCGGGACGGTTCCTGTCGATCCAGGCGAGTGTGTCCCGATCCATGACCTGATGGGCGGGAAGGATCCGGTTTTCGGCGAGATCGCGGAGTGATGTGGCACCCGGCTTCGATGTTCGTGAGGTCATCTCTGGTTCCTCGAAGGGAAGAGGTTCGGTGGGCGTCAAGCTGGGCGTGGCGGTCCTGACCATGGGCACGCGGCCGAAGGAACTGGCCGAGCTACTGGCGTCGGTGGGGATGCAGACGGTCAAGGCCGCGAAGGTCGTGGTGGTCGGCAACGGGTGCGTGCTGCCGGAACTGCCCGCCGGGGTGGAGGGCGTGGAGCTCGCGGACAACCTCGGTGTGACCGGCGGGCGGAACGTCGCCCTGGAGCACCTGCGGGACGTGGACGTGGTGATCGACCTGGACGACGACGGCTTGCTGGTCGCGGATGACGTCCTCGCCCGGATCGCCGACCTGTACGAGGCCGACCCCGGGCTCGGGATCGTCGGGTTCCGGATCGCGGACGAGACCGGTGTCACCCAGCGGCGCCATGTACCCCGGCTGCGGGCTGGTGATCCGATGCGTGGCGGTGAGGTGACCGGCTTCCTCGGCGGCGGCCACGCGCTGTCCTCGAAGATGCTGGAGCAGGTCGGTGGCTGGCCGGACGCCTTCTTCTTCGCGCACGAGGAGACCGACATGGCCTGGCGTGCCTTGGATGCCGAGTGGCGGGTGCTCTACGTCCCCGAGCTGCTGCTCCAGCACCCGCGCACCAGCCCGACTCGGCACTCCTTCTTCTACCGGGTGAACGCGCGCAACCGGGTGTACCTGGCGCGCCGACACCTCCCGACCCTGCTCGTGCCGGTCTACCTCAGTGTGTGGATGGCGCTCACCGTTGCTCGGACGCGGGATTCGGCCGGGCTGAAGGCGTGGTTCGCGGGCTTCGCCGAGGGCTGGCGCACACCGTGCGGTCGGCGCAAGCCGATGCGCTGGCGCACGGTGTGGAGCATGACCAAGCTGGGGCGTCCGCCGATCATTTAGGCCGCTGCGGCCTGGCGCATCCAGCCGGGGACAGCCTCCGGGGTCGCCTTCAGCCAGGCCACGTAGCGGGCGACGCCTTCCGCCATCGTGACGCCCGGCCGCCACCCCAACAGCGTCTCCATCCGCTCGACGGAGGCGTATCCGCCCTCGGGGTCGCCGGGCGGCATGGGTGTCTCGATCAACGGGACGTCCGGGTAGTGGCTGCGAACGAGCTCCGCGACCTGCCGGATCGAAGTGCCAGTACTGGTGCCGATGTTGACGGTCTCGTTGTGCGCATCGGGCGCGACCAGCGCCCACAGCGTACCGGTGGCGATGTCGTCCACGTGGACCATGTCGCGGATCTGGTGGCCGCCGCCGTTGAGGTGCAGCGGCATGCCGAGCGTGGCCCGCATGGCGAACCAGGCGACCACCCAGGAGTGGCTGCGCTCCTTGACGACCTGGGGCTCGCCGTAGACCGAGAAGTACCGCACGACGGCGTACGAGACCCCGGCGCCGCCGAGCACGGCGGCGGTCTGGTACTCGCCCCACGCCTTGCTGTTCCCGTACACCGACATCGGCTGGACCGCCGCGTCCTCCGCGAACTTCGGGCTGCCGTTGCCGTAGACGCTGGCGGAGGAGACGAACACCATCCTGCGCACCCGGTTCGAGGCGGCGACGGCGTCCAGGACACGTTGGGTGCCGGTGATGTTGGTGTCGATGGCGTCCAGCGGCCGACGCGTGCAGGCCGCCACGTCGGCCAGGGCGGCGGCGTGGATGACGTAGTCGCAGCCGGAGATCACCTTACGCATCAGGTCCGGCTCGGCGATGTCGCCGACGATGAAGTCCGGGTCGGCGGTGTCGACGCCGAACCGCTCGCGGTACACCTCGTGCGGGTAGGCGTCGAGCTTGCACACCGACACGGGGCGGGCACCGAGCCGGCGGAGCTGGGACGTAATGCGGCTGCCGATGAGGCCGCCGGCGCCGGTGACCAGCACGGTCTTTCCTGAGAGCTGTTCGAGGGACATGGGAGGTTTTTCCTCTCACTCGTGGGATGGGTGGTGCCGTAGGGACAGCGGGTCAGCCGCCTCGGTGCTGCGGGCAGCGACAGGCAGGCCAGGTGGCCGAGGGGTGGTAGGCGTAGGCGTCGGGCTCCGACTCCACGGTGATGACGCCGGAGTCGTCGTACCGGGTGCCGTCCTGCGCGATCTTGAACGTGCGGATGGACAGGCCCCGGTGGCGGTCCTCGAGCAGCTTGAAGTCCGGGGAGTTCCCGGCGCTCATGCCGCGGACTCCGGCCGTCGCTCGCGGCGGCGGCCGACGGCGGGGTGACGCAGGGCGCGTCGGCGGGCGCGTTCCCGGTCGGGGGCGAGGGCATCTGTTGTGGAGGAGTCGGCGAGGCTCCACGGGTGGGGTGTGCGGTCGGCAGTCGTCATTGGCGTCTCCGGGGGCGCGAGTCGGCAGGGCGCCCCCGATGCCGGATGCATGGCTGGAGCCGCCGCAGGCCGCCGCTCCGCAGGGGTTCAGGATCCGAGGGCGGTCCCACCCGGGGAGCGGCATGCAATGAGTGAACCGTCCAATCGCTACTCGGAGTACGGTGTTGGGCACGCTGAGCGGTTTAACCGGTTTAACGGCCCGTCAGGGAGGTGCGCTTTGGCGCCGACGAGGGAACCGAACGAGCGACTGCGGAAGGTCATCGACGAGACGAAGCTTTCCGGCGATGCGATCGCGCGCCTGGTCAGGCGAGTGGCGGCCGAGCATGACGAGCTCTTGGAGACCAACAAGTCGAGCATCACGCACTGGAAGAACGGCGGTCAGCCGGCCGGGAACGTTGGTGTATTCCTGGCCGAGGCGTTGGGCCGCGCGCTCGGCGGGCGGGTCGTGACGCTGGAGGAGGTCGGTCTGATCGCACCCGTGCCCCAAAAATCCGACTGGGACGCGGATACGCTGAGCGCGCTGGCCGAACTCGGGAGAACCGACG